>NZ_JBFWPA010000084.1:0-29649 GCF_050250235.1 Pseudorhodoplanes sp.
CACCGGAACCGGGCGCTCGGACTCTTGCGGTCCGCGCCCGGTTCTTCGGTGGCCAACTGTCAGGTGATTACGATCTCAGAACAGCCTGCACTTCTCCACCAAGGGGTGATACGCCGTGACCGAGACTAACGGTTTCCTGTTGGCCCAACCAGGGACCATTTCCGATCCGCTGACCGAAGTATTGCGCACCGGCGCCCGGAGACTGCTCGCGCAAGCGGTCGAGAGCAAGGTGCGGGCTTCCTCGCCGAGCATGGCGACAAGCGCACCGATGGCGGCCGGCAACGGGTGGTGCGGCAAGGGCATCTGCCGGAGCGCGCGATCATGACCGGGATCGCGTAGGTGGCGGTGCGTGCGCCGCGGGTGCGCGATCGGCTCGGCCGCTCGATGAGCTACTACGCTTTCCCGGACATCCACTTGCAAAAGATCAGGACCAACAATCCGCTCGAGCGGATCATGCGAGAGATTCGCCGACGAACCCGTGTCGTTGGTGCGTTCCCCGATGGCCAGTCCTGTCTCAACCTGGCAGCAGCCCGGTTACGCTACCTCGCCGGAACCGCGTGGTCGACCAAGCGATACATGAACACGCGACCCCTCTATCAACCGCAGATCATGCAAACCGGAGCCGTCGCCTGATCAATGTGCGAAAGATTCTGGACGCCACCGCCTCGGCCCGGATACGGTAAGCGAGTATGGCGAATAGAAGATGTCGAAACCGGTGAGGGGTTGCCTCGTGTCCGGTCGCGCTTCGCCACCGCGCTCGAAGATCCAAGATCGCGCAAATGCGCGATCTCCTCCTCCGATGAAGTCTTGGGTTGATCTCGTGCCATCGATTCGACCGTCGCATCGCATTAGGCTGCGGTCTTTGCTGGCGGGTCGAAAGCGGGTGAGGCTAAGTGATCTACTACCCGATACGGCGGTGAGAGAACCCCCAACTTCCGAATGAGCGATGTGGACCATCACCCTCGTCGCCTTGCCGACTCACTCTCGCTCCGGAGGCACGGCCTTGCTCAGCCTGCAGTAAGCGGTGCGTGTCGAGCCGGTGCAGGTGTTCGGTATGGGGGTGACTCTCAACACCGCGACCGACAAGGCGGTGACGAGAGCGCAATTGCATGCGCGCTGATCGATGAGGCCCGGGTGCCGGCTCCCCGGAAGTCGTAGCCGATACGATAGTAGAAGCGGCGCGCCGGCTTGCCACCTTTCGTGACGACCCGCTCCATTGGGGCACTTAAACTGGTGAAGTGATTGGCGAGCGCCGGGTCATCGATCTGATATCGCTTGAAGGCAAACATGACAGCCGGCCGGCCGTGCAGCGAGCTAGGACGGAACCAGTAATCGTACATGAGACTATTCTGTCCGAGGATGCCGCGTCCCACCGAGCTCATGACACCTTTGCCATTAGCTTTGACGTAGAAGGCGAGTTGGCTGGCGACGTTGTAGGTATCCAAGCCAATCATCAGCGGCTCGGCGCCGGTAGCCTGTTTCACCTCGCGCTCGATGGTGGCGGCTTCGCGTCCGAATTCGCTCCAGGCCACTGGCGTGCCTGGCAGGCTGACGACATAGCCGACCCCCGGGATGCCCAGTACAAGATAGTTCAGAGCGATCCCGTAAAAGACGACACTGATCGCTACCGTGGCACCCCACGCCCGCCGAATTCTGAGTTCGAAGGCGGAGGAGCGCCTGGCAACAGCTACGATTGCCGTCGACATCGCAGGCAGCACGGCGAGCCAGAGCGGCCCGGTCCAGTTCAGCTTCACGCCGCGCGACAGGCTGAAAGCAACGAACACCGCGAGCGGAACCAGTGTGAAAATCGCGATGAAGCGCGAGATGCGCTGCAGTCGGTCATCCGTCGGAATAGCGGCCGCGCGCCGACACTGTGCCCATAACGCAGCCAACGCGGCAATGAGCCCTGGCGGGGTGAGGAGCGCCGAAGCATGAAAAATCAGTATTGGAAGCGAGAATTGGAACATGCCTTCCATGCGTCGCGTGCTCTGGAAGGCGAAAGAAGCTAACCCGTTCACGAGATTCCAATAGATAACCGGCGAGAAGATAAGGAGGGCTAGCACAGCGGCGAAATACGGTTCGGGTCGCTTCAGCCATTCGCGCGCCTGCTTGTCGATCAGCATGAACAGCAGCATCGCCGGCCCCAGAAGGGCGATCGTATACTTCGAGAGCATGCCAAGTCCGATGCAGATGCCAACGCCGCACCACGCATTGCGACGACTGCCGATGAGAGCACGCTCTAGGAAAAAAAGAGCCCCGGCCCAAGCCACCGTCAAGGGCGCATCGGGCGTCATGAAGAAGCCGGACGCGAAATAGAATGGTAATGTGGCGACCAGCAGCAGACTTACGAAGGCCGCCGACTTGCCGAACAGATGGTGCGTGAGGCGAAAGCTGAAGAAAGCGGTGGCGAACCAACCGAGTGAGGCGGCAATCCGGATGCCGAACTCATTGTTACCGAATACGCTCGTGCCGACCCAGATTAGCCATGCAACCATGGGCGGATGATCGAGATAGCCAAAGTCGAGGTGCTGGGAGTAATTCCAATAATAGGCTTCCTGCGGTAATAGATCGACCAAGCCGATGAACAACAGACGTAATACGACGACATAACCAACGACACCAATGGCGGTCACACGCCAGCGGATATCGTAGGGCACGCGCGGATTGAGGGACGGAAAGACAAAGAAAGCAGAGCCGAGATAGTTGATGATTGCCGCCGTGCCGATGGCGAAGAATATGGCGAGTTGCGGTTGCATGCCGAAGATGCCCGACGCAGCGACCAGCACGCCGCCACGAATGGCGAGCGCGAGAAGGCACACAGTGAGAAACCGCCTGTAATGGTGCTTTGTGCGCCCCTGGTCCGCCCTCCAGCTTTCGGCAAAGGCCCAGCGCGAGTTCAGGAAGTAGTTCGAGACGGTCGCGGCACAGAAGCTGGCGACATGAGCAATCATGAGCGGCACGCTGGCGGCGAATAGCGCCTCAAACATCAGCAAATCGACGAACATGCCGATGAGGCCGACAGCTGCAAAACGCGCCGCGCCGCTAGCTGACACCGCGCCACCCGCGAGAACGAGGAGGCGGCGTAGATAAGCCATCATCTGAGCTTTGCCGATCTTGGACTCGCCGTGAATGCGATCGGGAAAGACGATCGGCACTTCGCTCACCCTCAGAGCGCCACCGCCATGCGCAATGACCTCCAGCCCGATCTTGAAGCCGGCTGCCTGCGGGTCGATCGCCAACAGCCGCTCACGGCGCACGGCGAAGAAGCCGGACATCGTATCTTTGACTTCGGTGAGTGGCCACGCGAGCAGGCTGCCGAGCCGCGAAAGCGTGAACCGCCAAATCGGCCAGCCCGGTGTCGCGCCGCCTGCCACAAAACGGCTACCCACGACCATATCGCTCGATCCGTCGAGGACCGGCTGGACGAGGGCACAAACGCGATCGGGCGGGTGGCTGAGGTCGGCATCCATGACGACTACGACATCACCGCGAGCGGCAGCGGCGGCCGTCAGCACGTCGCCAGCAAGTCCGCGCTCCCCATCGCCGGCGACGAGGCGGACATTGGCCGCAGCCTCCCATTTCCTCACCAGTTCGACGGTGCCGTCAGTTGAACCGCCGTCGGCTATTAGAATCTCGAATTTCAAGCCACTGCTGGCTTCCGCGAGCAGCGCAGTTACCAAGGCATCGATGTTGCCGACCTCGTTGAGCGTCGGAACTATGACCGATACGAGCATCGTGTGACCGCACCGAGCGGACCGTTGCAGCGGCAGGTTGCTGGAGGGGCATGAATATCGTTGCCCATTCGACTCAAATCGTCGATCAGCTCTGTCCAGTGTGTAAGATGCTGGATTGCGGCTTTCTGCGGACTCTCAAACCAGCGCACTGAGATAAACACCATTCAGTTGTGTTTGAGATACGCTTGCGATTTGTCGTCGGCTCGATTTCGTGCGCTTGCTGCCCGCGTACTTGCCAGTTTGAAAAACACGGGAATAAACAGAGCGGCAATGAAGGTGGCAGCGAGCATGCCCCCGATAACACCGGTTCCGATTGAATGGCGGCTGGCTGAGCCAGCGCCAGTGCTGATCGCAAGAGGTAGCACTCCGAATATGAATGCCAGCGAGGTCATGATGATCGGCCTGAAACGCAGGCGCGCTCCCTCGATCGCGGCTTCCGAGACGGTCAGTCCATCCTTCACGCGCTGCGCCGCGAACTCAACGATCAAAATGGCATTTTTCGCCGCGAGGCCAATGAGGGTGACCAGACCGATCTGAAAGTAAACATCGTTTTCGATTCCGCGAAGGAAAATGGCTAGCACAGCCCCAAAAACGGCAAAGGGTACAGCCGCGAGCACTGCAAATGGTAGGGACCAGCGCTCGTATTGAGCCGCGAGTATCAGGAAGACCATCAAGATTCCGAAGAGAAATCCGAGAGATCCGGTTCCGGCCGTCGCTAACTCCTGATAGGCCGAGCCAATCCATCCAACCGAGTAATCCGACGAGAGGTCACTTGCGGCAATCTGCTGCATGGCGGCGATTGCTTGGCCGGAGGAATAGCCCGGTGCTGGCTCCCCAATAATCTTGGCGGCGGGGAAAACATTGAACCGCTCCACGATATCGGGTCCAATCGTTCGCTCCACGGAAACAAGCGTGTTCAACGGAACCATGGCCCGGTTGTCGGACCTAACAAAGACGTGACGCAAATCGTCAGGGGTTTGCCGAAACTCTCCTTCGGACGATAGGCTAACGCGGAAGGTGCGACCGAACAATGTGAAATCATTGACATACAAGCTACCAAAGGTGCTCTGCATGGTTTCGAATATCGTGCTGATCGGCACGCCCAAAGCTTTTGCCTTGTCGCGGTCTACGGAAATTCGATATTGCGGCACCATCGTATTGAAGGTTGTACGAACTCCGCGCAGTTCGGGTCGTTGGTTGGCGGCCTGAACCAGGCTATTGGCGGCTTCAGCGAGATTATCCAGCGACCGCCCTGATCGATCTTGCAAGTAAAGCTCGAATCCTCCTGTCGTGCTGATCCCTTGTATGGGTGGCGGATTGAACCCAATGACGATGCCATCGCGGAAGCGTGCGTTGAGTGCAGCAAGGGATGGCGCGAGAGTCCGGGCATCCTGGCGCGGATCGGTGCGCTCATGCCAGTCCTTTAGCGTGATAAAGGAGATTCCGGAACTGGTCTTTTGCGCGGTTGAAAGCAAGTCAAATCCGGAAAACGTAACGACGTTTGCGACCGCCGGATTGCCGAGAAGAGCGTCCGTCACGATACGACTTACGTCCCGGGTCCGGTCAAGCGACGCAGCAGGAGGGAGTGCGGAAACCAGAAAGACGTAGCCTTGATCTTCGGCAGGCGCGAGCCCGCCTGGTACGCGCTGAAACAGATACCATGTTGATGCCAACATGGCCGCTGTGAGTAGCAGCGAAACCATGACGTGCCGAAGGAAGAAGGCGACGAGATCAGTATATCGCTGTGTTATCCAAGAAAAGGCGCGGTTGAACAGCCGGAATGGCAAGATCGGCTCCGCATGTGCGGGCTTGAGCAGCGCGGCAGCGAGTGCAGGTGTCAAGGTTAAGGCGACGATGCCGGAAATTATTACCGATACTGCGATCGTGACGGCGAATTGGCGATAAAGCTCACCTGCAAGACCACCCAAGAATGATACGGGGATAAAAACTGCGCAAAGAACCAGAACGATAGCTATCACCGGGCCGCTGACCTCCTGCATCGCCTGAATAGCGGCTTGACGCGGGGGCTTGCCTTCCGTTGTCATTATGCGTTCGACATTTTCCAAGACGACGATGGCGTCGTCGACGACGATGCCAATGGCCAAAACCAAGCCGAACAAGGTCAACAGATTGATTGAAAAGCCGAGAGCGTACATTCCGGCAAAGGTTCCAACGATCGAGACCGGAATCGCTATAATTGGAATGAGCGTCGCCCGCAAATTCTGCAAAAACAGAAAGACAACCAGAACGACAAGAATGATAGCCTCGACGAAGGTTTTGATTACCTCGCGAATCGAGACCTCCACAAACCGCGTTGTATTGAAGGGAACGTCATAGGTCAGACCTTCAGGAAACCGCTGGGACAAACGATCCATCGTCTCCTTGACCGCGGCTGCGACCTGCAATGCGTTCGCATCGGGTTGAAGATAGACTCCGATCGGAACCGTGGGTGCGCCGTCATAAGTGGCCGAAAAGGCATAGTTCAATGCGCCAAGTTCGACCCTGGCCACGTCTTTCAACCGCAAAGTCGCGCCCTTTTCGTCCGAGCGCACGATGATGTTTTCGAATTCGCGCGGATCAGCGAAGCGGCCTTGCGTCGTGACGGAATACGTGAAGGCTTGTTGGCCTTTGAGCGGCTCTTCTGCAAAACGGCCTGCGGCGAAGTGGGCATTTTGCTCGCGAATGGATGCGGCGATGTCGGTTGTGGTGAGGCCATATTGGGCGACTTTGTCGGGTCGCAGCCAAATGCGCATCGAATAGTCGGAGGCTCCGAACAACGATGCATCTCCGACCCCCGGCACACGACGAAGCTCGTCCAGCACGTTCACTAGGGCGTAATTGCCGATAAAGATGGTGTCATACCGTCCCTGCGGTGATGACATGGTCAGCAACTGTAAGATGGAGCTGGAGCGCTTTTGCACGGTGACGCCCTGCCGATTGACCTCGGCCGGCAGCAAAGGTGCGGCACGCTGAACGCGGTTGTTGACGTTGATGGTGGCCTGATCCGCATTCGTTCCGATTTCGAACGTGATGGTCAGCCGCATCGTTCCGCTGTCCGTTGACGTCGAGCGCATGTAGATCATGCGTTCGACACCATTGATCTGTTGTTCAAGCGGCGCGGCGACGGCCTCTGCAATTGTCTGTGCGTTCGCCCCCGGATAGGTCGCAGAAACCACGACTTCTGGGGGCACGATTTGTGGATATTGCGCGATTGGCAAGACGCGTATCGAGACCAACCCCGCGAGAACGATCACGATAGAAAGTACCGATGCAAAAATCGGTCTGTCGATAAAAAAGCGAGAAATCATGGTTGGCCGGACTTTCGCCGTTGATCTGACCGCGGACCAGGGGCGTGGTCTCTGCCCCCCTCCTGGGCAAGCCGGATCGCGGCACCTGGACGCACGCGCATGACACCCTCGATAATGACTTGCTCTCCGCCTTTAAGCCCGTCCTCGACGATCCAGCCTTCGTCCAGCTGGCGCCCGAGGCGCACGGGTCGACGCTCGGCTTTTTCTTCTTCTGAAACGTAGACAAAGGGTCCCTGTGGACCTTGCAATACGGCCTTCTGCGGAATAACGATCGCATTTTCGATGGTCACTCCGCGCAACGAGACGCGCACGAATTGGCCCGGCAAAATAACACCATCTGGATTGGGAAAAAGTGCTCGAAAATGAATTGTTCCAGTCTGCGCATCGATGGTGCTGGCGGTGACATCGAGCTTGCCGACCGTCGGATAGAGAGAACCGTCGCCGTAACGAAGTTCAACCATGATGTCGTCTGCCGATAAAGGCTTCTCCCGTTTCTGATTCATTTCGCGTAAAGACCTGAATTCATCGTCTGTAACGGCAAAATTGACGTAGGCAGGATCCAGGATCGTTATCGTGGTCAGAAGGGTTTGTTGCGCGAGAATGAGCGTACCCTCTGGCGGCGAACGCAGGCTGGTCGTGCCGCCAACTGGCGCAGACACCGTCGTGTAGCCGAGATTGAGAGTGGCGCTCCGAACCTCGGCTTCGGCAAGCTTTACGGTTGCCTCCGATTGTGACCGCGCGGCGCGCGCGTCGTCGAGTTGCTTATCGGTAGCGACTTGACGGCGGGACAGTTCCTCAACGCGTCTGAAATTTTGATCGCTTTGCACGAAAGAGGCCTGCGCCTGTGCGAGCTGGGCTTTCGCTCTATCAAGAGCGACCTGATACGGTTCAGGGTCGATGCGAAACAGCACTTGGCCTGGACTGACGCGTGCACCCTCTTCGTAGGATCGCTTCCGCAAAACGCCGCCGACTTGGGCGCGAACCTCAACCTCCCGAAACCCAGCCACGCGTCCTGCATAGGTCAAGGGCAACGAGACAGGTCGCGGTGTGGCAGTCAGGACCGCGACTTCCGGGGCCGGCGGCGCAGGTTTCGCTTGAGCGACCGGCGCGGATGCGCGCACTGAGTACCAATAATACCCGGCGGCCGCGATACCAACCGCCATAGCTGTCCAAATGAACAGAGCGGCCCAACGAGACCGCATTCGCGGCCTTTGGGGCCTGGGTGTAGCGTTTGAAGGATGCAAAAACGAACCTCAAGCCTTGCGTTTGCTGCGTCTCACTATTATAAGCATGCTTATGATAAATCAATCTATAGATGGTGAGAAATGCCATTTGACGAGTTGCAGAAAACATTGGGGTTTTTGCTCCACGATGTTGCTCGTCTTATGCGCACCCGGTTCGAACAAAATGCCCGTGAGCTCGGGCTCACCCGGTCTCAGTGGCAAGTTCTTGCCTATCTGAGCTTCAATGAAGGCATTCAGCAGGGGGCGTTGGCTGAGTTGCTAGAAATAGAATCGATCACGCTTACTCGCATGCTGGACAAATTAGAGGCGCTCGGCTTGGTCGAGCGCCGGCAGCATCTACGAGACCGTCGTGCATGGCAGCTATATTTGACCGCGAAAGTTGGACCTCTGCTTCAAGAAATGAAACGCGTTGGTGCGCTTACGAGACAGGAGGCCCTGAAAGGCATCTCACAAGGCGATTGCGACCGATTGATCCGACTCTTGATTGAAATGAAAGGAAACCTTCTCAACGCATTAGGGCGAGGCTCCCCCGATAAGCGAGCAAATCTCGGCTAGATGCGATTCTGTGCGGGGTCCAAGCACGGAGAGCCAAAGCACTCGGTGCGAAGTTCGGTTCAGATTTGAACTTTGACCGCACGGCAGCTTGCGAAAACAGCGTGCGGGCCCGCCGCGCCGAGACCGTACGCTCCCCGCGATACCCGCCACGTGTCGCCGGTGGACCGGCGCGCTCCCCGGTTTTTTGGCGATCTATTTCATCAACTCAATCTGAAGGTCGCGCGGGCGCGAGCTTCTTCAGCCGGGCGTTTTCCGCCTCAAGCCGCCGCCGCGCGTCGCTCGCCGCAAGGCCTCCGATCGCTTCAGCCAAATATCGGTCGTCTGCTTGCTAACTGGAGCCGCGCTTCGCCGCCGCCGTAACATGTCGCGTTCGGCAACTTATCGATGGCCGGAAATCGGGGGCCGGTCACGCCCTGTGCTTGCTCGCTGCTGGACAGCAAAGAGCGATGTCAGGATCGTGAGGCATTGCCCGCAAAATAGACAGCCCGCGCGGAGGCGTCGCGCGGGCTGTCCTCCCCTCGTTGGGCGTTCTTTTTTGGGGGCGTCAGTCAACCTGCAAAAACATTACTCGCCGCACTGTTTCAAAGCGAATGACGAAATCGAAAGGCGGCAGCTTGTCTTTACAAGTGAATTTACTATAAGCATGCTTGTGGTTTGTCAAGAGATGTCTCTTGCCGGACGTCGTTGTGATCACGCTGTTTTTTTGACGAATGCACGAAAGGCATGACGTGGGCATGTGCCAATTGAATGGTTTTCGTATCTGCCGCCAGGTGACGAGTGGCTAGCGCGCAGGGACTAGCGCGGCCGCTGTCAGCCTCCGCGGAGCAGGAGCCGCGGCCCGCTTTCACAGAACTTGCGGACGCCGACGGGTTAGTCCGTAACGAACCTTCGTCCAAGCACGCAGAATTCGAGGTGTCCAAGAGACACAAACCGCGGCGGCTGAGGCAGTTACTATTGCTGGCCGGTCCCCTGGCCATCGTCATCGGAGGACTTTCCTTCTATCTGGCCGGCGGCCGCTACGTCTCGACCGACAATGCATATGTCAAGATGGACAAGCTCAACATCACGACGGATGTTTCCGGCATTATTGTCGAAATCCTGGTGCGGGATAACCAGAACGTTCAGGAGGGACAGGTTCTCTATCGGCTCGATGATGAGCCTTATCGGATCGCTGTCGCAGCTGCCGAAGCTCAGCTTGGGACTGTTCGCGCCGAGATTGCCAATCTACAGGCCACCTACCGTCAAAGCTTAGCTCAGATCGAGCAGACGAAAACCGATCTCACTTTCTTCGAAGCGAACTTTAATCGGCAACATGAGCTCAGCAAGCGCAATGTCGCGTCGCAAGCGGCATTCGACCAAGCTAAGCGCGATCATGACAGCACCACGCAGCGGCTGTCCGCTGCCCATCAGCAAGCTGAAGCGATTCTCGCGCAGCTCGCAGGCAGCGCAGAAGCACCGATCGATGATCATCCCCGGGTGAAGCAGGTAAAGGCGCAGATCGACAAAGCCCGACGCGACTTGAAAAGGACCGTGGTTCGCGCGCCTTTTGCTGGCATCGTCACGAATGTCAGCAGCTTGCAGATCGGCGCCTATTCACAAGCCGGACAACCGGGCTTCAGCTTGGTCGGCAGCGATCGGATTTGGGTTGAAGCGTCGCCGAAAGAGACGGATCTTTCGTTTGTCAGGCCAGGCAATCCGGCCACCATCACGGTCGATACTTACCCCCATCGGATTTGGCGCGCGCGCGTCGACAGCATCAATCCCGCCTCCGGGGCGGAATTCTCCGTGCTTCCGCCTCAGAACGCATCGGGAAATTGGGTCAAGGTCGTCCAACGCATTCCCGTGCGACTCGAGGTTGAGTTGTTGCCAGACGCGCCGCCGTTACGCGCCGGTATGAGTGTAGAAATCGAGATCGATACCGGACATCGCCGCACGCTAGGAGAAATCTGGACCACAATTAAAAGTTGGATAGGTTTCTAGAGATGGGACCCACGCAGGTTCAACACCGGGGCCTGCTGACCATCTGCGTGATGCTTGCGACGATCATGCAGGCACTCGATACGACAATTGCCAATGTCGCACTGCCCTATATGCAGGGCTCGCTAGGGGCGACGCTCGACCAGATCAACTGGGTTCTGACCTCGTATATCGTGGCGGCTGCGATCATGACGCCGGTCACCGGATTTTTCGTCGCTCGCTTTGGACGAAAAAAACTTTTTCTTGTTGCCGTCGCTGGGTTCACGGTTGCGTCCGTGCTTTGTGGCCTTGCAGCTTCACTTGAGCAGATGGTTCTATTCCGGCTGCTGCAAGGTGTATTTGGTGCTCCTCTCGTGCCGATGTCGCAATCCGTCCTGCTCGATAGCTATCCTAAGGAGCAGCATGGCTCGGCGATGGCAATCTGGGGCGTTGGGGTCATGGTAGGCCCGATCCTGGGCCCGACGGTCGGCGGCTATCTCACGGAGGCCTACAATTGGCGTTGGGTCTTCTATATCAACTTGCCGGTGGGCATTCTGACATTCTTGGGCCTTTCTGCTTTTTTGTCGGAATCGGGGATTCGCAAGATCAGCTTCGACTGGTTTGGATTCCTTGCGCTCAGCGTGGCCATCGGCTCATCCCAACTTATGCTCGACCGAGGCGAGCAGCTTGATTGGTTCTCATCAACCGAGATCATGCTCGAACTATTGCTGGCGGTGCTCGCGCTCTACCTCTTTATTGTTCACACATTCACTGCGGACCACCCCTTCATCGATCCTCGGATGTTCATGGACCGCAATTTTTCGCTCGGGTTAGTTTTTATCTTCATGGTCGGTGTAATTTTGCTCGCAACCCTCGCGTTGCTTACTCCTTATCTGCAGAATCTTATGGGCTACCCCGTGCTGACGGCGGGTGTTGTCCTGGCCCCGCGGGGCATCGGGACCATGGTCGCCATGATGGCCGTGGGGCGGCTGATCAATGTGATAGATGCGCGGCTGCTGGTCCTGGCAGGATTGCTGCTGACCGCCTACGTGCTCTGGCAAATGGCCGGCTACACCCCCAACGTATCTCGGCAGACGCTTGTAGTGCAGGGCATTCTTCAGGGCGTGGGATTGGGTCTCATGTTCGTACCGCTTTCGACCATCACATTCGCTACCTTGCCCGCGCAATACCGCACCGAGGGCACGGCATTGTTCAGCCTGTTCCGCAACATCGGTTCAAGTATCGGCATTTCGTTGGTTATCTTCCTCCTGACACGCAATACGCAAATCATGCATTCTACATTGATCGAGCACGTCACTCCGTTTAATGCGGCGCTGCGTGAAACTGCTGTTTCTCATGTCTGGAATATGGCGACAGTATCCGGTCGCGCCGCGCTCAATGCCGAAGTGACGCGGCAAGCCACTATCATCGCCTACAGCAATGACTTCCGGCTGATGATGATCATCGCACTCGTGCTGGTGCCGTTCATTTTCCTACTGCGCCGCGCGCAACCAAAGGCCGAAGATTCCGCGGTGATGGAGTAATCGTTTGGAGGAAAAAGTCGCTGATCCAAGCCTCAGTGTAGCCTAAGGAGAGAATGCCTATGTATCGCGGCTCGTTGGTTGCCATGGTTCTTCTTGCGATGGCGGCCTTGCTTATTTTTTGGTTATTCACACAGAAGCTGCGCACAGTAGAGGTGGAATTCGGTGGATATGGAGCCCAGAAGACAGTTGTTCGAGCCGCGACCGAAAGTGGGCGCGAGCCACGAGTGGGTGCAGGCAAGCTACCAATCGTTTTTCGAATTGAGTTGTATCAAACAAGCTGACTTTCATTAGAATATTAACGTGCTATGGGTGAGGATAAATGAACGTCCGCGACGTCATGGCGTCCAGGATCGTCGGCATTGAACCTGCGGCGACGATCGTCGAGGCTGGAGCGTTGATGCTGCAAAATGGCGTCAGTGCGCTGCTGGTCATCGACCACTCCGGAGGGCTGGTCGGAATCCTGTCGGAGGGCGACCTTCTGCAGCGATGCGAGTTGGGCACCGACCGCAAGAAACATTCTTGGTTGACAGTGCTGTTTCAGCCTGGCCGGCTCACTGACGAGTATTTGCGGTCCCACAGTTGCAGAGTCGAAGACGTGATGACACGCGACGTCGTGACGGTGACCGAGGACACGCCGATAGAGGACGCGGTCGCGCTCATGATGGAGTACCATATCAAACGGCTCCCGGTGATGCGCGGCCGGCGCCCGATCGGCGTGCTGAGCCGTGCCGACCTTGTGGCCGTCCTCGTTAAGTACGCCGAAGAGGGCCGCTCCGTGAACCGAACGGATGACGAGATCCGATCTGCCATTGTTACCGAGCTCAGAACCCAGAGCTGGGCGCCGGCAGCGCTGACCACGGTCACCGTTAAGGATGGCATCGTCCATTTGTCTGGCTCGATCACTGATGAACGCCAGCGCGAAGCGGTCCGCGTCCTGGCCGAGAATGTTCCCGGGGTCAAAGCGGTGCGCGATCACTTGGCTTGGATCGAGCCGATCTCCGGCACAGTCGGAAATCCCCCGACAGACCAAGGCGATAGCGCCGAGCCACCAGCATGATCGCGCAATCGATCAACAGGAGAAGAACTGACCGGGAGCCTGGGAAGATATTGTCCTACAAAAATCTTCTCGTCCTCGTAGACTCAAGTCAATGGGGCACACATCGGACAATTGCTGCGGCTGAGCTTGCCGCCCGCTTCGGTGCGACCTTGGTGGGGCTCCACATCATTTCGCCGGTCGCTGGGCCGCGTTACGCAGGAGGTCTCACACTCGGGCGCGTCATGCGTGAGGAAGCCGAACGGGCACGAGCTGACGCTCTGAAGGCCCAGCGGCTATTTCAGGACATCAGCCAGCGATTCGGGATAAGCGCGGAATGGCGAGTCGTGACCGGGATCCCAAGCGAGCAGGCCGCCATGCATGCGCGCTATGCCGATCTCACCATCATTGGCCCACCTGACCAACACGTGCTGCCATCATCCTTTCTGTTGCAACCGGACGAAGTCATATTCGGAGCGGGTCGGCCTGTCATCGTCGTGCCGCGGGAGGCGGCGGGCGATATGATTGGGCGGCGAATTCTGGTTGCCTGGAGATCGAGCCGGGAAGCGGCGCGGGCGGTCAATGATGCCCTGCCGCTGCTGGCGACGGCCGAAGCCGTGGACCTCGTCGTGGTCAATCCGACATCCGAGCATGACGTAAGAGATTACGGTGAGGAACCGGGTGCCAGTATTGCGGCCCATCTGGCGCGGCACGGGATTTCCGTCGAGGTGCTTCGGGAGCGAGCCGTCGGTGAAAGCGTGGGAAAGCGGCTCCTTGCATGCGCGGCCGGGCGCGGCGCCGATCTCATCGTTCTCGGCGCCTATGGCCATTCCGTCTGCGTGAGCTGGTTCTTGGCGGCGTCACACAATACGTGCTCGATCATGCCGCACTATCGGTCATGATGTCGCGCTAAACGACGTTGAGAACGGAAGCCGCGGAATGATGATCGAAGAGAAGCCGCTTGTATTCGGCCGAACGGGTTACGCCAAAGGATCGGTGAATCTATCAAGCAAGTGACATCGAGAATGAATGTCTTTGAGCGTCCGATGAACATATTGTCTTACAAGACCTGGCTTCTGCGGGTTGTCATTGTTGCGCTCGTCGCCGGTGCTGCCCTTTACGCATGGCGCTTTTTGCAGCCACAGGCTCTGCCAAATGGTTTTGTCGCCAGCAACGGCCGGATCGAGGCGGTTGAGATCGATATCGCCGCAAAGTTGCCAGGTCGTGTCAAAGAGATTCTGGTTGACGAAGGCGATACCGTCGCGGCGGGTCAAGTGCTGGCAAAGATGGACACAGCCGTGCTGGAAGCGCAGCTACGGGAGGCGGAGGCACAGTTGCAACGCGCGCGCATAGCGCGAGGCGAAAAAGGCAAGCAGCCCGCGCCGCAACTAGAAGCTCGCATGAGCCCGATGTTCGGGCAAATGTGCTGACAAGGCTTTAGTCAAGCCGTGTTCGTTGCGTTTCCATTGGATTTGACCGATCCCGAGCGGGATCCTGATAAGGATATTCCCGCCTTCGAATCCAAAGCCGGTACCCCAGTCGGGCGACATGTGGTTGCTCGGGCAAACGGCACCAAAACAGTTGATCAAGGTCCACCACGAGTCCTTCCCGGGATGGAAGTTCACGTCTCGGACTTGACTTGATTCGGGTCGGGAAAGGCTGGCGCTCCAGTTGGGATCGCGGCAAGACTGCGAATGTAATTGCCGGGGAGAATCTAGAACGATGCCAGAGCAAAGGCTACGGCCTAAACTGAAGGTGCGGCGCATCGCGCTCGATACCGGCCGCGAGAATATTGCCGTGATTTCGCGGCATTCTCGGGCGCTTCGCCCGGAGGTGTTTCGCGGTTTCAGCCGGGTCGAACTTACTAATAGCAATGGTACGAGATCGATGCTGGCTACGCTGCTCATTACTGATGACGATACTTTGGTGGATGCGGAGGAGCTTGGTTTGGCCGAGCCGGCCTTCCGCCGGTTCGCGTACCCGACTGGTAGTCTCGTCAGCGTAACTCCGGCCAAGCCGCCGGAAAGCCTCGAAGCCGTGCGGTCAAAGATTCTCGGGCATACACTCGACGCCGAAGACGTGACTGCCATTATCAACGACATCGCGCATTTCCGCTATTCGGACATGGAGATTGCTGCCTTCCTGGTCGGGTCGGCCAGTTTCATGACCTCGAGCGAGCTTCTGGCACTGACACGGGCGATGGCGGAGGCGGGCACAAAGCTGCGCTGGGATCGGCCGATTGTGGCGGACAAGCACTGTATCGGCGGCATCCCGGGTAACCGAACCTCCATGGTAGTCGTACCCATCGTTGCGGCTCACGGGCTCACCATTCCGAAGACCTCCTCGCGAGCAATTACTTCACCGGCAGGCACGGCCGACACGATGGAGGTGTTGGCGCGTGTCGACATCGGCATCGATGAGATGAGGGAGATCGTGCACGCCTACCACGGTTGCCTGGTCTGGGGCGGCCGCGTGAACCTGTCCCCGGCTGACGACATTCTGATTTCCGTCGAGCGCCCTTTGGGGATCGATACCCGCGAGCAGATGGTAGCTTCGATCATGTCGAAGAAGCTGGCGGCCGGCGCAACCCACCTCTTGATTGACATTCCTTCCGGCCCGGCTGCCAAGGTCACGACTGCCATCGAAGCGATGCGCCTGCGCAAGCTCTTCGAGTTCGTGGGAGACCATTTCGGCATCGCGGTCGAGGTGGTGACGACCGACGGGCGAGAGCCGGTCGGTCGCGGTATCGGGCCGGTGCTTGAGGCGCGGGACGTAATGGCCGTACTCTCCAACGAACCGAATGCGCCGCGCGATCTGCGCGAAAAATCCCTGCGCTTGGCGGCTCACCTGCTCGAATACGACCCTAAAATTCGAGGCGGCACGGGCTACGCACGGGCGAGCGAACTGCTGGATAGCGGGGCGGCTCTCAAGCAGATGCAACGGATTATCGACGCGCAGGGCCCATCGAATTGCAATAATGATCTTGGTATATTGACGGTCGACATTCGCGCAGCCGGGGATGGCGTGGTCGAGAGTATCGATTGCTTGCGGCTCAACCGGCTTGCACGCATAGCCGGCGCACCGATCGATAAAGGAGCAGGCATCTTGGTGCTTAAGAAAACAGGCGACCGTGTTGAAAAGGATGAACCGCTTTATCGCATCTATGCCTGCGAGCATCCCGAGTTTGAGTTGGCCGCTGCCGCGGCCAATGCTCAGTCGGGTTATGAGATCGATGGTCCGTTGGGCCCAGCCGCGTCACCGCAATGATCCCAATCGTCATTCAGGCGTTACCGTCCAGTCTCTCTGAGGCCAGACAGATTGCGGCCCGGTTGGGTGTGACGTCCGATGAAATCGCGATTCATAAATTCCCTGACGACGAAATCCGGGTGACAGTGAAGCCGGCCGCGGCCGTCGTCATCGTCTACGCGCCGCTCGATCACCCCAGCGACAAGCTTCTCGCGCTTCTTCTCGCGTCTGATGCTCTTCGCCAAGGTGGCGCGCGCCGGCTTGTGCTGGTTGCACCCTATCTCTGCTATATGCGACAGGATACCGCTTTTCAGCCGGGCGAGGCGGTCAGCCAAAAAGTTGTCGGCAAGCTTTTAGCCGACGCCTTCGATCGCATCGTCACAGTCGACGCGCATTTGCACCGCACGCACGATATCCGTGAGGTTTTCCCAGGGATCGAGGCCGACAATTTGTCGGCCATGCCAGCCATCGCCGATTCCCTTCGCGCAACTGGCTTCGATCAAGCGACCATCGTGGTCGGGCCCGATTCGGAATCGGAGGCCTGGGTGAGCGATCTCGCCGCGCGGCTCGCATTGCCTTACATGGCCGCGCGCAAGACACGACATGGTGACCGCGCTGTTGAAATCGAATTGCCTCAACCGGAAGCGGTCGTGGGCCGCCCGGTGCTGCTGGTCGATGACCTCGTTTCCTCCGGCGGTACCCTCGCGGTCTGCGCCCGAGCGCTCGCAGCTGCGAGCGCTTCATCGATCGATGCAATCGTTACGCACGCCCTCTTCCCGCCGGAGACTATGGATGAGTTTGCGCGCGCAGGTATCCGCTCGATCCGATCCTCGAACAGCATTTCGCATTTCACCAACGCGATCGCGCTGGATGGCTTGTTGGCTCAAGCCTTGGAAAACGAGATTGGAAAGATAACACCTGGGACATCTGATGAATGAGCACAATTCTGAAATTCTGCGGCGCCACTCGCACCGTTACGGGCTCCTGTTTCCTACTTGAGACGGCAGGATCTCGGGTCCTGATCGACTGCGGACTGTTTCAAGGGCCCAAAACGCTGAAGGCACTGAACTACAGTGCGTTTCCATTTCGCCCTGCGGACATCGATACCGTTCTTCTGACCCACGCCCATATCGACCATAGCGGGCTTCTACCCAAGCTGATGCGCGAGGGCTTCACCGGCCGGATCTTCGCCACGCGCGGTACTATCGATCTGTGCTCCTATCTCCTGCCTGATGCCGGCAACATTCAAGAGAGCGAGGTGCGAACGCTTAACTCGCGCAATGCAAGACGGGGCCGGCCGGAGGTCGCGCCGATCTATACCGCAGCCGATGCGATCGAAGCCCTCAACGCCTTCCGACCGGTCGACTATGAAACATGGCTCAGCGTTGGCCCTGGAGTCCGCGCGCGCTATTGGAACGCCGGTCATTTGCTGGGCTCGGCTTCGATCGAGATCGAATGTCGGGACGATGACGATAATGAAGGCAAACCATTGCGCATCCTCGTGTCGGGTGACATCGGGCCGAACGCCAAACTTCTGCAACCCGAACCGCATGCGCCAGTAGATTTCGATTACGTGATTGCGGAATCGACCTATGGCGACACAGATCGTCCGGCAACCACAGAAGCGGCGCGGCGTAAACGCCTTGCTACAGAAGTTCGCGATGCAGTCGCCGGCGGCGGCACATTGCTCGTTCCCGCCTTCGCAGTCGAGCGCACGCAGGAACTGCTTGTTGATCTCATTGATCTGATGGAGCGGGGCGAGTCGCCCTCTGTTCCGGTGTTCCTAGACTCTCCGCTCGCGATCCGCGCGACAAACGTTTTTCAACAGCATTCTGAAAGCCTCAATCCCAACATCAACCTCGACCGAGTGATGCGATCTCCGTATCTACGATTCACGGAAACCGTCGACGAAAGCAAGGCAATCTCCAGGTTCTCAGGCGGACATATAATCATTGCCGGGAGCGGCATGTGCGACGCGGGGCGGATCCGTCATCATCTACGGCAATGGCTTTGGCACAAGGCTGCCACCGTGCTGTTGGTCGGCTTCCAGGCGCAAGGTACCCTCGGACGATTCCTCGCGGACGGCGCGACGGCGGTCCGCATTTTCGGCGAAGAAATCAAGGTCGCGGCACGGATTCGTCGTTTAGACGAATATTCCGGGCATGCCGATGGACCAGAACTGGCTCGTTGGGTCGCCGCGCGGCGCCCCATTCGTCGCGGCCTCTTTTTGGTGCATGGGGAGGAGCCAGCCTTGCAGGGCCTATCGTCGCGGATTGCGGAACGCATTCTGCCAGAAGCACGATTGTTCGTTCCGATTCTGGATGACGTCTATGAGCTTTCGTCCGAGACGCCGACGCCGATGGAAGCCGGTCACCGACGCAGGCTCGCGCCCGAGGCCGTGGTTTCGCTCGATTGGCACAATGAGATGTCGGGGCTCATTCTCGATATCAATGCCCGCATCGACGCAGCCGCGGACGATCGCGCGCGGGGGGTGATCATTCGCAGGTTGCGACGGGCGCTCAACGAAGAACAAGATAGAAAGTAGGGATTCGATCGAGCAGCAATGCTGCAGGTCGGGCGCATGTCACAGCGGATGGATGATTACCTGGCTGTAGAGGCGTTCAACGTCGTGGTGACGGCAAAGCTGCGTCCCCGGCGCTAACAATGCCGCAGAGCCGGCGGCGATCCCGTATCGAAACGCTTCCTCGAGGTCGCGTCCGGACGCCAGCGCCCAGACCAACGCACCCAGAAAACTGTCTCCGGCACCAACCGTGCTCGCGGGGCTGATGGGAAGAGCGGGGGCCCGCAAGGTGACATTGCGTGACACCAGGAGGGCGCCTTTCTCTCCAAGAGTGAGCGCAACCGCTTCAACCTTTCCCGATGTTACCAGACTGGAACAGGCGGCAACCCAGGATGTCTCGTCTTCAAGGGCTTCGCCGGTCAGTTCACGAAGCTCTCGCAGGTTTGGCTTGATGAGGAACAAACCTTTCCCCGCTGCGAGCGCCGGACCCGAGCTGTCGAGGATGACCCTGCCGCCCCGCCCCTCTACCGCCCGCGCAGCCTGCGCATAGAAATCGTGAGGAACTCCGGGTGGCAGGCTCCCGCTCATGACCAGGATGTCCGGCCGCTCGGATAGGCCTTCGAGCGTATCGAGAGCTTGCCGCCATTCAGATTGGGTGAGCGAGGGTCCCGGCAGTACAAATCTGTATTCTGCGCCGCTTTCAGTTTCCAGAACCGTGAAACTCTCACGGGCTTCACCCGCAACTTGAAAAGTGACACCCGCCAACCCTTCGTCTTCTACAAGGCGCTGCAGCAAACGACCACTGATGCCCCCAATCGGATAGACTGAGGTTACGGCACCACCCAATCATGAAATGACGCGCGCGACATTGATGCCGCCTCCGCCAGGATCACGCATCGCGTCTGCGCATCGCAATTTGTGAATTGGCACCACGCGGGCAATGGATGTCGATACGTCGATTGCCGGATTCATCGTCAGAATAACGACAGCCTCCAAGTGCTTGCCCTCCGTGGTACCAGGCTTGTCTGACGCAAAGATTCAGAAGACGTGCGGGATGGCGCGCTCATCAAAACTTATGTACCCATAATGATTGTCTTTCGAATCCTGATCAGTGAAGCCCAGAACAGGATACATCCGATCGCAGCGAGCGCCAGGAATTGCGGCCACACCACTGCGAACCCGGCTCCCCGGAACAGAACCGCCTGCGCAAGCAAGACAAAATGCGTCGTCGGCGCGACCAGCATGATGTTCTGAACGATCTCGGGCATGCTTTCGCGCGGCGTCATTCCACCCGACAGCATTTCCAGCGGCATGATCACCAGCATGGTAAGCAGCGCAAATTGCGGCATCGAGCGGGCGACCGTGGCCAGCAGGATCCCGAGCGATGTCGTTGCGAACAGGTTTACGCCGGCTGCCGCTAGGAACAACACGACCGACCCCTGAATCGGTACCGCGAGCAATCCCTCGATGACGAAGACGATCGAAGCCGTGCAGGCGACAAGGACAACCAGCGCCATCGACCAGATTTTGCTCGCTAGAATCTCGAACGGCGTCACTGGCATCACCAGCAGGTGCTCGATGGTGCCGTGCTCGCGTTCGCGGATCAGCGCCGCCCCGGTCAGAATGATCGCCAGCAGGGTCACCTGGTTGATGACCTCGACGACGGCGCCGAACCAAGCCTTGTTCAGCGCGGGATTGAACCGGATGCGCGTCGCCAGATCGACCGGCAAGACGGTCGCGGCGCGGTAGCGCTGGACAAAGGCGGCCACTTCGGTGGCAACGATCGTCTCGATATAGCCGGCGCCGGTGAAGGCCTGGCTAACCCGCGTGGCGTCGACGTTCAGTTGAATCTCGGCTTTCCTGCCGGAAAACACGTCACGCTGGAAATTCGGCGGAATATCGAGTGCAAAGGTTATCGAACCGTCATTCAGGCTGGCATCCATCTGCACGGGCGTGATCAGCTTTGGCGGCGTGAAATAGGGCGGGTAGAAGGAGTTGACGATGCGTGCGGACAGAGCCGAGCGGTCCTCGTCGACGATCGCGATGGATGCCCTGTTGAGCGATTCCGGCATAGTGGATGCCGCCGTGTAGATTGCCACCGTGAAGGCGTAGACTATCAGGGCAAGCATGATCGGATCGCGCATCAGACTGCGCAATTCCTTGATCCCCAGGTTGAAGATATTGCTCGGCCGCACCGTTACGTCTCCTGCTTCTTGAGCAGAACCGTACACAGCCCGATGAGCACCGGGACCGCGATCAACAGCGGCAGGAAGGAGTCCCGCAAGTCAGCGAAATCCAGGCCCTTGGCGAACGTGCCGCGCGAGATCGTGAGGAAATGCGTCGTCGGATACATTTCACCTATGAAGGTTCCGATGCCCTCCAGGGCGGAAACCGGTTCGATGAACCCCGAATATTGCATGGCCGGGATCAATGTCGCGATCGCCGTGCCGAAGATTGCGGCAACCTGGCTGCGCATGAAGGACGACATCAGCAGGCCCATCGCTGTGGCCGAAGCGATGTAGAGCAGCGCGCCGGCGAGGAGGGTTGGAAAGCTTCCCTTGAACGGCACGTCGAGGACCGTAACGGTAATCAGGACGAGCAACAGGAAATTGAACATCGCGAGCACAATATAGGGGATCTGCTTGCCGAGCAGAAATTCGAGCGGCGTCGTCGGAGTGACGTAGAAATTGATGATGGAGCCGAGCTCTTTCTCGCGAACGACGCTTAGCGCGGTGAGCATGGACGGGATCAGCAGCAGCAATATCGGAATGATGGCCGGCGCCATCGCCACGATGCTACGGACGTTCGGATTGTAACGATAACGTAGCGCAATACTCACCGGGCTCACGCTTGTGCCCATGCTGTTCAGCCATTGATAGTGAAGGGCCTGCACATAACCCTGCACCGTCTCCGCGCGCATCGGCATCGCGCCGTCGATCCATGCTCCGATCTGAACTTTTGCGCCACGTGCGATGTCGCGGCCGAAGTTCGGAGGGATCTCCAGGGCCAGGGTGAGCTGGCCGGCTTTCATCCTTCGGTCGAGATCGTCATAATCAGTGATCGGCGGGGTCTCCCGAAAGTAGCGTGAGCCTGCGACGTTCAGGATGTAGTTCTGGCTGGTCGTGGTCTGATCGCGGTCCAGAACCGCGAATGTGAGGTCCTCCACGTCCATGGTGATGCCGTAGGCGAAGATCAGCAGCAGGATGACGCTGCCGACGAGCGCCATCGTGGCCCGGATCGGATCGCGCCGTAATTCGAGCGACTCGCGACGGGCATAGCTGAGCATGCGCTGTGGCTCGAATGAGCGTCCCGTCCTGTGCGCGTCTTGCTGCGCGGACGGCGTCGCGGGCCTCGCAGCGACGGACATGGGACGTGACGGTGCCTCGTCCACGACCTCTTCGAGATAGCTGATGAAGGCGTCTTCCAGTGTCCTTGTACCGCGCTTTGCAATCAACGCCGCGGGCGTGTCGCTGACCAGAACGCGCCCCGCATGCATGAACGACACACGGTCGCAGCGCTCCGCCTCGCTCAGGAAATGCGTCGAGATGAAGATCGTCACGCCGTCGCGGCGCGACAGGTCGATCAGGGTCTGCCAGAACGCGTCGCGGGCGATCGGGTCGACCCCGGATGTGGGCTCGTCAAGGATCAGAATGGCGGGCGCGTGGATCATCGCGACCGCGAGCGAAAGGCGTTGCCGCTGTCCGAGCGGCAAGGCGCCCGGAAGGACGTCCATGATCGCCAGCAATTCGAAACGTTCGGCCACCTCTGCAATGCGCGCGGCGATTGTGTCCGGCGGCAAATGGAACAGGCGCGCATGCAGTTCGAGATTCTGCCGCACGGTGAGTTCAGTATAGAGCGAAAAGCCCTGCGACATGTATCCGACACGCCGGCGCGTGGTGAGGTCGCGCGCGTCGAGGGGCTGCCCGAACAGATAGGCCTGCCCTTCGCTTGGCGGCAGCAGGCCGGTAATCATCTTCATGGTCGTGGTCTTGCCGCAACCGTTCGAGCCGAGAAATCCGAAGATTTCGCCCTGGTGGATGCGAAAGCTGACGTTGTCGACTGCAACGAAATCGCCAAAGCGCATGGTCAGGTCCTGCGCCTCGATGGCGATGTCGTGATCGCCATCCCGGCGCGGCGTGATCGAGATCGTGCGGTGACTGCGCCTTCGCTCTTCCGGCAGCAGGGCGACGAATGCGGCTTCGAGGGTGCTGGTCCCTGTGCGCGCGAGCAGGTCCGGCACGGTTCCGCTTGCCAGGACACGCGCACTATCCATGGCCACAAGCCAGTCGAAACCTGCAGCCTCCTCCATATCGGCCGTTGCCACCAAGACGCTCATGCCCGGGCGACCACTGCGGATTCGGCCGATCAGTTCCCAGAACTGGCGACGCGACAGCGGATCGATGCCTGTGGTCGGCTCGTCCATGATCAGGAGGTCGGGGTCGTGCACCAGGGCGCAGCACAGTCCGAGCTTCTGTTTCATGCCGCCGGACAGCTTGCCGGCAGGCCGGTCGGTGAAGGGCGCGAGGCCGGTAGCCTGCACCAGGTCCGCGATCCGGCGCTCGCGCTCCGCGCGTTCCTGCCCGAACAGGCGGGCAAAGAACTCGATATTCTCGAACACCGAAAGCGTCGGATAAAGGTTCTTGCCGAGGCCCTGCGGCATATATGCGATACGCGGGCAGACGGATCGACGATGTGTCGCGCTTGCCATATCGCCGCCGAGTACATCGAGACGGCCGCTCTGCAGCGCACGTGCGCCGGCTATCAGCGACAGCAGACTCGATTTGCCGACCCCGTCCGGGCCGATCAGCCCGACCAGGCAGCCGGACGGGATGTCGAGCGTGACTTGGGCAAGCGCTGTGACCTTGCCGTAGCGCAGGCTGACGTCGCGTATGCTTGCCACCGGCATGGCCGGCGCGCCGCCGTTCATTGCGGCAGCCTGATTTGCAGTCGGTCCGGCCATCGAGCGTCCGGGTTCAACTGGACATAGGCCATGCCAGGAAGGCCGGTCTTTGCCTGCCGGATGTATTTCTTGAGAAGTTCGGGCTCGATTTTCGCCTTGATCCGGAACATCAGCTTCTGCCGCTCATCGGCCGTCTCAACCGACTTCGGGGTGAACTGGGCGACATCGGCCACAAAGGTGGCGCGAGCAGGGATGACGTAATTCGGCGCCGCGTCGAGCACGAGCCGCACCTCCGAGCCGATGGCGACGCGGCCGGCCTGCTCAGTCGGGAGGAAGAAGGTCATGAACACGTCACCGAGATCGACCATGTTCAAAACCTTGCCGCCGGCGGCGAGTACCTCGCCGGGTTGCGCCACGCGGTACTGCACACGTCCATCGCGCGGCGTCGTCAGCGTGCTGTCGTCGATGTCGGCCTGGATACGCTCTATTGTGGCTTTCGCGGCGTCGACTGCGGCCATGGCCTGTACGACCAGCGATTCCGATGCGCTGATCGCAGAGTCTGCTGCTGCAACCTGCGCCTCCGCTGCGCTGACTGCCGCTTTTGCACCTTCGAAACGCGCGCGGTCGTTGTCCAGCGTTTCGATTGATCCGGAACCGGTTTTAGCGAGTTGCTCGGAGCGGTCGAAGCGCTTTCTCGCAGCGTCGAGTTCGGCTTGCCGTTGCGCAACCACTGCAATTGCAGCCTGCTTTTCGGCCTTGCGCTGCACCACCTGGGCGCGGGCCGTTTCGACCGCAATTTCGGCACGGCGCAACTGTGCGTCTGCCTCACGCCGTTGTGCCTCAAGGACTTGCGTATCCATCCTGACAAGAACTTGACCGGCAGTGACGAAGTCGCCTTCGCCGGCCAGGATCTCCTTCACGCGGCCGGCGGTTTTGGTCGCGATGTCGATTTCAGTCGCTTCGATGCGACCATTGGCGCTGGCAAAGCCGGTTGGAAGGGTTGGTGTGCGGAGGACTCCTGAGCCAAGGTAGAATCCTGCCACCACAACCGCGGCAACTACACCTATAGCGAGCCAGATACGAGATTGTGACATCTTGCTTAGCCCTTAGCGTCAACGATCCCCACGCAAATCGTCGCGGCTAGACGCACTCGATACAGCCGATGAAACCGCGTCTCGCGTAAACACTCCCGTAGGGGATCAGTCTCCACCGGAGAATTCGAGCGTTGCGCCTATTCACTAGCTAATGGAATAGAACATCTCACTCTTACACCACAGCGCCAAACAGCCTACCAATGCCCGCAGTTACGGCCATCGCCAAAGCCCCCCAAAATGTAACGCGAGCCGTGCCGCGCACAATATTGGCACCACCCGCTATTGCACTGACGGCTCCAAGAAGAGCTAGAAAAACGAGAGACGCGGCCGACACGACCGGAACCAGAACATTGGCGGGCGACACAATGACCATCAACAACGGCATTGCTGCGCCCACCGAAAACGTTGCAGCCGAGGTCAGCGCTGCCTCTATCGGACGTGCAGTCGTGATTTCGGATATACCAAGTTCCTCGCGCGAATGAACTCCCAATGCATCCCTATCCATAAGCTGTCGGGCAACTTGCGTCGCCAACGCTGGATCGACGCCTCGTTTTACATAAATATCTGCAAGCTCATTCAGTTCGAATTCCGGGCTCTCGCTGAGCTCCTTGCGCTCACGCGCAAGGTCAGCCTGTTCAGTGTCAGATTGCGAACTGACAGACACATATTCACCTGCGGCCATCGACATCGCGCCGGCGACGAGCCCCGCGACACCAGCCAGCAAAACATCGTTCGGAGTAGCAGCTGCGGCTGCAACGCCTACAATCAAGCTCGCCGTTGAGACGATACCATCGTTCGCCCCTAGTACGGCTGCCCTCAACCACCCGATGCGCTCGACGAGATGGGCCTCCGGATGCAAATGAAGCCGCGTCATGAACGCCCCTTTTTGACCAATCGAGAGAACCACCCCTTGGGGGACCATGATTTGGATCAATCCGACCGCATGTTCTGGCAGTATACTTTAAAAATGCGATATCGGAATTCGCCCCACGGTTACGGTGCAATACCGCAGTTCCTGCATTGGATGACAGCAGGACTCGTTCTGATCGCATGGGCAACCGGTACATTTGACGATGCGCTGCCGAAAGGAGCCGCGCGCGCGGCTGGCACCTTTATCCATGTCACCGCCGGGCTCACGATATTGATTGCATTGATCCTGCGCCTGCTGTGGCGGGCAGCCGACCCGCCTCCGCCGACCGAGCCCACGGTGCTTGGAAAATGGCTCGATCGCGCTGGAGCCTTGGCGCATTATGCACTTTACGCGCTGCTTATCGGCGTAGTGGTTGCGGGCATCGTGCTTCAGTTCGCGCGCGGCAACGCGCTCTCTGTATTTGGACTATTCGAAATCCCCTCCCCATGGCCGGCCAACCGCGCCTTCTCACGGTCAGTGAAGGATATTCACGAACTGTTCGCCAATGGGCTGATGTTTCTTGCGGGATTTCATGCTATCGCCGCGCTCGTCCATCACTGGTTGTTCCGCGACCGTACACTCGTGCGGATGCTACCGGGGTCGCTGCGCTAGTTTGCCTTGGCAGCAAGAGACACGACCGATCACAAAGCTGCCACCATGGCCTTTCAGGCAGCTACTCTCAGCCTGAAACATCGTCCATGCCCACGATTCTTACAGAGCGGTTTGTTCGACGGGCCCTGATCGTCATTGCCTTTGGCGGCGTTGCGTTTGGCCTCCTGGCATGGGCCGTAGGCCACAATGATCTTGCAAATTGGATTTGGGCTACAGGAACAGCGCCTGTCGTTATCGGCTTGCTCGTATCCATGATCCGCGATCTGCTGGCTGGTCGCATGGGGGTAGACGCAATCGCTTTTGTCTCGATGTCGGCCGCGCTCATCCTTGGCGAAAATCTAGCGGGAGCTGTCGTCGCTGTTATGTATGCCGGCGGCAATGCGCTTGAGGATTTTGCGATCGCGCGAGCCGAACGGGATCTGAAATCTCTTATCGACCGCGCGCCCCGAAATGCACATCGTCGCCAGGGATCGCTGATCGAGGAGGTTCCGATCGATCAAGTGGCGGTAGGGGACACGATACTCGTGCGCGCGGGCGAGGTAATCCCGATCGATGGGATCATCGTCAGTCCCGGCGCAGTCATCGACGAAGCCCTGCTGACGGGCCAGCCGATTCCAGTTTCGCGCCGTGAGGGGGAGTCGGCGCGCAGCGGTACAGTCAATGCCGACGAGACTTTTCAAGTGCGTGCCACAGCCACGGCGGGCGAGAGCACCTATGCAGGCATTGTAAGAATGGTGGGAGCGGCTCAGACCGCAAAGGCTCCGTTCATTCGCCTCGCCGACCGATTTGCTCTGTTCCTGCTCCCAGTTACGCTGGTCGTGGCCGGAGGGGCCTGGCTCTTCTCAGGCGATCCCATCCGAGGACTGGCGGTTCTGGTGGCCGCGACCCCGTGTCCGCTGATTTTGGCCGCCCCCGTAGCGTTCATTGCCGGCGTCGCGCAAGCGGCGCGAGTCGGTATCCTCATCAAGGGCGGCAAGCCGTTCGAGGCGCTTGCCCGCGTCAAGACGGTCATGTTCGACAAAACCGGAACTCTGACGGTTGGCGGAGCCCGCCTGGTAGCGATTGAGACTGCCCCCGGCGAGCAGGCGGAGGATGTGCTGCGGATCGCCGGCTCTCTGGAGCAGGCCTCGCATCACGTCGTTGCTTCTTCCATCGTGCAGGCCGCTCGCGGCAAGGGTCTCAACCTCAGCATACCCTCCAGTGTACACGAAACGATGGGGTCCGGCTTGGAGGTTGTCGTCGACGGAAAGCATGTTCGGGTCGGATCCCATCAATTGGTTTATGGAGACCGAAAGCCACAGGAATGGGCGGTGCGTGCGCTCAGACGAGCGGCATGGCGATCGGCACTTAGTGTATTTGTGGCTGTCGACGGCCGCATGATCGGGGCCCTCCTGCTTGGCGACGAACTCCGGCGTGAAACACCGCGCGCCGTACAGGCGCTGAGGTCCGCGGGCGTCTCGCGTATCGTTATGCTCACCGGCGACCGAGCCGATGCTGCCGAAACCATCGCCGCCGCTCTCGATCTTGATGCCGTACTCGCGGATCGTGTGTCGTCCGATAAGGTGGATGCGGTGGCCACAGAGCAGCGGCTGAGCCCGACGATCATGGTCGGAGACGGCATCAACGATGCCCCTGCTCTCGCGGCGGCCAGCGTCGGCATTGCCATGGTGCCAGAGGCGCCAGTGCCTCCTCCGAGGCAGCAGATGTCGTCATACTCGTGGATCGGTTGGACCGTGTTTCCGTGCAATCGTCATCGCGAAGCGTACGCATCGGATCGCGGTTCAAAGCATCGTCGCCGGGCTCGCAATGTCAGGTATTGCTATGTTCGTTGCGGCTATCGGCTGGCTGCCTCCCATTGCCGGAGCGTTGACCCAGGAGGCGATCGACGTCGCCGTGATTCTGAATGCATTGCGCGCGCTGACGCCGGGGTACAGCTTTGGTCGCCCGGCGATGCCGGCAGAGACAGCTGCGGCTCTGCGCAAGGATCACGAGCGCCTCGACATCGCGCTCGACCGGCTACGCGAAATCGCCGATGCGTTGGATGACGCCGGAGGAGCAGCTGCAGTAAGCCTGATCTCTCAGGCAAATGAGATCGTCGCGCGCCAAATTGTACGGCATGAACGCGCTGACGAAGCTAGCGTTTATCCGGAGCTTGCCAAGTTTCTGACTGACGGCCACGGTTTGGCGGCAATGAGCCGGGCCCATCGGGAGATTATCCACCTCGCGCGCCTATTAGGACATTTGTCATCCGGCCTCGATGCGCAGGACGCCGACCGCTACCTCATTCGAGATGCTCAGCGGGTCATCGAGTCGATCGAAGCATTGGTGCGAATCCATAATGCTCAGGAGGAGGACATCTATGAACATGCGATAGCGGGACGAAATTGAAGGCGCAGCGCAAATACACTTAATACGCGAACAATTTGCTCACTTTTGTCTCAATCCGGGCGCAGTTCACCGCACCTGCACTGAGGCCGAACTTTGGATCGCCGGAGGTTAGATTTATCCGGCTCCTGCTCTGAGACCGAACGTTGGACCGCCGGAGGTTAGATTTTTCCGGCCTTGGTCATGATGGCGCGCTGGGTCCGCCATCATGGTTGTGCAACGTTATCGGGGGTCTTTGCCCGATTGCGCCATGCGGGCGCTCTCCAGATAGTCGTCGAGAACGGCCTGCATCTCCTCGATGGTCTCGAACCAGGTGCGGCGGCCCTCGACGCGGAAGTGCTCGTCGAGCAGCGTGCGATGCAGGCGTTCGACGATGCCGTTGGACTGCGGTCGCTTGACCCGTGTGGTGCGGTGCTCGATCTCCTCCAGTTGCAGGAACAGCTCGTATGGGTGCTGATCCGGCCTGCCGCAGAACTCGCGGCCGTAGCACATCAGGAACAGTTCGGATGGAGGCCCTGACCGACTGCGGCGCTCATCACGCAGGC
Source organism: Pseudorhodoplanes sp. (assembly GCF_050250235.1). GTDB lineage: Bacteria > Pseudomonadota > Alphaproteobacteria > Rhizobiales > Xanthobacteraceae > Pseudorhodoplanes. The sequence goes on from NZ_JBFWPA010000084.1 coordinate 29,588, forward strand.
AGGCGGTCAGGGCCGGGCCGCAGATCTCTAAAGTGAAGTTGTCGAATCAACACTTTGGAGAA
>NZ_JBFWPA010000085.1:0-28393 GCF_050250235.1 Pseudorhodoplanes sp.
GCAACGCGACAGGTCGCGCGACACGACGACAAGGCGGCCGTCGCGGCCGCTCTTCAGGGAAGCCAGTTTCATGTCAGCGCGGCTCGCGACGATTGGGATCGAAGTGCTTCTTCAGACCCTTCCAGCAGTCGATATAGTCATCCTGCCGAGTTTCATGGTCCGCAGCATATTTGGTGACGCGCTGCCGGAAGCGGGTCTCGAACATGAACGCAAGTGTATTCGACAGCTTCACCGGCTTCAGTTCGACATTGCTTGCATGCTCGAAGGCGTCGACGTCCGGCCCATGCGGCAGCATGGTGTTGTGCAGCGAGAAGCCGCCCGGCACGAAGCCTTCCGGCTTCGCATCATAGATACCGAACACAAGGCCCATGAATTCCGACATGATGTTGCGGTGATACCAGGGCGGCCGGAACGTGTTCTCGGCAACGCCCCAGCGTTCGGGAAAGATCACGAAGTCGATATTGGCAGTCCCCGGGGTTTCCGACGGAGACGTCAGCACCGTGAAGATCGACGGATCGGGATGGTCGAACAGCACCGCGCCGACAGGAGAGAAATATCGCAGATTGTATTTGTAGGGAGCGTAATTCCCGTGCCACGCGACGACGTCGAGCGGTGAATGGGGCATTTTCGTTTCGAACAGCTCGCCGCCCCACTTCACGTACAGCGTGCAGGGCTGCTCCACCTCTTCATAGGCTGCGACCGGGGTCAGAAAGTCACGCGCGTTGGCGAGGCAATTCGCGCCGATCGGTCCGCGATCGGGCAGCGTGAAGCCGCCGCCGTAATTCTCGCAGACATAGGCGCGGGCCGGTCCATCGACCAGTTCGACGCGGAAGATCACGCCGCGCGGAATGACACAGATCTCGCCCGGTGCAATTTCGATCAGGCCGAACTCCGTGCGGAATCGCAGGTTGCCCTCCTGAGCGACGATCAAAAGTTCGCCGTCGGCGTTGAAGAAATGCTCGTGCAGCATGGACTCGGTCACGACCAGCACATGCGCGGCCATCCCGCTCATCGCCTCGCAATCGCCGGCGACGGTGATGGTGCGCAGACCGGTGACGAAGGTAAGTTTCTGCTTCGGGATCGGCGTCGGGCTCCAGCGCAACTGCCCGATCGTCAGGTCCGTGTCATCGCGTTCCGGAGCGGTGCGAATGAGTCCGTTGTCGATCTTCTTGAAGCGGCCGGTATGGCGCACGGTCGGGCGGATGCGATAGAGCCAGGAGCGCTGGTTGGTCGCCTGCGGAGCCGTGAAGGGCGAACCCGAGAGCTGTTCGGCATAAAGCCCGTAATTAATCTTCTGCGGCGAATTGCGCCCGATCGGCAGCGCGCCGGGCAAGGCTTCGGTTTCAAACGAATTCCCGAAGCCGGACATGTATTCGGCCGCGTCCACCAGCGGTTCGGTGCGAACGCGGTCGGTGACCGCTGCAGGGGACGCTTGCCGCTTGACCCGCGGCGCGGTGTCGATGTCGGCCATCACCTATCCTCCCGGGTTGCGTAAGCCGTCCGTGGTCCGGACAGTTCATTGATTGTTACGCTTCTAGGCTGCAAAAAACATAGTTTCATTCGTAACTAATGTCAATTGCGGGTTCACTATCAGCGGTTTTCGCCTTGAAACCGCCGCGCTAACAGTCCATATGGACACCATCGAGGCCGACTCAATCCTTTGAGTCGCTAGCGGGCCGCGTGAACGAAAATCAGATTGCACCTCGTGCAGCGACTTTCGGCCCGCCAACACTTTCCTCATAGCCGGCAGCCCTGACCACGCGGGATGTCCTTCGAACCCCGCACGAAGCGTCCGCGTCCCATTTCGGGACCCGGCGTTCGAGCTGCATGAAAGATTGAAATTGACCGCTTTTCTGGAACTTGGGCTCGCCGAGCCCATCACCCGCGCCCTCGTCGAAGAGCGCTACGAAACCCCCACCCCCATTCAGGCCCAGACCATTCCGCAGGTCCTCGCCGGCCGCGACGTCGTCGGCATTGCGCAGACCGGCACCGGCAAGACCGCGGCTTTCGCGCTGCCGATCCTCAATCATCTCGCAAAAAACCGTCACCGGCCCGAGCGAAAATCCTGTTGTGTGCTGGTTTTAAGCCCCACCCGCGAATTGTCCGGCCAGATCAGGGACAGCTTCCGGACCTATGGCCGGCACATGAAAGTGTCGGTGACGCTCGCCATCGGCGGCGTCCCGATCGGCAAGCAAATCAGAGCGTTGGCGAACGGCGTCGATGTTCTGGTTGCAACGCCGGGCCGCCTGCTGGATCTCATGCAGGAGCGCGCCGTAACGCTCGAAAAAGTCGAGATCCTCGTGCTCGACGAAGCCGATCGCATGCTCGATATGGGCTTCATCCACGATATTCGCCGCATCGTCGGCAAGTGCCCGGTAGAGCGGCAGACGCTGTTCTTCTCGGCCACCATGCCGCCGCCGATCGAAGAACTTGGCCGGCTGATGCTGCGTGACCCCGCCCGGGTGGCGGTGACGCCGCAGGCCTCGACCGTCGAGCGCATCGCGCAGCGCGTCGTCCATGTCGACAAGTCCGGCAAGGCCAGTCTGCTCGCCGACCTTCTGAAGAGCGAGCCGATCGACCGCGCCATCGTGTTCACCCGCACCAAGCACGGCGCCGACCGCGTGGTGCGCCAGCTCAGCCAGCAGGGCCTGACTGCGGAAGCGATCCACGGCAACAAGTCGCAGGGCCAGCGCGAGCGGGCGCTTGCCGCCTTCCGCAACGGCAAGGTCAGGACCCTGATCGCCACCGATATCGCCGCCCGCGGCATCGACGTCGACGGGATCACGCATGTCTTCAATTACGACCTGCCCAACGTCGCGGAGAGCTACGTGCACCGCATTGGCCGCACCGCGCGTGCGGGTGCTGACGGCATTGCGATCTCGTTCTGCGACAAGGAAGAACGCGCCTATCTGCGCGATATCGAGAAACTGATCCGCATGGCGTTGCCGGCAACCGATGGACGCACCGGCCAGCCGGTCGAAGCCCGGCCGCCCTCCCCGGCCCGCGCGCCGGGCCAGCCCTCGAAAGGCAAACCCCGCAACCGCCCGGGCCAACGCGGCCGCCGCCGCGACCAGGAGGCCAAAGCCGGTAATGCCGGCCAGGGCGGACACCAGCGCGATTCCAGTGCGCACGCACCGCGAGCCGCCGCGCAACCATTCACAGCCCAGCCGCGACGGAATGGCGGAACCGCCGACGGTGAGCTATCATCGGTCGGATTCATGCGGGACCGCAGGCACGAGCGCCGCACCAAACGGCCGCACGCGCAATCCCCGCGCTGACCGCAAACGCTCAAGGGATCACTAGGGACCACTGGATGTCGAAAGAAGAGATGCTCGAATTCGACGGCACCGTCACGGAGGTGCTGCCGGACGGAAATTTCCGCGTGAAGCTCGACAACGACCACGAGATCCTCGCCTACACCGCCGGCAAGATGCGGAAATTCCGCATTCGCACCGGCGTCGGCGACCGCGTGATCGTGGAAATGTCGCCCTACGATCTCTCGCGCGGTCGCATCAGCTTCCGCCATCGCGGCAACGCCATGCCGGCGCCGCCGACCCGGCGGCAGACCTTCGTGCGCAAGCGCTGATCTTGCATCGCCGCGCGCAGGCATGCGCGCGATGATGGCTTCCACCGGGTGGTCGCGCTCTCTCCACGACAGGACCGGGCTTCGCCCGGCCATTCCTCAAGGCGGGCATTCCGGCCCATATACGGAGACGGGATTTGTCATCGCTCTGATCCTCGGCGCGGGGGTGGCGGGGATCAGAACTCGTTGCGCCCGCCCCGCTTCCGCACCATCACCGCAAGCGTCAGGTCGTCGAAGGGATAGTCGTGCGGGCGCGCGTTCAGCGCCTTCTCCATCGAAGCGTAGAATCGATCGGCCAGCGCATCCGCGCTGGCCTTTCCGTATCTGAACAGCCCGTCGCGCAAACTGCTTTCGCTAAAGGCTCGCGTGAATGCAGTGTAGCTCTTTGCAAAGGCTGCAACATCCCCGGTCTTGTCGAGCGCGAGCTGGTAGGGCGAGGCGACCGGCGTCAGCGCGCAATGCAGCAGTTCCAGCTTTTCGGCGAGCGGCCCCGTCAGCGGCGCGGTCGCTTCTTCGATCGTGCGTGGCACCACCGGAAAACAATATCGAGCATAGGCGTCTTGCGGAATCTCTCCGCCATCGACAAGCGCAAGCGCGCATTCATTCATGAGTTTCAACAGCCCCGCGGCGCTCACCCGCACGGGGTCCGCCGATCCGTCGGAGCCGAGCATCTGCACCAGCAGCACCCCACCCGGCTGCAATTCCTCACCCCGCGCCTCGAGAAAGGCTCGCCAGTCTGCGGCGGACTGATTCAATATCTTCGCAAGCTCGGATGGCGGCGCATCGGAGCGATACAGCGAGCGCGGCATGTCGAGGTCCGGCGGCTGGCGCGACAGCCAATGCGCCGCGGAACCTGAAGTACCGAGTATGACACTGCCCGGCAACGTGACCCGCTCGAAGAATCCACGCGGAGCAAACAACGCGCGCACCTGCGAATATTGCGCGAGATAGCTGCCGGGGGATGCGAGGTTTCTCGCAAGCGTATTCCAGTCGTTGGTAGGCAGATCGTTGTGCAGTACGATAAAATCTTTCGCGCCGCGCGCCGCCAGCAGCCCAAGCGCGGCGGTGATCGTTGCCATGGAATTGCGACCCTCCGAGCAGCCGTAATCGGCCACCATGACCTGGCCGCCGGCCGGCATAGCCAGCGCCGCCGTAGCCTGCTGCAGCAATTCCGTAACGCTTGCGGCCGTTCTGGCCTGAAACGATGAATGAGCGTCGTAATAGCCGCCGCCGACCATGCCTTCCGTCGCGCCCGTCATCGGTCGCACGCTCCTGTGCGCTCATGTTGTTCTGCGCCGCCTGACGCCCGACGAGACACGCACGCCACCATTCGTAAATCAAGGCTCGCCTTAACGGTCCGGTCACCATGACAGAGACCCTGCGGCACCCTTCCGACGGTCGCGCGTTGCCCCGCTGCGGATACCGACGGAGCTGGGCCATGGAGAATCGACGACTGGCCGATCGCTATTCGACGCTGCAGCGCGGCCGGCTCGTCTTCGACGACGGCCAGACATTGTCCTGCAGCCTGCGCAACCTGTCCACCAACGGCGCGTGCCTGCAGGTCGATGCACTGAACGCTGCGCCGCCGGTGTCGATTCCGGAAACCTTCGATCTCATCCTGGATGGCGACGAACCCGATCTGCGCTGCAGCCTGGTCTGGCAAAGCGGCGACCGTGTCGGCGTTCGGATCGAAACCCTGCAATACGATCGCGATCGAGCAACCGCGACGACCGCGCTCGCGCCGCGGATACCCGGCGATATCCCGCAGGATTTGCCCGGTGCTTTTGGGGCCGGCGCGCTGATCCGGCTGATGTCTGCGCTCGACCAGATCGCGGTCGGCATCGTGTTGCTCGATCATGAGCTGCGCGCGGAATTCATCAACCGGGCTTTCCGGCGGATGTGGCGGCTACCCGACAGCGTCGCTGACGCGCGGCCCAGCTTCGATGCGCTGCTGCGGCATGGCTGGGACACCCACGCTTATGAAATCTCCGAAATCGCCCTCGCAGCCTATATCGCCCAACGCAAGGCGCAAATCCGATCCGGCAGCCCGCTCGCGCGCGATCTTCGGCTGCAATCCGGAGAGGTGGTGCGGCTGCAATGCACCGGGCTGCCGTCGGGCGGACGCATGCTGACCTATACGTATGTTACGGACATCGTGCGCTACACGGACAAACTCGAAGTGCTGCGTTCCGCGCTCGACCAGGTTGAACAGGGGGTTGTCCTGCTCGATCCTCACTTGAACGCGCAATTCATGAACCGCGCGGCGCGCAGGCTCTGGAATGTGCCGGATGAGGTTGTCGCGCGTCAGCCGGCGTTTTCCGAACTGGTGAGCGATGCGCGCGTCAGCGATGCCTATGGACTGCCGCCGGAAACGCTCGACGCCTTCATCGAGACGCGCATCGACCGCATCCGGTCAGGGGACACGCGGCCAAGCGATGTGCCCGCGCATGGCGGCCGCACCATCCGTTCGCAATGCGCCGTGCTGCCGGAGGGCGGCCGCATGATCACGTATACAGATGTGACGGACCTTGTGCGCCAAGCGGAGGAACTGACGCGGCTCGCGACCACCGACGGCATGACGGGTCTGTTCAACCGGCGGCATTTCCAGCATCTCGCCGAAATGGAATGGAGCCGGTTCCAGCGCTACCATCGCTCCTTGTCGCTGCTGACGATCGACATCGACCGCTTCAAGTCGATCAACGACCGCAACGGACACGATGTCGGCGATCTCGCGATCGTGCATGTCGCGCAACTGCTTGCGCGCACCATACGCCGGTCCGATTCGCTCGGACGTCTTGGCGGCGACGAATTCATGATGCTGCTGCCGGAAAGCGACCTGCAGAAAGCCATGATCCTGGGTGCGCGGCTGTGCGAGATCGCGCGCGACAATCCGCTGGTCGTCGGGACGCGGACGCTCCCGATCACGCTCAGCATCGGCGCCGCGGAGGCGACGCTGAGCCAGCCGGACATTTCCGCACTGATCAAGCGCGCCGATGAGGGTCTTTACCTCGCCAAGGCGCGTGGACGCGACCAGGTCGCAGCAGTGGCGATGCCCACTCTCGAAACGAATATCGCCGCCGAGTAGCGGCCGCGCTATCCAACCAGGGCCGGGAGTGCGACGAATCCGCGGAAGCGTGCTCGCGGCGAGCGCACCGGCGCACCCGTGAGTTGGTAGTCCGGAAAGCGCGCGAGAAACCGCTCCAGCGCGATCCGTCCTTCCAGCCGCGCTACGTTCATCCCGGCACAGACATGAATGCCGCTTGCAAAGGCCAGATGCCGGTTGGGCGTGCGGCCGACGTCGAAGCGGTCGGGATCGGGGAAATATTTCGGGTCGCGGTTGGCAGCGGCGATGGCGATGGTGATCAGGTCACCCTCCTCCATCGGCACGCCGCCCAGGACCGTATCGGCGACGACCCTGCGGTTGCCGAGCTGGTTCGAGCTCTCGAACCGCAGCACCTCCTCCACCGCCGACCGCATCAGCGAGGGATCGGCCATCAGCCGGGCTTTCTCGCCCGGCCATTGCAGGAGCGTGTAGAGCGCGTTTCCGATCAGGTTGGTCGTGGTCTCATGGCCGGCATTGAGGATGAAAATGCAGTTCTGCAGAAGCTCGGTTTCGGTCAGCTTGCGACCGTCATGCTCGCCGTTGATCAGGCGCGTCAGCACATCCTTGTCGGGATCGCCGGGATTGCGGCGGCGCTCGTCGGTCAGGATTTTCAGATAGGCGAGGAATTCACCCACGGCATCGTTCCCGGCCTTGACCTGCGCGGCGGTCAGCACCGGTTCAAGAGCGCCGAGAATCGCGAGCGACCAGCCGCGCAACGGGCCACGCTCCTCGTGCGGCACGCCGAGCAGGTTGCCGATGATCTCGACCGGAATGGCGGAGGCGAAATCCTCGATCAGGTCCGCCTGTCCTTTGCGTTCCAACGAATCGAGCAGCCGGTCAACCAGTTCGATCAGACCGACCTCCATCTCTGCGATGGCGCGCGGCGACAATGCGCCGGCGATCGCGCGCCGCACATGAGTATGCAGCGGCGGATCGTTGAACACGAGGCTGGTGGTGTGGTGCTCGAACAGCGGCGAGTCGCCGTATTTCGGATGGAACTCGATCTTCTTGTCGGACGAATAGGTCTTCGCATCCTTGTAGAGCGTCTCGCAATCGTCGTAGCGGGTGATGATATAGCTGCCGTCGGGCATGCGGTGGACCGGATCATGCTCGCGCAGTGCATGGTAATAGGGGTACGGGTCGTCGATGAAGTCCGCCGGCAATTGCTTCAGGTCGAAGGCGCGCGCAGCGGCCTCGGCTTCTTTCGCGGTCTCGAATTTCGCCATACGATACCCCGGCGCCCAGTCCGACCACTTGCTCACCGAGCCCGGCTTCCTTGTCAACCCGCCGGGGTCCCGTTGCACGCCCCCGCAAGTTGCGCCATGGTCGCAAGGTCCGCTGTGGCGGGCGGGTGATGACGAACTCCGATCATGACGACGCAGGCAAGGGAATCGGTCGCTGTCGGCGAAGGGCGGTCCAGCCGGGACGCCCCGCTCAAGCTCGAACAATTCCTCCCCTATCAGCTCAATGTCGTGGCGACGCTGGTCTCCCAGGCGCTGTCGCGGCTCTACGCCGAACGCTACGGGATCGGCGTGCCGGAATGGCGCGTGCTGGTCACGCTTGGCGAGTTCGAGACGATGACGGGCAAGGCGATCGGCGAGCATAGCCACATGCACAAGACGAAGGTGTCGCGGGCGGTGGCTCTGCTGGAGAAGCGCAGGCTTGTTGTGCGACGCGTCAATCGTTCCGATCTGCGCGAGTCGTTCCTGTCGCTGACCCCCGAAGGCCGCGCCATCTACGACGATCTTGCACCGGGCGCGATGGATTTTTCCCGACACCTGACGGAGGCGATCGACCCCGCCGACCGCGATGCATTCACACGGGCCCTGCAACAGCTCATCCGGAGAGCGAAGCCGCTCGCCGCCGAGGCGATCGAGGATCCCGACCGGTAGTGCATGCGGGGCATCGCGCGACGGGACTGGACAAGGTGCCCCCCTTCACGTTTGGTCCTCCCGGTTCGTGGTGCCGGGCGCGTCCGATGTCGAAGCTGGAAATCCGGAAGTCAGGAACGGTTCCGGCGCGGCCTTTCCAGCCGGGAATGACCTGCAGATTCGAGGAAACGCTGCCGTGAAACTCTATACCTATTTCCGCTCGTCGGCGGCCTACCGGGTCCGCATCGCGCTCAACCTGAAGGATCAGCCCTATGAGATGGTGCCGGTTCATCTGACCCGCGACGGCGGCCAGCACAAGACGGCCGGGTTCCGAGCGATCAATCCGCAGATGCGGGTTCCTGCCCTGACGCTGTCGAACGGCAACACCATCATCCAGTCGCTCGCGATCCTCGAATATCTCGACGAGGTCTACCCGGAACCCGCACTGTTGCCGGTCGATGCGCTCGATCGCGCGCGTGTCCGCGCCGTTTCGGAAATCGTCGCCTGTGACATTCACCCGCTCAACAATCTCGTCACCCTGAATGCGCTGAAAAAGCTCGGTCACGACCAGGCGACCGTCGACGAATGGTATCGCTCCTGGGTACTGGCCGGCTTTGAAGCGATCGAGTCGCTGATCGCGCCGGGTCCCTATTCGTTCGGATCCCGCGTCACCATGGCCGATGTCTGTCTGGTGCCGCAGATCTTCAACGCGCGCCGGTTCAAGGTGTCGCTTGATGCGTTTCCGAAGATTGCGGGCGTTGACGCGGCCTGCGCCAGGCTGCCCGCTTTCGACAAGGCTCGTCCCGAAAATCAGCCCGACGCCGAATAACGCGCGGCATCCCGGGCCGGACATAAAGAGACGAGGCCGCCGTGGCTTTGCAGAACATCGTCCGCGTCGTGCTCTGGATGACCGGGACGCTGTTCTCGTTCACGATCCTTGCGGTTTCCATCCGGGTGCTGGCCGGCTCGATTTCGGTCTTCGAGATTCTCGTCATCCGCTGCGCCGGCGCGATCTTCATTCTGTTGATGCTGCTTGCCGTCCGGCCAAGCCTGCGCGCCGACCTGCCCACCAGGCGCCTCCCCATGCATGTATTCCGGTCGAGCGTGCATCTGGTCGGTCAGCTGTGCTGGGCAACCAGTCTGACGCTGCTGCCATTCGCAACGGTATTCGCGCTGGAATTCACGCTCCCGGTCTGGGTCCTGATCCTTGCGATCGTGATCCTCGGCGAAAAGCTGACGTCCGGACGCATCGTGGTGATCGTGCTCGGTTTCGTGGGCTGCCTCGTCATCCTGCGGCCGGGGCTGATCGCGTTCCAGCCCGCGGCGCTGCTCGTGCTCGTCGCTTCGTTCCTGTATGCGGTGTTCAACGTCTGCACCAAGCAGATGACGTCGACCGAGACGACCTTCGGCATCGTGTTCTGGATGAACCTGATGCAGCTGCCGCTCGCGCTGGCCGGCAGCGACCCGCTGTTTTTCCTGCGATTCGAATCCTCGCAAGTGCTGCCGATCGCGGGCGTCGGCGTATCCGGGCTGGCGGCGCATTATTGCATGGCAAGGGCGTTTCGCTACGGCGACGCCAGCGTCGTGGTGCCGCTCGACTTCCTGCGGGTTCCGCTCATCGCGCTGGTCGGCTTCCTGTTCTTCAACGAGTCGCTGGACCTGCTGGTATTCGTGGGCGCCGCCATCATCCTCGCCGGCATTCTCTGGAACCTTCGGGCGGAGGCGCGAGACGGCCAGGAAATTGCGTTGCCGGAGGACCAGGGCACGCCGGAACGCTCCTGATGGCGACTTTTGCCGCTTTACGCGGCTGCGAGGCATTTGATAACCATCCGGTCGCCTTATTCGCGGGGCATGCAGGGGCGTCGTTCGGCGGGGATTCATGACCAGATTGGCCCGACAATACGCTCTCGTGGCGCTGGCGCTTGCCGCTAGCGCAAGCCCGGGCATTGCGCAGCAATTGCCGCAGCCTCAGCCACAATATTATCCGCCGCCCGGCGTCACGATCAGCGCCCGCGAGCAGACCTGCCAGCGGCTCGAGGCGCAGCTTTCGTCGATCGGTGGAGGCGGCGACCCCGCGCGCGGCGAGCAGATCCGGCGCTATGAAGAGGCCATGGGCCGCCAGCAGGCCGAGCTCGACCGCACCCAGGCGCAGGCGCGCCGGCTCGGCTGCGAGGCTTCCGGCTTCTTCCAGCTTTTCGGCGGTCTCGGCCGCTCGGACAAATGCGGGCCTCTGAACAATCAGATTCAGCAGATGCGCGCCAATCTCGCGCGGGTTCAGAGCGACCTGCAACGACTGCAGGGCGCGGGCTCGGGCATGGAGCGCGACGGGCAGCGTCGCGCCGTGATCGGCGCGCTCGCCCAGAATGATTGCGGCCCGCAATATCGCGCCCAGGCGGCGCGGGCGGCGCCCGGAAACTTCTTCGAGCAATTGTTCGGCGGACCGGGTTCGACCTCCGGTCCCGAACAGGATCCCGGCATCGGCGGTGGCGGATTTCGCACGGTCTGTGTTCGGACCTGCGACGGCTATTTCTTCCCGATTTCGTTCTCGACCTCGCAGGATCGTTTCCGAGACGACGAACTGACCTGCCAGCGCATGTGTCCCGCCGCGGAGGTGCAATTGTTCTCGCACCGCACATCCGGCGAGGACATGCGACAGGCAGTCTCGACCGCGGGGCAGCTTTACACCGAAATTCCCAACGCCTTCAAATACAAGACAGAATGGAACGGCGCCTGCACCTGCAAGGCGCCGGGGGAAAGCTGGGCCAATGCGGTGAAGGATGATCCGCGCACGCAGACCCTGCTCGAACAGGGCGACATCGTGGTCACCGAAGAGCGCGCGAAGGTCATGAACGCGCCTCGCGACGCCAAGGGCCGCCCGATCCTTCCACCCGGACAGAAAAAGGGCTCAGCGCCCGTCCCTGCAACGGCCGCCGCGCCCGCGCAGCCGGAACCGGTCGATCCGAACGCACCGAAAAAGCCGATCCGCTCGGTCGGTCCGAAATTCCTGCCGAACGACTGATCGACGCGCGCGCGGTCGCAGCACCGCGCGCTCTTTCGAACGACCCGCTCAGATCGCAAACAGGGTCCTCGCATTTCCGCCGAGCACTGCAGCCACATCCTGTTCGGGAATGCCGGACCGGCGGACATCCTCGACGGATTCGAGCAGGCTGTGCGGGACTGGCGGAAAATCCGTACCGAGCAGCACCTGACTTGCGCCAACCGTGTCGACGGCACACCGGATTGCGGGCGGATGGAAGGTCTGGGTGTCGAAGTAGATCTTCGACAGCGAGTCCATGAACGAGTTTTTCAGATTGTCGGACCCCCATGGCGGAATCCCGTCGCTGCGGGAAATCCGGGTCACCCACCCTTCCTGGATCCGGCCCGCATACATCGTGATGGCGCCGCCGGTGCGTCCCAGAAAGAGCTTCAGCTTGGGAAATCGTTCCATATGACCTGCAAAGACGAGACGCGCCGCGAGCAGGGTCATCTCGTTCGGCCGGCCGACCAGTTCCACAAGGCGATTGTCCTGCATGTATTCCTGGCTCAGGCACCCGTCCGCATTGTGAACGAAGACCACCGCGCCAAGACTCTCGCAAAGCGCAAAGAACGAGTCCGCGCGCCTGGAGTCGATGAACTCGTCCTGGTATCGCGGAACCACCAGGAAACCCCGCAACTTCAACTGCCTGAAGGCGCGCTCCATCTCGCCCAGCATCTTGTCGTCGGCGAAGGCGTGAGCGATGCCGAGACCGACGAAACTCTTGCTGTGGCGCGCGGTCAGATTCGCGACGAAGTCGTTGTATTCCTTCGCAACCTCGGTCGGGTCGAGACGTCCCGCATCGACGCCGACTTCCATCACCCGCGGCCCGCTGATGACGCTGATATCGATCCCCGCCTTTGCCTGCTCGTCCAGCAGGATCTGCGGATCGAGCATGCTCTTGGGCAACGTCTTGCCCATGCGGTCGAAGAATTTCGGGTCCGCCATATGGGCATGGGAATCAATAATCATGGAGCAACTCCGGCATCACGAATCCGATGCTTTGATCTTGAGGACGACCTTGCCGATGATGTCCCGGCTCGACAGCATTTCATGAGCGTTTGAAATCTGGTCGAGCGGAAACACACCGGCGATGACTGGCTTCAGCTTTCGCTCGCACCAGAGAGAAACCACCCGGCGCAAGGAGCTGTCCGATCCTGAATTCACGAAGACGATGGAGGCGTTCTTGCGCCAGAGCGGCCGGGCGTCGAATTCGAGCTGGTGTCCACTGCTCGCACCGCAAACCGCGACGCGGCCTCCCATCGCGAGCGAGGCGAGACTGTTTGCGAAAGTGGCCTTGCCGACATGCTCGATCACCACGTCAACACCGCGCGATTCCGTGATCGCCATCACCCTGGCCGCCCAGTCGGGGCCGCTGTAGTCGATCACGGAATCGGCGCCCTGCTCGAGAGCTTTCGCCCGCTTCTCCGCCGAACTTGCCGCGGCGATCACACGGGCGCCAGCCGCCTTGGCCAGCTGGATCGCTGCGATCCCGACGGTGCCGGCTGCGCCCAGAACGAGGACAGTCTCGCCCTCCGACAGCCCCGCGCGCGCCAGCATGTGGGCCGCGGTCGAATAGCTGACCGGCAGCGCCGCGGCCTCGATCAGATCGGCGTCGTCGGGAAGCCGGATCAATTCGGCGATTTTCGCGACCACGTATTCAGCATTGCCGCCGTCAAGATGAACCCCGCGGAGCAGAAACGGCTTGTGACGTTCCTGCGGAAGGTATTCGCCCGATGCCGAAAACTCCGCCAGCCAGGGCGTCATCAGGATGTTCCGCCGCAACCAGCCTTCCGCCACGCCGGGACCTGCCTCGACGACGCGGCCCGCGATTTCGCTGCCAAGCACCAGCGGAAACGCAATGGTTCGCCCCGCGCCATTCGCGCGGGTTCGTCCGTCGAGACCGTGATTGAGGCCGCAGGCGGCGACCTCGACCAGGACCTCTCCGGGACCCGGCACGGGCTTCGCCCGCTCGACGACCCTGAGAACGTCAGGGCCGCCGTGCCGCTCGAGAACCGCAGCCCGCATCTATTTGGCTCTCATCCCCGCCGCATCGACGACGCGCTCGGCCGCCCCGCGATCCTTGGCGATGAAAGCCGCAAATTCGTCCGGCGTGTTGCCAACGAATTCGATGCCGCGCTTTGCGTGCTGCTTTTGAAATTGCGGGTCCTTCAGCACGTCGACCACGGCCTTGTGTATCGTGGTGATGACCGCATCCGGCGTTCCGGCCGGCGCGAACAAGCCCATATAGCTGCGGGTGATGTCGCCCTTGTAGCCGAGTTCACGGATCGTCGGAGTTTCGGGAATGAGCGGGCTGCGCGTCTCGCCGTCGACCGCAAACGGAACCACCGTTCCCGCTTCGATATAGGACAACACATTTCCGAGCCCGAGAAACACCACCGGCGTCGTATTCGACAACAATCCGGTCACTGCGTCGCCGCCGCCCTTGAACGGCACGCGGACCAGATCGGCACCCGCGGTCTTTTTCAGGAATTCGACATATTGCGCATGCGACAGGCCGGGTGCGGAGTAACTGAGCGTGCCCGGCTTCTCCTTCGAATAGGCGACCAGTTCGTCTACCGATTTGGCGCCAAGCGACTTGTTCGCCGCAAAGGCCTGCGTGAAGAAGAAGATATTCGTGATCGGCCTGAAATCCTTGCGCGGGTCAAAACCGATATTCTTGAACAGATATTCGTTGTAGGTCACCGGCTCACCCGGGAGCAGGCAAATCGTGTAGCCATCCGGCTTCGCCTCTGCACAGGCCTTGGCTGGAATGTTGAAGGCGCCGCCCGTCCGGTTTTCAATCACAAGCGGCTGACCCAGCGACTTGCTCAACTGCTCCCCGATCGCCCGGATCATGATGTCCCCGACGCCGCCGGCTCCGGTGCCAACGACCACGCGAATGGGCCTTTCAGGATAGGTCTGCGCGGACGCCGAAGCGACAACGGCGAGCGACATGGCGCCGGCGACAAGAACCGAGATTCCCAGGGCTGCAATCTTCATTTGTCCTCCCAAGCGCGCATCATGGCGCGTCATTGTTCGTTATTGAGTGTTCGGTCTTGAGTGCTTGCTGCACCACGTCCACCGCAAGAATGGCGGGCGAGGTGCATTTGTCAGGATGGATATTCCAAACTCCTATCACAAATCAAAGCGATTATTCCTATCGAATGCATCGTCTTTTCCGGTAGATGCTTCAAACGTCGAGCAGGCGTTCGCAGTGCGAAACCGCGGACCGAGGCAATTGCAGCGGGGATTGCGCTGCACCCCAAGTTGCAGGATCAAAAATCGAACGCTTCCGATCTTGTCGGTGTGCCGCTGACGATCGACGAATCCGGCTTCGCCAACGGCGTCCCGGAATCGCGGAACCTGTTGGTGATCGGATAGCGGCGGTCGCGGCCGAAGCCGCGCAGCGTTACCTTCACGCCGGGCGCCGCCTGTCTTCGCTTGTATTCGGCGAGATTGAGCATGCGATCGACGCGCGTCACGACCGCGACATCGTAGCCCGCCGCCACGATCTCGGCGATCGGCTGCTCCTTCTCGACCAGCCGTTCCAGAATGCCATCGAGAATGTCGTAAGGCGGCAGCGAATCCTGATCCTTCTGGTTTTCGCGCAATTCGGCAGTCGGCGGCTTGGTGATTACGTTCTGCGGGATCACGACGCCGCCGGGTCCAAGCGCACCGTCAGGCTTCCAGGTGTTGCGCAGCGCGCTCAGGCGGAAGACTTCGGTCTTGTAGAGATCCTTGATCGGATTGAAGCCGCCATTCATGTCGCCGTAGAGTGTGGCATAGCCGGTCGACATTTCCGACTTGTTGCCGGTTGTCATGACCATCGAGCCGAACTTGTTCGACAGCGCCATGACGATGGTGCCGCGCGCACGCGCTTGCAGATTTTCTTCCGTCACGTCGCGCGGCAAACCTTCGAACAGCGGCGCCAGACTTTTTTCGAGCCCGAGCACGGCGCTCTCGATCGGCAGCACGTCGTAGCGGATACCCAGGGCACGGGCGACATCGGCCGCATCCTTCAGCGACTCTTCCGATGTGAACCTGTAGGGAAGCATCACCGCGCGGACCCGGTCGCGGCCGAGCGCATCGACGCCGATCGCTGCGACGAGAGCGGAATCGACACCACCCGACAATCCGAGCACGACGCCGGGAAATCCGTTCTTTCCGACGTAATCCCGCAAGCCCAGCATGCAGGCGCTGTAATCGGCCTTGTCCTGCGGCAGCAACGGCGAAATCTCGCCCGGCTCGCAATGCCAGCCGTCGGCCTTGCGTCGCCAATGGGTCGTCACCACAGCCTCCGCAAAGGGCGGGAGCTGCGCGGCGAGCGAGGCATCGGCATTGAGGACGAAGGAGGCGCCCTCGAACACCAGCTCGTCCTGTCCGCCATTCTGGTTGAGATAGACGAGCGGCAGGCCGGTATCCTTCACCCGCGCGACCGCGACGCTGAGCCGCTGATCGACCACGCCGCGCCGATAGGGCGAGCCGTTCGGCACCAGCAGGATTTCACCACCGGTCTCGGCGATGCACTCGGCGGGCTCCGGTCCCCAGATATCCTCGCAGATCGGAACACCAAGCCTCACACCGCGGAAATTCATGGGTCCCGGCATCGGACCGACCGCAAAGACCCGCTTTTCGTCGAACACGCCGTAATTCGGCAGATCGACCTTGAAGCGCAATCCTGCGATGCGGCCGCCATCGAGCAAGGCAGCGGCATTGTAGAGCTTGCCGTCCTCCAGCCATGGCGTGCCGACGATCATGGCCGGGCCGCCTTGCGCAGTCTCGCGCGCCAGGTCCTCGATGGCGGCGCGGCAGGCTGCCTGGAAGGCCGGTTTCAGCACGAGGTCTTCCGGCGGATAGCCGGCGATGAACAATTCCGGGAACAGGATCAGGTCCGCGTCCGCAGCCGTGGCACGTGCCGCACGCAGTTTCGCGGCATTGCCGGAGACATCGCCGACTACCGGATTGAGCTGGGCGAGCGCAATGGAGAGGCGGTCTGCGGGGCGGGTGTTCATGCTGAACGTTTAGCGCGGGCCGGCCGCAACCCGCAATGCGCGGCTGTCAAAGCAGACCCGCCAACCGTTCCCAGATCGCCAGCAGCCAGACCAGCACCGCAATCAGCAGCGAGAGCCCTACGGCTGCCGAGCCCATGTCCTTGACCCGCCCGATCATCGGATCGTGGTCCAGCGTGACCCGGTCGGCGAGCTTCTCGATCGCGGTGTTCAGCAGTTCCACAATCATCACCGCAAGTATGACGCCGATCAGCGCCAGCGCGGTCCAGGCCGTTGCGCCTATCACCAGCGCAAGCGGCACCGCAAGCGCAAGCGCAATCAGCTCGTGCCGGAACGCCGCCTCGCTCGACGCCGCGGCACGCAGCCCGTTCACGGTGTTCAGCGTCGCTCTGAAAATTCGTTGCATGCCAAGCGCCCCTCACCGCGGCAACTAAATCAGAAAGAGCCACCGGTCGGATAGGGTCCGAACTTGAACGACCCAGCGCGGCATCGAGCTCATAGCCCGCCCACTGTCCGTCTTCCGGAATCTCGCCGGCGAAGCTGCCGGGCGTCGTGCTGATACACAGCCAGTGCGTGTCGCCGTCGCGGGCTTCTGCGCGGCGCTGACGGTAGCGGCTTTCCGTGAATTGGTGTCGGCGGCGGCCAGGTTCGGCGATTGCGGCTCGCAGATGCTCGGCCAGCGCGGACCCTGCTCCCGCGCGGCGTCCGCGATCGCGATCATGCCGAGCATGACCGCGATCGCCGTAACCGCCGTGGCCGGATTTGTCCGACGCGCCACGATTGCCCCCTGCATCCCCCATGCGCTTTTTTTTACCCGCGCACCTGCGGATCAATTTCGATTCAAAATGTCTGCAAATGGTTTCTTCCGGGACGAACGCCCGCTCTCTCGCGCCGCAGCGTTAATGGGAAGCCAATTGCAGGACGGATTCATGCGGTGTGAACCAACGCCGGGAGGAAGCCCTGGTGGACGCGGCGGGCCAGCAGGCAACACGACCTCGTATTTTCCCGGTAGGCTGGTGAACCGGACCACGATACCATGCGACCAAGGCCGGAGCGGTCGTCTCGAGACGACATTGCCGCGAGTCTACGTCACCAGGGAGCGGGCCATGCGTGCAATGCTTCTGAGTGCCATCATGGTCCTTGCGCTTGCGACCGCGGCGCCGGCGCAGGCCAATGATCAGAAAATCTGCTTCAATCTTGGCGTCGCGCCCGACGCCGCCCTCGCCGCCTGCACGCGCCTGATCCAGTCGCGCAAACTCCGCGGCCAGGTGCTGGCCAACGCCTATTATGCGCGCGGATTTGCGTATTCCAAGAAACAGGAGCACCAGGCTGCCATCGCAGAGGCGAGCGAAGCGATCCGGCAGATTCCGGCTTATGGCGCCGCGTATCGGCTGCGCGGCTTCTCCTACGCCAATGTTCGCGATTTCCCGCGCGCGCTCGCCGACCTGAATCATTCAATCAGGCTTGAGCCGCGCGTCGCCGACGCCTTCAACAGCCGCGGCTTAACCTACGGCCTGATGCGGGATTTCGACAAGGCATTGGTCGACTTCAACCAGGCGATCCGGCTCAATCCGAAGCAGGGCGATTATTACGGCAACCGGGCCATCGTCTATCACGAACAAGGGCATTATCAGAAGGCCATCGCCGAATACCGGCTTGCGATCGCACGCGGTCACAAGCCTTCGGTCGAGAATCTCAAGCAAAGCCAAGCCGCGCTTGCACAGGCGGCCGCGGCGAGAGCGGTGCCGACGGTGCAGCCGGTGCCCGCCTCCCCGCCGCCAGCGATTGCCGCACCCGTCATTCCCCAGGTCCCGGCCGAGGAACAGGCCATCTGCTCCAACCGCGCCAGTGCGCCGAACAGCGTGATCAGCGCTTGCAGCACGGTGATCGCGTCGGGCGCACTCAGCGGCAGAACGCTTGCGATCACGTATCATCAACGCGCGCTCGCCTACCGGCAGATCAATGATTCGGACCGCGCTATCGCCGACGCGACCGAGAGTATCCGGCTCGATCCGAGCCAGGCGGGCTATTTCTTGACTCGATGCCTCGCCCATTACAGCAAGCAGAATTATGGGCCCGCCATCGCCGATGCCAGCGATGCGATCAGGCTCGATCCGAAATCGGTGAGCGCCTATGTAAACCGAGCCGCGCTGCACGCGCTGACGGACGACTACGATCGGGCGCTGGCCGATACCGACGAAGCGCTCCGGCTCGATGCGTCCAACGCGGGCGCGCAGAATGTTCGCGGCTATGTCTTCAATCGCAAGGGCATGTTCGACCGCGCTCTGGCCGAACTGCACGAGGTTATCCGTCGGTCACCCACCTTTGCTGTCGCCTACAAGAACCGTGCGATCAGTCATGAAGGACGAGGCGAACTGGACCTTGCACTGTCCGATTTTCGCAAGGCGATCGAGCTTGGGCTGCGCGGCAGTCCCGCTGCGGAGGCAGAAGCGACCGAAGGCATCCGGCGCGTTGAGCGCAAGCTGGCGGAATCGCATCCACCCGCCGCCGAAACCAAGGTGGCCGCTGACGCACCCCAAACCGTGACGCCGCCGGCGGCGGAGCGGTCAGAGTCAAACGCGACGGCTACCGCAGTCGCGCCGGCCCAGCGGCGCGTCGCGCTGGTGCTGGGAAACGGCAAGTACCGGCACTCGACACCGCTGAACAACCCGGCCAACGACGCCGGCGACATCGCATCCGCGCTGCGCAAGATCGGGTTCGAGGTGGTCGAGGGCATTGATGTCGACCGGCGCAGCATGGAAGACAAGGTTCGCGAATTCGGCCGCAAGCTCGACGGCGCCAAACTCGCGCTGTTCTACTATGCCGGGCATGGCCTGCAGGTCGGCGGCAAGAACTATCTGCTGCCGGTCGACAGCAAGCTGGAGCGCGCGGGCGATCTTCCGTTCGAGACCATCGACGTCCATCAGGTGCTGGCGCAGATGGAGACGGAACAGCGCGTCAATCTGGTTTTCCTCGACGCCTGCCGCGACAATCCGCTATCGCGCTCGTTGCGGCGCTCGCTGGGGGCGCGTTCGTCGAGTGTCGGCACCGGACTTGCGACCATCCAGAGCGCAATCGGCACCATGATCAGCTTCGCCACGCAGCCGGACGCGATCGCGCTCGACGGCGAGGGAAGAAACAGCCCGTTCACGACCGGCATTCTGAAGCATCTTTCCACGCCGGGCCTCGACATCGCCATCCTGATGCGGCGGGTCCGCGCCGACGTGATAGCCGACACCGGCGGAAAGCAGGTGCCGTGGGATCACTCGTCGCTGATCGGCGAGGTGGTGCTGGCGCGCTGACTGGTGCTGTCGACGTCCACCGCGCCGGCCGAAGACGCTACAGCCCCGCCACCTGCGGCAGCGGCTTGGCGTGAACCGCGCGTTCCTTCTTCAGCAACTCCGCAACCAGGAAGGCCATGTCGATCGACTGCTCGGCGTTGAGACGCGGATCGCAGAAGGTGTGATAGCGGTCGTTGAGTTCGGCATCCGAGATCGCGCGTGCCCCACCGGTGCATTCGGTGACATTCTGTCCGGTCATCTCGAGATGAACGCCGCCGGCATAAGTCCCTTCCGCCGCATGCACGGCGAAGAACTCCTTCACCTCGTCGAGGATGCGGTCAAAGGGCCGCGTCTTGTAGCCCGACACCGACGAGATGGTGTTGCCATGCATCGGGTCGCAGGACCATACGACATTTCGGCCTTCCCGCTTCACCGCCCGGATCAGCGCCGGAAGATGCTCGCCGACCTTTTCGTTGCCGAAGCGGCCGATCAGCGTCAGCCGGCCGGGCTCGTTGTCGGGATTGAGGATATCGATCAGCCGGACCAGTTCGTCGGGCTTGAGCGAGGGTCCGCATTTCAGCCCGATCGGGTTCTTGATGCCGCGGCAGAACTCGACATGGGCGTGATCGGGTTGCCGCGTGCGGTCACCGATCCAGACCATATGGCCGGAGGTGCAGTACCAGTCGCCGCTGGTGGAATCGACGCGTGTCATCGCTTCCTCGAAGCCGAGCAGCAGCGCCTCATGGCTGGTGTAGAGATCGGTGGTGCGCAGCTCGGGATGGCTTTCGAGATCGAGGCCACAGGCGCGCATGAAGCCGAGCGCCTCGGAGATGCGATCGGCCAGCTCCGCATAGCGCCGCGCCTGCGGTGAATCCTTCACGAAGCCCAGCATCCATTGATGCACGGTCGCAAGATTGGCGTAGCCGCCATGCGCGAAGGCGCGCAACAGGTTCAGCGTCGCCGCCGACTGGCGATAGGCCTCGATCTGGCGGCGCGGATCGGGGATGCGCGCCTCCGGCGTAAAGTCGTTGCCGTTGATGATGTCGCCGCGATAGCTCGGCAATTCCACATCGCCGCGCTTTTCGGTCGACGAGGAGCGCGGCTTGGCGAACTGGCCGGCGATGCGTCCGACCTTCACCACCGGCGAGCCGCCGGCGAAGGTCAGCACCACCGCCATCTGCAGGAAGACGCGGAAGAAGTCGCGGATGTTGTTGGGCCCATGCTCGGCGAAGCTTTCGGCGCAATCGCCGCCCTGCAGCAGGAAAGCCTCCCCGGCGCAGACCCGCGCCAGCGCCTTTTTCAGGCTGCGGGCCTCCCCTGCAAAGACCAGCGGCGGAAAGCTCGCCAGCTGCTTTTCCACGGCCGCGAGGGCGGCCAGGTCCGGGTAATCCGGCACCTGCACGACGGGTTTTGCGCGCCAGCTTTCCGGCGTCCAACGCTCCGGCATAATCGGTACTCCTGCGGCCACGGCGATCTCCCGCGGCCCGTCTGTCTTGGGCGCGTTATAGCGGCACTTGGTTCAAGCCGCCACGCCCGCGTTCCGACGACATTTCGGACCAAATCCGGGTCCGCTACTGCCCTTTCGAGCCGAGATAGCGGTACAGCGTCTCGCCCCACCAGGGGCTTCGCACTTCTCGCAGCAACGTCACGCTGACCGGCTTGCGCAGCGGGCTGCCCGATGGCAGCGCAAAGGCATAATGCTGCTGGTCGAAGACCACGTCGAGTAACTCGATGCTGCGGCGAAAATCTTGGTTGATGGTCCATGCCAGTAGCGGCCGATCATAGACGAATGCATCGAGTTCGCCGTCACGGATCGCCTTCAGGCCGTCCCTGGCGGTCGGAAAACTGTCGAACCCGATCCGCAATTTCCTCAGGGTCTCCTCGGTTGAGGAGCCGGCGACCGCACCGACCCGCACCTTTGACAGGTCGGTCACGCCCTGGACCGCTCCCTGCAAATGCCTCACGGTCAGCGCTGAGGTGATGGCCGCAGTGAAGACCGCGATGGTGATGATCGAGCCGACCATCCAGAGCATCGCCACGAAGCGGCCCGGCATGGTGCGGGGACCCTGCTGGCCGATGCCGCGCTGGGTCATGGCAACCGTGGTCCACCAGACGCTCGAACTGAGCCCCTTGGCGACGCCGCCGCCGAACTCCTCGTTGTGGCGGCGTTCGAGCAGCCAGACCAGGAAGCCTACCACGAGTGCGAGACCGATCAGCGCCAGCACCGCCCGCAGAAAGTTGAAGGACGTGAGCGTCCGCATCACCGGTGCGAAGCTTGCTGCTTCGCCGGACGCGACCGCGATGCCGAGTCCGGTGCCATAGAAGGCGGACGTGAAGTCGAGAATTTCCTCACGGCCGGCCGTCACCGTTAATGCCGCGACCGCAATGTCGACTTTCCCCTGAGCAGCCGCGTCGATCAGCCCGGGAACGGTTTCCTCTTCATGGAATCGGAATTTGAGTTTCTGCTGCTCCGCGATCCGCCGCCAGAGCTCGATGCTGATACCGGTCCACTGCCCGTCCGGGCCTTTCATCGCGAATGGCGCCGCTTCCTTGGTGCCGACCACGATTTCGCGCTGCAGCAGTGGATCGAGGTCCGACTTCGCGGATTGTGCAAATGCGGGATGGATCAGACCGGCCGCCAGGAAGGCGCCGGCAAGCATGAACATCCGACATCGCATAACCGAAATCATCAAAACGGCACCTGAAAGTGATTTGCGACAAAGGGACTTTAGCATGGGCGACACGGCCGGCTAATGCCATGCTGGACACGCGCCGCAGACATCATGCAGCGCTGACGCTGGCTCAAAAGGGCAAGTCACACCACCCATGCCAACAGAACTACGGTCAAGCCCATGCCGGATCAACTCGAACACTCACACGATCCCGACGCTATCGCACAACGTCTCGCCCAGGGACCGAAGGCGAATTATCTGCCGGACGCTGTCTACGGCGCAATCGATGGGACCGTTACGACCTTCGCCGTCGTCTCCGGCGCGATCGGCGCGGACCTTTCGCCGCGGGTCGTGCTGATCCTTGGGATGGCCAATCTTCTCGCCGACGGTTTTTCAATGGCGGCAGGCAATTTCACCGCGACCAAGGCTGCTGCCGATCAGGCCGCTCAGCTGCGCGACCAGGAGCTGCGTCACATCCGGCTCGACAAGGACGGCGAGACCCAGGAAGTCCGCGAGATTTTCCGGGCCAAGGGATTTGCCGGCGAGCCGCTGGAGTCGCTGACCCGGCTGATCACCTCGCGGCGCGACGTCTGGGTTGATCTGATGCTGGCGGAAGAATACGGCATCGGTGCCGCATCGCGCTCGCCCGTGCGGGCCGCGGGCTACACCTTTCTCGCATTCGTGGTTGCCGGATTCGTACCGCTGGCACCGTTTCTGCTCGCAATCCCGAACGCAGCCATGGTCGCGATCGTGCTCACCGCATTCGTGTTCGCAGCCATCGGCTCTATTCGCAGCCGCTGGTCGGCGCGCCGATGGTGGGCATGCGGCCTCGAAACGCTCGCCATCGGCATGACCGCGGCCCTTGTTGCCTATGGCGTAGGCGCCCTCATCGCGCGTCTGGTCTAGGAAAATTGCGATCCGCTATTCGGCGGCTTCGCGCACATAGGTTGCGGCCTTGGTGCGCATCGTGACCAGCTCCTCCGCGGCAGTCGGGTGCACGGCCATCACCCGGTCGAAATCCGCCTTGGTGGCGTTCATCTTGATCGCGATACCGACGAGCTGGATCATTTCGCCCGCATCGGGACCGATGATGTGGCAGCCGAGCACGCGGTCGCTGTCGCCGTCCACCACGAGCTTGAAGAAGCAGCGCGTATCGCGGGCCGCAAGTGTCATTTTCAGCGTGCGGAAGCTCGACTTGTAGATGTCGACGCGTGCATAGCGATGGCGTGCTTCCATTTCGGTCAGCCCGATCACGCCGACTTCCGGCTCCGAGAAAACCGCGGTCGGAATGTCGGCGTGGTCGACGGCCACCTCCCTGCCGCCGAACACGGTGTCGGCGAAGGCATGCCCCTCCCGGATCGCGACCGGCGTGAGATTGACGCGGTCGGTCACATCGCCGACGGCGTAAATGTGCGGCACCGACGTGCGCGAATACCGGTCGACCTTGACCGCGCCCCTTTCGTTCAGTTGCACGCCGGCGCGGTCGAGCCCGATGCCGGTCACATTCGGCCGCCGTCCGGTCGCGAACATGACCTGATCGACCACCACGGCTTCATGATCCGACAGCGAAACGCAAAGGCCGTGGTCGACCTTCTCCACCCCCTCGACAAGCTTGCGCGTCAGAATCCGGATCCCGCGCTTTTCCATCTCGCCACGCAGATGCTCGCGCACGTCGTCATCGAAGCCGCGCAGTATGTTGTCGCCGCGATAGACGAGCGTCACTTCCGCTCCGAGACCATGGAAAATCCCGGCAAACTCGACCGCGATATAGCCGCCGCCCTGGATCAGGATCCGCTTCGGAAACGCGGCGAGGTCGAGCGCTTCATTCGACGTTATGACATGTTCGAGCCCCGCAATGTCGGCACCGAGCGAGGGCCAGCCGCCGGTCGCGATCAGGATATGACGCGCGCGCACGACCTCACCCGTTGCGACCAGCCGCACGCGATGAGCGTCTTCGAGAATCGCCCGGCTTCGAACGATCTTGACCTTGGAGCGTTCGAGATTGGCGACATAGGCCGCTTCCAGCCGGGCGATTTCGCGGTCCTTGTTGGCGATCAGCGTCGGCCAGTCGAAAACCGGCCTTTGCAGCGTCCAGCCATAGCCCGCGGCGTCCTCGAATTCGTCGGCGAAGCGCGCCGCGTAGACGAGCAGCTTCTTCGGAACGCAGCCGCGGATCACGCAGGTGCCGCCGACCCGGTATTCCTCAGCGACGATGACGGTCGCGCCATGATTGGCGGCGATGCGCGCCGCGCGCACGCCACCCGAACCCGCGCCGATGACAAAAAGATCGACGTCGAAATCGCTCATTCGCCTCTCGCGCCCCTACCGCCTCTCGCGCGGTCCGATGCCGTCAGAACGGATGGCCCTTCTTACGGAGCTCCGTGCGGAACCGTGCGAGCACTTCATCATTCAGCTTGATCGCCCAGTCCTGCGCCGCCGTCATCGAATTCTCGACGAAGTTGGGCTCTTCGGTCAGGAGCTTCTTGCCAAGCGGCGACTTGTAGAAGGCGAGCGTGTCTTTCAGTTCCTGTTCGGTGAAGCGGGAGGCATAGAGCGCCGCGATCTCGCTTCGCAACGCCGCCAGGCGCGGCGAATAATCCTTGCGCATCTCGTTGGCCACCTCGTTCAGATCCTTGAACAGATTCGGATTCATCTGCAGCAAGGTATTCTTGGACTTTTCGATCACCCCCGGAACGATCGCTTCAAAAATGGTCATCGATTGCTTGGCATCCAGGATCTGGTTCGCCAGCGCAATCTGGGAGGGTGTCGGTTTCGGTTGCGCATGCGCGTCTCTGGCCGGCGCCGCAACAAGCAGGATCGCGGCGAAGGCGGCCGCGCAAAGCCGGATCAGCGGTTGAACGCTCATTGGAGAAACTCCTGTCATTTTCTTCAACATACTACCCAATTCGTTCTTCGATCACACGAATTCCCGACGCACCGGCAACGATCGCCGTACGGGCGAGCCCGAGAAACAGCCCGTGCTCCACCACGCCGGGGATGGCCGTCAGGCCCTGCGCAAGTACCCCCGGTTGCGCGATCGGTCCGATCGCCGCATCGATGATCCGGTGGCCGCCATCCGTGACGAAAGGATGACCGCCCGCGTCGACCCGCAAGGTCATCCGCACCGGCAGCGACAGGCGTCGCAACACGTCACCAATCGCCCGCTCGGTCGCCGCGATGCCAAACGGTACGATCTCGATCGGCAATGGAAACGCACCCAATACCGCAACAAGCTTGGAATCGTCGGCAATGACAATCATGTGCTGCGACGCAGCGGCCACGATCTTCTCGCGCAGCAATGCCCCTCCACCACCCTTGATCAGCGCCAGGCCGGGGCCGATTTCGTCGGCGCCGTCAATCGTCAGGTCGAGTTGCGGATATTGATCCAAGGTGGCCAGCGGTACGCCAACGCGCCTCGCATCGGCTGCAGTCACCTCCGACGTCGGCACGCCCACCACATCCAGACCGGCCCGGACCCTGTCGCCAAGCAGTTCGACGAAATGCCGCGCGGTCGAGCCGGTTCCAAGCCCCAGCCGCATGCCGGGACGAACCCAGTCCAGCGCGCGGGCCGCAGCCTGCCGTTTCAAGGCATCGGAGGTCATTGGCCGTTGGAGATCATGGGATGAAGGCGCGCGTCCAGTCGGAAAACCGGCGGCCTGTCTAGCCTCGATCAGGCCCGGAACCTAGCCCCCCGTCGCGGGACTTCAGCAAGACTTGATTTCGCGGCTGCGGCCCCGTAGCAGGGCGCGATGCCCAAAATGCTCCCGGACCCGATTGTGGTTTTCGACCTGGACGGGACGCTGATCGATACCGCGCCCGACCTGATCCACACCCTTAACGCGATCCTGGCAACGGAAGGAATTCCCGCCATCCCGGCGGCAACTGCGCGGCCGATGATCGGCGGCGGCGTGCGCCCGCTGCTCGAGCAGGCGCTTTCCGAGCGCGGGCGATTTCCCGGGGAAGCCGCGATGGACGCGCTGTTTGCCCGCTACATCGGGCATTATCAGGAGCACATTGCCGACCGTTCGCGCCCCTATCCGGGACTCGAAGCCGCGCTCGATCGGCTTTCGTCGCGCGGATTCGCGCTCGCGGTCTGCACCAACAAGTACGAAGCTCTGTCGCTGCGGCTTCTGGATGCGCTCGGCCTCACAGCGCGGTTTGCCGCGATCTGCGGGCAGGACACGTTTCCAATGAAAAAGCCGGATCCCGACACGCTTCGGCGGACCATCGAGCGCGCCGGCGGAGATGTCGGACGCGCCGTGATGGTCGGCGATTCGGAGACCGATATCCGCGTCGCGCGTGCAGCGGGAATCCCGGTGATCGGCGTCGATTTCGGCTATACGCGGATTCCGATGGCGGAGCTGTCGCCGGACCGCCTGATCGGTCATTTCGACGCGCTGCCTGACGCCGTTTTCGATCTTGTGCGTGGCTCCGGAAGCCACGCGATTACCGCCTGAATTAACCAAAAAGGGACGAATTAGCCGCAAAATTGACGCCGTTTGACGCTTTTCACCAATACTCGCATCATGAAGGCCGTGCTGCGGAAACTGGCTCCAGCGGTTGCGCCTGCGCCGCGCGGCTCTTATGGTCCGGACCGAGGGTCGTGGCGCTGACGAGCCCAGCGATGGACAAGACCCATGCTTAGAAACCTGGCGATCGTTGCGTGCGGGATTGCGCTTTCCGCCTGTTCGAGTTCGGGCGATCTGATGCGGACTGCGACGCCCACCGTTCCCCTGCAGTTCGAGTCGGACCCGCCTGGAGCCGAAGTCAAGACCTCGGGCGGCCAGACCTGCCGTACACCCTGCGCGCTCGCCGTTCCCGCGGCCGACTTCCAGGTGACTTACAGCCTCAACGGCTTTCAGCCGCAAACCATCCCGGTGAAGCTGATGCCGCCCGAAGACATGCGCGGCAGCGGGGAGACCGGCCTGACCGCTTCCCAGCCGCGCTTCACCCCGAGCCCGGTCGTCGCAGAACTGGTCAAGGCAGCGCCGCGCCGTGCCCCGGCGAAGAAACCGCGGGTCGCAAGGCAGCCGCCGCCGGCCGCCGCAGAACCGCCGCCGCAGCGAGCGGAGCAGCAGCAGCCCCCGCCGCAACAGCAGCAGCAGCGCGTCCAGCAGCAATCGCAGCCGCCCTCCACCAGCGGCTTCAATCCGCCTCCCCCGCAAAGCGGCGGAGGCTTCGGAGCGCCTCCGGCGCCCGCGCCGGCCGGGGCATGGCCCGCTCCCGCGCAGACCCGCTGAGCGGCAAGGCGCGCGCTTGACACGTCTCCGAGCCGGCACGTATGTGTGCCGGCCTTTCGGGCGCGTAGCTCAGCGGGAGAGCACTCCCTTCACACGGGAGGGGTCACAGGTTCAATCCCTGTCGCGCCCACCATTCATCATCCCGTCACCGATGCTACGCTTGGTCGCGCGACGCTGCGCTGGCAGGTGTGGCGCGCGACAAACAATGACCTTACGATGCGGCAGCGCGGAAGGCTGCGACCGTCAGAGTTCCGCTTCGGGGGAACGATTCGTGGCAATACGACTTTGGGGACATGTGAAATGCAGTTGCGTATCCTGATCGCGGGCCTTGCCTTTGCCGCGATTGCATTGCCGGCCGCTGCCCCTGCAAATCCTGTCACCGATCCGAACAATCTGCTTCACGGCGGCGCGCCGCAGAACGTGAAAGTCCGCGGGCTGTTCGAAATTCTCGCGCTGCGGCGCCAGGAGGTCGGTTTCGAGACCAAGGAAAAGCCCGGCACCATCATCGTCTTCACCAAGCAGCGCAAACTCTAGTTCGTCCTCGGCAACAATCGCGCGAGGCAATACGGCGGCGGCGTCGGCCGCGACGGCTTCACC
>NZ_JBFWPA010000086.1:0-28112 GCF_050250235.1 Pseudorhodoplanes sp.
GCACAAGAACCCATCTGGACGGTGTCAGGTGGACGGTATGTGTTCGCAAGAGAACCGGCGTTCGCTTCGGAAATCGCAGCAAAAACCGCGAAAGACGATAGTGCCGCGGCAGCCCTTGTCACCAAAGGTCTGTCAGCGGTACGGCTGGTGTATCAGGACGGCGGCGGCCATCCCTCGTTGAAAAAAATGGCCTTGGCGGCCGCGAGCGCGGAGGCCTCTGTTGTGTTGGACGAGCACACGCGCCGTTCGCTTGGCGACATTAGCCGCCCGGATGCACTGGCGTCTGAGCCGCAGGAGATTCCCGTAACGGCAGCGCCGCCCGAGGCGCCGAGACCGTTGCCGCGCTAAAGGTTGCAACGTCGAGGCGGTGCGGCGAATGCCGAACACTTTCGCAAGGTGGATCGACTCATGGCGCTTTCGTCTGTTCAGGCCAGGATTTCATGTCCTCTATCATTATGAGTTGCGTAAAGCCGGATGGCGTGAGGCGATGGCGTCGGATGTGTCTATTTTCGATGGCGAGCGGGTTCTTGAAGTCCAAATGCGGCAATCGGGAATCGCCCCGATCTTGTCTGCAGCGCTCCCCAAGGCGCGGTTTTCCGTGGTCGATCTGGATGGAGGACAAACCGAAGAAGGCTCAGAAGCGATCACGTATCACAACGAACGCTTCAACAGGAGGTCGGGGTCTTTTGATGTCGTCCTTTGCTCAATGGCTCTTCACCCGCTACCGCCGGCTGGAAAATTGGCGCTATTGAAGGAGATTCGGCGCGTCTTGAGACATGGAGGGAGTGTTTTCATTGCCGATATCGACAAGCCGTTTACCGCGATCGAACGACGCCTATTGCGCGGGCTTGCGTATTATTTCGGATCGCACACGACGGCAGCCCATTTGGATGGCACCTGGGTCGAGCTGATCAAGCAAGCCGGATTCACGGACGTGAAAACCCTCAAAAGCAAAACTCACTTCACGGCGCGAATAACCATTCTCCGCGCGCGGCGAAGGTAAATCGAGTGCGCCGTCCTAGCTCGTCCATGAGGTTGCGTTTGATGCGCAGGGAATCTCCGATCGCTGTCACATTGGAAAATGCCATCGCTCCGGCGGCAATCCTGGGATTGAAGCGTCCGAGCGCCGCCCCGGGTAGAGTTGCGGAAAAGCCGAATTCGCGCGGCCGGTTGCGTTTACGCGCAGGGCCGGTCATCGATCACCGATAATATGACAATTCGAACCTTTTCCCTGAGCGCAGCCGTCGATCATATCTTTGAGCTCCGCTCTAAGTATCTGGAGCTTCGGTACGCGCTTCCACGTCGGCAAGGCGCGTGTGCGATCTGATCCGCCTCGCGGCATGACTTCGGGGTGTCTCCCGCAGTGAGAGCAAGGTCGCAATTTCCAAGACCTCGAAGCGGAGGTTGCGCGCATGCCGGATGTAGAAGAGACGCCGCATGGCGTGTTCATCATAAATACGACGATTGTTGTTTTGCCGCGGCGTTAACGGATGGTGGGCACCTTGACGCCGGTCTGGCGGGGGGCGTTGCCGGTAGACAATACGCGCATCGATTCTCCTTGATCCTCTAGTCACTAGAGGATGTAGATTCGGGCTAACAAGAGAAAAAGCCCCATGAATGAACGCGCGCAGCATTTGCGGTTTGCCCTGCTAGTGGTCGGTTTTGGAACCGCTTCCGACCAAATCACCAAGACGTGGGCGATGCATGCACTTGAGTCCGGCGTTCCGTTGGCGCTGACCCCTTTTCTCGCGCTTCATCTCGGATTCAACACGGGCATCTCGTTCGGGCTTTTCGCGGATGGCGGCCAGGCGGCGCAAATCGCGCTCATCGCCATGACCGCGGCGGTCATTGCCGTGTTGACCTGGATGCTGGCCCGCGGTGAGCGGGGTGACGCCGCAGGCCTGAGCCTTATTCTCGCCGGCGCGTTGGGCAATCTGATCGATCGGCTTGTCCGTGGTCGCGTAACGGACTTCATCGATTTTCATGCCGGCGGCTGGCACTGGCCCGCGTTTAATGCCGCGGACGTGCTTATAACAAGTGGCGTGCTGTGGCTGATTGCGGCCAATTTCATATGCGCCCGGCAAGATCCGGCAAAAGGAGGATGAATGGAAAGCGCTTTGCTGTCATCGCGGTTTCGGGTCGAAGGCATGGATTGCGCTGCGTGCGGCACAAAAGTGGAAACGGCCGTCCGGCGTATTGCCGGGGTCAATGATGTCTCCGTCGCCGTAAACGCCGGCGTGCTAACGGTGCAGCACGGCGCGGATGCCAATCTTGATGATCTGCGGCAGGCGGTCGATCGGCTAGGCTACCGCGCCTCGCTGATGCGTGCCGTAAACGGCCAGCAAGAACGGGCTGCGCCGCAGCCGCGGAAGCCATGGTGGCAGAGTCGGAAGGCCCTGCTGGTCGGCGCAAGCGGCCTGGCGCTGGCGCTCGCCTATGCAGCGGGAACGATTTATCCCGCCATTCAATTTGCGGCCTTCATCGCAGCGCTTGGCATTGGCCTTGTGCCGGTAGCGCGGCGCGCGTTTTCGGCGGCGGCGTCAGGTACGCCCTTCTCGATTGAGATGCTGATGACCATCGCAGCGGTCGGCGCGGTAGCAATCGGTGCAACCGAAGAAGCCGCGATCGTGGTCTTTTTGTTTTTGATCGGCGAGATGCTGGAAGGTGTCGCGGCGGCGCGCGCACACAACAGCATTCAGGAGCTTGCCGCCTTGGTTCCCAAGACTGCGCTGCTGTTTGATCCGGACGAGACCAAAGTGGTGGCGGCGGACACGCTGCAACCCGGCAATCTCATCCTAGTACGCCCTGGCGACCGTATCCCGGCAGACGGCGTGATTGTTCAGGGGGAGAGCGAGATCAACGAAGCGCCCGTGACGGGCGAAAGCGTTCCAAAGCGCAAACGTGTGGAAGGGGCTGTATTCGCCGGCACGATCAACGGCGACGGAGCACTTCATATCAAAGTCACAGCAGCTGCGCGCGACAACACGATCGCGCGCGTCATCCGCCTTGTTGAAGAAGCGCAAGAGAGCAAAGCGCCAACCGAGCGTTTCATCGACCGGTTCTCGAAATACTATACCCCGGGTGTCATTGCGCTTGCCGCGGCCGTCGCGGTGTTGCCGCCGATGTTTGCAGGCACGGGTTGGAGCGAGTGGATATATAAGGGGTTGGCAATCCTGCTCATCGGGTGTCCGTGCGCTTTGGTGATTTCGACGCCGGCGGCGATCGCTTCCGCGCTTTCGGCAGGTGCCCGCCGCGGACTGCTAATAAAAGGCGGCGCGACCCTCGAACAACTTGGAACCCTCACCACCATAGCCTTTGACAAGACGGGGACCCTCACACTGGGCAAGCCAGTCGTCACCGATTTGGTGCCTGGTACTCTTGATGAGCGGCAGATTCTTTCGCTCGCGGCCGCGCTGGAGGCCGGCTCGAGTCATCCGTTGGCGCTTGCAATTCTCGGTCGCGCCAAGAGCGATAAAGTGCCAATTCCGCCGGCGGGAGAGGCCCGGGCGATTTCCGGCAAGGGCGTTACCGGCACGGTCGGCGGACAAGCCGTTTTTCTAGGATCGCCGCAAGCCGCAGGCGAGTTGTCCGCATTAAGCATCGGGCAAAGCGAACGCATTGCGGGCTTGAATGGTGAGGGTAAGACCGTCTCCGTTCTGATTGCGGACGGGGCTGTCGCTGGATTGATTGCGATGCGCGATGAGCCGCGCGCCGATGCCAAGGTGGGTTTGCAGGCGCTTAAAGATGCGGGCCTGAAGGTTGTAATGCTGACAGGCGACAACAAGCGCACCGCGGAAGCGATCGGAAAAAACGTGGGAATTGAGGTACGCGGCGAACTCTTGCCGCAGGACAAGATGGCGTTCGTAGAAGACCTCAAGCGTCGCGGTGAACTTGTTGGTAAAGTCGGCGACGGCATCAACGACGCGCCTGCGTTGGCGGCCGCCGATGTGGGGATCGCGATGGGAGGTGGCACCGATGTAGCGTTGGAAACCGCAGACGCCGCCGTGTTGCACGGCCGCGTCGGCGATGTTGCGGCAATGGTCGATCTCTCCCGTCGTACAATGCGCAATATATGGCAAAACATCACCATCGCGCTTGGATTGAAGGCCGTGTTTTTAGCGACGACCATTGCCGGAATCACTGGTTTATGGCCCGCAATCCTGGCCGATACCGGCGCAACAGTCTTGGTGACTGCAAACGCCATGCGCTTACTGCGCATGTCGCCCCATGGCGTGCGGGAAGTGCGACCCAATTCAAAGCCCTAAAGGGACTATTCCATGAAGTTAAAACGCGCATCACTGATCACAGTGCGATTGGAGTGACAGGCTTTATCTATAAAAATGCTGATTACTATAACGTCAGCGCGTTCCACGATTGCACGTCTTGCCTAGACTAGACACTGGCCAGTGGGGCTTAGAGTTACGATCTCACCCCACCAGAAGCCGGCCGAAGACGAGACCCAAAGCGACGACATAACCAGCGAAAGTTGGTAGTGTGGTCGTGATCATTCCAAATGCCCTTCCACCAGCCCCTTTCTGGTAGCCGTGCAGAAACGTAGCGCGGCCCAAACCGAACAACACAACCGACACGACTATCAACGATATTGCGTTTCGGGGCAGGAGGGTCGCGAGCGCCAGGTGCAACCCGACGGCAAGCACGGCTTGCTCAAGCGTGTTTTGCAGGAAGGCCGCCTCAACGGCGATGCGTGGACCTGGCGGCCCGGATAGGGCGCCATTGATGTCGGCCGGTGAGTGCCTGCGGCCGCGCGACACCAGCCCGACTCCGAAGAGAACCCAGACCAGCACGAAAATGTCGGCTTGCACCGCGAAAGCCAGACGGTCCGCTATCGTCTCGGGAAATTGAAACAAGTTCGGCAACAAGGCATAGCCCGCGACCATAGCGACAATGCATAACGCTGTGGACTGCACGGCCGCCTTGCGGATTTGTCCTCGCTCACTCCCGAATTCCCGCTGCGGCAGCTCCCTCGGCATTGCGTTGCTCTACCCCTAAACGAGTAGCCGGGATTCTTCCTGCAGGTAGCGCTGATCTTCAATCTGGATCGTAACGTGCTGCAGGTGAAATCTCTCTTCCAATACCGTCTTTGCGGCGCGAAGCACAGTGTGGGAGTCAATGCCTTCGCCGATGACAATGTGGCCACTCATTGAATCCAGTCCGGACGTGATCGTCCAGACGTGGATGTCATGGACGGCAGTAACGCCAGGAATATCTTTGAGAGCGTTTTCGAGCAGCGAAATATCAACTTCCGCCGGAACCCCCTCCATCAGGATATGGGTAGCCTGCGAAAGCAGGCTCCAGGTACGCGGAACGATAAATAGACCGATGCCCGCGCCGATGAGGGGGTCGGCCAACGTCCAGCCGGTGAACATCACCACGAGGGCAGCCAGGATTACGCCCAGCGACCCCAGCATGTCAGCCAGAACCTCAAAATATGCACCCTTCAAGTTCAGGCTTTCCGACGAACCTGAGGCCAGCAACCGCATGCTGATAAAGTTGACGACCAGGCCTGCCGCCGCAACGGCCAACATCGGCCCGCTGAGTATTTCCGGCGGATTGAGAAAACGCTGGTACGCTTCGTAAAGAATATAAAATGTGAGCAGCAGCAGCACGACTGCGTTGGCCATTGCGGAGAGGATCTCAGTCCGCAGGTATCCGTACGTCTTCCGCGGCGTGGCCGGTTTTTGGGCAAAGTGGATGGCGAACAACGCCAATGCGAGGCCGCCCGCGTCGGTGAGCATATGAGCCGCGTCTGCCAGCAGGGCCAGGCTTCCCGTGATCAGGCCGCCGATGACCTCAGCGACCATGTAAGCGAGAGTGAGCGCTAGCGCGATGTATAAGGAGGACTTATGCCGGCCCGCTGCTGTCAGCGCGGACGCGCCGTGCGCATGGCCGTCACTCATTACGCACCCTCTCTTCTCCTGCGTCACGTTCCATTGAGCTTCTTCAGTCTTACATACAGCTGTTCTACGCCGTCGGCGAAATCGCTCTTTGGCTGCTTCGCACAAAACTCGCGCATGAACACTGCCTGTGCCGCGAGCGGAAACGCGTTCGGCGCCAAATCGATGCCCTCATCAACGCCGGCAGGTCGGCCTACCATTATCCCGCTCATATAACCCTGCATCCAGGCAAGGTAGTTCCGCTCGGCGTCCGAATTCGCAGCAATTTCCGTTGTAAATCGCGCGCAGCTTGTGGCGCCGATACCAACTATTTTCACCGGAGCGCTATTCTGTCCGGCAGCTTGTACCGCGGAGAACAACAAGCCGGCGCTGAGGGCGATCGAACGATAACGAGTCATCTTCTGCTCCTTTACGCGGCCCAAGGTTCAGCGCCGATGGGGAGGCTTCTGCAACCCGAGGTCGTCATAGACACGACCCAGGTTTCTCGCCCAGTAAGCCATGTCGACCTTGAAGGTGTTTTCGACCGTCCGTACATCAGTCTCCGCGAAACGACCATCGAGATCAGCCACGAACGCCTTACGTAAAGATGCAGACATGGACACCACGAAGATTTCGTTCACGTCGTGAGCCGTATGGCAGACGATAACGAGCGCGACGCCTCGGCTGCCCTTGTCCGGTACGTTAAAAGAAAGGACTTCGTCCTTTTCGGAAGGCAGACGCACGGAGACCTGACGGAAGTGGCAATCGTCGAACATGTGCTGAATGTTCAACGCGGCACACAGCAATCCGAAATCGACCTGGTGTCCCTCCTGGAACACGATCGAGACCAGTTCCTGCAACTCCGGCTGGGTGATGCCCTCCGGAATGCTGTCCACCGGAGCGCCGAGGTGCTGCTGCAGGGGTCGCTCCGCCTGCGCCTGCTGGCCGGCAAGGCCAGCGAGCAGGCAAATGATGAGGAGCTGAAGCACAAGCGCCATTAGAGGTAGGTGGCCCCGCGATCCTCACTTCTCCATGGTGAAACGCGCCTGCCCAGATTTGCCGGCGGGAGTCTTCAGCATGAGTGTCACGTTAGACTTCGGGGCTACCGCCTTCTTGGTATCACCCTTAAGCGCATTGTCGGCTTCCGAGAGTTTGACGGTTTCCTTGTCGCTGCCGTTCACAATCAGAACCGTGCCCGTCATGCCTTTTGCGCTGAGCGGCTTGTTGTTCTCGTCCAGGATATTGAACGTCACCGTTGTTCCGGACGAGACAAACTCCGCGTGAACGCCGGCCACGTCTTCAACAGGACCGCCATTCGGACCCTTATGGGCGCCGTGCTTGTGTTGCGCAGACGCGCTGCCAACCAGCGCCAGCGAAAGTGCCGCAGCCAAAAGAAATTTCATGAGTGTGCTCCTTGTTCAGTGGGTTTGGGGGTAGGCGTCGTTACCGCAGGCGCGATTTCGCGCCTGAACAAGACGTAGAGCGCCGGCAGAACCAGCAGCGTCAAAATGGTCGACGAAATGATGCCGCCGATCACCACGGTGGCGAGCGGTCGTTGCACCTCGGCGCCCGCGCCAGTGGCAATTGCCATCGGTACGAATCCAAAAGATGCCACCATGGCGGTCATCAGCACAGGACGAAGACGCGTGAGCGCGCCCTCTGTGACGGCTTCGAGCAAGGGCTTGCCTTCCTCGCGCAAACGCTCAATGAACGCGATGATGACCAGACCGTTGAGAACAGCGACGCCTGACAGGGCAATGAAACCGATGCCCGCGCTGATTGAGAGCGGGATTCCCCGGAGCACCAGAGCCAGCACGCCACCGGTGAGCGCCAGTGGCACTCCGCTGAAAACCAGCGCGGCATTAGCGGCTGAGCCCAGGCTCATGAACAGCAGCATAAAAATAAGCATGAGCGCGATCGGCACCACCAGCGTGAGCCGTTTGGTGGCGGACACCAGCTGCTCAAACTGCCCGCCCCAACCAATCCAGTATCCCGGTGGCAGCTTTACTTTCTCAGCGACCGCGCGCTGAGCTTCGGAGACAAAGGAGCCGAGATCGCGGTCGCGTACGTTGGCGGTTACGACAACCCGCCGCTTGCCATCTTCTCGGCTGATCTGGTTTGGGCCCGGTGCGACCTCAATGCTCGCTACCGCAGACAGCGGTATGTAACGCATGCGCAGCAGGGGAGAGTTTCCAAATACTGTTTTAACCGCCGTGGGCTGGTTTTCAGCAGCTGCAGGCAACGGAATTGGCAGTGAGCGGATGGCGTCCAGGTCGACGCGCAAATCCTCTGGTAACCGCACCACAAGGTCAAAGCGACGGTCGCCCTCAAACACGAGACCAACATCCTTGCCGCCGACCGCGATCTCGACAATGGCCTGAACCTCCTGTGCGCTCAGGCCGTAGCGCGCAAGCGCCGGCCTATCCAGTTTGATGGTCATAACGGGCAACCCAGAAACCTGCTCGGTCTTTGTATCTGCGGCTCCAGGTATCGCCTGCACAACCGACTGAACCTGATTGGCAATCTGCAGAAGTGTATCGAGGTCGTCGCCGAAGACCTTCACGCCCACGTCACTGCGTACGCCGGATATCAGTTCGTTGAACCGCATCTGGATCGGCTGGGTGAACTCGTAATTGTTGCCCGGTACGTCCTCCACGCGGGCCTGGATGGCCGCAAGAAGATTGGCCTTGGTGCGTTTAGGGTCCGGCCAATCGTCACGTGGCTTCAGCATAATAAACGTATCCGCGACGTTCGGAGGCATAGGATCGGTAGCAACCTCGGCAGTACCGATCTTCGAAAACACCTCTTTCACTTCCGGGAATTCCGCGATGACCTTTTCCAACTTCAACTGCATGTCGACAGCCTGCGTTAGGCTGGTGCCCGGAATCCGCATGGCATGCGTGGCGATATCGCCTTCGTCGAGGCTCGGAATGAATTCGCCGCCCATACGTGATGCCACAATCCCGGTCATTACCATGAGGAATACGGCGAACATCGCTACCGCCATGCGGTTGCGGATGGATGCGGTCAGTAAAGGCGTGTAGATGCGCCGAGCGCCGCGCATGAACCAGTTTTCGTGTTCTTGCACGCGGCCCGTCACGAAAAGAGCAATAGCCGCCGGAACAAAGGTGATGGACAACAATGAGGCGCCGGCCAGCGCCATCAGGACGGTAAGGGCCATGGGAGTAAACATCTTACCCTCGACACCCGTGAGGGTGAGCACAGGCAGATACACCACGCCGATAATCAACATGCCAAAGAGGCTTGGTCGAACGACTTCGCGAGAGCCAGCTAGAATAGTCGCAAATCGCTCATCGCGGGTCAGGAGTCGGCCCTTCTCGTGCTGGGCATGCGCGAGCAGACGCAGGCAGTTTTCGACAATGATCACAGCGCCGTCGATAATGATGCCGAAATCGATGGCACCCAGGCTCATCAAATTGGCGCTGACCTTCTTTTCGACCATGCCTGTCACTGCAATCAGCATGGAAAGTGGAATCACGCAGGCCGTAACAATTGCGGCGCGAATATTGCCAAGCAGAAGAAACAGGATCGCGATAACCAGCAGGGCGCCTTCGATCAGGTTTTTTTCGACTGTTGCGATGGTCGCCTCGACCAGCGTCGTCCGATCGTAGACCTTGGTCGCCGAGACACCTTCGGGGAGAGATTTGGAAATGGTGTCCAAGCGTGCCGAAACACGTTGCGCCACATCCCGCGAATTATCGCCGATGAGTAACATGGCCGTACCTATGACCGATTCCTCGCCGTTGAGGGTTCCGGCGCCGGTGCGGAGCTCCTTGCCCTCGGTCACCTCGGCGACATCGCTGATACGTATCGGCACGCCCTGGTGCGAGCCGATGATTATGTCCTTTATGTCGGCAATATTCGCGACCTGAGCCGGGGTACGCACGAGGTACTGCTCGCCGTTTCGCTCGATGTAACCCGCGCCGACATTTGAATTGTTGGCGGCGAGGGCTGTCATGACGTCCCGGAATGACAACTTGTACGCCATCAGCTTAGCCGGGTCGGGGAGGACGTGGAACTGCTTCTCGTAGCCACCGATGGTGTTGACCTCGACGATGCCGGGAACTGTTCTAAGCTGCGGCTTGATGATCCAGTCCTGGATGGTTCTGAGGTCCGTTGCCGTGTACGCCTTGCCGTCGGCGTTTGTAGCGCCCGGCTTCGCGGCTACCGCGTACATGAAAATCTCGCCGAGGCCGGTTGAGATCGGGCCCATCGCGGTTTGCGTACCAGGCGGAAGTTGGTCCTTAGCCTGCTGAATGCGTTCGTTGACCAACTGCCGCGCGAAATAAATATCCGTTCCGTCCTGGAACACGACCGTCACCTGGCTCAGCCCGTAGCGAGACAGCGAGCGAGTGTATTGTAGATTTGGCAGGCCACCCATTCCGGTCTCAATCGGGAAAGTGATCCGTTGCTCGACCTCAAGTGGAGAATAGCCCGGCGCAGTGGTGTTGATCTGCACCTGCACGTTGGTGATGTCGGGCACCGCGTCAATCGGTAGTCGCGTGAAGTTCCAGGCGCCCAGCGCGCCCACGCCAAGCGTGGCTATCAAGACCAGCCAACGCTGCCGGATTGAGAACTCTAATATTCGGTCAATCATCGGACGTGTTTCTCTAGTGCTCGTGTGCGGCTGTGGCCTTGCCGATTTCAGCTTTCACGACAAAACTGTTCTTGGCGGCGTATACGTCGCCGGGCTCAAGGCCGAACGTGACCTCTACGTGTTCCCCGTCGCGTTGGCCGAGCTCGACATCGCGCGGCTCAAATTTCTCACCGGACCGGACGAACACGACGGTTCGGTTTTCGAGGGTCTGCAAGGCGCTGAGCTTTATGGCGAGTTCAACAGGCTTTTCTGTCATGACAACGCGACCGGCCACGAAAAGGCCAGGTCTCAGTCGACCCTCAGGGTTTGCGATCACGGCGCGCGCGAGTGCGCTTTGAGTTTCGCTTGCCCCGACAGGGGACAGGTAGGAAATCTTGGCTTCTACCGGTTTGCCGCCGTCCTCCGTGTCAATGAGGACGGTGTCTCCGACCTTGATGCGCTGAAGATCGCGACGCGGAATGGCGAAATCTGCCCAGACTGACGACAGATCGGCGACGACAAACGCAGGCTTCTGCTCTGAGACGTATTCGCCGAGCGTCACCTGCCTATCGATGATCGTACCAGCAATAGGAGAACGCAGTTCGTAGACGGTAAGGCTCTGGTTGCTTTCGACCGTGGCAAGCACGTCGTTCTTTGCGACCTTATCGCCGATGCGCTTGAGCACCGAACGAACCACCCCCGGGAAGCGCGGGGTGATTGCGACCACGGCCTCCTGGTTAGGCTGCAGCACGCCGTTAATCTTGAATGCGTCGCGCAGCACTGCCGGCGCGGCCGTCTCAAGTCCTATTCCCGCCGCAGCCACCTTGGCGTCGTTCATCACAGCGCCGCCGCCGTCCGCGTGTCCTTCTTCGCCATGCCCGTGCCCGCCGCTTGGGGCCTTGCCCACTGACGCCGGCAGCATCTGCATCGTTGCATAGCCAGCTCCAACAAAGAAAACTGCTAGCAACAGAAACCTGATGGTGGCCTTCATTTTCGTCTCGTGACGTTGAGCATGAATGGGCGGCCCACGAGCCCTTCAATGGTCGTGACAGCCGTGTGGAAACTCAACAAGGCTTCCTGTTCGCGGATAGCGGCTTGTGTAGCCGATGATTGCACGTCAAGAACTTCAAGCAGGGAGAAACGTCCCTGCGAATAGCCGCCTTCAATTCCCTCGATGGCCTTGCGGGAATTCGGAAGTACCGAGTTGCGAAGCAAACTAATTTCAGCGAGCGCACCCTGAATGGCGTCGTAGGAGCGGCCTGCAATGGTGATCAGCGCTTGTCTATTGATGTCGCGCTCGGCATGGCTCTTTTGCAGATTCTCCTGAGCGGCGAGGATGTCGCCGCGATTTTGGTCCCACACCGGAATCGGAATGGAGATCCCGAGGCGCACGGCGTTGTCACCGGTTTCGTTGTAATGGCGCCATCCGCCGGATAACCGAATATCAGGCGTTGGCTTGAGCCTTGCGGTCAACAGCTCCGCCTCCCGTTGCGCGCGCACGGCCGTCCAACGCATGAGCTGTGGATTGCCGTCGATCGCCGTCAGCACGGTCTGAAAGGCCGGTGGCCGCCCGACAGAGGCGAACTGACCGACAACACTAACAAAACGCGGAATTCGGTCGCCCATTAATATCGCAAGATCGCGACGTGCAGTCGCCAGTGCCGTTTTGGCGCGCTCGCGCTCGACCCGCACAAGGTCAACTGCAACCTGTGCCCGCGCTACCTCAGCCGGTGATGACGCGCCCGCATCGACCCGGCGCTGCAGCAGCGGCGTCATGCGGTCGAGACCGGCGATTTGGGCGTCATAGATTTGGACGCGCCGCTGTGCGCTCAGTACAGACACAAACGCGGTGGCGGTTTCTGACGCAATCTCAAGGCGCGTGGCTTGACGTTGCCAATAGGCACTGTCGATCTCTGCTTCGCCAGCAGCGATGCGGGCGCTGCGCTTGCCGCCGAGTTCTATGAGTTGGCTGAGTTGGAGTGTGGTCTCCGCCCTCCGCGTGCCCGCATATTCGTTCGTGCCAAACGCATCGTCGAGTTCAAATGAAACCTCGGGGTTTGGTATGGCGCCCGCCTGGATGCGCCGGCCTGTCGCGATCCCGACCTCGCGCTCCGCCGCGGTGAGGCGCGGATTAAGCGCCAAAGCACGCTGCAACGCGGCTTTTAGCGTCAATACGCGCGAAGGTTCGTTCGCAAAGGAGGGCGACGCGAATAAGCCTGTCGCCACAACGACTGCGCAGAGGACACGCAGCGAACACCCACAAAAAGCCATCGACAATCCTGCTCATTGCTACGCGGCGCGGCGCGCGCCACGACGTCGTGCGCGCACCAGCGCGACACGGAAGCTCGCGATGCCGCAAGCGGCATCCGATTAGAGTCAGGATTTAGGAGGTGGAGGGTCGCTTTTCTTCCAGTGCCGCACGAGGTCGTACGAGGGTGGGCCGGCAACTTGAGTCGCCGGAATGTCACGCTCGGCCGTGACCGAAGAAAACGGCATTGAGGTCGCATTGCAGAACTGGCAGTGCGATGCATCCGCGCTTAACCGATCATCGGCTAACGTATCGTTGGCTACAGAAGAGACCTCAACAATCGCGGAAGGAGCGGATTGGGCGGCGTGGGCCACCGCGTGAACCGTCCCGCAAACCACGAGAAATACAGCCATGAATACCGCAAGCCCCGCGCGCAATGCGCGAGTTCCAGGCATTTTGCTGGTAACCTGGTTTGACATATTAGTTAGGTAGCGAACGCCGGGCGCGGGCGCAACCTCGCATTTTCACGGACGGCCAGAATTTGCTATGTTGTCCATGGAAGCAGCGCAGAATTTTATGGGACCGTCATGTAACCTATTGGCCGACTCGCTCGAACTGGAGGCAG
Organism: Pseudorhodoplanes sp.; assembly: GCF_050250235.1. Taxonomy (GTDB): domain Bacteria; phylum Pseudomonadota; class Alphaproteobacteria; order Rhizobiales; family Xanthobacteraceae; genus Pseudorhodoplanes. The sequence goes on from NZ_JBFWPA010000086.1 coordinate 13,365, forward strand.
TACGGTAATCCCAGGACGGCATGCGCCAGCACGAACACCTCCTCGCCGCGAAGCTGACCGCGGGACTTAGCGGCGACCAGGCGGCCTACGGCCAGTTCCTGACGGAATTGCGTAGCGCGTTGCGGACGCATCTCAAAAAGCGGCTCGCGGCCCTACGTCAGCACCACCTTGACGTAGAAGATGTGGTCCAGGACACGCTTTTCGCGGTTCATCGCAAAAGTCATACCTGGGACCGTGAAACACCGGTGACTGCATGGGTTACAGCAATCGCACGTTACAAGCTCATCGACTACATGCGGCGATCGGGAAGCGTAGGCAGCGAATTATCCCTTGAGCACGCCGTCACTGTCATTGCCGACGGCGAGGCCGATGCCGAAACCACTCTGGCCCTGCGCCAGGCTATGGCCAAATTGCCAGCCCGCATGAATGCGCTACTGCAGCTTGTTAAGATCGAAGGTTTTAGCGTTCGTGAGGCCGCGTTGCAAACGAACAGCAGCGAGAGCGCTGTCAAAGTGAACGTCCATCGCGCGATCAAGTTGCTCAAGGGAGTGATAGGTTCGTGAATCCAGACGATCTGATCGAGCGGCTGAGCGCCGAAGTAGGACAGAGGCCGAGGCGGAGCATTCCTGCGTCGTTGATAACCGCCGTATCCGCGGCCACCATCGTGACGCTCGGACTGTCTTATGCGTTCCTGGCACCCCTCGAATGGACCCCGCAGCAGCTGATGCAGCCAGTATTCATGCTCAAGATCGCTTTTCTCGTGAGCCTGCTTTTGGCCAGCTTGTCTATCGTCCGGGACCTTTCGTCGCCGGGGCGCAAGGTTTCGTTGCAGCTGAAGTTAGCGCTTGTTCCATTTCTGATACTCGCTGTGTTGTCGTACGACGAGGTGACTGCACGGCATCCCGGCGGTCTTCAGCACGAGCTTTTGCATCAATCGGTGGTCGCGTGCTTATTGCACGTCAGTTTGTTGGCTATTCCGGCGTTCGTCATACTGGTCTTTACTGTGAAAGCATTTGCCCCCGTAGACCTGTCCCGTGCAGGACTGCATATCGGCGTGCTTTCCGGCTGCATCGGCGCCCTCGGCTACGCCTTTCATTGCCACGACGAGTTTATCACTCTCGCAGCTGTATCTTACACCCTCGCCATTGTTCAGATGGGACTGATCGGCGCGCTGCTGGGGCCGCGCTTGCTGCGCTGGGCATAACTTCATTCAATTAAGACTGCTGGCCTTGTAACCAAGCGTGCGGCCAAGCCGAACTCGTTGATGAGCGCTCACCTACGAGCGTGTCCACCTTCGAGGAGACTACCATGCACTTTGCCAAGCCAGTCGTTGCCGTGGCGCTACTTGTCGCATCGCTTGCCGTTGCGAGCGCACAGAACCGGGAGGAGTTAGAAACCGGCATTCATGGCAACACTCGCGCAAGCACCAAGTCGACGCGTGTCGAAGAACGCTCCTCGCAGCGCGATTGGCGCGCGGCACATGCGCGCGAGCATGCCGTGCCGGGTCACATTCATATCGATGCGGGTTCCATTGACAGTCCCTTGCTGGACGATATTCACGGTGGCCCGGCGCGTTAGTACAAAAAAATGGCCGGCGGTGAGCCGCCGGCCATTCGCATTAATCCGCGCTGCGCGTCAGTGATGATGACGTCGTTGGTGGTGGTGCCCGTGCCGGTGGCCATGATTATGGCCATGACGGTGTCCGTGGTGACCATGCCGGTGGCCGTGATGATGGTGCCGGTTACCATGGTGAAGGTGCCGGTTGCCGTGATGACCGTGCTGGCGACCGTGATGATTGTGCTGGACTTCAACAAGCGGCAGCGCTGCTGCACCGTCAAAACCACCCGGCATGATGGGCATCGCGCGAACCGGCGCCGCAATTATTTTACGCAGCCACCGAGTTGAGCTTGGTCGTTATTTTCTTAACGAACGTTCACCAGGCGGGTTTGCTGCTGGCAGTTACGGTTCATCGCCTTGGCTCAACGCGAACGCCGCGCCACGTAAACGGCGTGTTGAGTACGGCAGGGCTAAGGGCGTCATGTTTCTGGCCGGGTTTTTGGTGAAGGACGCTGATCGTGATTCTGTTTTGGGCTTGCCCCGCAGCAATCGTCGTAGCGCTTTATTATCGTTCGTATTTCGTGCAAAGCCGGCGCCGGCCCGACTAAAGTTCTTGGTAGCGGGACAGACCCAGCGGGCAGAATAAAAACGCCCGCGCGGCCTCGCGCAATGCACGAACGCTATCTGCGGTCTTGTTCGCCGAGCACTTCGACCACCTGACGCTGTAAGAATACGGCTCTTTGTATAATCATTGTCACGATAATGCCGCGCCTTTGCAGGCGGTTGTGCGGCTTAAGTTCGGTCTGTTTGGCGATACGGAGGTAGTCAATGAACATAGGGCAGGCATCCCGCGCTTCGGGCGTTTCGGCCAAGATGATTCGTTACTATGAAAGCATCGGGTTGCTCCCCGAAGCGACACGTAAAGATAGCGGCTATCGGGATTACGATCCTATTGATGTGCACCGGCTGGCATTTGTACGTCGGGCCCGCGATCTGGGATTTTCCATCGACCGTATTCGAGAATTGCTGCTGCTATGGAGCGACCGTGAGCGGGGTAATGCCGATGTCAGGGCGATTGCAAACGCGCATATTGGCGAGCTGCAGGAACAGGCCGAAAATCTCGAAACGATGATTGCGACGCTTCGCCACCTTGTACGGTCCTGCCGCGGCGAAAATCGCGCGGAATGTCCGATCATGGCAGATCTGAGCCGCGGTGCCGCTCCTGCCGTTCGGTCGCCGCGCAGGGGAAAACCCGTTGCCGATCGGGCACGGCTGTAAGAATGTTCGAAGGCACTTTGAGTTCCAGCTTGTAAAGATTGTTCCAAATCATGGCTCTAGGCTTTCCTTATGGGAAGGTTGCCGAGAGCGGACCAAAATCATTGTTGGCAAAAGCACCTGGGCGACTTATCTTGGTTGGTGGAGTGTGATTGCAGAGATGCTGAGCGTTGTGACCCGCAGAATGCGCCTGAGGGCGGCCGTGTTTTTGGCCGTGCTTTACGCATTGACGGTCTTGACGCCGCACATTGCTCTCGCGTTCGCCGGCCCTGGCGGGTACGTCCACTGTTTGAACCAGCAAAAATCTGCGCACGAGCATTCCGGTATGTCCGGTCACGACCATGCGGACGCATCGGTTCACAGCCATGCCGGTAAGGCAGCGGCGCCGGATTCCGAAGACTCGCAAGGACCCGCCGCTGCATGTTGCGGCCTGTTTTCCGTAACGGCACTGACGAGCGAGCCTCGGGTTGATCTGCCCGCGCCGCCGATCGCGTCGCGGATTCTTCCTTTCCCGTCAAATGGCGTCGACGGTCAAGGCCCCGGCCGGATCATTCGCCCTCCCATCGTTTGATTGACGCATATCGGTGCTCGCGCGCGTGCGGACGTTGAGTCCGTGCGGGCGAGCAAGGTTCGTCAATCATCTGGTGGGGTGTCATGCTTACGCATTGTTCGGCAGTTAGTTCCGCAATCGCGCGGGGCCCGAGGCTATTCAGTATATCCGCAGCGCGGTTCGCTAGTGCAGTTCTGCTGTTGGCCGCGCTCGCGGGCTGCACGACGGCACCGTCCGTGTCGCTCGCCGTCGCTGACCCGGACGCGCCGGTGCGCGCTGTTCGCTATAGCCCCGTGCTTGCCGGTTATTCATCCCAGCGCCCCGTCGCGCCCATGCCATGGCGTGAGCGAAACGAACGCGTTACTCCGAAAGGAGAAGCGCAATGAAGGCATGCATGGGATCGGCCCGTTCGTTACGGATCGGCGTTCTGGCCAGCCTGCTTGCGCTCGGGGGATGTGCATCCTTTTCTCCTGATCGCGGCATGAGTGCCGTGGAGGAATTTGGCGGGGCGCCTCTTGGCAAAGAGGTGTTGGCGATCCGATCGGAAGAGGACGCCGCCGCAGCCCGGGCAACAGTCGACAGGCTGCTGGCCAGGCGGTTATCGGCCGACGACGCGGTGCAGATCGCGCTTTTGAACAATCGCGAGCTTCAAGCAGCTTATAACGAACTGGGGATTTCCGAAGCGCAGATGGTGCAGGCCAGCCTGCCTCCAAATCCGACTTTCACGATTGAGCGCATCGCGGGTGCGGGTAGCTTAGAGATCGAGGCCCGGATCATCGGCAGCATTCTTTCGCTTCTGACGCTGCCAACCAAGGCCAAGATCGCTGCGGATCGGTTTCGTCAGGCGCAGCTAAAGGCTGCAGAAACGACCCTGCGGGTCGCAACCGAAGCCCGCCGTGACTATTATCGGGCGATTTCGGCGGGAGTTATCGCGGGGTTTCTTGTTCAGTCGCAATCCGCCGCTCAGGCCGCGACGGAGCTTTCAAAAGAGCTCGGCGAAGCGGGCACGATGAACAAGCTCGACCAAGCGCGGAATCTAGTTTTCTTTGCTGAACTAACGGCACAACTCGCGCAAGCTCGTCAGTTGGCCTCCACAGAACGCGAACGCCTGACGCGCGTTATGGGGCTATGGGGGGCAGAGACCGCGTTCAAGCTACCGACAAGCTTGCCGCGCGTGCCGGCCCGACCGAACGCGCAGCCCGATGTCGAGCGTGCAGCCGTCGCGAGACGTCTCGATCTACAAATCGCCCGGATGGAAGTGCAAGCGCTCTCCACTTCTTTCGATCTGACGAACGCCACGCGCTTCGTGTCGGTACTCGACCTTTCGGGCATCAAAAAGCGGGTCAAGGTTACAAATGAAGAAGGCGTCGTCGAAGTCGAGAAAGAGCGTGGGATAGAGATCGAACTTCAGATTCCAATTTTCGACCTTGGAACCTCGAAGGTTCGCCAGGCCGAAGAAAGCTATATGCAGGCCGTCAATCGCTTGGCAGCGAAAGCGGTCAACGTGCGCTCGGAGGCGCGTGACGCATACCGGACGTACCGCGCGGCCTACGACATCGCGCGGCACTATCAGCGCGAAGTTCTGCCCCTGCGCAAAATCATCTCGGACGAGACTCTGCTTCGGTACAACGCGATGCAGGTGGACGTGTTCACGCTTCTGACAGAAGCGCGTTCGCGCATTGCGGCAACCACCGCCGCTATAGAAGCCGAACGCGCGTTCTGGATTGCTGCAACCAATCTCGGGGCGGCAATACTTGGAGGTGGCGGCGGCGGCGGTGAAGGTGAATCAAAAGGTCCGGCCATGGCTGCGGCTGAAGGCGCCGGACACTAAAGGAGAAAAAGCTCATGGACAAATCACGCAGAAACTTCATTGGCAGTTCCGCTTTAGTGCTGGCGGGTGCAGCGCTCGTGAGCGGGCGCGGCAAAGCCTCTGAAATCCCGGAGGCTGTTATCCAGGAATCTCCTGCAATGCAGCCGCCGCTCTATCCGAAGACCGGCCCTGACTATCAACCGGTGGTCACGCTTAATGGCTGGACTTTGCCATTTCGCATGAAGGATGGATGGAAGGAATTCCACCTCGTAGCCGAACCGGTCGTTCGGGAAATGTCGCCGGGTATGAAGGCGCATCTTTGGGGCTATAACGGCCAGTCGCCAGGGCCCACGATCGAATGCGTCGAAGGCGACAAAGTCCGCATCTTTGTCACCAACAAGTTGCCCGAACATACAACCGTACACTGGCATGGCGTGGTGTTGCCGTGCGGCATGGACGGCGTCGGTGGGCTGACGCAACCGCATATCAAGCCGGGCAAAACCTTCGTCTATGAGTTCGTGGCGACGAAAAGCGGTACGCACATGTACCACCCTCATGCGGATGAGATGGTGCAGATGGCGATGGGCATGATGGGTTTTCTGGTGATCCATCCGGCCGATCCGAAGTTCCAGCGCGTCGACCGCGACTTTGTGTTTCTGATGGCGGGCTACGACATCGACCCCGGCAGCTATGTGCCGAAGGTCATGACGATGCTCGACTTCAATCTCTGGGCCTGGAACAGCCGCGTATTTCCCGGGATCGATCCGCTAGTTTGCAATTACGGCGATAAGGTTCGTGTCCGCATCGGCAATCTTACCATGACCAACCACCCGATCCACAAGCACGGTGCGCCGTTCACGGTCACTTGCACTGACGGCGGCTGGGTACCGGAAACGGCCCGCATCCCTGAAGTGACGACGGACGTTCCGGTGGGAGCGATGCGAGTGTTCGACTTCACAGCCGACGAAATGGGTGACTGGGCGATCCATTGCCACAAGTCGCATCATACGATGAACGCAATGGGACATGACGTGAAGACGTTTATCGGTGTGGACAAACGGACCGCGCAGCGTGCGATCAGGCGGCTTGTGCCGGACTACATGCCAATGGGATCGGCGGGCATGGCGGAAATGGGTGAAATGGAAATGCCGATGCCGGACAACACGCTGCCGATGATGACCGGCTTTGGCCCGTTTGGCCCTGTCGAAATGGGAGGCATGTTCTCGGTCGTGAAGGTGCGAAAGGGCATCGGACGCGACGATTACAAGGACCCGCCCGATTACGACCATCCGCCCGGCACGGTTGCCTACGAATTCAAAGGCACGGCGCCGCAGGCCATGCGCCAGGGTCCGGCGCCATCGGCTGAAAAGACGCGGATGGAATTCGATGTCGTCAAACCCGGCTCGAAACGGCCCGCAAAGCACAAACATTAGAAACCAACAGGAGAAGTCCATGTCATTACAATTGCCTTTGCCGAAACCGCTGAATGCCGCGCTACTGACGGCTGCAGCATTGTCTTTTCTCTCGATCGCGCCTGTTGCGCTGGCTGGTCCCGGCCAGCCCGGGCATTCCCATAGCCACGGCGAGTATTCGGCGGGCCAGCCCGGCGACCCGAAGAAGCCTGCGCGGATCGTCCCGGTGACGATGCGCGAAACCGATGACGGGAAAATGGTCTACATCCCGAACAGGGTCGATGTGAAGCGCGGCGAGCAAGTCCGCTTTATCGTCACCAATGCCGGCGCCATCCCGCATGAATTCACGCTGGCGAGCACCGAAGATAACCTCAAGCATGCCGAAGAGATGAAGAAAAACCCGGAAATGGAGCACGACGATCCGAACAGCAAAACGGTGCAGCCCAAGAAAAAAGCCGAGATCGTGTGGCGCTTCAGCAAGGCGGGGACGTTTGAATTTGCCTGCCTTATCCCCGGTCACCGCGAAGCTGGGATGACCGGCACAGTCGGTGTGAAGTAGATCTGTTACCAAACCAAACGGAGAAAACATGACCAAAAGAATGATGATGATTGCCGCCGCAATGTTTGTGTTCGGCGCTCCGACGATGGCCATCAGCCAAAGCGACGCGGTCCAGGCGCAGAACCCGCAGCTCATTGATGGTCAAGTGACCAAGATCGATGAATCGGCAGGAAAATTCACGATCAAGCATGGACCCATCAAGAAATTCGACATGGATGGAATGACGATGGTTTTCCAGGCGCAGGACCCGGCAATGCTCAAATCGGTCAAGGCTGGCGACAAGGTGAAATTCGACCTTGAGAAGATCAAAGGCCAGTTCACCGTGACCAAGATTGAGAGAGCCAAGTAGCTTCGACCTTCGCGGTGGCATGCCGGTTGAAGTCTTCCGTACATGCCCCGCTCTTCTTCTAAGATATCGGGGGGCCGATTCGTGCACGGCCACAACAATGAAAATCCTAGCAGCCATCTTTGATGCTGTTTTTTGCATGCACGCAATTAGCGATGTTCGCGGCACCATTCAAACCAGTGAGCGTAAACGCGCTACTTGGCTGCGGATGAGCCAGGCTGCGACCTACAGTGCAATCGTGGGCGCAATAACACTGGTTGGCTGTAACGCGGCGCGAGCCCAATTGTCGGTGAGGATCATCGAGAAGGGAGTCTATAAAGCGGAAACTGTTGCAAGAACGGTTACGAAAGAAGCTACAGGCGTCCTAAACACCGTGGTGAATCCTCGGCTTATCAGCGAAGGTGTCGTTGTCTATGGCAATCTCGGTGTTCGCTTCGGGATCCGTTACGTCGTGTCCGGTGCCGCAACCACGGACGTAGATTTGAGATTCGTGATCCGCTTTCCGCCTGCTGGTCTTCGCGATCCGAAAGGCCTTCGATATTCGGCAAGTGAGCAATCCCAGAGCGTGCAAACCGGCGGTACTCATTACTGGGATTATCAACTTGAGAATGATTGGGAGATTGTTCCGGGCGCTTGGCATTTCGAAATTTGGTCGAACGCCATCAAACTGGCGCAGCAGACGTTTTGCGTCATCGACGCGCGACAAGCGGTAGACGCGAAGAACACGAAGGAGTGTCTGCCGTTCTTGATGAAGCTTTCGAACGATCATGGCTCACGTGGAGCAGGTGCCAGAGGCAGGCAAACTTTGCCGCCTCTGGAGCTTTCAATGCAGCCACAGGAGAGATAGGTGCAGCCTTACTGTGCCGTACCCATCATGTGCAGCTCGGGAGCTTACCTTTTTTCGGATGCCGCCGGTCCCGATTCTGAGTGGCCCGAGTGGGTCGATCCCGCCTTCACATTGGCGTTGACGCCGTCTGTTTCGATAGCGGGCCGGCGGACGCCGCCCCGCGGCGCGGATCGCGTGCCATGGCTGTTCATCTCAGGACTTCGAGGCTGGTTTCCTGCGCCAGTTTCCTCAGCGCCCGACTGCATCGACCCGGGATTCACGTTCGGAGGTGCTGGTGTCTGCGCGAACGCAGCGGTCGTGATGACGACACCTGCGGCTGCTGAGAGCAGAAGTTTTGAGAACATGTTTCGCTTCCTTGATTGGATTTTCGGACCGGGCAACGAGTGCTGCCTGAAACTGAGTTCGAGAGCGGAAGCGATCCGGTTACGATCTCACGAAACTGTTATAGCGCCGCATTGTAACTTCAGCGGACGCCTTGCGAACTAGTGGATAAAGGATCGACAAAAGAGCGCGAACTGCGTGCGCTGATGATCGCAAGCCAGAGTGGTGACGCCGCTTCGCATCGTCGCTTGTTGTCAGAATTGGCGGGCTACTTGCGCGGGTATTTTCGTAATAGACTGCTGCGCGCCCGCCGTGCGAGCGAAGAAACGGAAGACCTTGTGCAGGAGGCACTGTTAGCGATTCACAATCGGCGCGGCACCTACGACCCATCTGAGCTGTTGACACCTTGGGTATACGCAATCGCGCGCTATAAACTCATTGATCACCTGCGCAAAAGCCAATCGCAGGTTTCGGACGTGCCTTTAGAAGATGCCTCGGAGGTCATGGCGGCGGACGACCAGAGCGCAAACGAGAGTAGCATCGATTTGGGCAGGCTTCTGGCAATGCTTCCGGAGAAAGTCAGTATGTCGATCCAGTATGTGAAAGTTGATGGACTTACTGTGGCGGAAGCGGCGGCGCGCTGCCACCTTTCAGAATCTGCCGTCAAGATCAATATCCACCGCGGACTAAAGGCCTTAAGCGCACTTGTTAGCCGAGTGAACATTAAATGAAAACGGACGATCTGATCGATATTCTGAGTGCTGAAGTCAATGCGGTTGATCCTCAGAGGGTGAAACGTGTCGTTCTGGCTTTTGTCTCCGCAGCTCTCATGTTGGCTTTGGCCGGCAGTCTCGCGACGCTGGGCGCGGGATGGACGGATAAATTCAACAGTTTTGGTTATCTCGCTCTCAAAATGTCGTTCGGAATATCGGTCGTTATGTTGGGAACCTACCTTTTGCTGAGCCATTTGCGTCCGGGCGGCAAGATGCAGACGTTTAAATGGTTTGCGCTTTTGCCATTCGGTGCCGTCATCGGTTTCGCGATACTAGAGTTGGCTCTGACGCCCGCATCTCATTGGAATAAGCTGGTGGTTGGCACCCACTGGTTAGAGTGCACGGGTTTCATTGTCGCTACAGCTTTTGGGTCATCAATTTTGCTCCTATTGGCAGCGCGTCAAGCTGCGCCGACAGATCTTGCGGGGACGGGAGCGCTTTTGGGTCTTGTTTCCGGCGGGATAGGTGCCGTTGCCTACGCGCTGCATTGTGCTGATGATTCAGTATCCTTCATTGCAGTGTGGTACGGCGGAGCCATTTTGTTTTGCGCGATCGCCGGAGCGTTGGCGGGATCGCGATTATTGAGGTGGTGAGCGGCGACAACAACAAAGTCCCTGCCATATGCTGAAAAGATTCGCTGGGTGACCCAGTCCGCTGTCGGAAAGTTTGGTTCGTCGCCTCGGCAAATTCAGCTCTGCCTTTCCGTTAAGAATGGGCTCTCCATTTTGGTTTTGAACCGTATCGCGATGCGGGGCCCAGGTTGCCAGCGCGACCGGTATCGGCTAATTTAAGGTTCTCCAAAGCTTGCAATTGTCGGGGCGCGCGGGAGGGATCGAGGTCTCTCCCGCGCGCCTTTATCTATTCGTTTGATGGCACCGACCTGCGGCGGCATTACAAATTCCCGGTACACACGGTCCTGTGATTGCTATACCGGGTTGCCGGGGTATAAATAGAGAGAATGTACAGACGCTTCCTGTCCCTTGTCCTCGTTTTGGGAATAGCCGCATCCGGCTATCAGCCCGCTTTTGGCATGACCGATGCTGCCGCGTCGGTTGTGCAGATGGAAGTCGACGCCGATTGTCCCGAGATGCAGAAGGATGATTGCTGCGACCAGACCGAAAAGGGCAAGAGGCTTTGTGTCTGGAATGATGCCTGTGCGGCCCGCTGCCATGTCAACGCAGGTCTCGAAATTGCTGCTTATGCGCCGGCAGTCTGTGATGGTGTTGCTGCCGCTCCGCCGTCTCGCGAACGCCTATCGGTGAAGACTGCCCGAGCGGGTCCGTTGTTTAGGCCTCCTATCGTCTGATCACTTGATGCCAGCTCTCTCGTCACGCGGGCCACGCGCGTGCTGGAGAGGCGCGTGCGGGCTCGTTGTGCCCTGAGACGCGCAGGAACATCCAGCTTCAAGAGGATCACATGATGAACGTCACCGCAGTGCTGCGGATCGTGCTTTTTTGCATGACCACCATAGCCCCGATTCCCTTAAACCGCGCCGCCGCACAGGATGCGCCGGCCTTCGAAGCTGTCAAATCTGAGGTCTCAGTCGGAAAAGACATCCGCATCGAATTGAAGCTTGCCGGCATCGAACCGGCGCCGGCATCGCGGGATGTCACGGTCGAAAAGGTGCGGCTTGATATGGGCCCGGACGGCATGGAGGCGATGGCGGCTCCGCTAAAGCCGGTGCCCGGCGCTTCACCAGGCGTCCTCGTATATCAGGCCGATCTCGCCATGGCAGGCCGGTGGGCGTTTTCGATTACGGCGCGCATCAAGGGCCGCAACGAGCCCGTTACGTCGACCGTGATCTTCACCGCCGTCGAACCGGAAACGCGTGTGGACGTACCGAAAAAGGAGGGGCCTGGCAAAATTGTTTATTACCGCAACCCAATGGGGTTACCCGACGTCTCGCCTGTGCCGAAGAAGGACTCGATGGGGATGGACTACATCCCGGTCTACGAGGACGAAACAGGCGGACCGCAAGGAACCGTGCGTATTTCTCCGGAAAAGGTGCAGCGGGCTGGGGTGCGGACGCAAAAAGTCGAGCGCCGTAATGTTTCCCGGACCGTGCGCGCTCCGGGCACGGTCGTGGCCGATGACACAAGGCTCGGCGTCGTAACCGCGAAGTTCAATGGATTCGTTGAAGAGCTTTATGTTCCGTCTGTCGGTGAGCTTGCAAAGCGCGGGCAGAAGCTCATGAAAGTATGGATAGAGTCGCCGGACATCCTGCAGAAGCAGGCCGATCTGACCAGCACAATGACTGGTGCCGGGCGCGGCGGAACGGTTCATGAGAGTGCTGAGCGGAATCTTCGTTTTTTCGGATTCTCGGACGAGGCGGTGGAAGAGATCAGAAAAGCAGGCCGTCCGCTTCGGTCGCTAACACTCAACGTGCCCCGTGACGGAACCGTGCTGGAGAAACCGGCGCTTGTCGGGATGCGTTTCTCGTCGGGCGACACGCTTTTCCGCACCGCCGACCTCTCCACGGTCTGGATCATCGCGCAGGTTGCGGAAAGCGATCTCGCCTTGATCCGCGAAGGCCAGGCCGCCAGCGTGCAGCTCAAGGCGTTTCCAAACGAAACGCGGGAGGGAAAGGTCGAGCGGATTTATCCAGAACTGAACATGGCCACGCGCACAGTGCCCGTCCGGATCGTCCTTTCCAATGCAGACGGCCGGTTGCGTCCGGGGTTATTTTCTGAGGTCGCATTCGCAAACGGAACCGGCGAGGCCGTGATCGCGATCCCGGACTCGGCCGTGATGGACAGCGGCCGGCGACGCGTTGCGTTTGTGGCAAAGGGCGAGGGGCTGTTCGAGCCGCGCGAACTCGAAACCGGTGCGCGCGGTGACGGCTTCGTCGAGGTTAGGAAGGGGGTGGACGAAGGCGAAGACGTGGTGGTCCGTGGCACCTTCCTGGTCGATGCGGAAAGCAACCTGAAGGCCGCGCTTGCGGGCTTCGCACCTGCGGAGAACGGCAAGTGATCGCGCGGCTGATCCGATGGTCGGCTGACAATCTCGTCCTCGTGATGATCGCGGCCCTGTTTTGCGTGTTGGCGGGCCTCTACGCGATGACGCGCATTCCGCTTGACGCGATTCCCGATCTTTCCGATACGCAGGTCATCGTATACACGGAATACCAGGGTCAGGCGCCGCAAGTCATTGAAGATCAGGTCACGTACCCTCTGGCGAGCGCCATGCTCAGCGTGCCGCGCTCGCGTGTAGTCCGTGGCTTTTCATTCTTCGGCGTCTCGTTCGTGTACGTCATCTTCGAAGACGGGACCGATATCTACTGGGCCCGGTCGCGCGTCCTGGAATATCTGAACGCCGCCGCGGGCCGGGTGCCTTCCGGTGTTACCCCCACGCTCGGGCCCGACGCCAGCGGAGTGGGATGGGTCTATCAGTACGCGCTGAATTCGAAAAAACACGATCTCGGCGAGCTTCGGTCCTTGCAGGACTGGCATTTGCGCTTCGGGCTGGCCAAGGCAGAAGGTGTTGCCGAAGTCGCCGCCGTCGGGGGCTTCGTGCGCCAGTACGCGATCGTGATCGATCCGCAGCGCATGAAGACGTTCGGCATCACGCTCGATGCCGTCCGCAATGCCGTCCGTGCCAGCAACATGGATGTCGGCGGGCGGACGGTCGAGCTGTCGGAAACCGAATTCATGATTCGGGGTCGCGGCTATCTGAGAACGCCGGCGGACCTTGAGCGTGTGGTCCTGAAGGCGCAAGGCGGAACGCCGGTCACGTTGAAGGACATCGCGCGCATCGAGCTGGCGCCCGACGAGAGGCGTGGAATCGCGGAGCTCAACGGCGAAGGGGAGGTGGCAAGCGGCATAGCGCTGCAGCGTTACGGCGGCAACGCGCTTGATGTGATCACTTCGGTGAAGGAGCGGCTGTCGGCCCTCCGATCAAGTCTGCCTGAAGGGGTCGAAATCACCGAGGTGTATGACCGTTCGGACCTGATTCATCGTGCGATCCGTACGCTGATCGTTACGCTGACGGAAGAAAGCGTGATTGTCGCGCTCGTGTGCTTTCTGTTCCTGCTCCACGCCCGCAGCGCTCTCGTTGCGATCATCACATTGCCGATCGGCATATTGATGGCCATGGTGGCCATGTACGCACTCGGGATTGGCTCCAACATCATGAGCCTGGGCGGCATCGCCATTGCGATCGGCGCAATGGTGGACGCCTCGATCGTCATGGTCGAGAACGCGCATAAGCGCCTGGAGCATGCGCCGCCGGGAAGCGACCGCCGCGAGGTCCTTATCGCTGCCGCTCAGGAAGTGGGCCCGGCGCTGTTTTTCAGCCTTCTGGTCATCACCGTCTCGTTCCTGCCGATTTTTGCGCTTGAAGCGCAGGAAGGGCGGATGTTCAAGCCATTGGCCTATACCAAGACCTTTGCCATGGCGGCTGCGGCCATACTGTCCGTGACGCTCGTGCCGGCGCTGATGCTGCTGTTCATAAAGGGCCGCATCATGCCCGAAAGCCGCAATCCGATAAACCGGGCACTGATCTGGCTATACCGGCCCGTCATCAGGACGGTCCTGAAAGCCAGGCTCCTGACCATCTTGCTGGCCGGCGTTATCCTCGGTGTCTCGATCATCCCCGCCACGCGGATCGGGTCTGAATTCATGCCGAACCTGAACGAGGGTACGTTATTTTACATGCCGACCACGCTGCCCGGGCTCTCGGTCACAAAGGCTGCCGAGCTGCTGCAGACGCAGAACCGGATCATCAAGTCATTCCCTGAAGTGACGAGCGTGTGGGGCAAGGCCGGGCGAGCCAACACGGCGACCGATCCCGCGCCCATCGAGATGTTCGAAACTATCATCAACCTGAAACCGCAAGGCGAGTGGCGCGCCGGCATGACCGTGGACAAGCTCATCGCGGAAATGGATGCCTCCTTGCAGTTTCCGGGGGTCAGCAACGCCTGGACGATGCCGATCAAGGCACGGATCGACATGCTCTCGACGGGCATTCGCACGCCAGTGGGCGTGAAAATCTTCGGGAAAGATCTGGTCACACTCGAAAGCCTTGCGAAGGACGTCGAGACGGCGTTGCGGAAAGTCCCCGGCACGTCGAGCGCCTATGCCGAACGGGTCAATAGCGGCTACTTCCTGGAGATATCACCTGATCGCGACGCCATCGCCCGTCTCGGCCTGTCCATCGAGGACGTACAGAAGACAATTTCATTGGCGATCGGCGCCGAAGTCATCGCGACGACTGTCGAGGGCCGGGAACGTTATGGCGTGGTGCTGCGGTATCCCCGCGATATCCGCAGTGACCCCGAGGCCATCGCCTCTGAAGTTCTGG
>NZ_JBFWPA010000087.1:0-27299 GCF_050250235.1 Pseudorhodoplanes sp.
ACCTATGACGGAACCGTCACCTGGACCTCCAAGAACGATAACATCGGCAATCTCAGGCAGATGATGAATCGCGGCATGCTGAAGCGCGAAGATATTCGCGTCATCTGGACCTCTCCTCAATTGCCGTCGCCTCCGATCGTTATCCGCAAGGATTTGCCGCTCGAAATGCGGGCCGATATCGAAAAGCTGTTCGTGCGTCTGAAGGACCACGACATGAAGCTCGCGGAGTCCGTCGCGCAGGGCAAGACAAACGGTCTGGTCCGCGTCTATCACGAGGATTACCTCCTGATGTGTCAGGCGGCAGCTGACGAACGCGAAGCGCGCAAGAAGAGATAGCGGTCGGCCGATCATACAGATCGTGGACGCGGGGATTGGCCCGCGTCCACTGGAAATCCCATACCCTGGATAGCCGATGACCGTGACGGAATTGAACCTCAGCCCAGCGGCCCGCAAGCGCGATGACGTCGCGTTGTTCGAGCAGCAATATGCCTCATATCGCCGCCAGAAGAGGCTGTACGCGATCCTCTTTACGGTCGGCTTCGTGTTTTGTGTTGTCGCCGCTGGCATAACCGCAAAGTTCAACGTCTTGACGCTGATCGAGGGGCTGCCCCGCACCACCGACTTTCTGCGCCAGATGGTGCCTCCTATCCACTTCAAGACCTTTGCTCACGATATTGGTGAGTGGTACTGGGGTTTCGGCAAGTGGATGGACAGTCTGCTCAACACCCTCCTCATGGCCTATCTCGCGACTGTGCTGGGCACTGCCATCGGCGGCGCGTTGAGCTTCTTTGCGGCGCGCAATCTCGCCCGCAACTACATCATCTACTGGGTCACGCGCCGCGTACTGGAAATTGCTCGCACCGTACCGGATATCGTGTGGGCGCTGCTTTTCGTTCTGGCTTTCGGTATCGGTCCGTTGCCGGGCGTTCTGGCCATAACTGTCCATACCATCGGAGCGCAGGGCAAGCTGTTTGCCGAGGTCAACGAGAATATTTCGCAATTGCCGATCGATGGGGTGCGAGCCTCCGGCGGCAACTGGTTCCACGAGATGCGTTTCGGCGTCTTGCCGCAGGTGCTGCCGAACTTTCTGGGCTATTCGTTCTGGCGCATCGAGCTGAACGTGCGGAGCGCCACCATCGTCGGCTTCGTCGGCGCAGGTGGGATCGGTCACGATCTCTTCACCTCGATTCAGCTCCTCTATTTCGCCGACGCAGGAGCGATCCTGCTGATTGTGGTGGTCACCATCATGCTCATCGACATGATCAGCGAGCGGTTCCGCCATCGTGTGATCGGCAAAGCCAGCTTCTCGCATTGAGGCCGCAATCATGACCCGCCCCTTCGCCAATCTGACCGAAGCTGACATCGCTGCCGAGAAGGCGGCGTTCCCGCGGGCATTTTCTGCCAGCCTGCGGGATCGCCTGGCGTTCTGGTTCAAGTGGGGCGGCGGCACATTGCTGACGTTCTATTGCATGTATCGCTTCGGCTTTCTGTCCGGCGACTTCCTGCATGGGATGGGGAAATTCGGGTCGGTCGTGGTGGGCCAGATGTTTCCCCCGACCGGATGGGCACAGCTACCGACCTTCCTCAAGGTGATGGGAGAAACCATCGCCATGGCCTTTATCGGCACCCTGCTCGGTGCCGTGTTCGCGTTTCCGCTCGGCTTCCTGGCCTCGAAGAACATGACGCGATCGCGTCCACTGCAGTTCGGCACGCGGCGATTTGCTGACCTGCTGCGCTCCTTCGACTACCTGATCTGGGCGCTGATCTTCGTTCGCGCGATCGGATTGGGCCCGCTCGCAGGCATCATGGCGATTGCGATTGTGGAGACCGGCACGTTCATCAAGCTGTATTCCGAGGCAATCGAGAATCTCGACCGCAAGCAGGTAGACGGCGTTACCGCCGCGGGCGGCAACGGATTGCAGCGCATCCGCTTCGGGGTTCTGCCGCAGGTGCTGCCGATGATGTTGTCCAACACCCTCTATATGTTCGAACACAATGTCCGCTCGGCCTCCATTCTGGGCATCGTCGGTGCCGGCGGCATTGGCTTCCTGCTTGCTGACCGATTGCGCGCCTATGAGCTGCAGGAGGCCTGCCTCATCATCATTCTGGTGGTATTGACGGTCTATGCCATCGACTATCTATCCCAAGTCCTGCGTTACTATCTGATAGGGGCGGAGGAGCGCACGCCGCCGGCCGACGATGCGGAACCGCGATGAATCAATCAGCTTCGGTTGACGACGGCGGCCGTTTTGGAATATTTGGCTTGGGGTGCCGGCGCAGCCTTCCCGCGCCGCACACATGACCGGGCTTTTTTCGGCCGCGAGGCCTGCAAGCCCTTTCCTGGTCACGCGATTCCAGCAGGAATCGCGAAGGGCAACTTATGTTTCCGCTACAGGACATCGGGTGCAGCGCTGCGCCCCGCGAGCATGCCGCGGACGCAGGATTGCGGCCGGCCGCCGGAGCAGCATTCGGTATTTTTGTGCCGCGCGGCATCGTGATTCGTCACGAACAGATGCTCAAGATCATGGGCTATCCGTCCGGAGCGCCGATACGGACGGCTGTGCGGCGTATGGCCGAGCGGACTGCCGAGCTTGCCGCGGCCGCGATGATGCCGGTCGTTCACCATTGTCGCGTCGCCATCGAGCGTTGCGACGCGGAAGGACTCGCGCTTGCAAACGGGATCGCCTTTCACGGGCCGGTCTTCGCCAAGCATCTGACGGGCTGCAGCGAAGCAATGGCCTTCGTCATGACGCTCGGCAGCCGGTTCGATACAACACAAAGGAATCTGTCCGAATCCGACAATCTTCTCGATGCGGTCTTCCTCGAGACCGCCGGATGGGTCGCGATCGAGGAGGCGACGCGGCTCTTTACGCAGCAGGCTCGCCAGGCTGCGCTGCGGCAGGGTCTTGAACTCTCGCGCCGGCTGGCTCCGGGATACGTCTTCCGCGTCGGCGATCGCAAGGTAGACTGGCCGCTCGAGGATCAGAAGCCGTTCTTCAAGCTGTTCGAAGGCATCGACCTTCCGGTCGAGTTGCTCGAGAGTTGTGCGATGATGCCGAAAATGTCGCGCACCGGATTGTTTGGACTGCGGCGATGTGCCGAACCAAACCAAAACGCATAGCTGGCAGTGGATGAATTGGAGCGCGGCATGACAGAAAAAGTGTTCGACATCATCGGTGAGAACTTCAACACTACCCGTCGGCTGAAGCCGACTTCTCCCCGCGTCGTGCACGAAGGCGGCAAGGTCGGTGTGTCTTATACCGGGCCGGATGGCTCGAAGCGGCTTCTCGATATCACCGAGATATGGCCGGCCGACCCGGCCAAGCTGCGCACCTTTCAAATTCCGCATGTTGCACACGCCGTGCGAACGCAGAACATCGACTACCTTGCCTGGGTCATCAATTCCCAGGTCGCGGCCGGCGCCAATATCATCGATCTGTGCGTCGACGAGATCGCGGTCGATCCTGCGATCCGGCACAAAACCATGATCTGGCTGATCCCGGTTGCACAGAAAATCACCGATGCGATTCTCGCAATCGACTCTTCCGACCCGGAAACCATCGTCGCAGGCCTCAGTGTCCACGATTCCAGCAAGAGCCGGGCGGCGATAAACTCGGTCAATCTGGAAGACGGACGGCAGGATCTGATCAAGCTCGCGAAAGAAAAAAACGCTCTGCTGTTTGCGAATGCCAGTGGACGCAACGGCATGCCAAAGGATGAGCGCGAGCGCGTGCAAAACCTGTGCGAATTGATGGACATGATGAGCAGCGCCGGCATAGCGGTGACCGATCGCTATCTTGATCCGCTCGCTTTCCCGGCTTCGACCGGCGGTGCATTCGGTACCCATTACCTTGAGGCGGTACGCGAAATCCGGCGCCTCTATCCCGAGGTCCATATCTTCGGGGGACACAGCAATACGTCGTTCGGTCTGCCGCAGCGCAAGATCATGAATCACGCCTTCATCATCCTGTCGATTCTGGCAGGATGCGACACGCTGATGATCGATCCGGTGATGAACCCGCCGAAAGACTTTGTCGAGTTCAAGCTCGGTGCCGATGTCGTGCTCGGCAAGGATGAGTTCGCGATGCGCTACATGGC
Source organism: Pseudorhodoplanes sp. (assembly GCF_050250235.1). Taxonomy (GTDB): domain Bacteria; phylum Pseudomonadota; class Alphaproteobacteria; order Rhizobiales; family Xanthobacteraceae; genus Pseudorhodoplanes. The sequence goes on from NZ_JBFWPA010000087.1 coordinate 4,099, forward strand.
CGCTTTCCGCGCGCCGTCTCCGCCCCGAAGCCGCCAGCCGATGCGCGCAGCGGGCTGAGGCGTTTCCATGGCCAAGACGGTCGCCATCACCTTCGTCGATCCTGCGGGAGGTCGCATAATCGCGACCAAGGTCGTGCCGCAGGGTTCGATGGTGCTGGACGCCGCGCTGGAGGCGGGAATCGAGGTTGCGGCGACCTGCGGCCGCCGTGGCCGATGCCGGTCGTGCCGCGTCAAGGCGATTTCCGGGGAGATCGCTCCTCCGACCCTGCAGGACACGCTGCAACTCGGCCAGGATGCCGTGCACGAGCGATTCCGGCTGTCGTGCCAGATGCCTGCGGTCGCCGATTGCTCGATTGCGGCAATGCCGCCGAAGAGCGAGGCGGGGCACCAAATTCTCTCGGACATGGGGGTGTTCTCTGCCGGCGAGCACGAGATCGATTCCGGCGTCCGCAAGTTCTACATCCATGCCAAGGCGCCGCAGGACGAAAACCATCAGACATCCGACATCGAGGAAATCCTGTCCTGTCTGCCGCCCGAAACCTCGCGCGAGCAGACGCTCGACGTGTTGCGACGGCTGCCGACCATTCTTCGCGCTGAACTGGGCCGCATCACAGTAACGACGTTCCGAAATCAGATCATCGACATCGAGCCCGGCGACACCTCCGAACGCATCTACGGCATGGCCTTCGACGTCGGCACTACCAGTGTCGTGGGCTCGCTGGTCGACCTGCGAACCGGCGAACAGCTCGCGTCCGTCAGCGCGGTCAATCCGCAGGCGATCTATGGCGGCGATCTGATGTCGCGCATCGCCTATGCACAATTCGATGCCAAGAAGCTGCAGACGCTGCGTGCACGTATTCTCAATCAGCTGAACGAATTCATCGACACCGCGACCGAACAAGCGAGCGTATTGCCAGAGCACATCTATAAGGTCGTAATCGTCGGCAATACCTGCATGCATCATATCTGTCTCGGAATCGACACAAGCTATGTGGGACTTGCACCCTATGCGCCGGTGGTGCGCGATCCGGTCGTGGTGCCGGCCTCGGAATTGCCGATCAAGCGCGCACCCAATGCCCGGGTCTGCTTCCTGCCGATCGTCGCCGGTTTCGTTGGTGCCGATACGATCGCCGGCATTATTGCAACGCGCATCCATGAGAGTGAAGGCATCCGCCTTCTTGTCGATATCGGAACCAACGGCGAGGTTGTGCTCGGCTCCAAGGATCGGCTCCTGGTCTGCTCTGCGCCGGCGGGCCCGACCTTCGAGGGTGGACAGGTCAAGCACGGCATGCGTGGCGCGGTCGGCGCGATCGAGAAGGTTGCGATCGACGATGACGTGCATTGCCAGGTGATCGGCGACGTGCCCGCCATCGGCATCTGCGGATCGGGATTGATCGATGCCGCTGCGAAAATGCTCGACGCCGGCGTAATTGATCCGGCCGGGAGGCTATGGCGACAGGCGGTCGGTCCGTTGCCGGAAAAGCTCAGTGCTCGTATCATCAAGGATGACGGCGGTCGTGCCTTTGTTCTGGTGCCGCGCGATGAAAGCGGGCGCGACGAAGCGGTATTGCTGACGCAGAATGACATCCGTCAGCTTCAACTCGCCAAGGCCGCGATCTATGGCGGCGTGATGATGCTGCAACAGGTGCTGGGCGTGCCGGACGAATCGATTGAGGAGGTGATGATGTCGGGCGGCTTCGGCAATTACGTGAATATCGAGAGCGCCGTCGCGATCCGGTTGTTGCCTCCGTTGCCGCTCGAGCGGATAAACTATGTCGGCAACGCGGCATTGCTGGGTGCGCAGCTCGCCCTGATTTCGGAAACCGAGCGCTCTCGTGCCTTCAACATTGCGCGTCGCATCGAGCATGTCGCGCTTGCGACGCGAATGGAATTCCAGGACATCTTTGTGGATGCGTGTCGTTTTTCCAAACCTGGACGCAGGAGGGTCGTGGCGGAGGAGCAGACCGCAAATGCCGCATCGACCGCTTGAACTGAATCGACCGCCTGGACCGCTTCAATAAGAGTCGCTCTTCACCGTTTCGGGCACGGCTTCCGTCGGAATTCGCCTTTCGCGTCGCGCGCGCGTAAGCCAGACGCGAGCCTGCAAAGGCTCGATGCCGAAATACGCGGCTACCGCATGTTCCGCATACCCGATTGATTCTCCAACATTGTCCAGTTCGCTCAGGAAGATTGAATAAAGATCAATCTGGGCCGAGATGGATGGGCTCGGGGCGGGCAGCTCGGACATGTCCGCGTGCAAGGGCGGTTGGGAGGTGGCGCGTTCAAGCAGGAAGTGGGTCAGGCTCGGACTTTTTTCAACGTTGTGCCTGGTGATTGGCAGCAGGCCGAGGTGGAGCAGCGCATTGTTGCCGGATGAGGTGCCGACCCCGGCTCGAACAAAAGCAGGCACCCAGCCATGCTTGCGGTTCTCGTCCGCTCCCGACCAGATGCCGCCGGTCTGACGCGTTTCCACGATGATGGCGGCGTCCGACAGTCCGTATTGATACCGGTTCGCGCGCATGGCGTTGGCGACGGTAAAGCGCGTGTCCGGCGTGAAGGGAGTCGCCAGGGTAATGCGGTTTGCCGACAGGGCGTCGCGGTAGCGCTTGCTGATCACTGCTTTTTCGAGACTGTCGGAGAGCACGCAAATGGCGCGACCGCCGGCGGCAAGTGCCGCGGACACCGCCTCGCGGTCGATCCCGCGCATGTCGCTTGAGATCACGACCAGTCCTTCCGAGCCGGCGCGCGTGCCGGTCGCGCGGGCGAAATCTTGCGCCTCGTCCGCACTATCGCGCGACCCGACGATGCAGATGCCACCCTGATCGAGCGCCTCGGGCCGGCCGGCGCCGAAAAGCAGCGGCAGGCATGCGGTCTTGAGACGCTGACGCAGCCTGGCGGGAAATGCCGCTTCGCGCTCCCCCAGGGCCCAGATGCCGAGCGCGCCGCAGTGACCGATCAGGCGCTCGGCATCGGCAAGACGTGATAGCAAGGCCAATAGCCGGTCGGCGCCGACATACGCGCGCAGCGTGATACGTGCATTCGGCTTCAGGAGATCGGCAAGTGAAGCACCGCGTGTATCGAGCCATTGAGCCAGATTGTGATACTCGGATGGAGACAGCGGACGCGGACCGGCGGTGGACTGATTGAACCGGGAGGTCAACAACAAGGTCGCCTTTGTGATTGCGCCGGTTTCGGTAGGTGCCGTCATCGGTATCAATCCAGGCCGGACGGACGGAATGGGTCAGATGTGATTTCGGAGGTCACCAGCGGGGTGAATTGTTCCGAAAAGCGGCTCTTGCCGGCTTCAATCAACCTTTCAGTTTCTTGCTCGGAAAGGGCCCGGCGTCGGGGCTGCAAGGCATCCCAGACCGCAGGTGGTATCAGAAACGAAGTGACAAGATCGTCGGTCAGCACCGGCCGTACCCCGGGTGGCCACATCAGCAAGCCTCTTCCGACAAGTCGTGACAGCAGAGGCTCGCTGCAATTGCCGACGCAGGAGCGCGCCCCGGTCAGGAGAAGATATTCGAGCGCCTCCCGTTCATCATCGCTCAGTTGCATCCAGACCTGGTCGATGTCGCGGGCAATGCTGGTGCCTTCGCGTTCATCGAGCCGGCGCTCCAATGCCAGATCTCGCTCCTTGACATAGGCCTCGTGACGGCCTGAATCCCAAAGGCGGACGCGCGTGCTGCTCATTGTCTCCTCCCGCAACAACAATCATCGAAAGTTGCGAATATTTCAATCCGGCTCCGTCCCGGACTGCGGCTGCCTCTTTTCATGCTGCGGTGCGTTCGGACTGATCTGGTGCGGGCGGAGACTGCGGGTTGAACTTGACGCCCGCGCGATGCTGAAGAAAAATGGTTCAGTAGAGGAAATCGCTTGCATTGGGGCCGTCGATGAGGCCCTTATAGCTCCATTATCGGGCTTCCCGGCAACGGCGTGTTCCGGTCCTCAAGGGCCACCCGCCAAGACCAACAGCCCGCTTCGTCTCAAATCGGTGCGATTGCTGCGCGCTCGCCGTGCATCGCATCGCCGCGAAGCGCTCCGGGGAAGCCTCCATGTCACGATTCAAGTACGACAAATACGATTTCAGCGCGGGTGTCGCGCAGTACAAAGCCATCATGAACGGGCAGGACGCGGCCTTCGCGCCCGCGACCACCCAGATGGCCGAGTTCTGCATGAAATATGGCGGCCATAACGGCCGCAAATTCTTCAGCGACCCGGAACTCTTCGTTCGCGGCAACCTCGACGTGCAGCAGGAATTCGGGTTCGACGTGCCGGACATGGTCTGGGACGTCTATTCGGTCGAGGCTGAGGCGCTCGGCGGCGACATGGCGTGGTTCGACGATCTTTATCCCGCGCTCGATAACACCCGGCCGATCATCGAGACCGAGAAGGATCTTGCCCGCATGAAGGCGCCAGATCCGTTCAAGACCGGCCGTATGCCCTGGGTGCTGGAAGTGTTGCAGCTCTGCCAGGAACTCACCGGCTTTCCGCATCACATCCATTATTGCGCGCCGATCAATCTGTGCGCGCAGGTGATGCAGTTCGAGAAGATGGTGGTCGCGATCGCCGAACGTCCGCAATTCGTTCACAAGGTGATGAACTGGCTCTGCGAGGAAGTGCTCGCGCCCTACATCAACGCCTATTTCAAGGTGGTGCCCGGCGCCGAGATCGCGAACGGCAAGGACGCGGTCGGATCGCTGCCCTTCATCACCGAGGAGATGGTGCACGAATTCTCGGTGCCTTATCTCGACAAGCTGCGCAAGCTTACCGGCAACCGGCGCGGGCTGCGCTGCGACAATTGGTGGGGCGATGCTTTCGCCGAGAATGCTGAGGAATACTGGGACATCAAGCTCCAGGTCACGCCGCAATATCTGAAGGTGCAGGATCCGGACTGCTTCCGGGTCGGCACCGAACGCATCCGGAAATATGCGGACAAGAAGGGCTGCGCGCTGTCGTTCGGCGTCGGTACGCTGCTTCTGCAGAAAGGCACCCGCGAGGACATCATCCGCCGCGTCCATGAATATATGGAAGTCGGAAGCCGCGGACCGCACGGCAAGAAATTCTTCCTGTATTTCTGCAGCTTCTCTGCGCAGACGCCCGTCGAAAATGTCCGCACCGCGATCGAGGCGGTGAAGATGTTCCGCCGCGGCGAACTGCCCTATGCCGGCGAAGTGCTGAGCGGACCCGGCGGGGTCGCCGCCGAGATGGCCGGCGGCAAGGGCTTCATGGGCATGAGCACTGGCTCCGATGCCGACAAGGCGAAGGAAGCCAAGCAGGAAGCCATCGCCCTCGCGGCGAGCGGCCGCAAGCCGATCTTCCAGGGTATTTATGATGCAATCATGGAATTCGACGGCGATACCTGCGCCGAACTGGTCGCGCAGGCGCTGGAAGACGGCGAATCGCCGAATGACATCCTCGACGAGGGCCTGATCCCGCCGATGGGCGAGGTCGGAGACCTGTTCGCCGCGGGCGAATTCTTCGTACCCGAAATGCTGATGGCCGCGAAGGCGATGAAGCAGGGCCTCGAAGTGCTGCGTCCGATCATCACGGCGAAGAAGTCGAAGCCCAAGGGCGTGATCGTGACCGCCACGGTGTTCGGCGACCTGCACGACATCGGAAAGAACCTGGTCGGCATGATGCTGGAGGGCGCCGGGTTCAAGGTGGTCGACCTCGGCGTCAACGTGAAGGCGGAGATGATCATCGAGACCGCCAGAAAGGTCGACGCGGATGTGATCGGGCTCTCCGCGTTGCTCACGACGACGATGCCGTTCATGAAACTGATCGTCGAGCAGATCAAGAAGGAAGGGATGACGATCCCGGTGATCTGCGGCGGCGCGCCCGTCTCGCGCGACTTCGCCATGGAAATCGGTGCCAACGGTTATGGCGACAATGCTCCGGAGGCGGTGGAATTGTGCAAGCGGCTGGTTTCCGAGCGGGTGCCGGCCTAGCAGCGGAACGCGTGATTGCCGGGGCAAAAGGGTCGGCGACAAGGTGATGCATCAATCGCAAAAAGCGCAGTATGCTGCACTGCCTTATCGGCGATCGAATGGCAGCATCGAGATCATGCTGATCACATCGCGAGGAAGCAGAAGGTGGATTATTCCGAAAGGCTGGCCGGTACCGGGGATGAAGCCTTCTGAAGCGGCCGCACACGAAGCCATGGAGGAAGGTGGGGTAATCGGCCGTGTCAGCGAAAGCCCGAGGGGACAATACTGCTATCAGAAGCGACTTTCCGATGGTTCCTGTTCGCCGTGCATTGTCGATGTGTTCGTCCTTGAGGTCAGGTCCCAGCTTCATCACTGGCCGGAAAAGCATCAACGTTCGACCAAATGGGTAAGCGCGCAAGACGCTGCATCATTTGTGCAGGAGCCGGGTCTTAGCCAGATTATTGACACCCTCGCAGGGGAAATTCTGCGCGAGCAATAGAAGCACGTTAATGCATTCTGCAATACCAACGGTAGCGTCGTCGCTTCCATGAGGCCGGAACCAATTCGAGATATGCAATGTCTGGCGGCTCGCAGAAATCCCACGACGACGGCGGTCCTGAGCCAAGTCGCGCGTGGCTATGGACTGTAGCGATAGTCGGCGTGATCGTGCTTTTCATGGTTGAATACTTTCGCTGACTTCGCAGAGGCCAATTGTACGGCACCGTGTTCGGGGCCTTTCTAGGCTCGGAATCGGCCTGCGCTCCCTTTCCGCTGGGGCGGCGTGCCGCATGAACGCCGCCGCGACACTTCGGAATGATGTCGAAAAATCATGCTGGCAAATACAAACGAAGCGCCTCGACGGCCTGCATGGGAAGGCCGGCCACTGAGCTGGGAAACGTTACAAGAGAGTCACCCCCAAGCGATCCAACATAGACCGTTTGGTCATCAGTTCCGAATGCCAAGCTGGTTGGATTCTTCAAAATGCGACTCGCGGGATTGACGACGTCTGCGCGTTCAAGGGCGCGCCGCTCCCACTTGATGCGGAAGTTCTCGACATAGTCCCGATCGAATTCCTCGACCACGATCTCCGACGTGGCATCGGGAGCGACGCGCAAAATCCGGTTGCTGACAATGCTGGCGACCCAGAGGTGGCCCACGGCGTCGAAACACAGCCCGTCCGGATAGCTGTGCTCCGGCAGTTCGGCAAATGTCTGCCGTTCTCCGAGCGTTGCGTCCGGCTGCACTTCGAACCGTGAAATGCGCCCGGCGAAGGTCTCCGCGACGTAAAGCCAGCGCTCCTCGGCGTCCAGTCTCAGTTCGTTGGCGAAAATCAGGTGGTCAGCCACGATGTCAGCGCGCCCATCCTCTGTGACCCGGATGATGAAGCCGTCGCTGGCATTCTCCGGATAGAATGCTTTCGAGATCGGCCATTGTCGGGTGCTGACGCTGATCCAGAGTCGTCCGCGAGAATCGCTGAGCACGAAATTGGTGGCCGGCAGCGCGGTGTTGTTCACTGAAACCAGAAACGGTTCTACCGTGCCTTCCGGAGCGAGGCTCCATATTCCGCCGTCCTCGCCCATGTTGGCGATCAGCAGGCCAGCACGCGCCGACAAAGCGAGGCCGTTCGGAATCCACGGTCTTCCGTTCAACTCGCTGGTCCGACCGAGAACGGATTGCGTGCCATCGGGTGCGATACGCACAACGCCTTGTCCGGCATGAGACGCGAAAACATAGCCGTTTGGTCCGGCTATCACACTTTCAGGCCGCGCGAGGCCGGAACCAAATGTTTTCAGCGAAGACAGTGCGACTTTCATTGCTCTCGCATCCCGATGATGTCTGACGCATGTTAGATCGCTTGTTTCCTACCGCAAGGAAATACAACCGACGTCGCAAACGCTCCGACGTTCCGAAAACGAGTGATGCTCGCTATTGACGAAGTAAATTACGTTCAATAGAATTCATCGAAGGAACGTTATCGGCGCAGGGTTCGATCACAGCAATTCAACGTTGTCGTGATCGCAAGGCGGCTCAGCTTGGGACTAGGGAATGACGAGGAAGCGTTCGGTCGCAATCGCTGGCGCAGGTCCAAGCGGACTGACGGCGGCGTTGTTTCTCGCGCGCGCGGGCATTCCGGTCACCGTGCTGGAGCGGGAGGACACGTTTTTCGAAGATCCCCGGGCTGCGACATTTCATCCCCCGACCCTCGAAATGTATGAAGCGACCGGCGTTACCGACCGGCTTCATGAGGAAGGCATCGTGGCCCGGAAGTGGCAATTCCGCGATCGCGAACAGGGCGTGGTTGCCGAATTCGATCTTGGCCTGATCGGTGGAGAGACCCGCTACCCTTACCGGCTTCAGGTCGAGCAACACAAGCTGGTGCGTATCCTGGCCGACGAACTGACAAAGTTCCCTGACGCCCGCATTCACATGGGGGCGCCCGTTGTCGACGTGACGCAGGACGCCGACAAGGTGACGGTGCGCGCCGGAAAACCGGGCACGGAGATCGTGCTTGAATGCGACTTCCTGATCGGCGCCGACGGCGGCCGCAGCGTGGTTCGCAAGTCGCAGGGCATTTCTTTCGACGGCTTCACCTGGGAAGAGCGATTTATCGTCATCGCGACCAGTTTCGATTTCGCCGATCAGGGCTTCGCCTTCACATGCTACATCAGCGATCCTCGGGAATGGGCTGCGCTGTTCAAGGTGCCGGGCGCGGGGCCGCCCGGACAGTGGCGCGTGGTGTTCCCGATCTACGGGACGATGTCGGAGAGCGAACTGCTTCAGCACGACCGTGCGCGAGAACAGCTCGGCCGTTTCACCAACACCAGGGACACCGGCCGGATTTCATTCGTCAATCTCTATCACGTGCATCAGCGTGTCGCCGGGCGGTTCCGCAAAGGCCGCGTCATGCTCTCGGGCGATGCGGCCCATGTGAACAATCCGCTGGGCGGCATGGGCATGAATTTCGGAATTCATGATGCCGTCAATCTGACGGAGAAGCTGATTCCGGTGATCAACGAGGGCGCGGACGACGATCTTCTGGACCGCTACGATCGGCAGCGCCGCCACGTCGCGGAGGCGTTTCTGCAGACGGTGACGATCCAGAACAAGAAGATGCTCGAGGAACGTGATCCGGCGATCCGTCTCGAGAACCAGACCGAGATGAAGCGGACGGCCGAGAGCCCGGACCTGGCGCGCGCTTATCTGCTGAGAACCAGCATGATCGACGGAGTGCGTGCGGCCTCCCAGATCGCGTAGCCGAACGGCCAGACCGAAAGGCTCCCGTGTCCGAATGAATGAAGCCGTCCTGAAGCATCGTGGAATAGGCGCGCGGGTCCCGCGAAAGGAGGATGCGCGCCACTTGCACGGCCGAGGCACATTCATCGACGACATCGCGATGCCGCGGCTGCAGGAGGTTGCCTTTCTTCGCAGTCCGCTCGCTCATGCCAGGATCGTCAATATCGAAATTCCGGTTACTTTCGCGGACCGGGCTTTCACCGCGGCTTCGCTCGGGGGCGTCAAGCCGATCCGCACGCCGAACAGCGCTCCAGGCTTCAAATTTGCCGACTATCCAATCCTAGCGACCGGCAAGGTCCGTATGGTCGGTGAGCCGGTGGTTATGTGCTTTGCCGATAGCCGCGCGCAGGCGGAAGACATGTGCGGCGCCGTTCGCGTTCAATATGAAGAACTTCCTGCCGTCGTCGACGAACGCGAGGCGATGCGGAATCCTCCATCGCTCGTGCACGAGCATTTCGGAGACAATGTCTTTCTGAGCACGCTCACGGAGGTCAATTTCGAGGAGGCGGTGAAGACCGCGGATGTCTCGGTGCGCCGGGAATTCAAGTTCGCGCGCAATTGCATGTCGCCCCTCGAAGGCAAGGGCGTGCTGGCATACTGGGACGATCGGGCCGACCAGCTGGTTCTCTACTCTTCCAGCCAGGCGCCGCACATCATTCGAACAGGGGTTTCACTGTCGCTTGGATTGGACGAAGGGCAGATCCGCGTGGTCGCGCCGGATGTCGGCGGTGGCTTCGGCTACAAATCGGTTCTGCAGCCGGAAGAGATCAGCATCTCCTGGCTTGCGATGAAGTTTCGGCGTGCGTTTCGCTGGACGGAAGACCGACGCGAGCATCTTGTCGCCGCCGCGAATGCGCGCGAGCACCACTTTGTAGTGAATGCCTTCGCCGACAAAACGGGCAAATTGATTGCCTGCGATGTCGAGATGACCGTCAATGTCGGGGCGTATTCCGCCTGGCCCGTTTCCGCGAGCCTGGAGGCCGTGCTCGCGCGACGGAATTTTCCAAGCAATTATGTGCTGTCGGGCTATCGGTGCCGGACGCATTCGGTTGCGACAAACAAGCCGCCGATGGTCCCATATCGCGGGGTCTCGAAGCCGGGTCTTGCACTCGCGCTTGAACTGACGCTTGACGCGCTCGCCCGCGCGGTCGGCCGGGAGCCGTTCGACGTCAAATGCGAGAACCTGATCCCGGCCGATCAGATGCCTTACAATACGATCACCGGTCTGCATTATGACAGCGGCGACTACCAGACCTGCATGCGCAAGGCTGGTGTTGCGATCGGTCTGGAAAAAGTGCGGGCGCGACAGCGCAGTCCGGAGCCGGACGGACGACTCATCGGGGTCGGCTTTGCGAATTACACGGAAACGACCGCGCTCGGCACGAAGACCTTTGTTGCGCTCGGCTGGCCGCTGGCGCCCGGTTACGAACAGGCCATGCTGCGGATCACCAATGATGGCGGGCTTGAAATCCGCGTCGGTGTCCAGTCGCCGGGAGTGGGCCTCGAAACCACGCTCGCGCAGATCGCCTGCGAAATTCTGGGGATCGATCCCTCGCGAACCCGCGTCATCCATGGCGATACCGCGCTGACGCCCTATTCCACCGGGACCTACAATTCGCGTGGAATTGTGATGGCTGGGGGTGCCGTTTCCAAAAGCGCGCAGGCTCTGAAGCAGCGCGTTGAAGCGATCGGTGCGCACCTTCTTCAATGCAGCCCGCAAGAAACCCGACTTGTGGATGGCGTCGTTCACGGACCGCGCGGGCAAGTCTCGATCCAGGAAGTCGCAGCCGTCTGGTATCTCAAGCCGGACAGCCTGCCGGCGGATATGGATCCGAGCGGGCTGGAAGCGAATATCGGGTACAAGCCCGACGTCGACACCGGCGCGATCGGTTATGGCACTCACGCCGTCGTCGTTGCCGTGGATCCCGATGTCGGTGCCGTCGAAATCCTGGACTATGTCATCGTCGAGGACTGCGGCACGATCGTAAATCCGCTGATCGTCGAAGGACAGGCTTACGGCGGCACCGCACAGGGTATCGGCCAGGCCCTTCTTGAAGAAATGGGATATGACCGCAGCGGTCAGCCGCTGGCTTCGACGCTCGCCGACTATCTCCTGCCGGGCGCGAGCGAAGTGCCGCGGATTCGCGTCGTTCATATGGAAACGCCGTCGCCCTACACTGCGCATGGGGTGAAGGGTATGGGTGAGGCGGGCACGATCGGCGCACCGGCCGCAATCCTGAGCGCCGTCAATGATGCGCTGCGTCCGCTCGGCGCGGAATTGACCGACACGCCGATCACGCCGCGACGGATCGTCGGCGCGGTGCTTCAGGCCCGGAAGCGTGAGGCGGCCAGAACATGAAAGCCGCGCCGTTCGGATATTTCGCCGCAACGTCGGTGCAGGCCGCGGTCGATGAGCTGGCTGCGGCCGACGCCGACGCGCGCGTCATGGCAGGCGGCCAGACCCTGGGCCCGATGCTCAATCTGCGTCTCGCGATGCCGTCGCTGCTGATCGATCTGAGCCGCATCAGTGAGCTCAAGACCATTCAGAAAGTGTCCGGTCGTCGCGTTATCGGCGCCTGCGTGACGCATGCCATGCTGGAAGACCACGACGATGGTTCAAGTCTTGCGCGCTGTCTCGCAGGGGTGGCCAGCACCATCGCGTTCCGGTCGGTGCGAAACCGGGGCACGATTGGCGGTTCGATCGCGCATGCCGATCCGGCCGCCGATTGGCTGACGGCCATGACAATGCTGAACGCAAGCGTCCGCCTCTCGGGACCTGGCGGACGGCGCACCCTCCCGTTGTCGGACTTCGTGCTCGGCACCTTCACCACGGCGCTGAAGCGGGGTGAAATCCTGGAAAGCATCGAGGTCGCCGAGCTTCGCCCGGACGCACGCTGGGGCATTTACAAGGTGAGCCAAAAGATCGGCGAATTCCCGAAGGCCATAGGCGCGGTACTGTACGATGGCCCGATATCGCGGGCCGTCCTGGGCGCGCTCGACCGGCCGCCGGTGATGCTGAACGACATCGCAGACCGGGCCAGGCGCGAGGGTACGCCATCGATCGCGACATTATCCGATGCGATCGCGCTGATCGTGCCCGAACTCGACGATATCGATCGGCACATCTATGCCGCGACCCTTGAACGGGCTTTCAAAAGGGCTCTGACATGACGGTCGCGACGCTGCGCATAAACGGTTCGGAAACGCGCGCGGATGTCGAGGCGCGCACCAGTCTGGCCGACTTTCTGCGCAAGCATTGTCATCTGACCGGCACGCATCTCGGCTGTGAACACGGCGTCTGCGGTGCCTGCACGGTGATGATCGATGGCGCGCCGGCCCGCTCCTGCATTGCCTACGCAGTCGCGCTGGACGCGAGCGAAGTACGCAGCATTGAAGGCTTTGTCGATGACGTCGTCATGAACCGGCTGCGCGATGCGTTTCATGAGGAGCACGCGCTGCAATGCGGCTTCTGCACGCCGGGCATGCTGATCACCGCGCGCGATATCGTCGTCCGCTTTTCCGAGATCGACGAAAGCCGGCTGCGCAAGGAATTGGCGGGGAATATTTGCCGTTGCACCGGCTATGTCGGCATCGTCAATGCGATCCAGCGTGTCATGCGCGAAATGGAGCCTTCCGCGCGGGTCGGCAGGCGGATCGGGCCGGCGGCCTCTCCGATGCCCGAGCCGGCGCCGGCCTCCGCGCAACGAGCCTCTGCGCCGGCGCCGATGGAACTGGATGAACCGGACGACAGCTGGCTGCAGCTGAACGACAGCTTCACCATTGCAATGCCGAGGGACGAGGTGTGGGCTGCGATGTCGGACGTCCGTCGGGTCGTTCGCTGTTTGCCGGGCGCGGAGGTCACCGAAACCGACGGCCGGAACATCCGCGCGCAGATGAAGGTTTCGTTCGGCCCGATCAAGGCGACATTTGCCGGGCGAGCGCTGCTCGACCGCGACGAGGCTGCGATGGTCGGGATGCTTCGTGGAAGCGGCGGCGACGAGAGCGGCAATTCGCGCGCCAAGGGGCGTCTGGAATACCGGCTGATCGCGAAGTCACCGAACGAGACACAGGTCGATCTCGCCATAAATTATCAGCTCCTGGGGCCGCTCGCGCAATTCAGCCGATCCGGTCTCGTGCGCGAATTCGTCAAGCGTCTGGTGGTGCTGTTCGGCGCCAATCTCGAGGCCAATCTCAGGTCCAGAGATGAGGTGCAGCAGGCACCGCGCTCTCTCGGCTCAATCGGACTCATCGTCTCGGTCATAAAGGCCCGTCTGTCCGCCTGGTTCGGGCGATGACGGGTGCAAGGAAGTGCGGTGTCGTCGTGAAGGGGAAACATCAATGAACAGGATAACTCTGGGACTGCTTGCTCTCATTGCTGCCGGCGCGCCTGCGCTGGCTCAGACGCCGGTCAAGATCGGCATGATAACCACGCTGTCGACGCCCGGCGGCTATCTCGGCGAGGATATGCGCGACGGTTTCATGCTGGCCATCAAGGAAGGCGGCGGCAAGCTCGGCGGCATCCCGGTCGAACTCGTGGTCGCCGACGACGGGCTGAACCCGACTACCGGCAAGACCATCGCGGAGCGGATGCTGCAGCAGGACAAGATCAGGCTGTTCACCGGCTCGATATTTACCGCTGTCACTCTGGCCATCATCCCGGACATCCTTCGCGCCAACGCGTTCTTCATCAACAACAACAACGGGCCGAAGGAATATGACGGCGCCAATTGCAAGCCGAATTATTTCGCCTCGGCTTGGCAGAACGACGCTTCCGCGGGCTCGGCGGGCGTGGCTGCCAATGTTTCCGGCGCCAAGCGCGTGGTGACGATCGCCGCGAATTACTATACCGGCCTCGAATTCGTCGGCAGCTTCAAGAAGAATTTCAAAGGTCAGGTCGTCGATGAGATCCTGGTGAAACTCAATCAGACGGACTATGCCGCCGAAGTGTCGCAGATCAAGGCATTGAAGCCGGATGGCATCTATTCTTTCCTTCCCGGCGGAATGGGCATCAGCTTCCTGCGGCAGCTACGGCAAGCCGGTGTGACGGGCGTCAAGATTTTTCCGGGCACCACCATCGACGGTCGCCTGATGCAGGCGCTGGGCGAGGCCGGGAAGGATGTCATCGGCAGCTCGAACTGGGTCGAGGATCTCGACAATCCGGCAAACAAGAAATTTGTGGCGGCCTACCGCGCCGAATACAAGCGCGTGCCGACCGTCTACGCGGCCTCCGGCTACGACACGGCACGGCTGATCGGCTCGGCGCTCAAGAAGGTCAACGGCAATCTCGATGATGCCGAGGGCTTTCGCAAGGCAATCCTTGCCGCCGATTTCGACTCGGTGAGGGGCAAGATCTCGTTCGGCAAGAGCCAGACCGTCATTCAGGACTGGTACATGACCCATTACGCGGTCAATGACGCCAAAGAGCCGGTCCAGAAGCTTAGCAAGAAGATCATCGAAAACTATACCACCGACCTCGCCGAACAATGCACGCTCAAATGAGAAAAGCGGGATGAGACCGTTGCGCCGAGTCTAGCCAGGGCAGGCATGCGATGATGTGGACATACATTGCGGAGCAATGCCTGAACGGCGTTCAACTCGGTGCAACGCTGTTTCTCATGACGGCGGGCCTGACGCTGACGTTCGGCGTCATGGGGCTCGTGAACCTCGCACACGGATCGATCTACATGGTCGGGGCCTTCGTGTGCGCCTATATCACACTGCGGTCGGGATCGCTCGCAGCCGGCATCGCGTCGGCTCTTGCAAGTGCTGCGATCATCGGTGCGTTGCTGGAGACGGGGGTGTTCCGCCGTCTCTATGCGCGCTCCCATCTGGATCAGGTGCTCGCCACTTTCGCCCTGATCCTGATCTTCAACGGGCTTACGAAGCTCTATTTCGGGCGCCAGCCCTACCAGATCGATGTTCCGGAGTTCCTGTCCGGAGCCGTACATATCGGAGAGAGCTTTTCCTATCCGCTCTATCGGCTGGTGATCGTGCTGATCGGCCTGATTGTCGCGGCGAGTCTCTATTACATCATCGCGCGGACGCGGGTCGGAATGCTGATCCGCGCGGGCTCCACCAATCGGGACATGGTCCGTGCGCTCGGAGTGGACCTGCCGCTGCTCTTCACGCTGGTATTTGCTCTGGGCGCGGTGCTGGCCGGGCTTGCAGGCGCGATTATCGGGCCGGTCCAGGCCGTCGAAGTCGGCATGGGCGATCAGATGGTTATCCTTGCCTTCGTCGTCATCATCATCGGCGGCGTCGGATCGGTGCGGGGGGCCATGATCGCATCCCTGATGGTCGGCATTACCGATACGGTCGGCCGGACCGTTATTCCGCAAATGCTGAAGTCGGTCACGGACATCACCACCGCATCGGCTCTCGGCGCGGCGATATCCTCGACCTCGGTATATCTCCTGATGATCGTGGTGCTGCTGTTCCGGCCCACCGGAATATTGTCGGGGCGGATCTGACCGATGCGGGGCCGCGTAGTTGCTCTTCTGATATTCGTGTTTCTGGCAGCAATCCCGCTCATTGCGGACTGGCAGGATAATCCGTTCCTGATCAGCCTATGGACCCGGATCGTGATCGTCGGAATCGCCGTCGTGTTCCTTGATCTGGTTCAGGGATATTCCGGCCTGCCGAGTTTCGGGCACGCCGCCTTCTTCGGTCTGGGCGGTTACACGGTGGCGATCATTGCTCTCCACGGCGATCAGGCGTCCGCCGATTCGTGGTTCCGGCTGATGGGGCGCGAAGCGGCGATAACAATTCCTCTGGCCGTCGCCGCCTCTGCTGTTGCCGGCCTCTTGATCGGAGCCATCGCGCTGCGGACGCGGGGCATCCATTTCATCATGATCACGCTCGCGCTCTCGCAGATGCTCTATTTCCTGTTCTTTTCGCTGCCGAATTACGGGGGAGACGAGGGGCTGCGCATGGCCGAGCGGCAGCGTCTGTTCGGCCAGGACATCTCTAACCCGATGGTCTTCTACTACATCGTGCTCGCCGCCTTGATCGCGTCCGTATTGCTGCTGCGGCTTCTGGTCAACTCGCGCTTTGGCAACGTCATCATCGGCTGCGCGCAGAACGAGCGCCGCATGAAATTTCTCGGTTATCCGGTCAACGCGTATTTTCTGGCCGCTTTTGTGATCTCGGGCGCGGGCACCGGATTCGCGGGCGCCCTGATGGCGAACAGCATGCGCCATGTCAGTCCCCAGATGCTGTCTTGGCATCAGTCCGGCGAATTCATGGTGATGCTTGTTCTTGGCGGCATGGGAAGCCTTTACGGCGGTCTTGTCGGGGCCGCGGCGTTCCTGCTCGGACAGGAATGGCTGGTCGCCAACACCGACCACTGGGAGCTGCTTCTCGGCATCGCCCTGCTCATTTTCATTCTCTCCAGTTCCGCGGGAGTCTTCGGCTTGATGGCGGGCCGCAGGAGGCCGCATGACTGACGTCATCCTTCAGACGGTGAACCTGTCGAAATCCTTCGGTGCCGTGCGGGTGACCGACAACCTCAACCTTTCGGTCAGGTCCGGCGAGGTTCACGCGCTGATCGGGCCGAACGGCGCTGGAAAGACCAGTCTGATCGGCCAGCTCTCCGGCGAATTGCAGCCCGATGCCGGACGGATCGTCTTCCGGGGCGAGGATGTCACGCAGAGCACGATCCAGCATCGGGTCAAGCGGGGCCTCGCGCGCTCGTTTCAGATCACGTCCATCCTGCAGGACTTCACCGCGCTGGAAAATGTAGTGATCGCCGTGCAAAGCCGGATCGGCGGACCGCTGAAGCTCGGCGTGCGTCCCAGCACCGATCCGGAGCTGGTCGAGCCGGCAAGGAAACTGCTCGAACGGGTCGACCTCGACGCGCGCGCCAGCACCTTGAGCTGCAATCTGGCCCATGGCGAACAGCGGCAGCTCGAGATCGCCATAGCGCTTGCGCTGGAGCCGGCCATGGTGCTGCTCGACGAGCCGATGGCCGGCATGGGCAAGCAGGATACGCGCCGCATGACCGCGCTGCTGGCGTCGCTCAAATCGCATATCACCATGCTTCTGGTCGAACACGACATGGATGTCGTGTTCTCGCTTTCGGATCGTGTGACCGTCATGGTCTATGGCGTGGCCATCTGTTCCGACGTGCCGGACAGGGTGCAGTCGAATGCGGCGGTGCTCGACGCATATCTGGGGCGCGAATGACGGACGTTCTCGAAGTGAAGGCGTTGGAGGCTGGCTACGGACCGAGCCAGGTCCTGTTTGGACCGAGCCTTTCCGTCGAAGCGGGTGAGGTCGTGTCGCTGATGGGGCGCAACGGCATGGGCAAGAGCACGCTCATTCGCTGCATCATGGGATTGCTCCCGGTGCGCGCTGGTGAAATCCATCTGTTCCGCAACCGGATCAATGGATGGCCGAGCAACCGGATCGCGCGGCTTGGCGTGGGCCTGATACCGGAAGGCCGTCAGATATTTCGTCTGCTCAATGTCGAGGAAAATCTGCTCGCGACAGCGCGCATGAGCCCCGGCTGCAAGTGGACGCCGGATTCGGTTTACGAGCTATTCCCGATTCTTCAGGAGCGTGCGCTTCAGCCGGCGATCACCCTCTCCGGCGGCGAACAGCAAATGCTATCGATCGGACGCGCCCTGCTGACCAATCCCTCGCTCCTGATCTTCGATGAGGCGACGGAAGGCCTTGCGCCGCTCGCGCGCCGCCAGATTTGGGAATGCATCAAGCGGCTTAAACAGGCCGGACTTTCCATCCTTCTGATCGACAAGAACCTCGCCGAGCTGCTGGAATTGGCGAGCCGTCATTACATTCTGGATAAGGGTGAAGTCGTCTGGAGCGGGTCTTCGGCAGCGCTTGCTGCCGACTCGGCGCTGGCTCAAACCTATCTGGGTCTGTAGTCGCATGCGAGATCGCCGCACGGGAATGGCAGGTCATAAAAATGAGTAACACTCGCTATTGACTGGATTCGGATATCGTATCAAATTCACCTCAGTCGACGGGAGCGAACATGATCGGCGAAGCGGGCGTGAGGCCACAGGAAATCAACCCGGCGCGTCTTCCTGCGCTGTTCCGCAAGCAGTTGCAGCTCTGCAAGGTCAAGTCGGGTGAGACGATCGCGATCGTGTCCGATCTCAACACGCGTCGCGAATATGTTCAGGCAGCCTTTGTCGCCGCCGCAGAGCTTGGCGCCAACATCTACGAGATGGTTGTCAGTGCCACGCCGTCATGGACCAGGGTGAACGTGCCGACCATCGGTACCTGCAAGGGGACGGTTGAGGCGTTGTGTGCGGCCGACTTGGTCCTGATCTTCCATATTCCGCTGTTCACGAAATGGCTCAAGGACGTCATGTCGAGCGGCACCCGTGTTCTGATGGTGCACGATTCTCCGGACGACCTCGAAGAGCTGATGTCGCCTCCCGGCCTGAAGGAGGCGATGAAGCACGCCGAAAGCCTCTATGCAAAAACGAAAAAGGTTCGCGTCACCCGCGATGGCGGGACCGAACTGACCTTCGAGTGCGGTGAATATCCGGTCATGACGCAATGGGGCTATGCCGACGAACCGGGACATTTCGATCTGTGGGGCGCGGGGCATATCCACACCTTCCCGAACGAAGGTTCTGCGCATGGCACGATCGTGCTCCGTCCCGGGGACATCGTGATCCTTCCCTATTGCCGCTATGTCGTCGATCCGGTGAATCTGGAAATCCGTGAAGGGCATGTGACGAAAATCGAAGGTGGACTCGACGCCGAGCTGATGGAGCGCTGGCTGGAAGACGGCAAGGTTTCGCCGGACGATCGCGATCCTTACGCGCTATCGCATCAGGGTTGGGGCATGAATCCGCAGGCGCGGTGGAACTGGATGGCGCTGCAGGGCGATATTCCGGAGCGAAATCGTGCAGCCGCGCGTGTGTTTCCGGGCAACTTCCTGTTTTCGACCGGACCCAATACGCAGGGGGGCGGCAAGCGCGCGACGCGCGGTCACTATGACGTGCCCATGATCGGCTGCACGATCGAGCTCGACGGCAAGACCATCATCGAGCGGGGGCGGATCGTCGAACCGACGCTGAGCGTTGCGCGGGAGGCGCGTTAGGGCGGGCGGTGCGCGCCCCCTTCCCGGACCGCTCGGGTCCGAGGATAAAGTCGCACATCAGTTCCACGCTCGCGCTCTGGGCACGGTTCTTTGGATCGAGATGATAGTTCATGACGAACCCGTCCTGCGCCATCATCAGAATGTGGACGAGCCGCCCATGCCTGATCTGGTCGCGGCGCTCTTCGGGTGCCGAGGAGAGGATCATCTCTTCGATGTCTTTCTCCACCGAGAGCAGCAATTCCGACTTGTAATGGCCGGTGCGAGACAGGGTTGAAAGACATTGCATCAGGTTATTGGAAAAGCCGCCTTCGTCGCTCGGCAGTCTCTGCCACAGCAGCTTGAGGATCAGCCGTACCCTCTCTCTGGGCGCCTCGACTTTCGCAAGTTTTCGCCGGAGCGCGATCACGCGCTCCCGAAGCCAAGGCTCGTAGATCTCGAACAGGATCTGCGCCTTCGAGTCGAAATAGACGTAGACATTCGACTCGGACACTTTCGCACGCTTTGCAATCTGCGCGGTCGTGGTCGTGGCGTAGCCCTTCTGGCGAAAAAGGTCGTACGCACCGGTCAAAATGGCCCGGCGTATCTCGGGCTTCTTGGTTTGAGACATCAATGGCTCTCGGCGGAAAAAGGCGGGGAGCACGCGGTTCGTAAATTGGGGAGCATCGACGATTCGATCGCTGGGACGTGTGCGTAACTAATATCCAAGGTTCGGCTCGGCGCAAAGAACAATATCGATGGTCACTCGCTTATATGCATGGGTGAAGACATGATGGCTCGCATCGAGGGATCGGTTTGCTTCGTAACCGGCGCAGCCGGCGGGATTGGCGCCGGCATGGTCGATGGTTTGCTGCGGCGTGGGGCGGCAAAGATTTACGCCGCGGATCGCGCTTTCGTGGGCGGCGTTCGTCCATCGGGCTGGAGCGAAGCGGTTGACTGTTTGAACCTCGATATCGCGGATTATCGGGCGGTCGGCGAGGTCTCGGAGACGGCGTCCGACGTCAATTTCCTGTTCAACATTGCAGGCGTCAATCTGCGCTCGACATTCCTTGCGGAAAACGCGCTGGAAACAGCGCGCTCCGAAATGGAGATCAATTATTTCGGAACGCTTGCGGTCTGTCGTGCGTTCGCGCCGCATCTCGTCGCGAACGCGAAGTCGCGACCCTCGGCGATCGTGAACATGCTTTCCATCCTCTCGAAGGTGACGTTGCCGAATCTCGGTACTTATTGTGCGAGCAAGGCGGCGCTGCTTCGAATGTCCGAGGGGCTGCGGGCAGAACTGGCGGATCGTTCCGTTGCAGTGATCGCCGTCATGCCGTGGGCTGTCGATACGGCGATCAGCCGGGCGTTTTCCGGGCCGAAATCGACAACGGCCGAGGTCGCGGAGCGGACGCTGGACGGAATCGAGCAGGGCTTGGACGAGGTCTATCTGCACGAGTTTTCCGACGAGGTGAACCGTCGTCTGCGGGAGGACCCCAAGGGGTTGGAAAGGGAGCTGTCTGCTCGCTTCCGCTCGGCACCATAGACTTCCGACGAACGGAGCGCTGGCGAAATGCCCTGGCACTGCCAGGTGGTGGCTGAGCGGCATCGGAACGTTGCCTTCCTTCGAGGCCTATTTCGCCTTCGATGGCGAATTGACTCCGTTTGGCTTATGCCGAACTAGCATATCGCGAGGAGCACGCTCGCCCTCTTAAGCTGCTGGCGTATGATGCGGCCGCATGAATGCGCCAAACGCTCCGAGCCGCTTTCTCAAACCTGACGAGGGCCTTGATATGAATCTCGTTCGATATCTTATCGGGAGCCTGATCCCAGCGATCGCCTTGATCTTGGCACCCCAATCGAGCGCGCAAGAACCGGTTGTGCTGAAATTCGCAACGACCGAACCACCCGCCAGCATTGCGACCCAGATCTGGCAGCGCTGGGCCGATCAGGTGAACAAGGACGGAAAAGGCGTCATCGAGATCAAGATGTTTGCCGGCGGCGCGCTCGGACGGGATCCGAGAAATCAGCTCACCTTGGTGCAGTCCGGCGTCGCCGATATCGCATTCGGTTTCCCGTGGTTTACGCCAGGAAAATTCCCGGACAATCTGGTCGTCAGCCTCCCAACCATTGCTCGCTCGGTCGGGGAGGGCTCATATGCACTTTGGCGCCTGCACGAGAAAAAGCTGCTGCGCGGCTGGGACGATGTTGTCCCCCTGATGCAGGCGACGTCGTCCCCGGTCATCGTGATGTCGACCAAGCCGGTACCCAACATCGAGGCCTTGAAGGGGTTGCGTTCCTCGGCGTCGACCCCTTTGCAGATGCAGTCGGTTCAGACGCTCGGCGCTTCCCCTGTCTCGGGCTTCAACTTCTCCAACTCGGCGGAGGCCATGTCGCGAGGTGTGCTGGACATGGACCTGATTGGATTTACACCTTCAGTGATCTTCAAGCAGTTCGACGTGGCCAATTACGCGCTCGAACTCCCCCTGGGTCCCAGCCCGGTCGCGATCTTCATGAACAAGAATGTCTATGACCAGCTCAGCCCGAAAGCGAAGGAAATCCTCGACCGCAACAGCGGGCCTGTGCTGGTGAAAATGTGGGTGGATGCGATCGGCGCACGCGAAAGCGAACTCCGTGAGAAGTGGAAGGCTGCACCGAACAAGCAATTGTCCTCGATGTCGGACGCTGACATGAAGCGCGCCGAGGAGGCGGTCGCATCCGTGATCAAAGATTGGGCGCGTAGTCAGCCAAACGGCGATGCGCTGGTCCAGACCTTCCGTGACGAAGTTGCCAAGGTCCGGCAGGCACAATAGCGACGGCCCGATCGACCACATGTTCGGCCGGGCGCAGCGATTCTATCTGATGGCGGTCGCGTGGCTCGCCTTCCTTGCGGTCACGTTGATCGCCATTTCCGCTGCGCTGACCCTCCTTGACGTCGTGATGCGGTCGATCGTCGGGCAGCCGCTCTTCGGAACGAATGATGTCGTCATAATTCTGCTGACGGTGGGTATTCTGGCCTGCTTTCCCTATTGTACCGCCACCCGGCAGCATCTGAGGGTGACCGCGCTGGGCACCAGGCTCGCCCCTTTCGGCTTCTGGATGGTGGAGATCGTGGCGGGGCTGGCCATCCTCGTGGTCCTCGGCGCTTTCGCATGGCAATTCGCGCTGCGTGCATTAATGTTGGCGAAGACCGGCGAAGCCTCGCAATTGTTGCTGATCCCGCTTGCGCCCGTGTGGTGGATCGGCTCGGTCCTGATGGGCTTGGCGGCGTTCGCGCAATGTCTGTTGATCGTACATGACGCGGCTGCGCTGCTCATGCGTGAACCTGTGCCGCGTTCCGAAGCCGGGGACGGGGATGTGGTGGTCTGATGGACCCGACACTCGCGGTGCTGGCCGCTCTCGGCGCCGTCTTTCTTCTGATCGCGCTGCACGTCCCGATCGGCATCGCGATGGTGCTGGTCGGTGTCGTCGGATTCGGTCTGATGTCGAGCTTTCGGGCCGCATGGTCGCTGCTCGGCACCGAAGCCTCTTCGATGCTGTCGAATGTCGACATCGGCGTCATTCCGCTGTTCTTTCTGATGGGCAGCTTCGCGAATGCAAGCGGCATGGCCTCCGACCTCTACCGCTTCGCCAGTGCGCTGATCGGTCATGTGCGTGGCGGGCTTGCGGTTGCGACCATTCTCGGGTGCGGCGCGTTCGGTTCGATCGCGGGTTCGTCGATCGCCACCACCGCGACCTTCGGGCGGATCGCATTGCCGCAGATGCGCGCGCGGGGCTACAAGGCGTCGCTTGCGAGCGGCAGTATCGCCTGCGGCGGGACCTTGGGCGCCATGGTTCCGCCGTCGATCATTCTGGTGATCTATGGGCTGATTTCCGAGCAGTTCATCCTGAGGCTGTTCGTCGCCGCCATCATTCCCGCACTG
>NZ_JBFWPA010000088.1:0-26687 GCF_050250235.1 Pseudorhodoplanes sp.
GTTAAAGCCGGGGATGGCCGTTTACGCCGACCTGAAGAGAGATATTTTTGGAATCTAAGCTAGCACAGGTTCGCGATTGCGGCGCTGGGTCCCCGCCTTCGCGGGGACGAGCGGGATAGGTTCGTCGTTCGCGGCTCAAGGCTTCCGTGGCGAAATCTCGCGCCAGATGCTATGTTTTGCTAATGACCGCCAAACCCAGCCGCAAGCAAGAATCGCGCGCCACCACGATGGTGCCCGTCACCACCATGGAGGAGTTGCTTGTCCTGAGTGATGAGGAGCGTGAAAAGCTGCTGGCCGACCTAAGGACGGCGGAAGCCGAGGCGGCCGCCGGCCAATCGGTCGAATTCGACCCCGAAGCGTTCGAGCGCGTAGCCCGTAGGGCGCAATAAACGAAGCGCATTGCGCCACAGTAAACCGACGTGTCCGGCCCAGCCGACATGCAGCGAACGCACGCGACGGCATCCCCCCGCTTTCCGCACCCGGCGCAATGCGCTTCGCTTATTGCGCCCTACAAACGACGAGCAGCAACGGTATCCTGGATGAAGCGCAGCGAAATCCGGGGCAGGCGTTCCCGCATTGCGCGGAGCCTGTCATCGGGCGGCGCTTCGCGCCGACCCGGTGGCTCCATGCGGGCTACGAGGCGTCCGGCGGCGCGGCACGCGGCGGAGACGCGGAACGACGCGATTTGGTATGGTCTCGCCATGACCAAGCACAGCATCGAAAGGCTGCTTGAGCGCGTGGCCTCCTGGCCCGAGGACGCGCAGGACGAGTTCGCGAAATCGCTTGCCGAGATCGGGAGTCTTTGAAATTTCCAGTCGACCCTTAAAGGGGATTCGCGAGTCGCCGAGTGATTGCCTACTCGATTACTTCGTTGGCCAATACCAGAAGAATTGGGGGTACATCGAGCCCAAGGGCACGAGCGTTGGGTACGCTCACCACGAAATCGAAAACCGTCGGCTGCTGAACCGGCAATTGCTCGGGTCGCGCGCCACGCAATATCTTGTCAACGTAATCCGCTGCGCGGCGGAACATGTCCGCGAAATTCGGTCCGTAAGACATCGTGGCCCCTGCCAGCACGAATTCGCGAAGATCAGCCATCGTGGGGAGACCGGCGGCGGTGGTCTGCGAAAAGATGCGTTCCCTATTTGTCATCAGAAACGGGTCAGCGCAGACAAAGAGGGCTTTGGCTCTGCCCTTGATCGATGCGAGGCTGGCATCGATATCGTCCGCGGTCCGGACTCTAAGAGGAAGAATCGTCAGTCCAAGCGCTGGAGCCAACGCTTCCACTGACTGAATCTGGAGCATGGCGCCTGGATCGGCCCCGTTGCCCAGGATCGCAAACTCGGTGACATTGGGTACGAGATGACGCAGCAGTTCAATCCGCTTTCCTGAAAGGTCGCTCGACTGAATTGAGAGGCCTGTGACGTTTCCACCGGGCCGCGGCAAGGATTTGATCGTTCCACTGCCAATCGGGTCCGAGTTCACGGCGAAAACGATTGGTATTTCGGAAGTTGCGCGGCTTGCTGCCTGTGAGGGACCTACACCGGCTGTCACGATCGCGCTTACGTTCAGCTTCACAAACTCTGAGGCAATTTCAACCGCCCGGTCTATTCGACCTTCCGCCCAGCGATATTCAATCGCGATCGTTTGACCGTCCACCCAGCCAAGTTCGGCCATGCGTTTGACGAAAGCATCTGCCCACTTGCTCATGGCCGCGGCGGTTGCGGCTCCCAGGAAGCCGATAACCGGCCTTGTTGCCTTTTGCGCCCGCGCCAAGAGTGGCAAGGATGCGAACCCACCGACCATGGTGATGAACTCGCGTCGCTTCATAGCCCGCCCCGATCCGACCCCGTCAACGCGACAGCAGTGTAGCGAGCGCAGCCCGCAGGGCGCAATAAGCGCAGCGCAGCCCGGATGGCGCGCAGCGAAGTCCGCGGCCGCTATTCCCGCAGTCCGCTTCGCTCCATGCGGACGACACGGTGACGAAACGCCAGCGCCCGTTCGGAATATTTGTGAACCGCCGCGCCGTGCCTCTTTCCACTGTCATGTGACCGTGCAACTATTTTCTTGTTTATCGTGACGAGAGGTCTGCATGAAACTCAAGCTTGCTTTGTTTTGTATGCTGCTCGCGGTACCAGCTGCCTCTGCTGCCGACATGAAGGGGTCCTGGATCGGGAAAACCCACACGATCATTGCCGGAGCCGGTGGCCCGCACTGGCCCGAGAGCAAGGGCACCTGGGAAAAGCCCCTGCTGGCAGACCGCGACATCACCCTGAGGATCACCGGGCAGGATGGCCGCCGCTTCTGGGGAGAGAGCGTGATTGCCGGCGATGGCGCCTCGGGCGGCAAGACGACCATAGAACCGTTCATCGGAACGGTGTCGACCGACGATAGCACCGTCATGATGGCAGATACGGACGGATATTATATCGGCAAGCTCTCGGGCAACACGTTCTCCTATTGCTACATCCAGTCGGGAGCGAAGCAGGCTGGCGACAAGCCGGCCGTCTCAACCTGCCTTGAGGTGACGAAGAAGTAGGATGCCTGACACCCGCGGTGCGCGGCATTCCGCGATCGCGGCAAGCGCAGCCCGGATGGAGCGAAAGCGAAATCCGGGGCCGACCCTACACGTCCTTTGCCCGCATTGCGCGGAGCCTGTCATCGGGCGGCGCTTCGCGCCGACCCGGTGGCTTCATGCGGGCTACGGCGCGCGCCGGAAAATCCGGTGGCCGGTCATTGCGCCTGGGTGATGGCATTGCGGTCGCCGGTGGCGGTCACCGTATGCGGCGCGCTGCCGCTTGCTCCCTTCCGCCATGTCACCGTGTTGCCATAGCCGCGCACGGCGATCCGGTCGGCGGCGCCGACGTCGATCACATTCCGCGCGCCGTTGATCGTGACTGCCTTTGACGCCTCGACGGCAAGCCTGTTGTCGCCGCCGTTGACCGTCACGCTGTCGCAGGTGCCGTTCAGGGTGAAACTGCCGCCGGTGCCGTCGACCGCGACCTTTTTCTCCTTGCCGCAATCATGCGTGGCGACCGCCACGCCGCTATAGGTCCGGTCGGGATTGTCGCCGCCGCACGCGGTCAGCGTCACGGCTGCAAGCAGGGGCAAAGCGATGCGCGCCATTCCAGGTCCTCGCGGCCACCAGCGTAGCACCGATGGTGCATCACGGATGGGCAGGCCGGTCTCCCGATGAACCGGACGCCGCTTCGTCCCGACCAACCGTCATGACCGCCGATGCCATCATCGTCAGAGCCGGGTTGATCCTGTTCGTGCTGGGCTGGCCCGCCATCGGCCTGGTCTACTGGTTCGCGGGCTACGGTCCCGTGGTCGAATGGTCGATGCCGGTCCTGATCGGCGTGACCATCGGACTTGCCACGCGGTGGACCACGGATCGACTGGGGCTGAAATAGCCCATTCTGCGATTCCAGTTCCGGGACGCGCGCGCCGCGAAGCTAGCGGAACACATACACGATGCGCCGCGTCACCGGATCGACCAGCACCGGCGTGTCGTTCACATAGACATACTGATAGCGATAGTCGGGCACGTTGTTCAGCACCACGGTGTGCGGAATGCTGGCGCCGACCACCACCGCGCCGGGATAGACGACGGAGGGTGCGACGTTCGAGGTGACATAGGCGCCGACCGTCGGCGGCGGCGTCACCGGTGCAAGGTTGGTGATCGGATCCGGAGCGCCGATGGCGGCTGCGCCCGCGCCGCCCGGGCCGATCACGGTGGGGGTGGGAAACAGTGGCGGCGGGATGTATTCCGGCCGGTAGGTCGGCACTACCGCAACCGCGCCCGGCGGATTGTAGGTGATGACCGGGACGCTCGCGACATGCGCGGGCTCGCGCACCACGATGGTGCCGCCGCCGGCCGCAAGCGACATGTATTGCGAATAGGACCAGCCGATCTGACCCCGGAAATCAACCTGGCACCACAGGCTGCCCTCGATGCAGCCGAGGATGCGGGCCTGCTGCTTCGCCTTGATCAGCCCGATGACCGGCTGCTCCGGTCCGGGCCCGGAGCGGATATTGAGATCGGTGGTGGCGGTGCCGGTGGTCTGCGCGTGCGCTGTGGCGATGAATGCAAGTGAGACGATGGCGGAGACGATGACGCGTGTCATGACAGAGCCCCCTGCGAAGCGGCACAAGCGCTCCTGCAATGGCGCAGCATAGACCGGAACACGCCGCGGCGGAATGGGGCGCAGCTTCTTCCATTGTGCGTCGCGCATTGCGGTGCGGTGCACAAGGAAAGGCCCGGCGCTTGCGCGGCCGGGCCTTCGCTTCAGTCAGGCCGATCGGGGGGCCGGCGATCCGCCCTGCAGGCGCCGCATCGCCCTGCGGAAATCAGTTGCGGAACACATACACGATGCGCCGGGTCACCGGATCGACCAGCACCGGCGTGTCGTTCACATAGACATACTGATAGCGATAGTCCGGCACGTTGTTCAGCACCACGGTTCGCGGCAGGCCGGCGCCGACCACGACTTCACCCGTATAGGCGAAGGAGGGTGCCGCATTCGCGGTGACGTAGGTGCCGACCGCAGGCGGCGGCGTAACCGGGGGCAGATAGGTCGAGGCATAGACCGTTGGGCTCGGCGCGCCGATGGCGGCCGCACCCGCGCCACCCGCGCCCACGATCGGTGCGGTGATCGCGGCTGCGATCGGCGCGACATCGGCGCGATAGCTCGGCGCGACATAGCCGTTATAGGCGACGACCGGCACACCGACGATATTGGCCGGTTCGCGCACCACGATGGTGCCGCCGCCGGCCGCAAGCGTCATGTATTGCGAATAGGCCCAGCCCTGCTGGCCGCGGAAGCTGATCTGGCACCACAGGCTGCCTTCGACGCAGCCGAGGATTTGTGCCCTCTGGCGCGGCTTCATGTAGCCGATCACCGGCTGCTCCGGGCCGGGGCCGGAGCGGATGTTGAGCGCGGTGGTGGCGGTGCCCATGGTTTGCGCCTGCGCGGCGCCGAAGGATGCGAATGTGAGAATGGCAGCTGTGAACAGAACGCGTTTCATGACGGAGCCCCTCGGGTGATCGAGTGATGGTGCAAGGATGCCGCAACAGAAATGTCCGGCGGCATAACGGGGAGGCGGGAACTTGGTTCAAATGAATCGGATTGCCGGCCATCAAGGCGGCGTGACGCGCGCGTGAAGACGCGTGAGAAGAATTCGCTGAATGTCTGCTGAAAACTCGAGGGATTGGGCGGATGACGCTGACGCGCTCATCCGCCCTGCGATCATCACCTAGCGATACACGTAGACGATGCGCCGGCTGGCCGGATCGACCAGCACCGGATAGTCGTTCACATACGCATAGTTGAAGCGCGAGCCCGGGACCGGCGTGAGGTCGATCTCGACCGGCAGGCCGGCTCCGATGGTCAGACTGCCCTCGAGATAGACCGGGTCGAGCGGATTTGCCGCGATGAATGTCCGCACCGACCGCGGCGGCAGGTAGGCCGGGGGCGGAGTGGTTGCGGCATAAACCACTTCGCGCGGCGCGATCAGCCGGCCGGCATAGGCGCGGGTGCGCACGCCGGTGGTCTCGACCAGTGTGGTTGTGGGCGCCCGGTAGGCGACGGCGGGCGCCGGGTAGGTCACGGCCGGCGCGGGCTGCTGATAGGTGACGGCCGGCGCGGGGGTGTAGACCGGCACCGGGGTCGCAACCGGGACCGGAATCGGAATCGGCACCGCAACCGGTGCAACCGGGAGCGGCGCGGGGGCTGCGGCGACGACGGTGCGGGCCGGCGCCACCTCGATTTCAGGCTGCGGGAGAAGGGCGACGGTGTCGCCGGCAAACGTCATGTATTGCGAATAGGCCCAGCTGCGCCGCCCGCGAACATCGACCTGACACCAGCGGCTGCCTTCGATGCAGCCGATGACGGTGGCGCGCTGACGCTCGCGCAGCATGCCGATCACGGGAAATTGCGGGTCGGGACCGGAGCGGAGGTTGAGGTCGGTGGTGGCGGTGCCGATGGTCTGGGCCTGTGCCCCGGTCAGCATCGCGGCGGACATCAGCATGGCGGGGAGGAGCGCGCGTGTCATGACAGCCTCGCAGGATTGTGAGAGTGAGGTCTGCGGTTGAACGCGGGCTGGCAACGGTTCGTTCCGCGATGCGGTGCGCCGGCCGCATTTGCCGGTTCCATCGCCAGCGACTAACCTCCGCCTGCCAATTCTCGGGGAGTATTCTGATGCTGCGCGCTGCCACCGCCTTTCTCACTCTGGCCCTTGCCGTGATTGTCACCGCCTCGCTTGCGAGCGCGCAGGTTCCCGCCGACAGCCGCCTGAAACGGATCGCGGATACGAAGACCATCAAGATCGGCTATCGCGCAGCCGCGACCCCGTTCTCCTTCGTCAATCCGCAGACCAGGGAGCCGACCGGCTACACCATCGACCTTTGCCGGATTGCGGCGGAGGCGATCGGCAAATCGCTCAATGCGCCGCTCAAGATCGAATGGGTCGAGGTCACGACGCAAAACCGCTTCGACATGGTGGCGCAGGGCAAGGCCGACCTGGAATGCGGTTCCTCGACAATAACGCTGTCGCGCATGAAGCAGGTGGATTTCTCGTCGGTCACCTTCGTCGAAAGCACCGGGATCGTGGTGCGCACCGCTGCCGGAATCGCCAAGACGGGTGACTTCAACGGCCAGAAAATCGCGGTCGCGGCCAATACGACGAATGAACAGGCGATTGCCGAACTGATCAAGCAGGGCAGGCTGAAGGCCACGCTGGTGCCGGTGAAGGATCGCGATGCCGGGGTCGCCGCGCTGGAAAAGGGCGAAGTCGACGGCTATGCGAGCGACAAGCTGCTGCTGGTCGGCGCGCGGTTTCAGGATGCCAAGGCGCTGACGATGCTGCCGGACGACCTGTCGTTCGAGCCCTATGCGATTGCCCTGCCGCGCGGCGACTGGGCGTTCCGGCTTGCGGTCAACACCGCGCTTGCCGAGGTTTTCCGTTCCGGGCTCATCTTCAAGGTGTTCGGCAAGTGGTTCGAGCAGATCAAGCTGAAGCCCGGTCCGGTGTTGCTCAGTGCGTTCTCGCTGGGTGCACTGCCGCAATAAAATGCGGCCGCGTGTCTGGCATTTCGTTCACCTTCGTTCATGAAAGTGTGAATGTCGTTCAGAAATTCTCGGCCCCACGCGTGTTATGGTTTGGCCCGGGCGTGTGTGTCGGGTGGAACCATCACGCGTGTTGAGGAGAGAATCATGCGCAAGCTCATGCTGAGCCTCGTGGCAGCTGTGTCGATCGCGGCTGCGACCGTTGCCGCGCCAAAATCCGCTGACGCTGGCTGCCGCGGGTGCTGGGTCGGCGCGGGTGTTGCGGCAGGCGTCCTTGCCGGTGCCGCCATCGCGAATGCAGGCTATTACGGCGGTTATTACCGGCCCGCCTATTACGGCGGCTACGCGCCAGCCTATTACGGCTATCGACCGTATTACGCGCCGCGCTATTATGGTTATTATGCGCCGCGTTACTACGCACCGCGCTATTATGCGCCGCTCCGTTACGGTTACGGGTACGGCTATCGTCCGTACCGCTACGGGTATCGGTGGTAGCGCGGCAGGGGACCGAAGGCTTCCTCTCGGGGGTGTCTTCGCAAACACGGCGCAACCGAAGACACACTTCAACGGTTGCTGATCTTGGCTCAAACACGAGAGGAACTTCCTATGCGTAGGCTGATGATGATTGTTGCCGCTGGTGTGGGACTCGCGGTTGCCGCGGTCGCCGTTCCGACGAGCGCTGAAGCCCGGTTTGATTCCGGGCTGACCGTGCCGGATGCAACCACTGCGCAACCGGTGCAGTATTATTACGGCTATCGCCGGCCCTATTATCGGCCGCGATACTATGCGCCGCGCTACTACGCGCCACGCTATTACGCGCCGCGTTACTACGCACCGCGCTATCGCTATCGCTATTACTGAGGGTGCTTGCGGCCCCTGGGGCCGAGCGCGAGCGAAGCCCCGCACCGCGATATCGCCACCGATTCGACAGTGATCGGGTCGGTGGTGGTTTTCGCTTCGCGGATGCCGCGATTTACGATTCCTGCAGCCGCAGATAATCGAGCTTGCCGAGCGGCACGCCCTTGTGCCGCAAGATGTCGTATGCCGTCGTGACGTGGAAGAAGAAGTTCGGCAGCGCGAAGGTGAGCAGATAGGACGCGCCGGTAAAGACGGGCGTGAAGCTGCGCAGCTTGAGTTCGATCGGCGTCGCGTCGGTGCCTTCGAACTGCGCCTCCGCGAACGAGTCGATGAACATAACCGTACGCTCGATGCGCGCAAGAAGATCGGCAAAGCTTGCTTCGTTATCTTCCATTTTCGGGGCCGTCACTCCGGTGATTCTTTCGAGCGCGAGCTTCGAGGTATCGCTCGCGCGCTGAACCTGGCCGGCAAGCGTCAGCATGTCGGGCGCCAGCCGCGCCCCGACGAGGGAGGCCGGATCGGAGCCGGTCTCGCGTGCATGCGCTTCGCCCTTGCGCAGAATGTGGCTGAGCGTGCCAAGCCCGTGCCGGAAAACGGGGACCGAAGCCTGGTACATCGAGATGGGCATGGGGCGTCGATCCTTCGTGTCCGTTCGCTGAAATTGCCGGGCCTATGCAGCGCCCGTGCGAATGGCCACCAGCACGTTCAATTCATCCGTCGCGGGCGGAAGGACGTCCGGAGGACTTTCCGGGGCCATGCGGAAACCATCACCCGGGCTGAGCCGGAGCCGCAATTCAGGCCAGGCAAGCAGAACCGGCTCTTCCCCAAAATTGATCAGGGCCCAGACGTCACCGGTCGAGACCGTTCCACCCGCGTCCTGAACCAGCAATTCGCACACCGAATCCTTCGGTGGCGTCAGGCCTTTGAAACCGAGGAATTCGGCCAGATCGTCGGAAAAGTATTCGAAATCGCCGCTGCCCTCCGTGGCTTCGTCGTTCAACATCGCCCAGAAGCGGTGGCGCATATGCGTGGGCACCGAAAACAGTCTAAAGCCGGCGGTGTCATCCCCGGATGGACTGGTCAGCTCGGTCAGCTCGTCCTCGCGCGGAGGCCGCCAGCCTTCGGCTCCTGCGACGAGCAACCGATCCGACCAGGAACCCTTGACGCTGAAATGCGAAGCGATCGCGAAGCAGGCCTTCACATGGCGGCCTTGATTCGTTCGAACTTGTCGAGCGCCACGTCGAAGGTCGCCTTCTTGTGCAGGCGGCAGGACATCGTTTCCGTTGTGGCGAAGTCGCCATTCTCGAAATACTTGTTGCCGGGCGGACCGCCGCCGCAGAACGGATAGTAACGGCAGCTTTCCTTGCACAGGTCCACGCCGCGGCGGATTTCGTCGTCAAGGGCGATAAACCGCGGCATGCTCAGCACGGAGTCCAGCGAATCCGTCGCCACGTTGCCGAGCGCGAACCTGCCGAGCCGCGGCGAGCTCAGGCCGAGCAGCTCGGGTGAATAGGTCGAAAAATTGCCGGTGCAGTCGACGTTGAGGATGCCGAACGGGCGGCATTCCTGGGTTCGCGTCTTGAGCTGCTCGCGGTGCGCGATCGAACTGCGGGACGTCTCGAATTCGCGCACCCGCAGCGGCGGGTCCGACGCGAGTGCGAGGTCCATGAAGCGCGAATAGAAGCGGCGGAAACGCGGCTCCGTACCGCTGCCGGCCAGCGACGACGTCACGTGGGGCCCCTCGATCTCCTCCACGTTGAACGCGACGTCGGTGATGCCGTGCTCGATGTAGAAATCGAACAGCTCGTCGGGATAGTCCAGAGACGCCGACGTCAGCACCGTGATCACGTCGAAGAAAATCTCGTGCTCGCGCAGCTTCTGCATGCCGCGCAGGATGCGATCGAGCGTGCCGCTGCCGTTCCGGGTCTTGCGACTGCGGTCGTTCAGGAAATCCGGCCCGTCGACGCTGACCCCCACCTGCACGTTGCGGCGGCGCAGGAAGTCGCACCAGGCGTCGTTGACCAGGGTCGCGTTGGTCTGAAGGGATTGCGTGACTTCGACGCCGCTGGTGTTGCAGCGCTCGAGCAGGAGCGTGGCGTCCTCATAGAACGATGCCGGCAGAACCATCGGTTCGCCGGCATGCCACAGCAGCGTGAAGGGTTGACGTACCAGACCGGAGGAAAAGGCCCAGTTGAAGGTCTTTTCCAGCGTCTCGATCGTGATCTTCCGCTTGTCCAGCCGGTCCGGAAGATAACAATAGGTGCAGTCGAGATTGCAGAACGGGGTCGGCTGGACAACGAGCAGTTCCAGGGGACCGACGTGGTCGGCAGAAATCATGCTCTAGCGATTGCGGAACGCGTTGCGGAATCCGCCGCCTCCGTTGCGGAACCCGCCACCGTTGCGGAAGCCGCCGCCGTTGCGGAAGCCGCCACCGTTGCGGAAGCCGCCGCCGTTGCGGAAGCCATTCCGGAAACCGCCATTTCCAAACGGAGCATTGAAGAAGCCGCCGCCGTTGCGGAAACCACCGCGATTGCCGAAGCCGCCGACGCCGGGGAGGTTAATGAACTGTGCATGGGCCTCGCCGGCGGGGCCGACGACGTCAGCCGCTTCCAGATCAGCGGCCCGGGCCTGAACGTCGAGGTCGGAAAGGCTGGCGACATCGACAGGCGTCTCCGGCACGTTGGCGAGCGAGGTGCGGGCGAGCGTCACGACCCCCGCCGTGGTGATTGCGCCCCCAAGAAGGGTTCGCAACAGGTTACGCCGTGTCAATTTCTCGTCCATGGGCTCAACCGCCTTTGTTGGCTACCCTTCCCGCTGAAAGGCGGGGCATATTAGCGTTTAATCCTTCGCAGACAAGTGCTCTGCACCCGGCGCGATGGTCGATTCCATCGACTTTTGACGCTTCAAAGCGTCACAAGTCTGTCAGGTCGGTAAGATGTCCGGCTGACCCATCGCGGCAGATTTCATTCGCACCGATTCGGACGGATTGAGGCCAGCGATTCGGTGCAATGCGTCGTGCTCTGTGTTACCGCAGGCGCGGTAATCCAGCCTTCGGAGCACATCAGCGTGTCAGACAGCGATTTCAAGCCGGGCGACGCGGTCAGCCTCAAGTCCGGGGGACCCCGCATGACCATCGCAATGGTGGATGGGAAAAGTGCCTTTTGCGAGTGGTTCACCGACGATCAGCAGTTGCAAAGCCGTTCATTCGCCCTCACCAGCCTGATGCTCAACGAGGAGCGATAGGCGATTTCCGGTCTTGCGTTCCGGCGTCCGCCGGTCCGGCGCGGGACGGCACATGCGAAGGCGGCTTCCATCGCGGAAGAACCGGCATAGCGCCGGGCCAATCCGTCTTTCACGCTACGAAAACTTCAGCGCGGCAGTCGCCAGCGCCGCTCCCTCCGACATGGCGCGCAACTTCGCCCAGGCGATCTGCGGATGGGTGCGCTCGCCGAACCCGCAATCGGTGCCGGCGATCACATTCTCCCGGCCGACCCGCGCCGCGTAGCGCTGGATGCGTTCGCTCACCAGTTCGGGATGCTCGATGGTGTCGGTCGCATGCGCGACCACGCCCGGGATCAGGATCTTGCCGGCGGGCAGCTTCACGTCCTCCCACACATGATATTCGTGCTCGTGGCGCGCGTTGGCTCCCTCGATCAGATAGGCTTGCGCCTTCACCCGCAGCAGGATGTCGACGATGTCGCGCAGCGGAATGTCGAAGGCATGGGGGCCATGCCAGCTCCCCCAGCAGAGGTGATAGCGGATGCGGTCTTCCGGGATGTTGCGCAGCGCATGATTGAGCGCATCGACGCGCAGCATGCAGTATTTGCGGAACGCATCGAGCCCCATGCCGACGCCGATGCGTTCCCAGAGTGCGGCAAGCCAGGCGTCGTCGACCTGAACGAGAAAGCCGGCATTGGCGATCATCTCGTATTCGACGCGCATGGCGTCGGCGAATGCGAACAGAAACTCCTCGGTGGTCCTGTAATATCTGTTGGCGTGATAGGGTTCGAGGCTGGCCGGTGCGGTAGTGGTGAGGAAGGTGTCGGCCTTCGCCTCCGCGCCCAAGGCTGCCTTGAACAGGTCGATCTCGCGCTGCAGCGCGGCCTGGCCGGTATAGGTGATGGGCCCCGTGCATTCCCGGTAGACGCGCTTCACCGCCGGCTTGTCCCTGGTGACATAGAACAGCGTGCCGCGTTCGGCGGCGAATTTGTAGAATTCCGCGAAGGTCTCGCGGTCCCTGCCCTGCATGAGCAGCGGCGCGCCGGCCGCGGATGCCGTCTCAAACCCGCCGAGCCGGCCGTCGATGAAGCTCAGCCAGTCGCCGCCCTTGGTGAATTCGCCCTCGTTGACGATATCGATGCCGGCGTCTCGCTGAGCGTCGACGATCGCCCGGATTGCCGCCGCATCCGGATTGTCATGCCCGGCCTCGCCGCGACCAGGCAGGCTGCCGACATGGGTGGTGAGAATTCGATCGGTCGAACGTTGCATGAAAGCTCCGCAGAGGCTCGAAACCACGGGATAGCGCAAGCGCATCTTTGCGCAAACGGCGCCCTCCCAGTAGGCTGGTCTGGCCGGCGGCAAGGAAGCAAGAGGGACTGCGATGACCGCGGTTGCGGAAGGCCGGACGGAGGCGGGTCAGGCGCAGCCTGAGCTCAAGCGGGTGATGGGCCCGTGGCTGCTGCTCCTGTTCATTGTCGGCGATATCCTCGGCACCGGCATCTATGCGCTGACCGGACAGGTGGCGAAACAGGTGGGCGGCATGGTCTGGCTGCCGTTCGTCGTGGCCTTCGTCGTGGCGCTGATGACGGCCTTCTCCTATCTCGAGCTCGTCACCAAATATCCGCGTGCCGCCGGCGCCGCGCTCTACACCCACCGCGCCTTCGGCATTCACTTCTTCACCTTCATCGTCGCCTTCGCGGTGATGTGCTCCGGCATCACCTCGGCCTCGACCGCGTCGCGCGCCTTCGCCGCCAATTTCGCACATTCGTTCAATCTCGATCTCGCGGGCGGCATCGGCATCACGCTGCTGGGTCTTGCCTTCATGGCGCTGGTCGCGATCGTCAATTTCCGCGGTGTCGGCGAGAGCGTGAAGGCCAATGTGGTCCTGACCTGCGTCGAACTGACCGGGCTCCTGATCATCATCATCATCGGATTGTGGGCGATCGGGCTTGGCCAGGGCGACGTCTCGCGCGCGTTCGAATTCAAGACCAGCCCGGATACCAGTTTCATCTGGCCGGTGATCGCGGCGACCACGCTCGCCTTTTTCGCCATGGTGGGATTTGAGGATTCCGTCAACATGGCGGAAGAAACCAAGGACCCGACGCGCATCTTTCCGAAAATCCTGCTGGCGGGCCTGCTCATCACCGGCACCGTCTATGTGCTGGTCTCGATTTCGGCGATCACGCTGGTGTCGCCGGAAGAACTGGGACAGGGCGAGACCCCGCTGCTGAAAGTCGTGCAGGCCGGGGCGCCGAATTTCCCGGTCTGGATTTTCGGCTTCATCACCATGTTCGCGGTCGCCAATTCCGCGCTGATCAACATGCTGATGGCGAGCCGGCTGGTCTACGGCATGAGCCGCGAGCACGTCCTGCCGGCTGCGCTCGGCAGGGTGCATCGGACCCGCCTCACGCCCTATGTCGCGATTCTGTTCACCACGCTGCTCGCCTTCCTGCTGATCACCTTCGTCGGAGAAATACCGGCACTTGGCGGCACCACTGCGTTGCTGCTGCTCGGCGTGTTCACGGTCGTCAATGTCGCGGTGCTGGTGCTGCGCAAGGACAGGGTCGCGCATCCGCATTTTCGCACGCCAACCATCGTCCCGGTACTCGGCGCGATCACCTGCGCGTTCCTGGTCGGTCCGTGGACCGGCCGCGATCCGCAGCAATACCGGATCGCGGGCGTGCTGCTTGCGATCGGCGTGGTGCTCTGGGTGGTGACGATCCTGATCAATCGGGCGACCGGCGTGAAGCCGGCCGACCCCGTGATGGAGGACATCGGCGGCCACGGGCCAAAAAACTAGGACAGGGGAGTCGAAGGCGCGGCGGCCTGTCGTCTTGCCCCGCGCGAGCGGGAAGCATCCGGTGATGTTCCGAGTTGCGGTGTCAACTGGATCGCCCGCTTGTGCGGGCGATCCCAAGCGCGCGAGGCTCAGCGAAACCTGAAGCCTCCGCCTCCTCCTCGGCCTCCGCCGCCACCGCCAAAACTCCTGCCGCCGCCGCCCCCACCGCCGCCAAATTTCCTGCCGCCGCCCCCGCCACCGAACTTGAAACCACCGCCCCCGCCACCGCCACCGCCGAAGTTGAAGCCGCCGCCGCGGCCCCCGCGATTGTTGCGCCCTTCGCGATTGCCCTGACGATGACCCTGGATCTGGCGGTGACCCTGGAATTGGCGATTGCCCTGGAGCTCGCGATTGCCACGGCCCTCGCGATTGCCACGACTTTCGCGATTGCCGCGGCCCTCGCGATTGCCACGACTTTCGCGATTGCCGCGACCTTCGCGACTGTCGCGGCCCTCACGGTTGCCGCGGCCCTCACGATTTTTGTAATCCGGCTTTTTCTTGGCATTGTCGGGCTTGCCGGTGCCGCGGTCACGTTCGCGGTCCGGATGACTGGGCTTGTTGCTGTCGTGGTCGGGCTTGCTGGCGCGATCGTTGTCCGGATATTTCGGACGGTTCGGCCGGCGCGGATCGCGGATGCGGACCGGATCCGTGATGCGCGGCGGGATCACCGGCACGTAGACCGGCGTGTCCGGTACGAAGACCGGTCCTCCCGGGCCGCCAGGCGTGGTGACCGGTATGCCGACCGGTGGCGGCGGCGCAATCGGCCCGACCGGAACGGAAGCGCGCGTTCCCGGAGGGATCGCGTTGGGCGGGACCGGATTGCCCGGCTGGTTCGGGGCGCCCGGCAGGGTGCAGGGGCAGGTATTGCCCGGATTGCTGATCGCGCGAATCTGGTTCGCATCGCGCGCACCGCCCAGCACCGAAGCAAGCGCGAGACGATTCTGCGCGCGCTGCTGAAGTCTGCGCGCAGTCGCGCTCAAGTCGGTGTTCGGATAACGCGCGAGGAAGGCCGCGAACCCCGCCTCGCTGTTGAGTGCCACGGCCTCCTGCCAGGCCAGCATCATCAGCCGGCGATCGAACAGCGAGCGCAGGTTGACGGCCAGCGGGTCGCTGCCGAACAGCGCAAGATATTGCTCATACACAACGACATTGTCCTCGCGCACGACAATGGTGAAGGCGTCGCGCGGGGACATTGCTCGCAGCTCGCTGCGCCATGTTTCCGCGGTCTTTTCCGCGACCGGGCCGGGGCGCGGCTTCCTGGCGTCCGGAAAAAACGAGAATGGCTCGGTGAGCGCCGACACCTCCCATGGCGTCTGCCGGCCGCCCGTCGTGCCATGGACCGCAAGCCGCACATTCTTCAGAGCGCTTTCGATCGGCAGGCCGGGCTCGCGCGCCGACTTCAGGAGCGCGAGCGCGAACGGCGAATTGCGCCCCGTTCCGTCACTGGCCGTGTGTCCGGGTGATGTCGAATAGGCCAGCAGGGTGCCGGCGGGCGCGTTCACCAGCGCAAGCCCGCGCGGTGCGGTCTTGGCAATGTCGTCGAACGGATTGTCACGACAAGCATCGAGGATGACGATGCGGGTCTTTGCGCGCACCGTCTCGAGCATCGACATCAGGTCTGCCATCCGCATCGCTTCCAGCGGGACATCGGCCTCGCGCGCGATCGCGGCGTCGACCGGAACCAGAAAGTTCTCGCCGTCGACCTGCACGCCGTGGCCGGCGAAATAGATCAGCGCCACGGTGTTTTCGGGCTTCTCGGCGATGCTCGTGGTGAAAAAGCGGATCACCTTGCTCATGCTCGACTTGTCGAGATCGAGTCCGGAGGTGACGTTGAAGCCGGCGTCCTTCAGCAGCGCGCCGACCGCTTCGACGTCGCGGGCCGGGTTGGCGAGTGCGCTCACGCTCTTGTACTGGGAGTTTCCGATCACCAGAGCGAACCGCTCCTGCGCGGAAGCCGGAATCGGTGCGGAGAAGATCGCGGCGACGGCCGCGCATGCGAATCCCAGTTGCCGAAGCATCTTCAAGCCCTCCCTGGTCGGACCTGCATCATCGGACCTGCATCGTCGGACCTGCCGCATCATCATTCGCGGCGCTGACGCCCGGCCGATCCGCATGCCGTGCGAACGGACTGTCTGCGGACAAATTCGCGGGCCGTCGGTTGGTCGCGGCGGACATTCTCCGTACTCCGTACGGGGAACATGTCACCGATATCCAGTATAGCCGCTGATTTGCAGTCCGGACACCCGCCGAATCTCACGTTCCGGCGATGAGCCCAGGCGGCCCGGCGCAAAGGCCGGGCCGCGGTGAGCCTGGATTGAAGGGCCGGCCTTGGATCACGCAGCCGGCCCTTCCGTCAGCGTCGCCTGTTGCCGAGCTGCCTTAGGGCCTTGTCGAGCGCCCTGAGATCGCCGCGACCGCCGCCCTGGAATCGGTGGCCGCCCTGGTTCACACCACCCGGGATGCGAATATTGCCGCCGCCGCCGCATCGGCATGGCTTGCTCAAGCCCGGGACGTGCACGATTTTCACAGGGCCGGGAACGATCTTGACTGGACCCGGAACGATCTTGACCGGTCCGGGAACCTTCACCTCCTTGATGATTTCCCGCACCGGTCCGGGGACCTTTACCTCCTTGATGATTTCCCTCACCGGCCCGGGGACCTTCACCTCCTTGATGATTTCCCTCACCGGTCCGGGGACCTTCACCTCCTTGATGATTTCCCGCACCGGGCCCGGCACCTTCACCTCCCGGATCACCTCGACCGGTACCCTCACCTCGCGCACGATGGTTTGGGGTGCGTTGTTCAGCGCATTGGCGGACAGACCGAGCACCGGCGTGATCGAGCGCGCGAACGAGGAACGCGCCTCGGTGCGATCCTGAAGCCTGCGGGCGGTCTCGGCGAGGTCGCTGTTCGGGAATCGCCTGAGAAACGCCTCGAAGGCGGACGCAGTATTCAAGGTGACCGCTTCGAGCCAGGCGATCATCATCTGCCGCCGGTCGAGGATGGCGCGCACGGGCGCAGCGAGGACATCGCCGCCATAAATCGACAGATACACTTCGTACACGATCACGTTGTCTTCGCGGATCGCAACCTCGGCAGCCTGCCGCGGCGACATCGACCGCAATTCCTTGCGCCACGCGTCGGTGTTCTTCGCGGCACTTGGATCGGCGGCGACGGCCTTTCCGCCCGGAAAGAACGAGAACGGCTCGATCAGCGCGGAGACCTCCCACGGGGTTTGCCGGCCGCCGGTGACGCCATGCACGGCGAGCCGGACATTCTTCAGCGCCGTCTCGATCGGCAGTCCCGGTTCGCGCGCGGATTTCAGCAGCGCCGCGGCGAAGGGTGAATTGCCGGCCGAGCCGTCATCGGCGGTGTTGCCGGGTGAGGTCGAGTAGGCAATCAGCGTGCCGGCCGGCGCGTTCACCAGCGCAAGGCCGCGCGGCGCCGTTTTTGCCATGTCGGCGAACGGATTGTCTCGGCAGGCGTCGAGGATGACGATCCGGGTCTTGCTGCGAACCGTTTCGAGCATGGTCATCACGTCGGCCAGCCGCATGGCTTCGACTGCGACGTCGGATTCCTGTGCGATCACGGCATCGGTGGGAATGAGGAAATTTTCGCCATCGACCTGCAATCCATGACCCGCATAATAGATCAGAACGACAGCGTCTTCCGGCCTTTCGGAGACGCTGCGTGTGAACGTGCGAAGCGCGCGGCTCATGCTCGATTTGTCGAGGTCCAGCGCCGACGTGACGTCGAAGCCAGCCTGCTTCAGCAGGGCGCCGACCGCAGCCGCATCGCGGGCGGGATTGCCGAGCGGATTGACGCTCCTGTATTGCGAATTTCCAATCACCAGCGCAAAGCGATCCTTGGCAAAGGACGCAACGGGAGCGAATGCCAGGGCGATCAATGTCAGGCACGCGCATGTCAGTTGCTTTAGCATTTCAACCTCCAGGCCGTTTCCAGATGCGGAATTTTCGATTCAAGTTTTCCGGAAACACCGGTTATCCGGCGCAGCCGCGCTGGCGCGGCAAATTTCTCCGGTCGTCAGTAGGTCGGCGGCACTCGTTCGGAGGTTCATTTCCGGCTTTGGGCAAAACCCGCGCGGTTCGGTGCTTGCGCTGGCCTGCGCCCTTCTGCCACACCGCGCGGATAGCTGATGCGGGATGTAACGGCAGATGCATGCAGTGATTGGCGGCGGGCCGGCCGGGCTGATGGCGGCGGAAACGCTGGCCCGCGCAAATATTGCGGTCACCGTCTACGAGCGGATGCCATCGCTTGCGCGCAAGTTTCTGATGGCCGGACGTGGCGGACTCAACCTGACGCATTCGGACGATTTGATCCGGTTTCTGTCACGATACGGCACGGCGGAACACTATCTGCGGCATGCGATCGACGCGTTTCCTCCGGAGCGCCTGCGCGCCTGGAGCGCTGACCTCGGTCAGCCGACCTTTGCCGGAACCAGTGGCCGCGTCTTTCCTCAGGCGATGAAGGCATCGCCGCTGCTGCGCGCCTGGCTGCGGCGGCTCGATGCGATGGGCGTGAAAGTCGCGCTGCGGCATCGCTGGACCGGCTGGGCAGATGACGGCGCGCTGGTTTTCGACACGCCGGAGGGCGTTGTTCGTGCGACGGCGGACGTCACGGTGCTGGCGCTGGGCGGAGCAAGCTGGCCTCGGCTCGGATCGGATGGCGGCTGGGCCGACATTCTGTCCCGCGAAGGCATCACGCTTGCGCCGCTGCGGCCTTCGAATTGCGGGTTTCGCGTCGGGTGGTCCGACCATTTCCGCGCTCGTTTCGAAGGCAAGCCGCTGAAGCCCGTTGCGTTGTCATTCCGCGGGCAGCGGGTGCGCGGCGAAGTCGTGATCACCCGCGAGGGGATCGAGGGCGGTACAATCTATGCGCTGTCGCCCCTGCTGCGTGAGGCGATCGAGGACACAGGCAACGCCGAACTGCTCACCGATCTCCTGCCTGACATGGACATCGCTGCGGTGACGCGCAGGCTCGGCGCGCCGCGCGGCAAGGCGTCGCTGTCGAACATGCTGCGCAAGTCGTTATCGCTGTCGCCTGTTGCGATCGGGCTGGCGCAGGAGATCACCATCGGCAGGCTCGGCGCACTTGCACCGGATGAGATGGCGGCATTCCTGAAAGCGATGCCGGTGACACTGACCGGCGTTGCGCCGCTCGCTCGCGCGATCTCGACCGCCGGTGGCGTGCCGTTCGATGCGATCGACGATTCATTCATGCTGAAGCAGAAGCCCGGCGTGTTCGTCGCGGGCGAGATGCTGGACTGGGAAGCCCCGACCGGCGGCTATCTGCTGCAGGCGTGTTTCGCGACGGGCGCTGCGGCAGGCGAGGGCGCCGCGCGCTGGCTTTCCTGGCGGAACGCGGCGCTGCCTGCATGACCGATCTTGCGGCTTATGCCGGATTGTTCGCGGTGGCGTTCGTCGCGGCGACCATTCTGCCTGCACATTCCGAAGTGGCGCTGGTCGGATTGCTGATGACCGGCAACTTCTCGCCCTGGCTGCTGGTCGCGGTCGCCAGCGCGGGAAATATCCTGGGCTCCTGCGTGAACTGGCTGCTCGGGCGTTTTGCCGAGCGCTTCCGCGACCGCAAATGGTTTCCGGTATCGCCGCAGGCGCTCGACAAGGCGCAGGGCTGGTATCACCGGTGGGGACGCTGGTCGCTGCTCTTGAGCTGGGCGCCGGTGATCGGCGATCCGCTGACCATTGCCGCCGGCCTGATGCGCGAGCCGTTCTGGTCGTTTCTGATTCTGGTCTCGATCGCAAAAACCGCGCGCTACGTGCTGCTGGCCCTGGGGGCGATGGGGGTGATGGGGCCGGTGATGTGAACTTGCCGCGAAAG
The DNA here is from genome assembly GCF_050250235.1 of Pseudorhodoplanes sp. Taxonomy (GTDB): domain Bacteria; phylum Pseudomonadota; class Alphaproteobacteria; order Rhizobiales; family Xanthobacteraceae; genus Pseudorhodoplanes. The sequence goes on from NZ_JBFWPA010000088.1 coordinate 19,843, forward strand.
CGGGAATCCAGAGTCTTGCGCTGGGTCTCCGCCTTCGCGGGGACGAGCGGACAATGGCGACCCGGGCTACCCCTCGATCTCCTCACGCAGCATTTCCAGCTCCAGCCATTTCTCCTCCGCGGCGGCAAGGTCGGCCTGTGCCTTGGCGATGGCTGCGGTCGTGGCGTCGAACGCCTTGCGGTCGCGCGCATAGAGGCCGGGGTCATCCAGCTTTTTCTGCAAAGCGCGGATGTCGTCTTCGAGCCTGGCGATCTGTTTCGGCAGATTGTCGAGCGCGAACTTCTCGTTGAAGGAGAGTTTCTTCTTCGACCTTTGTGCCGCAGGCGCGTCTTCCGCCGAAGCCGCCGCCTTTTTCTCCTTTGATGGAGCCTCGCGACCCGGCTTGGTCGACGCGATATCGGCGCCGCGCTGGATCAGCATGTCGGAATAGCCGCCGGCATATTCGTTCCAGACACCGTCGCCTTCCGGCACGATGACGGCGCTGACCACGCGATCGAGAAAATCGCGATCGTGGCTGATCAGGATCACGGTGCCGGTATAGTCCGCGATCGTCTCCTCCAGCACGTCGAGAGTTTCCAGATCGAGATCGTTGGTCGGTTCGTCGAGGACGAGCAGGTTCGAAGGCTTGGCCAGCGCACGCGCCAGCATCAGCCGCCCGCGTTCGCCGCCGGAAAGCGCGCGCAGTGGCGTGCGAATCTGTTCCGGTGAGAACAGAAAGTCCTTCATGTAGCCCACGACATGCTTGGTCTGTCCACCGACCGTGACGGTGTCGCCGCGCCCGCCGGTCAGCGCTTCGGAGAGCGTCCAGTCCGGATCGAGGCTGTCGCGATCCTGTTCGAGCGCCGCCATCTCGATATTGGCGCCGAAGCGCACGGAGCCCGCGTCCGGCGCAAGCGTCCCGGTGAGCAGGGACAGCAGCGTGGTCTTGCCGCTGCCATTCGGGCCGACGATGCCGATGCGGTCGGCACGATTGATGCGAGTGGAGAAGTCCTTCACGATCGGCCGGGCGTCATAGGACTTGGAAATGTTCTTCGCCTCGATCACCAGCGCGCCGGACTTGTCGGCTTCCGCGACGCTGATATTGGCCTTGCCGACGCTGCCGCGATAATCGCGCCTCTGCTGGCGCAGCGCCTGCAACTCCCCCATGCGCCGGACATTGCGCTTGCGCCGTGCGGTGACGCCGTAGCGCACCCAATGCTCCTCGGCGACGATCTTGCGGTCGAGCTTGTGCTGCTCGCGCTCCTCTTCCGCCAGGATTTCGTCGCGGCGGGTTTCGAAGTCCTTGAAACCGATCTCCAGCCGCCGGGTCTGGCCGCGGTCGAGCCAGACGGTGACGCGCGACAGTGTCTCCAGAAAGCGCCGGTCGTGGCTGATCAGCACCAGCGCGCAGCGGCGGCCTTTCAACTCGCTTTCCAGCCACTCGATGGTGACGAGGTCGAGATGGTTGGTCGGCTCGTCCAGCAGGAGAATGTCGGGGTTGGGCGCCAGAACCCGTGCCAGCGCGGCGCGGCGCGCCTCGCCCCCGGACAGTTCGGCGGGGTCCTCGGCGCCGGTCAGGCCAAGCTGCCCAATCAGATAGCGGGCCTGGTAGGGGTCGTCGCCCGGGGCGAGCCCGGCCTCGACATAGGACGCCGTGGTGGCGTGGCCGGAAAGGTCAGGCTCCTGCGGCAGGTAGCGGATGGTGGCGCCGGGCTGGACGAACACGCTGCCGCGATCCGGCTCGACCATGCCGGCCGCGATTTTCAGCAGCGTCGATTTGCCGGAGCCGTTGCGGCCGACCAGGCAGACGCGCTCTCCCTCGGAAACCGACAGGTCGGCCGAAGTCAGCAGCGGCGTGCCGCCGAAGGTGAGCGCGATGTCGCGCAACTGGATCAGGGGGGCCATGGTGGGGCCGGTGTATAGCGCGGCTTCCGCCCCGCACCATCGAAAAAGGAGCCGATGGCCTCGCGCGCGTCATTGGCCCGGAATAAGCTGTTTGCGGGAGAGAATCGCCAAATGGACGTCCTGAACCTGCCGCGGCCGTCGTGGATGACGGAAGACCTGGTGTTGCTGGAAGACCAGGCTCGCCGCTTCATGGCGGCCGAATACGCCCCCAACATCGAGCGCTGGAACGAGGCGGGGATCTATCACCGTGAGGTCTGGAACACGACTGGGGAGGCCGGGCTCCTGTGTGCAGCGATGCCCGAGAAATACGGTGGCGCTGGCGGCACCTTCGCGCATGAAGCGGTGATCAACCGCGAATTCGCGCTGTGCGGGTTCGACTCCTTCGGCGCGCCGCTGCATTCCGGGATCGTCGCGCCCTACATTCTTCATTACGGCACCGAGGACCAGAAGCAGCGCTGGCTGCCGAAGATGGCGTCGGGCGAAATGGTCGGCGCCATCGCGATGACCGAGCCGGGCACCGGCTCCGACCTGCAGGGCGTGCGCACCTCCGCGAAGAAATCCGGCAACGGCTATGTGCTGAACGGATCGAAGATATTCATCACCAACGGCCAGCATGCCGATCTGATCCTGGTGGTGGCGAAGACCGATCCGTCGGCGGGCGCCAAGGGCGTGTCGCTGTTCGTGGTCGAGACCGCGGATGCGGGCGGCTTCCGGCGCGGGCGCAAGCTGAAGAAGCTCGGGCTGGATTCGTCCGACACCTCGGAACTGTTCTTCGAGGATGTCAAACTGCCGGCCGAAAGCCTCCTCGGCACGCAGGAAGGGCAGGGCTTCGTCCAGCTCATGCAGGAATTGCCGCAGGAGCGGCTGATCGTCGGCATCCACGCGGTGTCGATGATGGAGCGCGCGTTGCGGCTGACCATCGATTACGTCAAGGAGCGGCAGGCCTTCGGCAAGAAGATCATCGACTTCCAGAACACGCAATTCGTGCTGGCCGAATGCAAGACCGAGGCGACCGCGGCCAAGGTGTTCCTCGACCATTGCATCGAACGCCACGTCAAAGGTGAACTCGACACCGTCACCGCCTCGATGATCAAATACTGGACCACGGACGTGCAGGCAAAAGTGATCGATCGCTGCCTGCAATTGTTCGGAGGCTATGGCTATATGGACGAATATCCGATCTCGCGGATGTACCGGGACGCGCGGGTGCTCCGCATCTATGCCGGCACCAACGAGATCATGAAGCTTTTGATTGCCCGAAGCTTGTAACGCTGTCGTCCCGGCCAAGCGGCCGAAGGCTGCGCGAGCCGGGACCCATAACCACCGGCGGTGATTATGGGTCCCCGCCTTCGCGGGGACGACCGGAAGGAGACAGAGGTTATGACCGACGCCTTCATCTACGATCACCTTCGTTCGCCGCGCGGACGCGGCAAGGTGGATGGCTCGCTGCATGAGGTGCAGACGGTCAATCTCGCCTCGCAGGTGCTGAAAGGTGTGCGCGAGCGCAACAATCTCGATCCGGAACTGGTGGACGACGTGGTGCTGGGCTGCGTCGATCCGGTCGGGGAGGCGGGCGGCGACGTCGCGCGCATCTCGGCGCTGCTGGCGGGCTACGGCGACAAGGTGCCGGGCATCCAGATCAACCGGTTCTGCGCGTCAGGGCTGGACGCGGTGAATTTCGCCGCGGCGGAAGTGATGAGCGGCCAGCACAGCATGACGATCGGCGGCGGCGTCGAATCGATGAGCCGGGTCGGCATCGGCGCGTCGGGCGGCGCCTGGTTCATGGATCCGATGGCGGCGATCCCGACCTATTTCATGCCGCAGGGCATTTCCGCCGACCTGATCGCGACGAAGTACGGCTTTTCGCGTGACGACGTCGACGCCTATGCGGTCGAGAGCCAGAAGCGCGCGGCGGAAGCCTGGGCGGACGGCCGCTTCAAGAACTCCATCCTCCCGATCCGCGACGTCAACGGCATCACGCTGCTCGATCGCGACGAGCACATGCGTCCGACCACGACCATGCAGTCGCTGGCGTCGCTCAAGCCGTCGTTCGTCGAGATGGGCCAGCTCGGCGGCTTCGACGCGGTGGCAACGCAGCGCTATCCGGAAGTGGAAGAGGTCAACCACGTCCATCACGCCGGCAATTCGTCCGGCATCGTCGATGGCGCGGCGGCGGTGCTGATCGGCAATGCCGAAGCCGGGAAAGCGGCGGGCCTGAAGCCGCGCGCGCGCATCAAGGCGTTCGCCAATATCGGATCCGAGCCTGGCATCATGCTGACCGGGCCGATCCCGGTCACGCAGAAGGTGCTGAAGAAAGCCGGAATGTCGGAAGCCGACATCGACCTGTGGGAGCTGAACGAGGCGTTCGCGTCGGTCGTGCTGCGCTACATGCAGGCGCTCGACATCCCGCATGACCGGATCAACGTGAATGGCGGCGCCATCGCGATGGGGCATCCGCTGGGCGCCACCGGTGCGATGATCCTCGGCACCGTGCTCGACGAACTGGAGCGGCGCAATTTGAACACCGCTTTGGTCACGCTGTGTATCGGCGCCGGCATGGGGACGGCGACGATTATCGAGCGGGTATAAGAATTCCGGAGGAAGAGGCGCAAATGCCGAAAGTAGATGTCAGCAAGGCGGTGGTGCGGACCGTCGCCGCCTATCCGGGCGGTCTGCATAAAGGCACCGAAGATCGTACCAAAACGATGCTGGGCGACGTGTGCGGACTGACTCAGTTCGGCGTCAACCTCACGCGGCTGAAGCCGGGCGCGATGTCCGCGCAGCGTCACTGGCACGAGCAGGAAGACGAGTTCGTTTATGTCGTCGAGGGTGAAGTGACGCTGATCGAGAATGATGGCGAGACGCTTCTACGTGCTGGCGATTGTGCGGGCTGGAAAGCGGGCGTGGCCAACGGGCATTGCCTCGTGAACAAGTCGAAGGCCGATGCGGCGTTCATCGAGATCGGCACCCGTGCGCCGATCGAGCAATGCCATTATCCGGACGTCGACCTGCACATGAAGAAGGATGAAGGCGGCGTGCGCTTCACGCGCAAGAACGGCGGGTCCTATTAGTTTCCGACGAATCCCTTCGGTGAAGCGGTGACTCCGGAAATTCCAAGGGTAAGAAGCAATGCGATCGCAGCGAAGATCAGGCGACGCCGGCGATGCCGATGCTGCCCGTATTGAGCATCGGAACGGGAGACAACGCCTGAAACGACGGACGCGCAAAGAGATAGCCCTGAAACAGCCTAATACCGGTGGCGCGCAGGACCGCCAACTCGCTTTCGGTCTCCACGCCTTCGGCGATCACGGAGATGTCGAGGGCGCGCGCGATGCCGGTTATTCCCGCGACGATGGCCTGCTTCGCCGGGCTGGCATCGACGCCGCGCAGCAGCGCCATATCGATCTTGATCAGGTTCGGCTGATATTCGGCGAGAAGCTTGAGGCCGGCATAACCCGCGCCGAAATCGTCGATTGCGGTGATGAATCCAAGCCGCCGGTATTCGGCGATGATGCGTTCGATATGTCCGGCATCGCGCACGCGCTCGTCCTCGGTGAATTCGAACATGATGCGCTCGGTCGGAAAGCCGACACGCCGCGCGGCTTCGAGCGAGGTGCGGATGCAGGCGGATGGCTCGTAGACCGCATTGGGCATGAAATTGATCGACAGCCGCAGGTCCTCGTCGTCGAACAGCCGGCCCGCGGATTCGATCGCCTTGACCCGGCAGGCCTGGTCGAACCGGTAGCGGTTCGTATCGGTGACGCTGGCCAGAACGCTGGCGGCGGATTCGCCATTCCGGCCGCGGACCAAGGCCTCGTGGCCCCAGATGCGCTCGGAGGCGGCGTCAACGATCGGCTGAAACGCCATCTCGAAATCAAATCCGAGCGGCAGGTCGTCGCGGCAGCCGCTGCAGGCCTGGCGTTGCTTCATGATCCAGTCGCTTCTCACTCAACTTCCCGTTGACGCTATGCGGGGCTGGTTGCGAACCTGTTAATCGGCCGTCATGGAAAAAGATGGAACCCGGACATGAGTGAAGGAACCTTCAAGATCGAGGCTGATTCCGACGGCATCTGTGTGGTCACCTGGAATGCGCCGGGCCGCGCGATGAATGTCATCGACATGGCCACCATCCAGGAATTGTCGGACCTCGTCGAGAAGACGACGGCGGACGAAAAGGTCAAGGGCGTCGTCATCACCTCGGGCAAGGATACGTTCTGCGCCGGCGCTGACCTGACGCTGCTCAACACCATGCGCGGCATGTTCACTGACATGGTGAAGTCGCAGGGGGAAGAAGCGGCCGCGAAAAAGCTGTTCGAGGAAAGCCGCAAGCTGTCGCAGCTCTACCGCCGGATCGAGACCTGCGGCAAGCCGTGGGTGGCGGCGATCAACGGCACCGCGCTCGGCGGCGGCTTCGAACTGTGCCTTGCCTGTCATCACCGCATCGCGGCCGATCATGACAAGACCCGCATCGGCCTGCCCGAAATCAAGATCGGGCTGTTCCCCGGCGCCGGCGGGACCACCCGCATCTCGCGCATGATGCTGCCGGCGGACGCGCTGCAATTTCTCGCCAAGGGCGAGCAGCTCAAGGTCGCGCGTGCCAAGGGCATGAAGCTGATCGACAACGTGGTGCCGGCGGCCGATCTGGTGACCGCGGCGAAGGACTGGATCAAGGCCGGCGGCAAGCCGGTAGCGCCCTGGGACGTGAAAGGCTTCAAGAATCCCGGCGGACTGGTCTGGTCGAAGGCTGGAATGATGGTGTTCTCGCCGGCGAGCGCGCTGTACCGCAAGCAGACCTACGACAATTACCCGGCGGCGCGCGCGATCATGCAGGTGGTGTTCGACGGCCTGCAATTGCCGTTCGATCTCGCGCTGACGGTGGAGTCGCGCTACTTCGCGCATATCCTGCGCTCGAAGGAAGCCGCCGCCATGATCCGCACGCTGTTCGTGTCGATGGGCGAACT
>NZ_JBFWPA010000089.1:0-26588 GCF_050250235.1 Pseudorhodoplanes sp.
CTTCGCCGAGAAGCCGATCGTGTAGACATAGCCGAACACGCCGAAGACCTGCCACAGCATCAGCATCTGATCGCGCAGGTTCGGTTGAATGTTGGTGATCACGACCTTGGAGCAATCGACCTTCGTTACCTTGCAGAGCGCCGGAAACAGTTTCAGGGCGCCGTCATTGGCAGCACCGCCAAGCTTCTTGCCGACGAAGTCCTTCGGCTCCTTGATCGGCGAATCGGCCTTGACCGCAACCGTGAAGGGCGGACGGTTATACATCACGTAGACCGCGACCGGCGCCTCCTCCGGCTTCTTCGCCGCAAGCTCGATCAGCGCGTTGATGTCGCCGAAGCCGATGTCGTAGGTGCCGTTCGCCACCAGCGGCACCGCAGCGCCGGAGCCGTTGCCCTGGTCCATGGTGACGTCGAGGCCTTCGGCTTTGAAATAGCCGCGGTCGTCTGCGAGGAAGAACCATCCCTGCGGGCCCTGGTATTTCCAGTTCAGCACCATCTTGAGTTTGGTCTGCGCCGCGGCCGGCGCAGCAAACGCCAAGGCGCCGCCGATCGCGACCGCGAGTGCCAGGCTCAATATTCTGAATTGCTTCATGACGCGCTCCTGTTGTCGGGGCCCGGTGGTCAGCCCTCTCGTGAGGCGGGCGTGCAATCGGCATGCTCGCCACCTGAGGGAGACGCTAGGCGCCTTCAGTGCTACGATCTGCCGCTGATTTTTTGCTAGAGCGATGCCATTTTGGCATCGCTGAGCGTTCCGCCGGAGCGTCAATTGGGTCTAATCATATGAGACACCTACGTTTTCTTCATTATTTCGACGCCGTGGCCCGTGCCGGATCAATCCGGAAAGCCGCGGAGCGGCTCAACGTCACGTCGTCGGCCGTCAACCGACGAATCATGGACCTGGAAGCGGAACTGGAAACACCCCTGTTCGAGCGGCGCCCACGCGGGGTGCGGCTCACCGCCGCCGGCGAATTGTTCGTCCACCACGTCCGCGGCCAGACTGCGGATCTCGATCGCGTGCGCTCGCAGATCGAGGATTTGAAGGGGCTTCGCCGCGGCACGGTGCGCATTTCGGCGAGTCAGGCGCTGGTGCTCGAATTCCTGCCGCGCGAGATCGCCATCCACCGCGCACGCTTTCCCCTGGTCCATTTCGACGTGCGGGTACAGGATCACATCAGAGCGATGCAAAGTCTCGCCGACTACGAGGTGGATCTCGCGCTGGTGTTCCGGCCGCCCTATCTGCCGAATTTCCGGCCGCTGATGTCGTTCGAGCAGCGGCTGGTTGCGCTGATGCCGGTCGGTCATCCGCTGGCGGTCAAGCCATCGCTCCGGCTGCGCGACTGCGCGCGCTATCCGGTCGCGCTCGCGGAGCCCGGGATCGGCGGACGCCAGTTGCTCGACGAGGCGCTGGCGCGCCGCAACCTGCGCTTCGATATCGTCGCGCAATCCAACTCGTTTGAGTTTCTGCGTCATCTGGTGATGCGCGACAGTGTCATATCGTTCCAGATCGGGATCGGCGCATCCTCGGACGAGAACCGCGGCATCGTGGTGCGCGAACTCGATGAGCGCGACACGCCGCGCGCCGACCTTGTGCTCGGCCAGTTGAATGATCGCAATCTGCCGGTCGCTTCCGCGAAGTTCGCCGAACAGCTGACGCAATCATTGCTTGCAATGCGCGGAGAAGCGTTGCGCGCGCGCGCGTGACCCTCAATTGTCGCCGTCCACGCCGCCAGCAACCGCTACGCCGGGCGAGCTATCCGGGCTGTAGCCCGGAGTTCCGCGCAAGAGATTTTTCTCACGCGATCACTGCATCAGTTCTGGCGGAGTTCGCCTTCCATGACGAACCGTCGTTCGACTGGCCCCGGAAATTGCAGACGAAAGGTTCCCGCACCTTTGAGTGTCTCCCATTTGCCTGTTCCGCCCACGACGCGCCACACACCGCTGTCGATGAGCTTCGGCTTGGTGTCAGGTCCAGGGACGAACACGGCCTGGATGGTCCACTTCAGATACGCCTTGCTGCCGTCGGGCGCCGCGAATTCGAGATAACCATGCGGCTCGCCGCCGACGCCTGGAACGATGTCATGCACGCCGTATTCCTGGACGTTCGCTCCCGCAAGCGGGCCTTGACCTTCGGTCTTTCCCTCCCGCCGTACCAACAGGAAGAAGCGCTTGCTCGCATCGACAAAGTCAAGCCGGATGGCTTGCTTCTGCGCAACAAGCGCGTCGAATTTCACCGGCTCCGCCTGAACGGCAGACCCGAGGACCAGTATCGCAATCGCTGTGGTCGCACCCAAACGGTTCATGTCGCTTCCTCCGATATGGCGTCAGTCAATCGGGGCGCGCCGCTGCCGTAACGAAGAAACCCGCAGGAAAGGACGAAGTTTTCCCGAAATCCGAGGCAGTAATGGATCGCGCGGAGCCTGTGCCTTGGGTTTGCGGGCTGAAATGGCTTGGCCTAAGCTGCTCCCTCTGCCAACCCGGCCAGCCTATGCCGTACCGGAGGCTGCGATCCGCAAGTCGAAGAGAAACAGCAATGAGCGGTTTGTCGCGTCGAAAGGCTCTTTGCCTGACTGCCATCGTAGCCGGTTCACTGCTCGCGGTGCCTACACCATCCGCGTCGCGAGATGAAATTCCGCTGGCAATCAAAGGCTACGACCCGGTTGCGTATTTCACGCTCGGAAAGGCGACGCCCGGATTTCCCGACTTGGAGCTTCAATGGGACGAGCACCGCTATCGGTTTTCCAGCGGTGAGCATCGGACGCTTTTCAAAGCGGCTCCGCAACATTACGCTCCGCAATTCACCAATTATTGCGCGATGGCTCTCGCGCTCGGCAATGTGGTCGAGGCCGATCCGGAAAGCTGGCTGATCAGCGACGGCAAGCTTTACATCTTCGGTGGCCCTGCAGGTCGGGACCGGTTTCAGCAGGACCTCAGTGAGAACATCGCCAAGGCCAATGAGAACAGGGCTCAAATTCAGGAGCGGTAGCGGTCATTGTTTCCGCGGCTGCATGGCAGGATAAAGACCGGCCCGTCGCATGCCGTCCCGCAGATGTTCCAGATCTGCCGCATTGAGGAACTTGCTGCCAAATCGCATCGCATCGAATGTCGGGTCCGTGTGTCGTATCACGCTCACGGACCGGCCGGCTTCCTCAAGCCGATTGAGCTGCGCAGAGGATGCTGCGAGCATGACATGGCTGAAATGCGCCACGCCCGTCTGATGGATGTTGGATTCGGCCTGGCGAATGGCCGCCTCGTACCTTCCCTTCAGATAATAGGCCATGCTGAGGGCATTCCGGTCGAAGGCGTTGGGTGTGGGATCGATGCGTTGCGCCAGTTCCAATGCCTCGATCGCAGCATCGGTCTGACCCAGCCACATCAGGATATTGCCACGGGCGGCAATGCCATCCGCATCGCTCGGATTGATGGCGAGTGCTTCGTCGAGTTCGGTCCTGGCCTGCTCGTATCTTTGATGGAAAAGGTGTATCCGGCCGAGAATGATACGCGCGCGCACCTCGGTATCGCTGAGACCGAGAGCCTTGTGTGCGAGTTCGCCCGCGCGGCTCAGAAACGCCGCGGGTGACTCGGCCCAACCCATCGAGACCGCGATATAATAGGTTTCGGCAAGCGCGGAATGGGCGGCGGCATAGTCCGGATCGAGCTGGATCGCGCGCTTGAGCAGTTCGCGCGCCTCCGCGATGGTGGCGCGCTCCGGGCGGTTCAGGGCTGGCCGCGCGCGGAGAACCAGATCGTATGCTTCAAGGTTTTCCGTCGGGCGGGAAGGTACCCGCTGCTGTTCGACCTCCGTAATCCGGATCGCCAGTGCTCCCGCAATGTGGGTGGTGATCTTGTCCTGCAGATCGAAGATTTCGGCAGGCGCGTCGTCAAAGCTGGAAGACCAAAGCACGTGGCCCTTGGCATCGACGAGATGGACGGCGATCCGAAGCCGCTCCCCGGTATGGCGAATGCTGCCTTCGACCTGATAGCGGACCGCGAGGGCGCGGCCGACCTCTCCGGGACTCGCAGACTTGCCCTTGTATGGCAGCACCGCGTTCCACGACATCACCGTCAGGGCTGAAAACCGTCCCAGCGCATTGATGATGTCCTGCGTCAGTCCGTCTGCAAGATAGTCACGAGCGCGTTCGTCGTCTTGAATGAGGAAAGGAAGAACAGCAATGACGGGCTTCGACCGGCCCAAGTTGCTTTCTGTGGATCGATCTCCACCGCGCAAGGGGTTGAAAAGCCCGGTCTCATAGCCGGAACCCGTCAACGCGGCACCTGCGGCGAGCAGAACGATCAGAATCAAAGTGGCATATCGTCGATAGCGCGAGGCGAAGTGCGTGGCGAGCCATGTCCGCATCGGAGACGGGATGCCAGGCGATCGCGCTTCATCGCTGCCGGGTTCGCCGCCGAACACGTCGGCATCGAGCCGATAGCCGCGGCGCGGAACGGTCCGGATCAAGCGCGACCCGTCATTTCCAAGCGCCCGTCGCAGCTCGCCGATGCTCTGCACCAGCGTATCGTCCGTGACGGCGAGATTCGGCCAGACCACGGCAAACAGCTCTTCCTTCGAAACAAGCCGGCCGGAATTCCCCACAAGGTGCTGAAGAACTGCAAAGGTCTTGGGTCGCAGCGTGATCTCACGACCGCCCAGGAACAGGGAACCGCGATCAAGATCAAGGACGTAACGGTCGAAGCGCAACAGCCGACGATGCGCAAAAATGTCCGCGTTTCCAGTCACCATGGTGCGGGTCCTCGCAGCGACCAGCTTCAATCTACCCGACCGTGCCCCGGTATTAAAGGTCGGCACGCCGGCATGGGCAGCGGCCAAATTGGCGGTATTGCGCCTGGCGGCGGTGGGGTTTGCGAGCAGCCGCGACTGACTGCGTGCCATGAGGCCGCAGCTATTCCGGATCGCCGATGCCGCCGCCTGCGTAGCGGTTGAGACCGAGCCGCGCGCGGTTCACATTGCGCGCGGCTTCTAACAGGTAGGGAAGCGCCGGCGCATTGCGCTGTGCAAGCGTGGCATAATCGGTGTCAGCCTTTGCCATGATTTCCGTGAGTTCACCGCGGAAACTGTCCCAGTCGAGTTTCACAGGCTTGCCCCCGGACAGGACAATGTCGCCATCGATCATGACGGTATCGACCGCACGCCCGGTCTCGCTGTAGACCATCTGCCGCGCGGCGGAATTGAACGGCTGATAGGCGTAATCGGACAGGTCGATCAGCGCGAGATCGGCCTTCATGCCGGCTTTCACTTCGCCGACCTGTCCCGCAAGTCCGACCGCCCGCGCGCTGCCGATGGTCGCGGCATCGATGGCATCGCAGGCGAACACCCCGGACGCCTCGCCATCCATACCCTGCGCCAGCAGCGCGTACATCTTCATCGCCTGGAACAGATTCTGACAATCGCTGCAACTGCAATTGTCGCAGCCGAGCGAGAGATTGATTCCGGCGCGTTTGAAATCGATCAGCGGCGCCGTGCCATTCTTCAGCTTCAGATTGGCCAGCGGGTTATGCACCACGCCGGCACCGGCCTTCGCCAGTTCGTCAATCTCCGGCCGCGTCAGATAGACGCCATGCGCCAGTGTCGTGCGATGCGTGAGCAGGCCGATCTCGCGCATGTAGCGCACATAGGAGCCGCCGAACTTGGCATAAGCTTTGCGCGCTTTCGCAAGCTGCGCTCGGGTTTCGTAGGTGTGGGTGAGCACCGGCAGGTCGAAGTCGGCGGAGATGGCCGCGAGCCCCTCCAGCAACTCGGTCGAGCAGCGCTGCGGCCCGGACGGGCCGATGGCCCAGTGCAGGCGCGGTGGCAAGGGTTTGCGGCGCGCGAGTTGCGCTCGGATGAAGGCGATGTCGGCTTTGGCGTCGCCCGGCTTGCCGTTGATGAGCGCCGCCACGTCAGCGGGAATCCCCGGCGGCAGGAACGGCTCGATATCGAGTGCGGCGAGGTCGCGCACGGCGATGGAGAACACCACGCGGATGCCGACTTCGGCATAGGCGGACAGGATCGTGTCGAGCGTCTCCTCGTCCTGCGGCACCAGCGAGTTCATGTCCTGGATGGTGGTGATGCCATGCCGCAGCGCTTCGAGCGCACCGAGCAGCGTGCGCGCGCGGAGTTCCGCCTTGCTGCGCGTGCCCCAATAGGCCGGCTGCGAATGCAGCATCCAGACGTCGAACGGCATGTCCTCGAAGCGACCTTTGCTGAGGACGTCGTAGGAATGGTAATGCGCGTTGACCAGACCGGGGATCACCAGCTTGCCGGTGGCGTCGATCACCCGCGCGTTCGGCTCTCCGTTGCTCGCAGCCCGAGCAATGTCGGTCGCGGCCGGCTCGCCGGGCTCTACGACGCCGAGGATGCGGTCTTCTTCGAGGATGATATCGCGCAGTGGCGGGCGATGGATGTCGCCCGCCCGGTCATAAACGCGGCCGCCTCTTATTACAGTTTTCATTCACTCAGTTCGGCTTCGGCGCGAACATCCTGTCAGACTTCGCCGGCAGGAACGAGCGGTTGAACACCTCGGACGCCTTCGGCTTGGCTTTCAGGTCATAGGCTTCCGCGATGACATCGATCGACCGGGTCAGTTTGCCGTCCGTGAGGTCACCGAAGCCAAGCTCGGTGAATTCTGCGCCATTCATCAGATGACCCAGCGCATAGGCGATGCGCTTCTTCTCGACATCCTGATTGATCAGCGGCTCGATCTTGGCGAGCGTTTTCACGCCCATCTCGGGGTTGTCGATCACCTCCTTCAGCGCCTTGTTGATAGCGCGCACGAGGCCGGCGACCGCCTTCGGATTTTCCTTCAGGAGCTTCTGCGAAACCATAATGCCGTTGGAATACAGATCGAGACCGTGGTCGCCATAGTTGAACCAGCGATAGTCAGTGTCGGGATTCTGCTTTTGCTGTATCAGGTTCATGTAGCTCGTGACGTTGAACACCAGCGAGCCCTGCACCTGATCCTGGATCAGCATCTGTTCCTGCAGGTTCGGCGCCATGTTCAGGATATCGATCTTTGAAATGTCGATCTTGTTGGCCTTGGCGAGGCTGGGCAGAAGCTTCAGGGTGGCGCTGCCGGCGGGCCCGCCGAGCTTCTTGCCTTCGATGTCCTTGATGGACTTGATCGGACCGCTCGTCTTGGTGACCAGCACGAAGGGTGGCCGGTTGTATATCTGATAGACCATGACCGGCGCTTCGCCCGGCTTGATGGCGGCCACCTGAATGATGGCGTTGATATCACCGAAGCCCGCATCATAGGCGCCCGACACAATGCGCGACACAGTAGCAGCCGAGCCTTCGCCCTGATCGATTTTCACGTCGAGGTCCTCGGCCTTGAAGTAGCCCTTCTCCTGGGCGACATAATACCAGGCGTGAATGCCCTGGTGCTTGAAGTCGAGGGTGAAGCGGATCGGCGTCAGGGATTGCGCGACCGCAGGCACCGCCGTCATCAATGCGAACGCGCCGGCAACAACCGTCCGGCGCGCAATCTTGCGGGTGATCATCGAAAACTCCCTTGAGTCGACAAAACGCTGCGGCTTGCAGCTTCGGCACACGCCGAATTGAAATTGAAGTCAGCAAGCGTCGTGCCATCGTGACAAGCGATCCGCGCAACCGCGGAAACCAACCGGGTCGGTCGCACGCTACGTTTGATCAGTTTCCCGATCTGCCGCTAATTTAGTTCCGGAACGATGCCGAAACGGCACCGCTTGCGCTCTGGACGTCGTCAGCCTGAAAAATGTGCAGAATTGCCATTGCGCAATTCAGTCAGCACCGGGTTGTGGCTCTGGCCAGACGCAGCGCTATAATGCGTGTTCAGACGCGGAGATTTCCATGGCGCAAAGCCAGCTTCCTCTCGCCACCGTTCACGGCCTCTTCCACATCGCAATCAAGACCGCGGACCTTGCCTCCACCGTGCATTTCTGGACCAAGGTGATCGGGCTGAGGGACATGCATCGGCCGGATTTTGGCTATCCGGGGGCCTGGCTGGCCTGCCCGCAGCCCGGTGGCCTCGGCATCATCCACATTTACGCCGGTGGACCTGCGCTCGGTCCGGAAGGTAAGGCTCCGTACGGCACCGCTGCAATCGATCACGTATCGTTGTCGTGTTCCGGATTCCGGTCCTACATCGATCGCTTCAAGAAAGCCGGACTGGACTGGCGCGAATTCGAGGTGCCGGGAACCACGCTCTGGCAATTGTTCGTCTACGATCCTAGCGGCGTCCAACTCGAGCTGACCTTCGAGGGCAGCATCGAGGGAGAACAGGGACCGGACCTGTCGCCCGGCCGGGTCTATGTGCCGGGCGCAAGCTTCTTCAAGCCTTCAACCTATCCGAGGCTGCTCGAGCCGGCGTGACGCCGCGCCAGCTCGAACACCTATTTTTCCGCGACCGTCAGCGAATAGCGCCCTTCCGCCGCGAGGCATTGTGCCTCCGGCAATCCGAGCTCTTTCCGCACAATATTTGTGCCGAGGACCATCGACACCATTTTGTATGCCGCGTGCCGCCGTCCCATGCCTTCTCTGCCCATGCCGCAATCGGACGAGATGACCAGCCGCTCGGCCGGAACATGCTTCAGCGCCTCGCGGATCAGCGCCGCGACCTCGTCCGGCCGCTCGATCTGCAGGGTGTGATGGTCGATCACGCCGATCACCACCTTCTTGTCCTTGATGATTTCGCCGATCGCCTTCAGATCGCCCGGCCCCGACGAGCAGGTCTCGAAGGTCAGCGCATCCGCCTCGACCGTATTGAGCGCCTCCAGCGTAGGCTGATAGCTCTGCGGCTCCCTGAAAATGCGCTGCTGCGAGGGATTGCCCCAGCAGGTGTGGCACCAGACCTCGGTCTTGTCGCGCAGGCCCTTGACCGTGTTATTGAAAATCTTGACCAGGTCGGCGACATCGAGCTTGCCGAAGGCCTTGCCGCGCACCGGCACCATGTGGATTTGCGGCTCCTCCATCTGCAGCACCGGACAGCCGGCATCGGCCAGATCGTGCAGTTCCTCGTTGATGGCATCGCTCAGCGCCCAGGTGCGCTCGATCGGGTCCTTGTAGTAATCGTCCTCGCAGGACGCCGCGAGCAGTTCGGGCAGAATGGTGCCGAACTTGACCGGACGGTCGGTCATGCGCTGCGCGACTTTCCACATCGGCGCGTATTGCAGGTTGCCGCGGCCGACCGGACCGGTGATCTTCGGGAACACCCGCGCTTCCAGGAAATCGTGCAGGATATGCCCGCGCGGATAGGCGACGGCCCCCACCTTGTAGAAGGTCGGGCTGGCTTCTTTCGAAAATCCCGCCATGTGAGTGAGCGGATAGCTCTGCCAGCTCATGCCTGCGACCTGCTCGTCGTAATGCGCGTCACCGTCGGTGACGATGTCGAGACCTGCCGTTTCCTGCGCGCGCAGGTAACACGAGACCGCATCCTCGTATTGTTCGCGGTAGCGCGAATTCACCATGGCTTCGAGGAACGGGGTCGAGCCGAGCGTCGCGGTGTACCAGGTCGGACGCGGCAGCGATCCGATGATCGACGTGGGCAGCATGACGCCAGCAGAAGCCTTGAACATGAATTCCTCCGTGTCCGTCCGCCGTTGCTCGCGGATCGGTGAGCGTGCCATGCACGCAACATTCCCAATGCGCCAGCAATTTTTTTCTGCGCCGGCGCCGCGAGTGCTATCATCGCGGCAAACGATTGCCAAGTTTTGCCGCGCGGGCTAGGCTTTCTCCCAAGGTCGAACGACAAGGCCAAACGGGAGGACATCCATGCTCGTGAAACAGCGCCGCCGGCTGGCGGCCCTTGCGTTGAGTGTTGCAGCAGCCGTCACGATTCTGTTTTCTCCGGCGAATGCCGCCGATCCGCTTCGCATCGGCTTCAGCATCAGCGCGACTGGCCCGACATCGCCGGCCGGCAAGCAGGTGCTGGCGGGGCTCGAAATCTGGCGCGCCGATGTGAACAAGAAAGGCGGACTGCTCGGCCGCCCGGTCGAGTTCGTCTATTACGACGATCAGGGCAATCCGGCCAACGCGCCCGGCATCTACGCCAAGCTCATGAGCGTAGACAAGGTCGACCTGCTGATCGGCCCTTACAGCACCAACGTGATCGCGGCGACCATGCCGGCGATCATCCAGGCCAACCGCACCACGATCGGGATATTCGGCCTCGGCGCCAACAAGGAATTCAAGTATCCGCGCTATTTCTCAATGAATTCGCAGGGCCCGGACACCGGCAATTACTCGAAATGCGTGTTCGACCTGGCCGCCGAGCAGAAGCCGATGCCGAAGCGCATCGCCCTGATCGGCGCTGACGTCGAATATTCGCGCAATGCGCTGGACGGCGCGCGCGCGAACGCCAAGAAGCTCGGCATGGAGATCGTGTTCGACCGCACCTACCCGCCATCGACCACGGAATTCACCTCGGTGGTGCGCGCCATGGCGGCCGCCAATCCGGACGTGGTGTTTGCGGCGACGCTGCCGATCGACACCGCGGGCATCATCCGCACCGCGAATGAAATCCAGTTCAAGCCCAAGATCATCGGCGGCGCGATGCTGGGCCTGCTCGTCACCGGCATCAAGCAGCAGCTTGGACCGATGATCAACGGCTATATCAGCAACGAATTCTATATCCCGGCACCCAGCCTGCAATTCGCCGGCACCAGGGAGATGATGGCGGAATACCAGAAGCGCGCGAAGGAACTCGGCCTCGATCCGCTGGGCTACACCTATCCACCATACGCCTATGCCGCGGGTCAGATCCTGGAAAAGGCCGTGACCGCGACCAAGTCGCTGAACGACGACGCGCTGGCCAAATACATCGCCGCCAACACATTCGACACCGTGATCGGGCCGATCTCGTTCGGACCGAATGGCGAATGGAAAGAACCGCGCATCATCTGTATCCAGTTCAAGGGCGTGACCGGAAATGACATGAGCCAGTTTACCGACTGGTCGCGGCAGGTCGTGGTCTATCCGCCCAAATACAAGGCGGGTGAACTGATCTTCCCGTTCGCGGATGCCTCGAAATAGTAGCACGATGGCGAAGCCTGCTTTCACAAAGCGACAAGGTTTCGGGCGGTCCGCCGTCCGAAACCTCCATGCCGACGCGCCAGGAACGGTCCGGTGAAGTCGCGCAGGAAAGCACGGGTCGGCCTGAAGGATCTCGCGCGTGAGGTGGGCGTGCATGTCTCGACGGTCTCGCGCGCGCTCAACCCGGACAGCGGGCATCCGGTCGCCGCCGACCTGATCGCTGAAATCCGGAAGGTCAGCAAGCGGCTGGGCTACCGGCAGAATCTGGCGGCCTATTCGCTGAAGACCAACCGCTCGCGCACCATCGGCGTGGTCGTCCCGGATATCACCGACTCGGTGTTCCCCCCGATCATCCGCGGCATCGAGGACGGGCTCGCGCAATATGGATATGTTGCGATGCTCGCCAATACCGACGGCAATCCGCGGCGTCAGGTCCGGGTGCTGGAGACCATGCGCGCGCGCGGCGTCGACGGACTGATCCTGGCGAGCGTCTTGCGCACGGACAAGACGCTATCGCAACTCGCCGCGGGCCTGCCGGTCGTCACCGTCAGCCGCCGTACCGACGATCCGCGCTTTTCTTCCGTGGTCCACGACGAAGACGACGGAATCGGCCGTCTCGTCACGCATCTGGTCTCGCTCGGCCATCGCGACATCGCCTGCATCGCGGGACCGCAGACCGTTTCGACCGGATTCAGCCGCTACAACGCCTTTCTCCGCCATCGTGACCACGCCGGTTTGAGTGCGAGCCCGGCACTGGTCACCTATGCCAGGGCCTTCAACGAAAGCGAAGGCGAGCGCTGCGCCGAGGAGTTCCTGGTGGCCGGCGCGCCGTTCAGCGCGGTGGTCTGCGCCAATGACCGGCTCGCGATCGGCGCGATCTCGGCATTCCGCCGCCACGGCATCGCCTGCCCGGACGATGTTTCGGTGACCGGCTTCAACGACATGCCGCTCGCCGACCGGCTGTCGCCCGCGCTCACCACGGTTCGCGTCCAGCACAGCAAGGCCGGCTTCGAAGCCGCCGGACTGCTCGTCGACCTGATCGAGAACGAGGCTCCGGAGCCACATCACCTGGTACTGCCGGTCGAGACCGTGGTCCGCAACTCGACCGCGAGATGTGCGCTAGCCGCCGGGGCAAGAATGAGCGAAGCCGCAGGAGAACAGGCGTGAGAATTGGGTTTGTCGGGCTGGGCGTCATGGGCCTCGGCATGGTGCCGCGCTTGCAGGCCGCGGGATACAAGGTGGCCGGCTGGAACCGGACGAAAAGCAAGGCGCAATCGCTGATCGACGCCGGCATGGGCTGGGCCGACACGCCGCGCGCCGTGGCCGAAATATCGGACGTGGTGTTCACGGTCGTCACCGATGGCAAGGCGGTGAAGGATGTTGCGCTCGGACCGGACGGCATCATCGAAGGCCTGAAGCCCGGCGGCATCTATATCGACATGAGCACGATCGCGCCGGAAGTCACCCGCGAGGTAGCGGACGCCTTCGCGGCAAAGGGCCTCGTGATGCTGGACGCGCCGATTTCCGGCTCGCCGGTCACGCTCAACCAGGGCAACGCCTCGGTGATGGTGGGCGGTGACGAGGCGGCGTTCGAGAAGGTCAAGCCGGTGCTGCTCGCGATCGGCCCCAAGGTGACGCGGATCGGCGCCAGCGGCCTTGCGGTGAAAATGAAGATCGCCGTGAATCTGCTGCTGATGGTAGAGGTCATCGCATTCGGTGAGGCTGTGGCGCTGGCGGAAAAGGGCGGCGTGTCGCGCGAGGCCGCGGTCGACGCGATCCTGAAAAGCGTCGCCGCCTCCCCGGTGCTCGGCTATCGCGGGCCTTTCATTCTGGAAGGCAATATGCCGGAGGTGCCGCTCGCCGACGTGACGCTGCAGCAGAAGGACATGATCCTGGCGCTCGACATGGGCCGCAAGCTCGGCAGCCCGGTGCCGCTGGCCGCTGCCGCCAACGAACTGATGAATGCCTGCCGCGGTCTCGGAATCGACCAGAACGATTTCGTGGTCGCGCATCAGGTCTATCGCCGCCTTGGAGGATATCCGAAGTGACCGCGCCGAAAATGTATCGTACCAATATCCGCGACGTGCCCAAGGTCGAGGGTCTCGCGCGCAAGGACGGCTGGGTCGAAATGCAGGTCCAGTTCCTGATCGACAAGAAGTCGGCGGGCGCCGACCACGTGGTCGGCTGGACCGTGCTGAAGCCCGGCGCGCGGCACGAAAGCCATCGGCATCATAACTGCGATGAGTTCTTCATCGTACTGAAGGGCAAGGGGCACATCTACACCGACGAGGGCGACAAGCCGTCCGGCGAAGGCGACGTGGTCTATTCGCCGCGCGGCTGCTGGCACGGCTTCAACAACACCTCGGACGAGGACGTGGTGCTGGTCTGGGGCTGGATGGGCGCTGGCTCGATCGAAGCCTCGGGCTACGAAGTCGATCCCGCGAGCCACCCATGACGGCGGCGCTCGACGATCCGCGCATCCAGGCCGGGATGCGCCGGCAATTCGCGCTGCTGGAGGAGCGAAAGCGCTCGGGCGCGCGCCGGATCGGCTGGAAGGTCGGTTTCGGTGCGCCGGCAGCCAAGGAAAAGCTGAAAATCGAGAGCGCGCTGGTCGGCTTCCTGCTCGATCGCGCCGTGCTGCCGGATGGAGCGAGCGTATCGCTGGCAGGCTGGAGCAAGCCGGTCGCCGAGCCGGAAATCGCCATCGAGATCGGACGCGATGTGCCGGGCTTGGCGAGCGAGCAGGAGGCGGCGCAATGCGTCGCAGCCATCGGTCCCGCGATCGAACTGGCCGACATCGACCGCCCGCTGGACGACGTGGAGTCGATCCTCGCCGGCGATATTTTCCAGCGGCACGTGATCTTCGGTCCACGCCAGGCCGTGGCACTCCCGGGCGGATTATCCGCACTCACCGGCGAGGCGATCCGCAACGGCCATGCGATTGCCGTTCCCTCCGATCTTGAAGCCAATACCGGCCGCCTGCTCGACACCGTCCGACAGGTCGCGGCGACGCTGACGGCGTTCGGCGAAAGCCTGCGCGCGGGCGATGTGATGATCGCGGGATCGGTTACCCCGCCGCTGATGCTCGACGTGGACGATCGGGCGCTGTCGTGGGAGTTGCGGCCGATCGGAAAGGTCGGGGTGAATTTCAACGCGTAGCTCTATCCTGTCATTCCGGGCGCGCGCATTTGGCGCCTGATGATTTGACCCGGCTCGAACAACGTCATTGCGAGCGAAGCGAAGCAATCCAGTTTTTCAAGGCCAGATGGATTGCTTCGTCGCTAGCGCTCCTCGCAATGACGGCGGTCAAAACCCTGCCGGCAGACCCGCCCATATATCGGCTTCCGTCATCGGCCGAGGCAGCATGCTCTGCGCCGAGATGTAATTGAGTGCCAGCGCCACACTCGGCTCGATCGCGGCGCGCCCGATCGGCAAACTCCCGGTAGATGGCGTGTCTTTCCACGCCGCCTTCACGGCCGCCCAGAATTCCAGCAGCAAATCTCGCTGCGCATCCACCACCGACTGCTTCGCCACGAGCACATGGTTCACCGGCACGAAGCCGTGCTTGCGCGTGAATTCACGTCCCGCGGCTTCGGCATCCGGATAGACATCGGCGAGATCGGCATCCGCCGGCTTGTCGTTGCCGACAATGATCGCATCGAGGTCGCCGGACCGCAGCATGTCGAGCAGCGCGCTGCCCGGCTTCGCCCGCGTCGCGAAGGCCGGATCGGAATATTCCGCGACATGCGGGTCCTCGAATGTAGTCCAGTGCACCTGCTCCGGCGCAATGCCGAAACTTTCTTTCAGGATGCCGCGCACCCACGCACCCGTGGTCTGGCTGTAGGCGCGCACGCCGATCCGCTTGCCTTGCAGGTCGGCAGGCCCTCTAATGCTCTCGTTCTTTGCCAGCTTGATCAGGCTGACTTCCTGCGAGCGCGCGGCGACCGCCGCCGGGATCAGCACCAGCGGCTTGCCGAAGGCCTTGGCCTGCAGGAAGGTCACCAGCGCCATTTCGGAGATGTCATAGGTGCCTTGCCGGACCATCTGCGCAAAGGCCTTGGTGATCGGCGACACCTCGACGAAATCGAAGTTCTTCGATCCGGCCAGCCGCTCTTTCAGCAGCCGCGTATGCGGATAGTTTCCAATCGCCACACTCAGCACGCACGTTCTCCGTCGAACTCTCGCCTTGTCATGCCCCGCGCACGCGGGGCATCCAGTCGGCTCCGCGGTTATGCTGGATTGCCCGCTTTCGCGGGCAATGACAACCGAAGACGGCCGCCTCAGAACATCGGCGGGAACGGCCGGCCGCCGCGGTCCAGCGTGATCCAGCGCGTCTCGGTGAAGGTCTCGAGCGACCAGCGACCGCCATGCTTGCCGGAGCCCGAGGCCTTGAAGCCGCCGAACGGCACATGCGGCTCGTCGTTCACCGACGAGCAGTTGATGTGGCAATTTCCGGTATCGAGCTTGTTGACGATGGCGAGTCCCCTGCCCTCATCGCGCGTCATCACGCCGGCGGACAGCCCGTATTCGGTGTCGTTGGCGATCTGGATCGCCTCCTCGTCGGTGCGGAACGGGATCACCGGCACCACCGGACCGAAAGTTTCGTCCTGATAGAGCTTCATGTCGGGCGTGACGCCGGTGAGAATCGTCGGCTCGACGAAGCGGCCCTCGATCTTGCCGCCGAGCACCACCTTGGCGCCTTTGGCGATCGCGTCTTCGAGCTGCTCGCGCACCTTGCCGACCTGCTTGTCGTTGATCAGCGGGCCGATGATGTGTTCCTTGTTCCTGGTCGGGTCGCCCACTTTCAAGAGCTTCGCCCGCTCGACGAAGCGCTTGAGGAAGTGGTCGAAAATCTTCTCGTGCACCAGCACCTTTTCGACCGACATGCAGATCTGGCCCTGATGCATGAACGAGCCGAAATTGGCGGCCTGGGTGGCGCGCTCCATGTCGGCATCCTCGCACACGATGAGCGAGTCCTTGCCGCCGAGTTCGACGCAGCACTTCTTCAGGTGCGCACCGGCCTTGGCGGCGACCTGCCGCCCGACCGCGGTCGAGCCGGTGAAGGAGATGCCCTTGACATAGGGATGCTCGATCAGTTCGTCGCCGACCTCCTGCACATTGTCGCGCGAGCAGGTCACCACATTGAACACGCCGTCCGGCAGGCCCGCCTCCTTGAATACCTCGGCGAACAGCAGGCCGCCGCAATACGGCGTCTCCTCCGACGGCTTCAGCACGATGGTGTTGCCGGCGGCGAGCGGAAACGCGAAACCGCGCGACGACAGGATGCACGGGAAATTCCACGGGCTGATGATCGACACCACGCCCATCGGCCGGCGCACCGCCATCGACAGCTTGCCGTATTCCGACGGCATCACCTCGCCGGTCGATTGCCATACCGAAGCCGCCGCCGCGCGGAACACCTCCACGGTATAGCCGGTCTCGAACATGCCCTTGCCGAACCAGCCGCCGCCTTCGGCCTGCAGCGCCTCGACGATCTCCATCCGGCGCTTTTCGAGAATTTCGGCCGCCTTCTCGAGATAATGCGCGCGCTTGGTGAAGGGCAAAGCCGACCATTCCGCAAACGCAGCATGCGCCGCCTCGATCGCCGCCGCGGTTTCGGCGCGGCCGCAATCGGGCACCTCCGCCCAGACCGAACCATCCGCCGGATTGAGGTCCTTGAACATCCTGCGCGCGGATGAACGACCGCCGATAAACTGGCCTTCGAATACACGTGCCATCTGATCTCTCCCTCTCGGGTGTCCTATCTTATCCCTTGCGGGCGCTAGTTGGTATCGGGGTCGCGGCCCTGCAAATCCTGCGGCCGCAGCCTCGCCATGGTCAGGCGCTTTCGCCGCGATGCGACATGCTGCGACTGGACCTCAGTCGCGCGCGCCACCAAGACGTCAATGTCGATGCCGCCGCTCGCCGGCGGCGACGCGCCGCTTTGTTCCTCGGCATCGATATCGACACCGCGGCTGTTATGTCCGAGCAGCGGATCGGGCTCGGCCTTTCGCCCTTCGCCTGACGACGGCTCATCCTTGCGCGCGAACGCGCTCGGCACCGGCGCGCCCACCCGCCGCTGCCGGATGTGCTCGGCCATGCGATCCGAAGCCGCGCGTGCAAGTCCCGCCGGATTGAGCGCATCGATCTCGATCAGCGCCGTCGCCGGATCATAGATGCCCGCAAAAGCCGACGGATTGTCGCGCGACGCGCGCAGCGTGCGAACGTGACGCGCGTGGCGCAGCGTCGCCGCCTTCGCGAGGTCTGCGGCGTTTTTCGCAATCCGCTTTCCGTCCGCGGCCACCGGCATCGGGCTTGAATCAGGAGTTCGCGGCACGACGGCAGCGAGTTCCGCCCACGGATCGCCTTCGGTCCTTGGATCGTACCGTCCGGCAAATGCACTGGGGAGCGGCGCAGCCTGCCGCAGCGCGCGCACAAACGCCATCCGAATTGCACCGGCGCGCTGCGCCAGGCTTCCGATCAGCCGGCCGACCGACACAAGATCAAGGGGTAGCGGAAACGGCGCCGGGAGCCGCACGGGCGAGGCCGTGCCTTTGGTGCCGCGCCTGGTCCCGCCGAGATAGGCATTCACCACCGCCGGATCGGTCATCAGGCTTTGCGCCGCGCCCTCGCCGGTGATCCGGCCGACTTCGATCAGGTAGCCGCGGTCCGCGATCCTCAGACTTTGCCGCGCATTCTGCTCGACCAGAAGAATGCCGACGCCGGTTTCGGCGATCTTGCCGAGGACGCGAAACAGTTCCTTTGCCAGCACCGGTGACAGTCCGAGCGACGGCTCATCGAGCATCAGGATGTCCGGCTGCGACATCATCGCTCGGCCGATCGCAACCATCTGCTGTTCGCCGCCGGACATCGTGCGCGCGATCTGGGACCGGCGTTCGGCAAGGCGCGGGAACAAGGTCAGAATGCGGTCGAGCGTCGCCTGTTCGCGCGCCCGCGCACGGTTCGGGAAAGCTCCAAGCTCGAGATTTTCCGCGACCGTCAGTTCTCCGAAGATGCCACGCCCTTCAGGAACGAGCGCGATACCCTGCTCGACAATCAGATGCGCCTTCATCCCGGTGATGGCACGGCCATTCATGACGATCTCGGTGCCAGGCTCGACCCGCACCGTGCCGGCAATCGCCTTGAGCAGGCTTGACTTGCCGGCGCCGTTGGCGCCGAGGATGACGCAGACCTCACCCTTGCCGACCTTCACCGAAACCTGGTCGAGCGCGTGGTGGCGGCCGTACCGGACGCTGAGATTCTTCACCTCAAGCATCGTCGTCATCTCCGAGATAGGCTTCGATCACCTCGGGGTCGGCAAGCACATCGTCGACGTCGCCCTCCTTGATCTTGCGGCCGGAATTCATCACCACGCAGCGCCCGCACAGCGAGCGGATCGCATCCATCACGTGCTCGACCATGATGATGGTGCGGCCCTGGCGGCTCAGTTTTTCGATCAGCTGGATACCGATATTGAGTTCGCTGGGGTTAAGGCCCGCGAGCCATTCGTCAAGCAGCAGCACGCGCGGATCGGATGCGAGCGCACGTGCCAGTTCGACGCGCTTCTGGTCGATATAGGTCATCGCCGCCACCGGCACATGCTCCCGGCCGCGCAGGCCCACAAGCGCGAGCAGGTCATGCGCCGCATCCCGCGCCTGCGCGCCCCAGAGCCGTCGATGGCCGAACACGGCGCCGGCGATCACGTTGCACTCCGCATCCATGGACGGCAGCATGCGGACAAGCTGGAACGTGCGGGCGACGCCCTGTCGCGCAATCTTGTGCGCCGGCAGGCCGGAAATCCGCGTTCCGGCCAGAACGATTTCACCGGCATCCGGCGTCAGCGCGCCGGAAATCAGATTGAGCATCGTGGTCTTGCCGGATCCGTTCGGGCCGATCAGCCCGAACAATTCACCCTCCTGCACCTCGAAGCTGACGTCATTGACGGCGACAAGACCGCCAAAAGCCTTGCGCGCACCGGAGATGCTGAGCGCGGCCGCGGTCATGCGTGTTCCTTCGCCACCACGGATTCGGCATGTGCGCGCGGCTTGCGCAGATGCGCCCATGCCTGTTCGAGCCGTCCGGTGATGCCGTCGGGCAAGAGGTACACGATGACGAGGAAGGCGATACCGATCACGATCGAGGTGTCGTTCGGAAAGCGGACCGACACGAAGTCCATCAGGATCGTAAACGGAATCACGCCGACCAGCGGTCCCCACAGCCGGCGCGTTCCGCCCAGCAGCGCCATGATCACCACATTGAAGGAGATCATCGGGTTGAACGCGGATGGCGGCTCCACATAGCTGTAGCGCGGCGCAATAATGGCGCCCGCTATTCCGATGAAGGCGCCCGAAATCATGAACAGGATGATTTTCAGCTTTGCGGTGTCGATGCCGGAATGCCGCGCGACGGTCTCGTCATTGCCGATGATCTGCATGGCGAAGCCGAGCCGCGAGCGATTGATCAGCCAGCCGGTCAGGAATATCACCGCCGTCAGCGCCAGCAGCATCCAGTAGATGTGCGTCTCGGTGAAGTCGGTGAAGACATAGAGGCCCATTTTGGCCGAGACCTTGACCTGCGTATAGGACACGATCTGACGGACGAGTTCGGCCAGTCCGAACGTGAAGATCACGAAATAGACGCCGGAAATGCGAAGCGTCGCGGCGCCGACAAGTCCCGCCAGCATCGCCGCTGCCGCACCACCGATCAGCAGGAGCGCCGCAAACGGCAGATAATCGAGGCCAAGCCCGACGGAATAGGTCCCCAGCCCGAAGAAGGCCGCGGTCGCGAGCGACACATAATGGGTCGGTCCGGAAAACAGCGTCCACGCCGTGCACAGCGCGGCATAAAGCACCATGTTGACGGCAAGCGTGAGATAATAGCCTTGGTCGAGCAGCGGCAAAGCGGCGGCCGCGGCAAATGCGACCGCGCCGATGGCCGCGATCCGGACTTCGCCGGAGGACAGACCGGTCATGCCTGCTGCCTGCCGAAAATGCCCTGCGGCCTGAACAGAAGCACGAGTGTGAACAGCGCATAGGTCGCGGCGAGCGTCAGCCCGGGATCGATGAGGCCGGTGACAAAGGTCTCGGCGACGCCGAGAATCAGCGCCGCGATCACGGCACCGCGGACATCGCCGACACCGCCCATGATGACGATGATCAGTGCCTTCATGGTGAAGACAACGCCCATGGAGGCGTTGAAGGTATAGAAGGTCGAAATCAGAGCGCCGCCGCAGGCGGTGAGCGCACCGCCGAGCGCGAACGAGAGCGCCGCCGCCCGCGCGATGTCGATGCCGACGAGATTGGCGGAGTTCGGATTCACCGCAACCGCACGCACGGCGGTGCCATAGCGCGTGCGGTAGAGGAAGAGATAGAGCGCCATGGCGATCACGCAGGCCGCGGCGAAGGCAACGACGCGATTGAGACCGTAGAAGCGGCCGAATATCTCGAACCGCTCGGCCAGAAATGCATAGGACGTATAGGCGCCGCCGAAGGCGCGCCGCATCAGGCCTTCAAACAGAAACAGCAGACCGAAGGTCGCGAGAATCGAGTCGACTTCGAGCATCCCTTGGGTCTTGGCGCGATCGACCAACGGCCGCAGCAGGATCATGTAGATCGCCCAGTTCACCACGAAAGCGATCGGGGCAATGATCAGCAGGCCCCAGAGCGGGTTCACCTGATATGATGTGAACAGCCAGAATGCGATGAAACAGGCTGCGACCAGCGTCTCTCCGCTGGAGAGATTCATGATGCGCGCGACGCCGTATTGGAGCGTCAGACCGAGCGCTACAAGAGCATAGGTTCCGCCGAGCAGAACACCGGTGACGATCGTCTCCATTCTGGGTCCCGTTGGAAAATCATCCGGCGCGGCGTCGCGCCGCGCCGGATGATTTCGCGCCTCGAAGGTTACTTCCAGGGCTCTTTCTTGACCGGAGCCTTGGCGCCCGGGATGCCCGCAGACGCCACACCGTTGAAGGAACCGTTCTGCCACTGCCCAACGGTCCAGACATTATGATTGATGTTGTCGGCAAGATTGACCTCGCCGACAACCGTCATAAAGGGCTTCTTCTTGATCTCGGCGATCACCGCGGCCTTGTCGGTGGTGCCGGCGCGTTCGATCGCCTGGCCGAGAATTTCGAGACCGGCATAGGTCATCGCGCTCGCCCAGGAATCGACGTCGGCGCCCGTGAGCTGCTTGTGCCTCGCGCGGTAGTCCTGAAACGCCTTTGAATCCGGGTTGACGCCGCCGACGCCCATCACGCCGTTCGCATTATCCTTGAAGCGTCCGGCAAAGCCCGGAAATGCCGTGCCGACGCCGACGTAGAAGGCGCCGACATCGAACTTCTGAATCCGCGCCTGGTCCGTCAGCGCGAAGGTATCCGGCGGATAGGAGAACGCGACGAACGCATCCGGATTGGCCGCCTTGGCCGCACTGATGATCGGGGCCACGTCCTGCGTGCCAAGCGGATAGGACGCTTCATACACGATCTCGAATCCGGCTTTCTGCAGCGCCGGCTTGCCGGCGCGAACCAGTTCAAGACCGAAGGCGTCGGCGACGTTGACCAGCGCTACCTTCTTGCCGATCGCGCCGGAGTCCGCCAGCTTCTTGAGCGCGTCCGCGACGCCTTCGGCGAGCTGCTTCGAGGTGCCGAGCAGCCAGAACGAATTGGGCCAGCGCTTGGCAAATTCCGGAACGTTGTCGGTCGCAGCCGTTGTTGCGATGTGTGGATAGCCGTATTTGGCGATCAGAGGCGCGGTCGCCACATTGATGCCGGTCGAGTACGGCGTGACGAGGAAGTCGACCTTGTCGACGGTCGCGAGGCGCTGGATGTTCTTGACTGCTTCCTCGCCGCTGGTCTTGTCGTCGTATTCGACGAGTTCGAGCTTCATCTGCTTGTTGCCGACCTTCAGGCCGCCGCGCTTGTTGACGTCATCGATCCACAGCTTGACGTTCGGCCAATGGGTGACGGCGGCGCCGCCCGCAAGCGGGCCGGTCTTGGGCGCGCTGGCGCCGATCTTCAAGGTGTCCTGAGCGGCCGCAAATCCGGTCGCCATGACGAACGCGGCGGCCGAGACCGCCATCAGCATCGTCAGTCTCCTGAACATGAATTCCTCCTCTGTAAACGGGGTGCGCGTTTGGCATGTTTTTGTTGCGGACCGGCACTTTATCCGCCGGTGCGGGCCATGGTCCAGCATGGTTCATCGTTAACGTCAATTGCCGGCACGCCTTCCTTGTGGGCGACGGCTGGCGGGCGTGGTCCGCCGCGGACGACAGGTGCGGCGTTCTGCCGCCAGCCGGGACGGTTTGGAACGGCTCCCAGAAATGGCCGTCTTGAAAGCCGGCCTTGCCGTAAATGATCCAGCCAATCAGGCAAAATGGATGGTCTTGGTCTCGACGTAGTTGTCCAGTCCCTCGATCCCGCCCTCCCGGCCGACGCCAGACTGCTTGAATCCGCCAAACGGATGCTTGGGATCGACAATCATCCCGTTGATGGTGACGCTGCCGGTGCGCATCCGGCGCGCCATCCGGTAGCCACGCTCCGGATCGGCGGTGTAGACCGCGCCGCTCAGCCCATAGACCGAGTTGTTGGCCTTGCGAATCGCGTCATCCTCATCGGTATAGGTGATGACGGAAACCACCGGACCGAAAATCTCCTCCTGGGCAATCTTCATGAACGGATGCACGTCCGTGAATATCGTCGGCTCGATGTAATAGCCCTTGTCGAAGCCCTTCGGGCGGCCGCCACCGCAGGCAAGCGTTGCACCTTCGGCGCGGCCGGCTGCGATATAACCCTGCACGCGCTGGAGCTGGCGCGCCATGGTCAGCGGGCCCATCTGGGTGTCCGGACTGAAGGGGTCGCCGACCTTGATGCGCGACACCGCGCCGACGAACATGTCGAGGAAGTCCTGCTTCCGGCGCTCCGGCACCAGGATGCGCGTCAGCGAGAAGCAGACCTGTCCGGTGATCGGCATCGAATAGACCATCAGGCTCGGCAGCGCGGCGGCGAAATCCGCGTCATCCAGAAGGATCGCCGGCGATTTTCCGCCGAGTTCGAGGCTGACCCGCGCCAGCCGCTGCGCGCAGATCGCGGCGATGTGTTTTCCGGCGGCGGTCGAGCCGGTGAAGGCGACCTTATCG
This sequence comes from Pseudorhodoplanes sp., assembly GCF_050250235.1. Lineage (GTDB taxonomy): Bacteria > Pseudomonadota > Alphaproteobacteria > Rhizobiales > Xanthobacteraceae > Pseudorhodoplanes. Next base: position 23,137 of record NZ_JBFWPA010000089.1, read on the forward strand.
ACGTCCTTGTGGCGCACCAGATAGTCGCCGCCCTCGCGGCCGGCCGGCACCAGATTGAACACACCCGGCGGCAGCCCGGCCTTCTCGATGCATTCGGCGAGGATATAGGCCTCGAGCGGCGTCTCCGGCGACGGCTTCGAGACAATGGTGCAGCCCGCCGCAAGGCCGGCCGCCACCTTGTAGCTCAGCAGCACCAGTGGCGCATTCCACGGCGTGATCGCGGCGCAGACTCCGACCGGCTCCTTGACCACCTTCACCTTTCCGCCGTCGTCGCGCTTGCGATCGTCGACGAACGGATAGGTTTCGATCAGGTCGGCGTAGTAATTGAACAGCGCAGGATTTTGCCCAACCAGTTTCTTGGTGAGCATGATGGGCGCGCCGACCTGAAGCGTCCAGGCATTGGCGATGTCGTCGAGGCGCTCCGACAGCAGCGCCGCCACCTTGCGCAGATGGCGCGCGCGCTCGGCCGGCGCCATGCGCGGCCACGGCCCTTTGTCGAAAGCGTCGCGCGCTTCCGCCACCGCGCGGTCGATATCGGCGCGGCCGGCCTCGGGATAGCTGAGAATGAGGTCCTCGGTGACGGGGGAGATCACGTCGAGCGTCTGCCGCGAAATCGGGTCGACCCACCGGCCACCGATGAACAGCCGCTCAGGCGTGACAGGCGTCGTCGCAATCTTCGGCATCACGTTCATGGAAAGCACCCTCCCGACACGCGTCTCTGGGCAGCGTCTTGCGGCGCCGCGATGGCGCTGCCGATCGCCTGCGATGCAGCAGGCGATTATTGCATACTATCGCAAGGCACTCTTCCTGCCTCAAGCACGCCCTCCAGCCTGACCCAACTCGCTGGATTGCGATGCCCCGTCCCTGCCGGCGGACCGATCGGCACAGGGCGCAGGTGCCACACCGCCGTCATTCAAGGCGAACAAATTCCTGGCGTCGCGTGGCGTTGCCGGATGCTCGCCCAGTTCCTGTATCATGCGCACCGCCTTTTCGACCAGCGCCGCATTGCTTGGCGCCGGCACGCCGCGGGCGAGATAGAGATTGTCTTCGAAGCCAACCCGAACATGGCCACCGAGCAGCACGGACTGCGCGACCATCGGGAATTGCGCGGCGCCGATACCGAAGGCGGCCCAGATCGCGCCGTCCGGGAGATGATCGCGCATCGAAAGCATGGTCTCCGGGGTTGCCGGCGCTCCCCAGGGGATGCCGAGACAGATCTGGAACAGCGGCGGCGCCGCGATCAATCCATGATCGATCAGGTGCCGCGCGAGCCGGATATGGCCGAGTTCGAATACCTCAAGTTCCGGCCTGGTGCCGTTGCCCAGGATCGCCCGCGCCATCTGGCGCAGATGCGCCGGCGTGTTGACGAAAACCACCTCGCCGAAATTCATCGAGCCGACATCAAGACTGCAGATATCCGGCTTGAGCGCAAGCACATGTGCGACGCGACGGTCGGGATGCGTCAGGCTCGACCGCGGATCGGGGACGCGCGGCTCCGCCGCTCCCGGGAGAAAGGAAGCGCCCGCCCCGGTCGTCAGATTGACCAGCATTTCGGTGCCGGACTGGCGGATGCGGTCCACCACCTCGCGATAAAGCTCCAGTTTCATGCTGGCGCGTCCGGTCTGCGGATCGCGTACATGGATATGCGCGACCGCAGCGCCTGCGCGGGCCGCCTCGATCGCCGAATCCGCGATCTCCCGCGGCGTCACCGGCACCGCCGTGTTCTTCCCGGAGAGTTCGCCGCCGCCCGTAAGCGCGCACGTAATAATGACTGGCCGGCTCATGCGATGGTCTCGTCCTTTCCTGCGGGCTGCCCGCGCCCCGCGAAGGTTCTTGCAGCGGTTGTCAGGGCAACCATGATGGCGGCGATCATGCCGACGACCGCGATGCTGTGGCTGACGAGCGGCGAGATGCCGAGCAACTCCGAGCGCTGGCCGGAGCGGTCGGCCGAAACTCCGCTGTTCCAGACGAGCCAGGCCAGCAGCGCGAGGACCAGCGCCATCACCACCAGCCAGAACGCATCGATGCGGGCATTGACCGGCGCCGGCAGATGCGAAGTCGCGACGTCCACCACGATGTTGCCCTGGACGCGCAGGCACCGGGCGAGCCCGAGAAATCCCAGCGTCACCATCATCAATTCGGTCTGTTCCACCCCGGCGCCGATCGTGAACAGTCCGAGCGAGCGGCCGATAATGTCGAGCACGGTCAGCGACATCATGTAGAGCAGCGCGATCCCGGCGATGACCGCAAATGCAATGTCGAGCTGCGACAGGATCGCCCTGACGATTTTCACGGCGCCACTCCATAGAGCAGGTTTGGCAGCCAGAGCACGATCGCCGGGAACATCATCAACAAGCCGATGCGCACGAAATCCGCGGCGATATAGGGATAGACGCCGCTGAAGGCTTCGCCGGTCGTAATGCCAGGCACGACCCTGGTCAGCACGAACACATTCATCCCGAACGGCGGCGTGATCAGCCCGAATTCCACGACCATCACCATGATGATGCCGAACCAGATCGGATCATAGCCGAAGCCCGAGACGATCGGGAAAATCACCGGTGTCACAATGAACAGGATAGCGATCGAGTCGAGAAAGCAGCCGAGCACGATCAGGACGCCGATGATGGCAATCATGGCACCGGTGGGGCCCCAGCCGAGTTCACGGACCAGCTCTTCCACGCCCTGCGGCACACGGGCGGCCTGCAGGAAATACTCGAACACCGAAATGCCGATCACGGCGAACAGGATCATGACCGAGGTCTGCACCGCCTCGACCACCGCATCGAACAGCTTCGGAATCGTCAACTCGCGCTGCAGGAACCCCAGCACGATCGCCCCGAACGCGCCGACCGAAGCGCCTTCCGTCGGCGAGAACATGCCGGTGAACATGCCGCCCATGACGATGGCGAACAATGCCACCACCCCCCACACGGCGCGCAACGCGCGCCAGCGCTCCGGCCAGGGCGTCTTCGGGCCGGCCGGTCCCATTTCCGGCCTGAAGCGCATCCAGGCGCTGGTCGCGAGACAATACAAGAGCGTCGCCAGAATGCCCGGGATGATCCCGGCGGCGAACAGACGGCCTAGCGAGGTCTGCGTCACCATCGCATAGATGATCATGGCGACCGATGGCGGGATCAAGATTCCGAGCGTACCACCGGCTGCGAGCGATCCCGCGGCGAGCTGTTTCGAATAGCCGTAGCGCAGCATTTCCGGAATCGAGACGCGTCCCAGCGTACTTACGGTCGCAACGCTTGATCCGCAGATCGAGCCAAAGCCGCCGCAGGCGACGATGCTCGCGATGGCAAGCCCGCCGCGGCGATGGCCGACAAAGGCATAGGCTGCGCGGTAGAGCGCCTCCGCGAGCCCTCCCTTTACCGCGACACTGCCCATCAGGATAAACAGCGGGAGCACCGACAGCGTATAGCTCGACAGCACCGTGATCGGCGCGT
>NZ_JBFWPA010000090.1:0-26482 GCF_050250235.1 Pseudorhodoplanes sp.
AACGCAACATGCGGGACCCCCTGTTTCAGACGCAGGTCTTAACCCGCTTCTTACCATAATGACCGGTAAATGTGCCCGAACTTCGTAGCCAAATCCTGAATGATTTACCCGATATTGACCACGATGCGCCCGCGCACCCCCCCACCGAGGATCGAGGGAGCGGTCTCGATGACCCGGTCGAGCGGAATTTCCGCGGTCATTGCGGCCAGTTTCTGACGGTCGAGATCGGTTCCCAACCGCTTCCAGGCGGCGACGCGCCTTTCGAGCGGGCACATCACCGAATCGATGCCCAAAAGCGACACCCCGCGCAAAATGAAGGGGGCCACGCTGGCCGGCAGGTCCATACCGCCGGCAAGACCGCACGCCGCCACCGCGCCGCCATAACGGGTCATCGAGAGAACATTGGCGAGCGTGGTGGAGCCGACCGAATCGACGCCACCCGCGAAGCGTTCTCTTGCGAGCGGCTTGACCGGAACCTGGAACTCGCTGCGGTCGATGACCTCGGATGCACCAAGGCCCTTGAGATAGTCCGCCTCCTGCATCCGTCCGGTCGACGCCACGACCGGATATCCAAGCTGCGAGAGGAGAGCGACGGCGACCGAGCCAACGCCGCCGGCCGCGCCGGTTACGATCACCGGGCCCTTGTCCGGGGTGACGCCGGCCTGCTCCAGCGCCATCACGCAGAGCATGGCGGTATAGCCGGCGGTGCCAATGGCCATCGCCTCGCGCGCGCTCATGGCCTGCGGCAGCCGGACCAGCCAGTCGCCCTTGACCCGCGCTTTCTGCGCATAGGCACCGAGATGGGTCTCGCCCATGCCCCAGCCGTTGCAGATGACCGGGTCGCCCGGCTTCCAGTCGGGATGCGCGGACTGCTCGACGATGCCCGCGAAATCGATGCCCGCGATCATCGGAAACCGGCGCACCACCGGCGCCTTGCCGGTAATGGCAAGACCGTCCTTGTAGTTGATGGTGGAATGCGAGACGCGGACGGTCACGTCGCCGCCCATCAGTTCGTTCTCGTCGAAGTCCTTCAGCGCAACGGTCTGGCCGGATTCGGACTTGTCGATGACGATGGCCTTGAATGTGGGCACGGCATTTCCTCTCCGTCATGCCGGAGCGCGACGCAGTCGCCAATCCGGAATCCAAACGCGCGGTTGCGGGTACGGATTCCCGGCTCGCATGCGCCCCGGAACAACAATGATAGACGTTTTCGAAACTCCTAAACAGCCGCCGCTGCGGCCTGCCGGGCCACCGGCACCTCCTTGATCGGCAGATTGATCAGTGCCGACAGAATGCCGAGCAGGATGAACAGCCACCAGATCACGTCGTACGAGCCGGTGCGCTCGAACAGAACGCCACCGAGCCAGACTCCCAGGAACCCGCCGACCTGATGGCTGAAGAAGGCGAAGCCCGCCAGCATGGTGAGCCAGCGGGTGCCGAACATCAGCGCCACCAGTGCATTGGTCGGTGGCACGGTCGACAGCCACAACAGGCCCATGACCGCGCCGAAAATGATCGACGACGTGGCCGTGGCCGGTATCGAGATGAACACAGCAACCGCTACCGCGCGCAGAAAATAGATCAGCGCGAGGATAAAGCGCTTGGGCATCAGATTGGAGAGATAGCCCGCGCCAATCGACCCGATGATATTGAACAGCCCGACCATGCCGATCACGAAGGCACCGAGATCCGCCGACAGGCCGCGATCCACCAGATAGGCCGGCAGATGCACGGTGATGAAGAACACCTGGAAGCCGCAGGTGAAGAAGCCGAGCACGAGCAGGACGAAGCTCGGATGCCCAAGTGCCTCGCGCAGCGCCGCCCCGACCGATTGTTGGGCGGCACGCTGTGCCGCGGTTTCGAGGTCACGCGGCAGTGCGAGCGCGAGCGACAGCGGCAGCATGAACAGGATCACGCCGGCAAAAATCAGCAGCGTGGTGTGCCAGTCAAAGGCGGAATTGAGTGCGATCGCAAGCGGCGAGAACAGGAATTGCCCGAACGATCCCGCGGCCGTCCCAAGTCCGAACGAGAAGGTCCGCCATTCCGCCGGAAGCAGCTTGCCGAAAGCGCCGATCACAACCGTGAAGGACGAACCGGCAAGCCCGAAGCCGATCAACAGGCCGGCCGAGAGATACATTTCGCCGGGCGTGCTGGCAAACACCATCCAGGCAAACCCGACGGCGTACAGAATCGCGCCGACGCACAGCACCAGCACCGGTCCGAATCGGTCGGCGATGGCGCCGACAAGCGGCTGTGCTGCGCCCCAGATCAGCATCTGGATTGCGATCGCAAGCGCGAAGACGTCACGGCCCCAGCCATTGGCGCTCGACATCGGGGTGAGGAAGAAGCCGAGCGTGGAGCGGGGCCCGAAGCCCAGCATTGCGATCAGACAGCCGCAAATCAGAATGAGAGGGATCGATTGCCAGGCGGCGCGCTGGAGGGTGGCATTCATGAGGAGGTTCCAGCCGCCGGCACGGCGCGTACAGACGGACGGTTCACCGGCTCCTCCACGATCGGCAGATTGATGATCGCCGACGCGACGCCAAAGGCGATCGAAAGAATCCACACGAGATTGTAGGACCCGGTCGTCTCAAAAGCGATGCCGCCGAGCCAGACGCCAAGAAATCCCCCGACCTGGTGGCTGAAAAAGGCAAAGCCGAACAACATCGCGAGCCACCGCGTTCCGAACATCAGCGCGACGAGGCCGGAGGTCGGCGGCACCGTCGAAAGCCAGGTCAAGCCGGTCGCAATGCCGAACAGGAGCGCGGACGTCGTCGAAAGCGGAACCGTGATGAAAATCGTTATCGATATCGCTCGTGCGAGATACAAGACCGAGAGAATGTAGCGTTTCGGCATTCGGGTAGCGGCCCAGCCCGCGGTGAGCGAGCCCACGATGTTGAACAATCCGATGGTCGCAATCACCCATCCGCCGACCTGCACGGACAGGCCGCGATCGACCAGATAGGCCGGCAGATGCGCGGTGACGAAGGCAAGCTGGAAGCCGCAGGTGAAAAAGCCCAGCACCAGCAGCACGTAAGAGCGATGGGCAAATGCTTCCGAAAGCGCCTGACGCAACGATTGCGGCGCGTCCGCGCCCGTCATTGCGGCTTTCGCGTCCGCGGGCTTGGTCGCAAGCGCGAGCGAGAATGGCAGCACCAGCAACACCGCCGCGGCAAAGACGAACAGCGCAATCGCCCACCCGTAGCTGTCGATCAGGAAGGCGCCAAGGGGAGCGAACAGAAATTGCCCAAAGGAGCCTGCCGCGGTACCAGCGCCGAATGCGAACGACCGCATGTTCTCGGGCACGAGCTTTCCGAGCGCTGCGACCACAAGATTGAACGAACAGCCCGACAATCCGAAGCCGATCAGGACGCCCACGGTGATGTTGAAACTCAGCGGCGTCGTGGCATGCGCCATCAGGACGAGGCCCAGCGCATAGAGCAAGGCCCCCCCGCACAGAACGCGAAGCGTGCCGAAGCGATCGGCAATGGCGCCCGCGATCGGCTGACCAAGCCCCCAGAGCAGATTTTGCACCGCAAAAGCGAGCGCAAAGACGTCGCGGCCCCACCCGTTGGCATCGCTCACCGGCTGCATGAACAAGCCCGTGGCGGAACGCGGGCCGAACGTGATCAGGGAAATCGCGCAGCCGCACAGGATCACGATCAGCGGCGTGCGCCAGGTCATCAGAAAGGTGCTGGACGCGCTCGGCGCTTTGTCTGACATCGCCGCTTCCCACAAATCGCCGCGGCGATGCCGCAACGGGGCAGGAACATAGGGATGCCGCGATGGTTGCCCTAGCGAAACTTGGTGATGGACCCCATCCGTTTCGGTCATGGCTCGCATCGGGGCGAGTCTCGCGTCCACGCCACAATTCGCACTGGTGCACCGAAGGCGTTGGTGATATAGTGCTTTTGCTCGAATTGAGAATAACGGCTTGGCGAGCCCGCGCATGCGGGGCATTCGCCGGGCCCGGCTGCTTCGACAAGTAGGAACCGGCGATCTTGCGCCGGCTGTTTTCGTATCTAGATATGCTCAAGTTGAGCATATACGTCAGTGGGAGGCCAACATGCCGCTCCTCGAATTGCAGGGCCCTGCGCCCGGACTGCCGCCCGTGCCGGCATTGCGGCCGGTCGCGTCCAATGAGGCCGCGCGCAAGTTCGGCATTCTGCCGATGCCGAAGCTGGAATGGAGCGAGCAGGTCGCACGCGAGACCGCGCATCTTTACGAGCGAATCAAGACCGTCATCCCGGCGGTCGAGTGGCCGGTCTTTGCGCCTTATGTGAAGGCGATCAACGAACTGAAGCGCGAACGCAACGCCGTCATCCTCGCGCATAATTACCAGACGCCGGAAATCTACAATTGCGTTGCCGATTTTGTCGGCGACTCGCTGCAGCTCGCGCGCGAGGCGGCCAAGGTCAAGGCCGATGTCATCGTGCAGGGCGGCGTGCATTTCATGGCCGAGACTTCGAAAATCCTCAGCCCCGACAAGACCGTGCTGATCCCCGACATGCGTGCCGGCTGCTCGCTGGCCGAGGCGATTACGGGTGCCGATGTCCGCCTGCTGCGCGAGCGCTATCCTGGCGTTCCGGTGGTCGTCTATGTCAACACCTCGGCTGAAGTGAAGGCGGAGAGCGACATCTGCTGCACCTCCTCGAATGCCCTGCAGGTGGTGGAGAGCCTCGGCACCGACAGGGTGATCTTTCTGCCGGATCAATATCTGGCGAAATACGTAGCCTCGCAGACCGACGTGAAGATCATCGCCTGGCAAGGCGCCTGCGAGGTGCATGAGCGCTTCACCGGCGACGAACTGCGCATGTATCGCGAGGCCGATCCGAGCCTGCAGATCATCGCTCATCCGGAATGCCCACCGGACGTATTGGCGGAAGCCGACTTCACCGGCTCGACCGCGCACATGATCGACTATGTCCGCAACAACAAGCCCAAGCGCGTGGTAATGGTCACCGAATGCTCGATGGCCGACAATGTACAGGCCGAATTGCCGGATGTGGAATTCGTGCGTCCATGCAATCTGTGCCCGCACATGAAGCGGATCACGCTGCCGAAGATTCTGGAGAGCCTCGTCTACATGAAAGAGGAAGTGGTGATCGACGCCGGCATTGCCGAGAAGGCGCGCCGCTCGGTCGAGCGCATGATCAACCTGAAGAACTGAGGGCGAAGGCCATGCTCAATCCCATGCGCCGCTTTGACATCGCGGCTTCGGCGTCATCCCTCTATTGCCCCGACGCATTCATCTCGCCGCTTGAGATCGACGACGCGGTGACGCGCGCGCTTGCCGAAGACCTCGGCCGCGCCGGCGACGTCACCTCGGTCGCGACCGTGCCGGAGGATGCGCAGGCGCGCGCCGTCGTGGTCGCGCGTGCGGCAGGCCGTCTGGCCGGACTGCCGCTGGTCGAAGCGGTGCTGCGCAGGCTCGCGCCCGATGCGCAGATCGTCCCGCATGCCCGCGATGGCGATACCGTCGCCGCGAAAACGCCGCTGATGACCATCACCGGCAACGCCCGCGCCGTGCTCGCGGCCGAGCGCACCGCGCTCAATTTCGCGGGACACCTTTCCGGCATCGCCACCGCGACCGCGTCGCTGGTCGACAGGCTCAAGGGCACGAAGACCCGTCTGGTCTGCACCCGAAAGACCACCCCCGGACTGCGCGCCTTGCAGAAATACGCGGTGCGCTGCGGTGGCGGCTTCAACCATCGGTTCGGCCTCGACGACGCGGTTTTGATCAAGGACAACCATATCGCGGTGGCCGGCGGCATCCGTGCCGCACTCGAACGCGCGGCATCGGTGGTCGGCCATCTGGTCAAGGTCGAGATCGAGGTCGACAATCTCGACCAGCTCCGGGAGGTCCTCGATACCGGCCTTGCCGACGTGGTGCTGGTCGACAATTTCACGGTGCCGATGCTGAAGCAGGCGGTAGCGCTGGTCGGCGGACGCCTCGTGATCGAAGCCTCCGGCGGCATCACCCATGACAACGCGGCCGAGATCGCGTCGACCGGTGTCGATTACGTCTCATCCGGCGCCATCACCCATTCCGCGCCCAATCTCGACATCGCGCTCGACATCGAGATGTGACGTCTGTCAGGGTTTTGCGCCGAGTTCGCGAAGTCCGGCCTCGATCGCACTTCGATCTTCCTTGTCCGGACCGAGGCTGAGCGCCTTTCGGTAGTCCGTGATCGCGTCGCTCGGGCGCTTGAGCGCGCGCATCACAGAGGCTCGGCTCATCAACGCGGGGGCGCTTCTGGTATCGAGCGCAACCGCCTCATCCGCGTCGCGCAGTGCGGCGATCGGGTCGTTCTTCCTGAGCAAGGCCTGCGAGCGCAGGTAATGGCTGCGCGCATGCGCCGCGATAGCGATGGATTCGGTGAAGTCGCCGATCGCGCGGTCAAGGTCGCCGCGCATCAAATAAGCCTCGCCGCGATGCCGTGAATAGGCCGGGTCTTTCGGATTGGCGTTCATTGCGGCCGTGTAGCCGGCGATGGCACGGTCGAAATCGCCCTTGTCCCTCCAGGTCAGGGCGCGGTCGTTGTGCGCGAAGGCGAAGTCCGGGTCGAGACGGATCGCCTCGTCGTAATCGGCGATCGCGCGGTCGAGGTCCCGCTTCTTGCGGTACATTGCAGCGCGATTGTAATAGGCCCCCGCGTTTTTCGGCGCGATCTTGATCGCCTGCGTCAAGTCGGCAAGCGCCGCATCGAAATCGTTCGGGTTCTTTTCGATGCGCAGAGAGGCACGATAATCGTACGCATCTACCGAGTCGGGCCGAACCTTGATCATCTGGTCGACATCCGCGATGGCGCGATCGTAATCTCTCCTCTTCAGAAAGAACGCCGCACGGACCATGTAGTTTTCGTAGACCGGCTCGATCTTGATCGCGTGGTCGTAGTCGGCGCGCGCACGATCGAGATCGCCCTTCTCTTCCCAGGCGATCGCTCGCTTCAGCGGGTAGGCCGGGTCGTTCGGATCGACCCGCATCGCCTCGCCATATGCCACGATCGCGCCGTCGAGATCGCCCTTCTGCAGAAAGACCGTCCCGCGATTGCTGTAGGCGGTGGCCATCTTGGGATTGAGTTTGATGGCCTGATCGAAGTCGGCCAGCGCCTTGTCGTATTCCTTCAGATCGAGGAACGCGTTGCCTCGATTGTACACGTAATCCGCGTCCTTCGGCTCCAGCTTCATCGCTTCGGTATAGTCGGCTACCGCGCTTTCGAAATTCCTTTCGTTTAGATGCATCTCGCCGCGCCCGGCCCAGCCGCGCACATCTTTCGGCGCGCGCTCGATCATGGCCGAAAAGTCCGCGATCGCTTTCGTGTTGTCCTTGAGCGCATGATGCGAAATTGCGCGGCCCCGATAGGCATCCATGAGGCCGGAATCGAGTTCGATCGCTCGCGTGAAGTCCTCGATCGCGTCTTCGTCCTTGTCTTCTTCCTGCAGTATCAGGCCCCGCCACAGATATGCCTGACGATCCTTCGGGTCGAGCTGAATGGCCCGGCCGAGATCGGCCCTGGCCCTTTCACGGTCTTCCCTCCTCCAGTGCAAACCGCCGCGCAGACGAAACGCGCTGCCGACGCGCGGATTCAACTGGATCGACTGATTGAAGTCGGGCAAGGCGCGGACGTCGTCATTATCCTGGACATGGGTCAGAGCCCGCATCAAATGGATATTTGCCAGTTCGGCGCCCTTGAACTTCTTGCCATTAATCAGACGGGTGCAGGCCGCAATCGCCACCGCTGGCTTGGCGGTGTCGCTCCTGCATGTATTCCAGTCGGGGCTTGCGGGCTGGGCATGTGCGGCCGGGACAAAAAAAACAAAGGTCGCAATCGCGGCAAACCACGTGCGCATTTTCCACTCCCACAGGTTGCGGAAAAATTAGCAGCGGCGAAAAAATCTGTCCAACGCGCTAACGCCTGCCTTCGGCTGCGGTCGCCGTTACCGCACCTGGCCGATCGATCAGCAGACCGAGGTTGAAGATCGAGCGCAGCCTCAAACTCGACGACACGGCCGAGATCGCGTCGACCGGGGTCGATTGCGTCTCATTCCGGCGCCATGACGGATTGGGCGAGCAATCTCGACCTCGCGCTGGACATGGAAAACTGAACCGGCGTCAGGGCGTTGCGCCGAGTTCAAGCAGGTCTTTTTCGATGTCCTTGCGCTCTTTCTCGTCCGGATCGAGGCTGAGGGCCTTTCGATAGTCGGTGATCGCGTCGTTCGGGCGCTTCAGCGCGCGCATGACAGAGGCGCGATGCACCAGCGCGGTCGGACTCTTGGGATTGAGCGCGACCGCCTCGTCCGCATCGCGTAGGGCTGCAATATTGTCGCCCTTCTTCTGCAATGCCCGGGATCGTTCGAAATGATACCGTGCCGCCCCCGGCCTGATCCGGATCGCTTCGGTGAAGTCGGCAATGGCGCGGTCGGCGTCGCCGCTCTCCATATGGGCTTCACCCCGGTGAAGCACATATGCGGACTCTTTCGGATTGATCTTCATCGCGGATGTGTAGTCGGCAATCGCACGCTCGAAGTTGCCCTTCAATTTCCAGTTCAGCGCGCGATTGTTGAATGCGTTGGCGTGCTCGGGATCGATCCGGATGGCCTCGTCGTAATCGCTGATGGCGCGATCGTAATCCCCTTTGCGTCGGTGGAACGCGGCACGGTGAAAGTAACCGTCAGCTTCGCTGGGGTTGGCGCGCACGGCCTCGTCAAGGTCTGCAATGGCAGTATCGAAGTCCTTCGGATTCTTCTTCAGGCGCATCTCCGCGCGGAATCCATACGGCATCGTATCCTTCGGCGTGAGCTTTATCATTTCGTTCGCATCGGCGATGGCGCGATCATAATCGCCTTTCTGATCATAGCCCGCCGCGCGCACCATGTAGTTCTCGAAGGTCGGCGATATCCTGATCGCCTCGCTGTAATCGGCGATCGCGCGGTCCAGATCGCCGCGATCCTGCCAGAGGCTGCCGCGCTTGAGGGGATAGGCATCGTCCTTCGGGTTGGCGCGCATCGCATCGCCATAGGCCGCGATCGCACCGTCCAGGTCGCCCTTCTTCTGGAGCGCCGTGCCTCGGTTGCTGTGAGCCACGGCCAGCTTCGGATCCAGCTTGATCGCCTGGTCGAAATCGGCAAGCGCGCGGTCGTACTCCTCCATGTTCAGCAGTTCCGTACCGCGATTGTAGAACAGCGAGGCGTCCCGCGGCGCGATCTTGATGGCCGCATCGTAATCGGCAAGCGCCCGGTCATGATCGTCGATCTCGGAATAAAGGCCTGCCCGGCTCGTCAGCCATTGGGTATTCTTCGGATCGCGCTTCAGCAGTTCGGTATAATCCCCGATCGCCTTTTTCGGCTCGTCGTTCGCCTGATAGGAAATCGCGCGACTGCGATAGGCGTCCATGATGTCGGGATCGAGTTCGATGGCGCGCGTGAAATCCTTGATCGCGTCTTCGTCCTCGTCTTCTTCCTGCAATATCAGGCCACGCCACAAATAGGCCAGACGGTCCTTGGGGTCCAACTGGATCGCCCGGCCCAGATCGGCGCTGGCGCGTTCGCGGTCATCGCGTCTCCAGTAGAGTCCGCCGCGAAGGCGGTAGGCGCTGGCGACTCGCGGATTGAGACGGATGGACTGGTCGAAGTCAGGCAAGGCACGATCGTCGTCCTTGTTGATGACGTAGGTCAGCGCGCGCATCAAATGGATGTTCGCAAGCTCGGCACCCTTGAATTTCTTGCTGTTGATGAGCCTCGTGCACGCTGCGATGGCTGATTTCGCCGGGGCATCGTCGCTCTTGCAGGTGTTCCAGTCGGGGCTTGCGGGCTGGGCCTGTGCTGACGGAATCAGGAATACAAACGCCGCACAAACTGCAAGCCACCTGCGCATTTTTCCCTCCGCACTTTGTGGAAAAATAGCAGCGGTCAAAAAATGTGTCCATCGCGACCGTCGTCTGACATCGACGGCGGGCGGGGAAACCTCGGGGTTCGTCTCAACCCCCCGGCGGAATTGGCTCGACCGGATCGAAGATCGATCGGCGCGGTTCAGCCTCCGCGCGCTTGTCGCTGCCAACCTTTTCCGGCTTTGCCGGGGCGGCCTCGCGCTTGATCGTGCCGGTCACGTCGAGGCGGTCGCCCCAGACCGGAATATCGTCGCCGTCGCCCCAGCGCTTCGGGCGGTAGAAGATATGGACACCAAGCTTCGCATGCTTGGTCATGGTGCGCACCCACCACGGATTGACATAGGTGGCGTGATAATGCGTGGCCTTGCCGATTTCCGGCAGCCAGAACTTGCCATCGAGCGCGTCGTCGGCAATGCGCGTCGCGATCTCCCAGCGCGGCGGATCGCGCACCACGTCCTTGTGATTGTCGCAAGCGAAGGTGAACTGGCAGGCCAGATGCCGGTGCGCGTTCTGATAGACCACGTCGCAGACATTGCCCGGGTAATAGCCCGAGAATGCGCGATTCAGGATCACCTGCGCCACCGCCATCTGGCCGCGCTCGACCTCGCCGCGGGCTTCGAAATAGATCGCATTGGCGAGGCACCTGGAATGTTTGGCGCGCACGGCGCCGGTGAGATTGAGCCGCTCCGCCGGCGTACGCGGACGCTTGCCTTCTCCGGTGACCTCGCCCTTTGGCGCGATCGTCTCGCCGCCCTTCTCGGTTTCGGCGTCGGGGACCGGGTCGAGCGCCGCGCGCTTGATCTCGGTGTCGACATGCGGCGGTGCCAGCACGGTCGGGACCTCGTCGTCCTCCCAGGCCTCCCAGCTGCTGCGACCAATACCGAGCGCGCGGGTGCCGAAGAACACGCGAGTCTGCGCACCTGGATTGGCAAATTGGGCGAGTTGCTCGACGGCCTGCGCATTGAAGCGGTCGGCATGCTTGGCCGGCACGTCCGGCACAGTTTCGGCAGCCGGAGGCACGGACGCGACTTGCGGCGACGGCTCGGGCGCGTCTGCGACCTGCGGCGCCGGCGTGGACGCAGCTTCATCCACCGGCGCGACTGGCTCCGGCCTGATTTCGGCAATCTGCGGCGCCGTGTCACGCTCGGTCGTCTGAGCCGGAACTTGGGGAAGCTCCGCAGCCGCAGCCGGGGGCGGCACGATCGGACCGGCGAGATCGGCGCGCTGCGATTCGAGGTCCGCAGTCTCTGCCAGCTGACGCGGCGCGATCGGCCCACGGAGATCGGCGCGTGCCGATTCCAGATCAGCCGTTTCAGCGAGCGGGGCGCGCGTTCGTGCGACTTCTTTCCTGATCCTTTTGAGCTGCGCAGCGGCAAGGCCAGAGCCACGTGGCTTTGCGGTGAACGCGGGTGTCCCGCTCTTGACCGTGGCGACCGGGACGGGAGCGGTGGGCGCTGCAACCGCCAGTGACGGACGCGGACCCGTTCCCAGTACCCGCTTCGCCAGCGTTTTCTCACCGGCGGCGATGCCGGCGCGCCGCAGCACCTTGTCCGCGACCGGCGTGGCCGGCGCTGCGACCACCAGCGGCGGGCGCGGACCCGTCCCCAGCACCCGCTTCGCCAGCGTTTTCTCACCGGCGGCGATCCCGGCACGCCGCAGCACCTTGTCCGCCACCGGCGCGACCGGCGCTGCAACCACCAGAGGCGGGCGCGGACCCGTCCCCAGCACCCGCTTCGCCAGCGTTTTCTCACCGGCGATGCCGGCGCGTCGCAGCACCTTGTCCGCCACCGGCGCGGCCGGCGCTGCAACCACGACCGGCGGGCGCGGACCCGTCCCCAGCACCCGCTTCGCCAGCGTCTTCACACCGGCCGCAATACCAAACCGCCGCAGCACCTTGTCCTCGACCGGCGCGACCGGCGCTGCAACCACCAGCGGCGGGCGCGGACCCGTCCCCAGCACCCGCTTCGCCAGCGTATTCTGGCCGGCGGCGATGCCAGCGCGCCGGTAGACTTTTGCAGGCGCTGCATCCTCGGTCCGGACAAGGGGGGGCGGCAGACGATCCGCCTTGGGCAAGGCAGGAAGCGCAGCCGCCGCATCCGGCGCGGATTGCCCGGGCCACGCTTGCGGGACGGGTCCCGAAGCGGGCGGGAGCCGCGCGTGATCCTTTGTCTTTGCGGGAGTGGCCGGCTGCGGCCTGACGGGCTGTGGCCGATCCGGCGGAGCTTTGACGTTGAGCCGGTCGCCCTTCCGCGTGCGATCGACGACCGGAAAGTCATAGACCGGCGCCGTGACCGCAGGCTCGATCGGAACGTTGAGCGGTATCGACCCTGTCGCTTCGAGCGCGCGCGGATCAAGAGCCGCAAGCTGCGTGAAGAACGGATCGGGTATCGAGGCGCCGAGCGTACGGGGGAAGCTCAGTGTCGCGGCGTGGATGGTTCCGAAAGTCGAGTTGCGCACATGCGCCCGCCACCGCTCGGTCACCGCCGGCTGACGTGCAATCAAAGCGGCGAGGTCCTGATGCCCGATCGAGTTCGGCATCGCAGTGACCACGCAAAGGACAAGGCCGAAGGGACGACGAAATGCGCCCTTCGGCCTCTTACGCGACGCTTTCATACTGACGCTCACGCAACGCAACCGACGCAACGCAACTCAATGGAACTGGAACCGAACGGCTTGAATCGCCGCTCACGTAAAATTGTCGGAGTATCGTTGCGATCGGGTTAACCTTGCCGGCGCCTTTACGCGCGTGCGGATATTCGGTGCTTCACCCGTCATTAACGTGAACAATTGGTGAAGACCTCGCCAAACGCAGAACGGCCCCGCATGCGGGGCCGCTCCGTTCACACAGGCGCGCTGACTAGAGTTTCGCGCCCTTTTCCTTGAAGTATTTTTCAGCGCCGGGATGCCACGGGATCGTGGTGTTGTCTTTCGTCTGGTTATCGACCGTAAAGTTCTCTGCTTCCCGATGGACCGCAACCAGTTCGGGCTTCTTCTCGATCAGCGTCTTGACGATGTCATAAGCCATCTTGTCCGACATCTTGGCATTGGAGACCAGGATGTTCTGCACCACCGCGATCTTGTTGTCGGCGGTCTGGCCCGGATAGGTCTTTGTCGGGATCACGCCCTTGCTGTACAGGTTGCCGTACTTGGCGTTCATCTTTTCGGTGAGGTCGGCGGTATCGACCAGCTTGATCGTCACCCCCGGTGTCGCACCAAGATCGGTGACCGCGGCCGTCGGCAGTCCGCCGACCCAGAAGAAGGCATCGATCTTGCCGTCCTTCAGTGCGTTGACGGACTCGGCGACGCCCAGACGCTCGCGCCGCATATCCTTGTCCCGGTCGAGACCGGCGGCCTCGATCACGCGGAAGGCCATAACTTCGGTGGCGCTGCCGGGTGAACCGGTGGATACACGCTTGCCCTTGAGATCGGCCATCGTGTTGACGCCGCGGCCCTCGACCGACACGACATGCATGCGGTTCGGATAAAGCACCATCAGCGTGCGCACGTCGACCGGGTTGCCCTTGAACTTGTCCTCGCCCTTGAGCGCGTTCAGCGCGGCATCTACCATCGTCAGCGCAACCTCGCTCTGCTGCGTGCCGATCAGTTTCAGGTTGTCGACAGAGCCGCCGGTCACGCGTGCGGTCGCTTCCACACCGGGCAGGTGCTTCGACAGCACATTCGCCATGCCGCCACCCATCGGATAATAGACGCCACCGGTACCGCCGGTTGCGATGGCGATATTCTGCTGCTGCGCCATTGCGGCGCCTCCGATTGCGGCGCTGAATGCAAGTGCCGCAAGCGCAAGACCCGTTCGTCTGGACATGTCTGTATTCCTCCCTTTCTATCGCGTTTTCCGTCTTGTCTATTGACCGGTGGCCTGAATGGGACGCGCCGGCTGCAAACGCTGCTTCAACAATACAATGGCGAAGAGCGCGACGCCAATTCCGGCAGGGTAGCTGATGTCGCGGCCGATCAACGCCTCCACCAGACCTTCGAGCAGGCTCGGAAACACCAGGAAAAGTCCGGCAAGGGTCAGAAGGATGCGTTCGACGATCGTGGCCCGGCGCAAAGCCCAGCCTTGCGCCGCGCAGGCAAGCGCGCCCAGCCCAACCCCGGCTTTCACGGTGATGAGCACGATATCGACCCAGCTGCCGCCGGCCGGAAGTATCAGGAGAAGCCCAAGCCCCTGCGGGTCGAGCACGAACACGAACGGGACGAGGAAGGCCGGCAGCGTGTATTTCCAGGCCTGCAACGTGGTCTTGTAAGGGTCGCCGCCGGTGATCGCCGCTGCGGCGAAGGGCGACAACGCGGTCGGCGGCGAGACCTCCGAAAGCACCGCATAATAGAAAATGAACATGTGCGCGGCGACATCAGGGACGCCGAGCTTGATCATCGCGGGTGCCGCGATCACCGCACAAATGATGTAGGAGGCGGTGACCGGAACGGCGAGCCCGATGATCCACACGATCAGAGCGGTATAGATCGCCGTGAGCAGCAGATTGCCGCCGGCATAGTCGATGACGATCGACGAGAATTTCAGGCCCAGCCCCGTCAGGGTGACCACGCCGACAATGATTCCGGCCGTGGCGCAGGTGGTTGCCGCGGTCAGAGACTGCAGCGAGCCATCGGCCAGCGCCCGCACCAGCTTTTTCGGCGTCAGCGCGGTCTCGCGGGTGATATAGCTCATCAGCATGGTCATGCCGGTGGCGTAGAGTACCGACGTGGTGGGCGAGTAGCCCCACACCATGAAAATGACGATCGATACCAGCGATACGAAGTGGAAGCCGTATCGGCGGGTCAGCCCCCACAGCGAATATTCCGGAACATAGGGCTCGCCACGCACCCCGTAGCGCCTGCCGTCCAGTTCCACCATGAAGAACAGCGACAGGTAGTAAAGAATTGTCGGGATGGTCGCCATCCAGATCACATCCAGATAGCTGATCTTCAGAAATTCCGCGATCAGGAAGGCGGCGGCGCCGAGCACGGGCGGCGAAATGATTGCTCCAAGCCCTCCGGCCGCCAGCAGGCCGCCGGCGGCGTTCCTTTCGAAGCCGGCCTTCTTCATCATCGGATAGGCCACCGCGCCGATGGTCACCGTGGTGGCGACGCCCGAGCCCGACGGCCCGCCGAGCAGGAACGAGGACAGCACGACCGTACGGCCGGCCGCGTTGGTCGACCGGCCCATCAGGGTCATCGAAAAGTCGATGAAGAACTTGCCGGCGCCGGATTGCTGCAGGAAGGCGCCGAAGATCGTGAACAGCACGATCAGGGTCGCGGATACGTCGATCGGTATGCCGAAAATGCCCTCCAGCGTGATGAACAGGTGCCCGACCAATTGGTCGAAGCCGTAGCCGCGATGGTTCCAGGGCGGCGGCAGCCATGGTCCTGCGAGCGCATAGGCGATGAACAGAAGCGCGATGACCGGCACGATCGGACCGATGGTGCGCCGCGTGGCCTCGACCAGCAGGATGATGAAGACGACGCCCAGGATGACATCGGTGTGGTTCGGCGTGGTGGCGCGGTCGGTGAAATCCTCGCCGCCGACGATCGCATAGATGAGGATACCGACGCAGGTCAGGCCCGCGATCACGTCCCACCATCGGATTCGGTCACGGAACCGCTTCGCGGCCGGAAACACCAGAAACGCCAGCAGCAGCACGAAGGCGACGTGCGTGTAGCGCAGTTCCTGGGTCGGGACGATCTCGTAGGCCGCATAGAGGTGGAACAGCGACATCGCGACCGCAATCGCAGTGACGATAATGCCGGCCCAGCCCACCAGCCGGTTGGCGGCGCCTTCTTCCTGCTCGATGAATTCCTCAGCCTTGCGGAGGGCCTCGGACTCGACGGCATCCTGTCCGGAATCCGGCCTCGGTTCCTCTGCCATCCTCCCCCCGAAACTTCTTTTTTCGGTTCCGCCGCGCCCTGCCCGGTCGCGCGGCGGCCCTTCCCCGTTCCGGCAGGCTAGCACGCAAATGTCGGGCCGGAATACCCCGTCAGGGCACCGGAAAAAACGTTCGGTTAACCATGCGGAAAGCCGCCACCGGTAACACTTCGATACGCTTTCAGGAAACGGGGACCACAATGCTGGACGCCATCTGGGAACCGATCTCACCGGCGCTCTGCCTGCCCCTCTCGATCGGCCTGATCGCGGTCGTCGTCATTCTCGCAATCGCGGGCCTTCGGCTGCGGCGGCAGAACACGCGGCTCACGCTCGCGCTCAGCAATACGCCGCAAGGCCTGTGCATGTGGGATCCGGCAGCGCGCCTGCTGGTCTGCAACGAGCGATACATCGCGATGTACAACATGTCGCCGCAGGTCGTGCGACCCGGGCGGACGCTGCGCGAGATTCTCGCTCATCGCGCCGAGATCGGCCTGTTCAGCGGCGACCCGGACAAATACATCGCCGACATTCTCAAGCGCGTCAGCGAGGGTCGCACCAGCACACGCAACTTCACCAATACGGACGGCCGGGTGATCGCAGTGTCGGAGCAGCCGATGCCGGACGGGAGCTGGGTCGCGACCCATCAGGACGTCACCGAGCAGCAATCGATCGAGAAGGAGCGCGCGGCGCATGCGATCGAGGAGAAGCGCCGCATCGCGGTCGAAGGCGCCATCACCGCGTTCCGGCAAAGCATGGACAGCGTCCTGCGCATGGTCAATGACAGCGCGGCCTCGATGAAACTGACCGCAAGCTCGCTGTTTGCGGCGTCGGGTCAGACCTCGCAGCGCGCCCAGGGCGCGGTGCAGGCCTCGAACGAGGCGTCTGCCAATGTCGCGACTGCGGCGACCGCCGCCGACGAAATGGCATCCTCGATCGGCGAAATCAGCCGCCAGCTGGTGCAGACCACCGACGCGGTTCGCCTTGCGGTGCGCGAAGCCCAATCCACCAATGACGGGATCAAGGGTCTTGCCGATGCCGCGCAGAAGATCGGAGATGTGGTGGAACTGATCCGCACCATCGCGGGCCAGACCAACCTGCTCGCTCTCAATGCCACGATCGAAGCGGCGCGCGCCGGCGAATCCGGTCGCGGCTTTGCCGTCGTGGCATCGGAAGTGAAATCGCTCGCGGTGCAGACCGCCAAGGCGACCGAGGAGATTTCCGGTCAGATCCTGTCGGTGCAGGCCTCGACCGGAGGCGCCGTCGAGGCGATCGGACGCATCACCGGCCGGATGCAGGAGATCGAGCGCTTCACCTCGGCGGTGGCAGCGGCGGTCGAACAGCAGAATGCCGTGACCGGCGAGATTTCCCACAACGTGTCGAGTGCGGCGAACGGCACGCAGGACATCGTCATGGTGCTCGATCAGGTTGCGCGGGCTGCGACCGATACCCGCACAACCGCCGAAACCGTGCTGCGCACCAGCGATTCGGTGGAGCAGGCGGTCGCCAACATGCGCAACGAAGTGGACAATTTCCTGAAGAAGGTGGCGGTCTGACCATGGCCAATCGCGATCGCAACGCCGACCGGCCGCCGCTCGATCCCGCCGACCTGTATCGTCCGCGCCTCGGCGCGCAGCGCGAACCGCTGTCGAAAACGATCATGTCGGAACTGCGTGCCTGGCGCGCGGAAACCAACCGGACCGCAGACCCCAGGCACGCGGAACAGGCGGCCTAGTCTAGTGGAGCGGATTTGACATTCGCTACCCGCCCCGCCGCGAGTTCGAAAAGCGAATGTCAAATCCAAAGCTCCACTAGAATCCAATAC
Organism: Pseudorhodoplanes sp.; assembly: GCF_050250235.1. Classification (GTDB taxonomy): domain Bacteria; phylum Pseudomonadota; class Alphaproteobacteria; order Rhizobiales; family Xanthobacteraceae; genus Pseudorhodoplanes. The sequence goes on from NZ_JBFWPA010000090.1 coordinate 17,594, forward strand.
TTGCTAGTGGTCCCTTGATTCTAACGCTCGCAAAAAAGGTCGCCGAAACGGGATGCGAACGTTAGAATCGGACCACTTCATCAGGCTTGGCTCGCAACCTCGGTCCCGAGCGCAGCCTGCGCCGCGGCAAGTCGCGCGATCGGCGCCCGGAACGGCGAGCAGGACACATAGTCCAGCTTCACCTCGTGGCAGAACGCCACCGAAGCCGGGTCGCCGCCATGCTCGCCGCAAATGCCGACCTTGAGATCGGGCCGGACCTTGCGGCCGCGTTCCACGCCGATCCGCACCAGTTCGCCGACGCCCTCGCGGTCGATCGACACGAACGGATCGACGGCGAGAATTCCGCGCGCGGTGTAGATCGCAAGGAAGCTTGCTGCATCATCGCGGCTGATGCCAAAACAGGTCTGGGTCAGATCGTTGGTGCCAAATGAAAAGAACTCGGCTCCGCCCTCGCCTTCCGCGATCTGGGCGGCCATCAATGAAGCACGCGGCAACTCGATCATGGTGCCGACCTGGTATTCCAGTTCGACGCCCTTCTCTCTCGCTACCGCCTCCGCCATCGCGTCGATCCGCGCCTTGACCAGGTCGAACTCCACGCGGGTGGCGATCAGCGGCACCATCACCTCCGGCACCACCGGCTTGCCGGTCTTCCTGCCGGCCTCGGCAGCGGCTTCGAAGATGGCGCGGGCCTGCATCTCGGCGATTTCCGGATAGGCGATCGCGATACGGCAGCCCCGGAACCCTAGCATCGGATTGAATTCGGCAAGCTCCGCCGCGCGGTGCTTGATCTTCTGCGGTTCGGTGCCGAGCGCCTTTGCGACCTCGGCGATCTCGGCATCGCCATGCGGCAGGAATTCGTGAAGCGGCGGATCGAGCAGCCGGATGGTGACCGGTAGCCCCTGCATGATCTCGAACAGTTCAGCGAAGTCGGAGCGCTGCATCGGCAGAATCCTGGCGAGTGCGGCACGCCGCGCCTTTTCGGCATCGGCGAGAATCATTTCACGCACCGCGAGGATGCGGTCGGCATCGAAGAACATGTGCTCGGTGCGGCACAGCCCGATCCCCTCAGCGCCGAACTTGAGCGCAGTGCGCGCATCCGCCGGCGTGTCCGCATTGGCGCGCACCCCGAGTTTCCTCACCTTGTCGGCCCACGCCATCAGCGTTCCGAACTCACCCGACAATTCCGGCTCGATCATCGGCACCCGTCCGAGCAGCACCTGACCGGTCGAGCCGTCGATGGTAACGATATCACCACGTTTCAGGGTGTTGCCGGCCACGCTCATCGTCCCGGCATTGTAGTCGATCCGGATCGAGCCTGCGCCGGAGACGCAGGGTTTGCCCATGCCGCGCGCCACCACCGCGGCATGCGAAGTCATGCCGCCACGCGTGGTGAGGATACCCTGCGCGGCATGCATGCCGTGGATGTCTTCCGGACTGGTCTCGACCCGCACCAGGATGACCTTGCGGCCCTTCTCCTTCAGCGCCTCGGCGTCCTCGGACGTGAACACGATTTCGCCCGACGCGGCACCCGGCGATGCGGGCAGTCCGGTGGCGACAATCTTGCGCTCGGTCTTTGGGTCGATGGTCGGATGCAGAAGCTGGTCGAGCGAGCCCGGATCGATGCGCATGACCGCTTCATCCTGCGTGATCAGACCTTCGCTCGCCAGTTCGACAGCGATCTTCAGCGCGGCCTTGGCGGTGCGCTTGCCGGACCGGGTCTGCAGCATCCACAGCTTGCCCTGCTCGATCGTGAATTCGAGGTCCTGCATGTCGCGGTAATGCTTTTCCAGCGTGCCGTAGATCCGTGTCAGCTCTGCAAAGGCCTCCGGCATCGTGCTTTCGAGGGAGGGCTTGTCCGAGCCCGCTTCCTTGCGCGCCGCCTCGGTGATTTCCTGCGGCGTACGGATGCCGGCGACAACGTCTTCACCCTGTGCGTTGATCAGGAACTCGCCATACAGCGTCTTGTCGCCGGTCGAAGGATTTCGGGTGAAGGCCACTCCCGTTGCGGAATCGTCGCCCATATTGCCGAACACCATGGCCTGTACGTTCACCGCGGTGCCCCAGCTTTCCGGGATGTTGTGAAGGCGGCGATAGGTCTTGGCGCGCGCATTCATCCAGGATCCGAACACGGCGCCGATCGCACCCCACAATTGCTGCTTCGGATCCTGCGGAAACGGCTTGCCGGTCTCCTCCTCGACCTTCCGCTTGTAGAGCACGACGAGCTTCTGCCAGTCTTCCGCCGTGAGTTCGGTGTCGAGGCTGTAGGCGTTGGCATCCTTGTGTTCGGCCAGGATGTCCTCGAACAGGTGGTGCTCAATCCCGAGCACGACATTCGAGTACATGGTGATGAAACGCCGGTATGAATCGTATGCAAAACGCGGATCGCCGGATTTCTTCGCCAGCGCCTCCGCGGTCTCGTCGTTGAGCCCGAGATTGAGCACAGTGTCCATCATGCCCGGCATCGAGGCCCGGGCGCCGGAGCGCACGGAAACCAGTAACGGGTTGGTCCGATCGCCGAATTCCTTGCCCGTGATGCGGCCGATCTCGGCAAGCGCGCTGTCGACTTCGCCGGAAAGCTCCTGCGGATAGCTGTGGCCGTTCGCGTAGAAATACGAACAGACCTCCGTCGTGATGGTGAAGCCGGGGGGTACCGGAAGGCCGAGATTGGCCATCTCGGCGAGGTTTGCACCCTTGCCGCCGAGCAGGTTCTTCATGTCCGTCTTGCCTTCGGCCTTGCCGCCACCGAAGCCGTAAACCCATTTCGCCATCATCAGCGTCCTAACGAGAACAAAGCCCGAAAACCGGCCCCGCGCCGAAGCGGTTCTTGGCCGGTTTCCGCATCCGATTCAACCGCGACGAAAGAGGGCGGCGCGGCACACGCCTGACGTTGCCGAGAGCCTAGCGGAACAGGCCAAGCCCGATCAGGCCGACCGCGATCAGGTAGATCGCCACGATGAAATTCAGCAGCCGCGGCATGATCAAAATGAGAATGCCTGCGATCAGCGCGATGATCGGCTGCAGGTGTCCGATGGTGAGTGTCATGTTGGCCTCCTTGCGGTTGAGCAGTTGAAAAGATGAGAGGTATTTCGAACAATTGGCAGTGGGTTACGCGGGCGCCGGTCTTGACAGCATGCGGGGTGCGCGGTCCGCTCCATGCTCGTTTTCGGCCTGAACAGGGGGAGACATCATGCCGATTCTCAGTGCACCGTCACAGGTGATTTTTCTTGTATCGCTCGCGCTGGCGATCCTTGCGCTTCTCGGCGCTCTGGTCATCATTCCGGTCATCACCAAATACGCATTCTGGATCGCGATCCTCGCCTACGTGGTGCTTGCGCTCGGCAACATCATGAAGGGCATGTAACGGAAGGCTGCGTCAGCCCTCGATCATCGAAAAATCCGCGACCGTACGGGTGGCTTCGCGAATCCGGTTGAGCAGGATCAGCCGGTTTTCGCGGAGCGCCTTATCGTCGACATTCACCGTGACTTTTTCGAAGAATGCGTCGACCGCGGGGCGCAGCCTGGCCATTGCCGCCATCGCGCCGGCATAATCCTCGTTCGCATACGCCTTGCTCGCCTCCGGCGCGATAGCCACCATTGCCTGCGCCAGCGCCATCTCCTGCGGCTCTTTCAGGAGAGCCGGATCGGGATCGCCGGTATAGGCCCTGCCGTCCTTCTTCTCCTCGATGCGCAGGATGTTGGCTGCGCGCTTGGTGCCCGCCAGCAGATTCCTGCCGTCGTCGGTCTCGAGGAATTTGGCGAGCGCCTCGACGCGGCGCACGATGGCGACGAGATCGTTCTGGTCTTCGACCGCAAGCACGGCATCGGCGAGATCATGGCGCGCGCCCTGCTCGCGCAGCTGCACCTTGAGACGGTCGGCGAAGAAGTCGCGCAGGTCCGAGCCGGTCATCGCATCGTAGCTCATCCGCAGGCCGGACAGGTCGTCGGCGCCCTTCGCAGCCTCGCCGACGAACTCCTTCATGAAGGTCTTGCCCTGTTCGAGATAGCCTTCGGTCGCCAGCGCAATCAGTTCGGCAAGGTTGAGCCGCAGATCGTTCGACAGGATGATGCGGATGACGCCGAGCGCGGCACGGCGCAGCGCATAGGGGTCCTTCGAGCCGGTCGGCTTCTCGTCGATCGCCCAGAAGCCGACCAGCGTATCGATCTTGTCGGCGAGCGCCACCGCGATCGCGACCGGATCGGCCGGCACCAGATCGCCCGGGCCCACCGGCTTGTAATGGTCCTCGCAGGCATGGGCGACGGCATCGTCCTCGCCCTGCGCCAAGGCGTAATATTTCCCCATCAGGCCCTGCAATTCGGGGAATTCGCCGACGACTTCGGTGAGCAGGTCGGCCTTGGCGAGCGTTGCAGCGCGCTCCGCCTTGACCGGATCGGCCTTGATCATCGGCGCCAGCAGACCGGCGAGACGCACGATGCGCGCAATCCGCTCCGCCTGCGTGCCCAGCTTTTGATGAAACACGATCTGCGCGAATTTCGGCAGCCGGTCCTCGAGGCGCGTCTTCAGATCGGTCTCGTAGAAGAATTTCGCGTCCGACAGCCGCGCGCGGATCACGCGCTCGTTGCCGGCGACAATGGCCTTGCCGCCATCCGTCGCCTCCATGTTGGAGACGAGGATGAAACGCGGGGCGAGCTTCGCGCTCTGCGGATCGCGCACCACGAAGCATTTCTGGTTGTTGCGGATGGTGGTGCGGATCACCTCCGGCGGAATTTCGAGAAAGCTCTCGTCGAACGATCCCATCAGCACCACCGGCCATTCGACAAGTCCGGCGGTTTCGCCGAGCAGGCCCTCATCCTCGATCAGTTCGTACCCCTGCGCGAAGGCGAGGTTCTTGGCTTCGGTCAGAATGATGTCGCGGCGCCGCGCCGGATCAACGATGACCTTCGCCTTTTCGAGCTTGGTCATCCAGTCGTCCTGGCGGCGCACCTCGATCGCGCCGGAGCTAAGGAAGCGATGGCCGAAGGTGACGTTGCCGGATTTCAGATCGCCGAGCATGAATGGTACGACCTGCGGGTCTTCGGTTTCGGGCCCGAAGGTGGCGACCACGGCATGCAGCGGCCGCACCCAGGTGAGCGCGCCGGGTTGCGCCGACGCCGCGCCCCAGCGCATCGATTTCGGCCACGGAAATCTGCGCGCGATGTCGGGCAGCATGTCCGCCAGCACCGCGATGGCGTCGCGGCCGGGCTTCTCGACCACGGCGACATAAAACTCGCCCTTCTTCGGGTCCTTCTCGATCCTGGCCTGATCGAGCGAGGTCAGCCCGGCACTCTTGAGGAAGCCTGCGACGGCGGCCTCCGGCGCACCGACGCGCGGGCCTTTCTTCTCCTCGCGGATATCCTTCTGCCGAGCAGGCACGCCATGCACGGCGAGCGCGATCCGCCGCGGCGTGGCGAAGGCTTTGGCGCCCTCGTACACAAGCCCTTCCTCGACCAGCCGGTCGGTGACGAGCTTCCTCAGGTCCTCCATCGCGCGCGGCTGCATGCGCGCGGGGATTTCTTCGGAAAAGAATTCGAGGAGAAGATCGGGCATGGACGTGTCGCGCTCTATCGCTCCCCTCCCCCTTGTGGGGAGGGGTTGGGGGTGGGGGTAGCTGCGATTGCGCGCTGAATGTCCTCCAGCACGCCGTCAACATTCAACAGCACGTCATGATTCCAATAGCGCAAAACACAATACCCATCGGCCTCAAGCCGTTCGGTTCGCCGCTGGTCGGATGCCACTTCAGCAGCGTGCTGTCCGCCATCGACTTCGATCACAATCTTCAACGTGTGGGACGCGAAATCGGCGACAAACGGTCCGATCTGAACCTGTCGACGGAAATGGCTACCGCTCAGCGACAAGCGGTGACGCAGATGCCACCAGAGCTTTTTCTCAGCACCCGTCGGCATTCGGCGCATCTGCCGAGCCAACCGACGCTGCGGCGGTTCGATCGAACGATCGGCAACTGTCCAGGCCCGCTCATCGCTCTTTCGTGGCATCGTCATTCCGCCTCTCTACGACCCCCACCCCTAACCCCTCCCCACAAGGGGGAGGGGACCACCGCGTTCGCGGCAATGATCCCGCTAGCATTCGCTCCGCTCGGCGAGCGACCCTCCCCTCCAGGGGGAGGGCGAAAAATCACCCCGCCCCGCCGGCTTGCGTCGCGAGCCATGCCGCGCCGCAGGCCTTGGCCAGTTCGCGCACGCGCAGAATGTAGCTCTGCCGTTCGGTGACCGAGATCACGCCGCGCGCGTCGAGCAGATTGAAGACATGGCTCGCCTTGATGCACTGGTCGTAGGCCGGCAGGGCCATCAGGTGCCGGCTTCTGTCACCGTCTGCCCATCCCGCTTCGAGATATTTCCGACAGGCCGCCTCCGCCATCCTGAATTGCGCGAACAGCATGTCGGTGTCGGCATGTTCGAAATTGTGCCGCGAATATTCCTGCTCGGCCTGCAGGAACACATCGCCATAGGTGACCTTCCTGTCGCCGACCTGGCCGTTGAAATTGAGGTCATAGACCCGCTCGACGCCCTGCACATACATGGCGAGCCGCTCGAGGCCGTAGGTCAGTTCGCCCGCGACCGGCGCGCATTCGAAGCCCGCGACCTGCTGGAAATAGGTGAACTGGCTGACTTCCATGCCATCGCACCAGCATTCCCAGCCGAGCCCCCATGCGCCCAGCGTCGGACTCTCCCAGTCGTCCTCGACGAAGCGGATGTCGTGGACCTTCGGGTCGATGCCGATGGCATAGAGCGACTTGAGATACAGGTCCTGCAGGTCGTCGGGCGACGGCTTCAGGATCACCTGGAACTGGTAGTAATGCTGCAGCCGGTTCGGATTCTCGCCATAGCGGCCGTCCTTCGGCCGCCGCGACGGCTGCACATAGGCCGCGTTCCAGGGCTTGGGCCCGAGCGCGCGCAAAGTGGTCGCGGGATGAAAGGTGCCCGCACCGACTTCCATGTCATAGGGCTGCAGGAGCACACAGCCATAGTCGGCCCAGTAGCGCTGGAGCGCCAGAATGAGCCCCTGAAAGGAGCGTGTGGGCTCCGAGGCCAAAGCTGTGTCGGAGACGGACATTTCGGGCGGAATCCGAGGGGTTTTGCTGCGCGGTCTACCTATCGGCCGCGCCGGAGCGGGTCAAGAAATCCCCCAGACCGCGCCTATCAAATAGCTGCCGCAAACCATTGAAATAGAGGGGACGGTTCGTCATGGTGGCGGACTGGCAGCGTTCCGGGCGCCGTGGGGGGTGCAGACATTCATGGCAAAGCCGACCGTCATCATCGTGGGAGCCGACAAGGGCGGTGTGGGCAAGACCACGGTATCGCGCACCATGCTCGACTACTTTACCGCCCGCAACGTGCCGATCCGGGCCTTTGACACCGAATCCCCGAAAGGCACGCTGAAGCGCTTCCACCCCGACATCACCGAGGTGGTGGACATCACCCAGGTCCCCGACCAGATGAAGGTCTTCGACACCCTGTCGGACGCCAAGGTGACACTGATCGACGTCCGCGCGGGCCTGCTCTCGACCACGCTCGCGGCGCTTCGCGATATCGGATTTCTTGAGACGGTGAAGCGTGGCCAGATTTCGCTTGGTGTCGCCCATATCGTCGGCCCCTCGATCGCCTCGCTGAACGAGATCGCCGACATCGCGCCATTCGTGACCGACGGCAAATATTATCTCATCAAGAACTTCATCAACGAGACGAGCTTCTTCGACTGGGACCAGGCGACTTACGATTCCTATTTCAAGAAGGTCAAGGACGCGGTCGACATCACGATCCCGAAGCTGAACGAGATGGCCTATGAGCAGGTCGAACTGGCTTCGGTTCCGTTTGTGACCTTTGTCGCCAACAAGGGCCCGCGCGACGCCCCGGCGAATTATTCCTTCGTGCTGCGCGGGTATGTGCGTCACTGGCTCGGCAATGTCTGGACCGAGTTTGACCGGGTGAAGCTGGCCGATCTGGTGTCGCCCTCCGTTGTTCCGGCAGGCAAGAGTGAGCGCGAGAAAGGCCTTGCCGGCCGCGCGGCGGCGATCCACGAGCAGTCCCGCGGCGGCCAGAGCTGAGACCGCTCGCGTTTTCGTCAGTCAGCCTGTATCTCAATTGATCCGTTCGTCGCCGCGAAAGCGGAGACCCGGAGATTCCCGCCCGTGCGGGAATGAGCGGAGATTGGTGTCGCAGTTTCGGCCTCCTGATGTCCCGGCAGAAATCCATCTACATCGTCTGCTCACCGCGCCAGCGCGTCGGCAAGACATTGATCGCGCGCGCGCTCACCGAATTCATCCTCGCAGACGGGCGGCGCGCCGCGGTTGCCTTCGATGTCAATCCGAACAACACGGCGTTGTACGGATTTCTTCCGCGCAACACGGCGCGCGCCAACATCGAAACCACCCGCGGCCAGATGGCGCTGTTCGACGAACTGATTGCCGAGGACGAGGTGGTGAAGGTCATCGATCTCGGCGACCAGGCTTTCGCAAAGTTCTTTACGCTGATCCGCCAGATCGCGCTCGTCGAGGAAGCGCAGCGCCGCGGCATCGATGTGGTGACCCTGTTCATCGGCGATCCAGACCCGCGTTCGGCGAAGAGCTACGCCGGCTTCTACGGCGATTTCCGCGAGATGACGCTGGTGCCGGTGCACAACGAATACATCGCCAACATGCAGGACTATATGGGTGATTTCCCCAGTCCGGTGCCGGGCGAGCGGCCGGTGCGCTTCCCGGTCCTGAGTCCGTTCCTCAAATCGGTGGTTGACCGGCCCGGTTTCTCGTTCGACGATTATCGCGACCGTCCCGCCGAAACCCGTACCGAGCTTCATGAATGGATCGAGCGCGTCTTCGTGGAATTCCGCGAGCTGGAATTGCGGCTGCTGCTGCGCGAGCTGAAAAGCTCGCTGAC
>NZ_JBFWPA010000091.1:0-25952 GCF_050250235.1 Pseudorhodoplanes sp.
CCACCCTTTGTCAGGTTCGTGCGGCTTAAGGAGACGCAACCATGGCTCGTATGAAATTTCTTTGCGACGCCGACCGTTGCATCGAATGCAACGCTTGCGTCACCGCCTGCAAGAACGAACACGAGGTTCCCTGGGGCATCAACCGCCGGCGCGTCGTCACGCTCAATGACGGCAAGCCGGGCGAACGCTCGGTGTCGATGGCCTGCATGCATTGCACCGACGCGCCATGCGCGGCGGTGTGTCCGGTGAACTGCTTCTTCACCACGGGCGACGCCGTGGTCCTGCACTCGAAGGATCTGTGCATCGGCTGCGGCTATTGCTTCTACGCGTGCCCGTTCGGCGCGCCGCAATATCCGCGGGTGGGCAATTTCGGTTCGCGCGGCAAGATGGACAAGTGCACCTTCTGCGCCGGAGGACCGGACAACGATTATACCGTCGCCGAGTACCAGAAATACGGCTCCAACCGCCTGGCCGAGGGCAAGCTGCCACTCTGCGCGGAGATGTGCTCGACCAAGTCGCTGCTGGCCGGCGACGGCGACGTCATCGCCCAGATCTACAAGGAGCGCGTAACCCGCCGCGGTTACGGCTCCGGCGCCTGGGGATGGAGGACCGCCTACAAGGAAACGATCGCGTCCTGACGCGTGTGACGGGCCGGCGCGGGATTTCGTGCCGGCCTCGATCCCAACAACGATACCAAGAAGTGAGGAGATGGGGATGTCGACGCTCACACGGACGTTTCATTCTGCCTTGGGTGCATTGGCGCTGCTGTGCGTCGTCTTGCTGGCCAATCCGGCATCTGCCCAGGTGCGCAATCCCGACGGCTCGGTGAACCCGACCGCCAGTGCCGTGCAGGAGCAGCAGCTTCTGAACACCCTGCGGAGCGGCGGCAGCATCGATGGCCGGGTTTCGATTCCGAACCAGAGCGCCGGCGTGCTGATTCAGCCGGCCGGTCAGGACTGGCGTCATTTCCATGAAGTGACGCTGCGCTGGATCGGCGGCATCGCCATTGTCGGCATGCTGATCCTGCTGATCGCGTTCTACCTGATCCGCGGCATGGTGCGGCTGAAGAGCGGGCGCTCCGGGCGTACGATCCTGCGCTTCAACGGGTTCGAGCGCTTCGTGCACTGGATGACCGCGACCTGCTTCATCATTCTCGCGATCACCGGTCTGAACATCACCTTCGGACGGCCGCTGCTGATGCCGCTGATGTCTGCGGAGGCGTTCACGACCTGGTCGGAGGCCGCAAAATACGCACATAATTTCGTGAGCTTCCCCTTCACCATCGGTGTCGTGCTGATCTTCCTGATGTGGATCAGCGGGAACATCCCCAACCGTACGGACGTGCAGTGGGTGAAGCGCGGCGGCGGCATCGTCGGCGACGATCATCCGCCCGCATGGCGCTTCAATGCCGGTCAGAAGATGATCTACTGGATCGTCGTTCTCGGCGGAGCCGCCTCGGCGATTACCGGCTACCTGCTGATGTTCCCGTTCTATGGCGATCTGACGGTTTCGGGCATGCAGACCGCCCAGATGGTGCACAGCATCGTTGCGGTGCTGTTCGTCGCTGCCATGCTCGCACACATCTATATCGGTACCATCGGCATGGAAGGCGCCTTCGAGGCAATGGGCAGCGGCGACGTCGATGTGAACTGGGCGCGCGAGCACCACAGTCTGTGGCTCGACGAGGAGCTCAAGCGCGACCAGAAGGCAGCGCCGACGGGTGCGAGGGCGACCCCGGCCGAATAAGCTCCGAAGGGCTTCAGGATCGAAGCGCCCGGTGGTACCCCCGCCGGGCGCTTTGCTGTATGAGAGCGGCCATGCGCATTATCGGCCTCGCCGGCTGGAGCGGTTCCGGCAAGACAACCCTCCTCACCAAGCTCATTCCGTGCCTGATCGCACGCGGACAGCGCATCTCCACGCTGAAGCATGCGCACCACCATTTCGATGTCGACCGCCCGGGCAAGGACTCGTTTGAGCATCGTTCGGCCGGAGCGACCGAGGTGCTGGTCGTGTCGGGCAGCCGCTGGGCGCTGATGCACGAATTGCGCGGGGCGCCCGAGCCGGCGCTGCCGGTGCTGCTCGCGAAACTGTCCGACGTCGATCTCGTGCTGGTTGAGGGCTTCAAACGCGAAAGCTTTCCGAAGCTCGAAATTTACCGTGCCGATAACGGCAAGCCGCTGCTGCATCCGGATGATAGCTGGATCGTCGCGGTTGCCTCCGATACGGCGCTGCCGGCCGCGAGCCTGCCGGTTGTCGACCTGAACGACATCGAGCGGATCGCCGACGTTCTGCTTGAACAGGCCATGCCGGTCGAGCGGCTGAGGGAACGCGCGGACGCGGTCTGATGGCGCAGCTTACCGATGATTGCTTCGCGTTTTCCGGCCCGCTGCTGCCGGTGGATGATCTCGAAACGATCATCCGGGAGCGCATCATGCCGGTTGTGGAAATCGAGACGGTGGGGCTAGCGCTTGCACGAGGCCGGACCCTCGTGGGCAATGTTGAAGCTCCGATCGATCTGCCGCCGTTCGACAATTCTGCGGTCGATGGTTATGCGGTGCGGCATGCAGACCTGTCGGCGCAATCCGACACCGCCCTCGTCATAGCGGATCGCATCACCGCGGGCCGCGCGGCGGCGCATCCGATCGCGCGCGGAGCGGCGATCCGGATATTTACCGGAGCGCCGATGCCGGATGGTGCGGACACGGTCTTCATGCAGGAGGACGTGCGAACCGAAGGCGATAGCGTGAGCGTTCCGCCGGGGCTGAAGCGCGGATCGAACCGCCGCCTCGCCGGCGAGGATATCCGTGCGGGCTCCATCGCGCTGCCGGCGGGACGGGTGTTGTCGATCGCCGATGTTGCGCTTGCGTCCGCGCTCGGTCTGACGGCTTTGCCGGTGCGCCGCCGCATCCGCGTTGCGCTGTTTTCTACCGGTGACGAACTCACCGAACCCGGCCATCCGCTCGCGCGCGCCTCACTTTACGACGCGAATCGAACTCTGCTTGCAGGATTGATTGCATCGCTCGGTGCGACCGTCACCGATCTCGGCATTCTGCCGGACGATCCCGCACGGCTCGCGCCGGCTCTGAGAGACGCGGCGGACGGCCACGATCTCGTGCTCACCTCCGGCGGCGTATCGACCGGTGAGGCCGATCATGTGCGCGATGCGGTTGAAGCGATCGGCAGTCTGGTATTCTGGCGGGTGGCAATCAAGCCGGGGCGCCCGGTGGCGATGGGTGTAATTCCGAGTGTCTCGGCGGACACCAGCGCCGCCTTTGTCGGCCTTCCGGGCAATCCCGTGGCCGCCTTCGTGACCTTTGTGCGGGTGGTGCGTCCGCTGATCATGCGGTTGTCGGGTGCGATCACGCCGCCGCTTGTGCCGCTGCCGGTCCGTGCGGCTTTCGGCTATCGCAAGAAGGGCGGCCGGCGCGAATATGTGCGGGTCGCTTTGCGCCGCGCGGAGGACGGTGTGGTCGAGGCCGTGAAGCACAGACAGGAAGGCGCCGGCGTCCTGACCTCGCTCACCGAAACCGACGGCCTCGTCGAGTTGCCTGAAAATGTCACGACCGTCGAGCCAGGCTCGACCGTCGGGTTTATGTCCTACGCGTCACTAGGCGCTTAGACGCGCGCGCCGCTCGATGTAAAGGCTACGGATGACGGCTCCTGGAAGCGCTCCAGCACGTAAAAGCCTCCGACCGCCAGAATGACGACGGCTACGCATGCCAACAAAAAGCTCTTCATGGACCCGACCTCCCCGACAATAGTCTAGAGCTATTGTAATACTAAGGTGCCGTGTAATCTTCAAGCGGACTGAACGTCACGCTGCTGCATCGCAATATCGTCGGCGAGCGCCCGGTCTTCCGGTGTGTTGACATTGAAGAAGGGATCAACCGGCCGATCGGGCCATTCCGCAATGGCGATGCCGTGCCGCCGCGTCCAGACCTCGATCTTGTGCAGGTCCTCGTCCACCAGCGCGCGGCGTAGGTCGGCGCGCAATGCCACCGGCCACAATCCGGCGACCGGGTGTCGCCAGTCTCCCGACTTGGCACAGGCCAGCGGCGTGCCGGCAGCCCGGCGTGCCGCATGCAGCCTTTCGACCAGATCGGCAGGCAAGAACGGGCAATCGCCCGGCACGCTGACCGCCCATGCGATCTCCGGCCGATGAATGGCGGCCCAGTCGAGGCCTGCGAGAATGCCGGCGAGCGGACCGGCAAAGTCGGGAATGTCATCAGGTACGATCGGCAGGCCGAAGCGCGCGAAACGCGATGGATCGCCGTTGGCGTTCAGGATGATGCCCACGCATTGCGGCGTGACGGTTTCGAGTACGCGATCGAGGATCGTCCGGCCGCCGATTTCGATCAGCGCCTTGTCACCGCCGCCCATGCGGCGAGCCAGTCCGCCGGCGAGGATGAGGCCGAGGGTGGGTTGAGTCACAGACGGCGCCACGAGTCACCTCCCCCTCGCAACCCGGGCAGGCCCGGGTTGCGAGGGGGGAGGGGGCGCACCGCGTGCGCTGCGAGGTGTGGACTCAGTCATCATGCATCGCAGCCTTGCGCCGGTGCCTGGCGCTCTCATCCTCGACATAGGACAGGTCCTGATCGAAAACGATGCGATCGAGGCCTGCGAGCGCGGTGAAGCGCTTGCCGCGCGCGCGTCCGATCAGCGTGAGATTGGCCTTGCGCGCCAGTTCGACACCCCAGGCGGTGAAGCCCGAGCGCGACACCAGAATAGGGATTCCCATGCGCACCGTCTTGATCACCATTTCGGAGGTCAGGCGGCCGGTGGTGTAGAAAATCTTGTCATGCGTGGGCACCTTCTGCTGGAACATCCAGCCCGCGATCTTGTCGACGGCGTTATGGCGACCGACATCCTCCATATAGACCAACGGCTTGTCTTCGTGCGCCAGCACGCAGCCATGGATCGCGCCGGCCTCCAAGTAGAGCGAGGGCGTGGTATTGATCTTGTGTGTCAGCGCATATAGCCATGATGTACGCAGCGGCGTCGCAGGCAGCGTGACGCCTTCGAGCGCTTCCATGAGATCGCCGAAGATCGTGCCCTGTGCGCAGCCGGACGTCTGAACCCGCTTCTTCAGCTTTTCCTCGTAGTTGGTTTCGCGCTCGGTTCGCACCACGACGACAGAAAGCTCGTCGTCATGGTCAACGCCGGTCACCACATCGTCCGGCTGCAGCATGTTCTGATTGAGCAGATAGCCGATCGCGAGATAATCGGGGTGGTCGCTGATTGTCATCGCGGTCACGATCTCCTGCGCGTTCAGGAAGATCGTGAGCGGGCGCTCGACCGTCACCACCGTCTCGATTTCCGCGCCGGTCTGGTCGACGCCGCGCACGCGCTCGGTCAACCGCGGATCGTGCGGATCCGGCCGAAGAAGATATTCGTCATCGGGCATCGTCATCCGAACGGCAGCTTGAAGCCGGCCGGAAGCGGCAGGCCGCCGGTCAGCGCTTGCATCTTCTCGGCCATGACACCTTCGAGCTTCTTGCGGGCATCGGCATGCGCGGTGACCAGCAGGTCCTCGACGATCTCCTTCTCATCCGGCTTCAGGAGGGAATCATCGATCCTGACGCCTTTCAGATCGCCCTTGCCGGACAGCGTCACCTTGACGACTCCACCGCCCGAAGCGCCCTCGACCTCAATCGATTCAAGTTCGGCCTGCATCGACTGCATCTTGGATTGCAGCTCGGCCGCCTTCTTCATCATGCCCATGAAATCGGCCATGCTCTACCTTTCGCTATCGCTGTCATCACCGTCCGGGAAATCCGGAAACACTTCGGTTTCCGCCCCCGGTGTTTCGACCTCGCGCGGTCGTACCGCCACAATCTCGGCGCCGGGAAACCGTTCCAGCACTGCCTGCACCAGGGGGTCGCCGCGCACGCCGCGCTTCAGCTCGGCCTCTCGGGCCTCGAATTGCGCCTTCAGGGTCGGCTGGCCGGGTTCGCGCGAGAGTGCGACGGCCCATGGGCGGCCGGTCCACGCCTTCAGCTTCGCAGGCAATTCGTTGACGATGGATTGGGCGGCGCCGGGCTCAAGCGCGATTTCGAGCTGGCCATCTTCGCAGCGCACCAGCCGCACGTCGCGCTCCAGCGCCGTCTTGACCCGAAGGTCGCGCTTGTCTGCTGCGAGTTGCACCAATTCCTCGAAGCTGCCAATGGTCACGACCTCGGCAACCGGCGCGTCAACAGGACGCGGCACCGCGACCAATGCCGGTGCTGCCATGGACCGCGGCGCATTGCGCGGGACTTCGTTGCGAGACGGGGCAGCGGCCGGCGCGGCGTTCTGGGGCGTGCCGAATGACATCGTGGTGCCGCCATTGCCGCGGGGCGCCGGGATCGCTGTGGCCTCGATGCCGGAGCCCTTCGCCAGCGAGCGGATCGCCTCGTCCGGCGTCGGCAGGTCGGCGGCATAGGCAATGCGCACCAGCAACATCTCCGCCGCAGCCACCGGGCGGGACGCCTGCTGAACCTCGGTGAGACCTTTCAGCAGCATCTGCCAGGTTCGCGACAGGATGCGCATCGAAAGCTGTGTCGCGAACGACCGGCCCCGCACGCGCTCGGATTCGCTCAGCGACAGATCGTCAGCCACCGACGGGACAAGCTTTATCCGGGTAACAAAATGCGTAAACTCGGCAAGGTCGGACAGGACGATCGCAGGGTCGGCGCCGGAATCGTACTGGTCGCGCAATTCCTTCAGCGCGCCGGTGATATCGCCCTTCAGCAGCATCTCGAACAGATCGACGACGCGCGCGCGGTCGGACAGTCCGAGCATCTGCCGCACGTCTTCGGCGCGCACTTCGCCTGCGGCATGCGAGATCGCCTGATCGAGCAGTGACAGCGAGTCGCGCACCGACCCTTCGGCCGCGCGCGCGATCAGTGCCAGAGCCTCGGTCTCGGCCCTGACGCTCTCGTTCTCGGCGATGCCGGCCAGATGTCGGACCAGAAGATCGCCGTCCACGCGCCGAAGATCGAACCGCTGACACCGGGAAAGCACCGTGATCGGCACTTTTCTGATCTCGGTGGTCGCGAAGATGAACTTCGCATGGGGCGGCGGTTCTTCCAGCGTCTTCAGCAGCGCGTTGAACGCGGCCGTCGAAAGCATATGTACTTCGTCGAGGATGTAGACCTTGTAGCGCGCGCTCACCGGTGCATAGCGCACCGCGTCGTTGATCTGGCGAACGTCGTCCACGCCATTATGCGAGGCCGCGTCCATCTCGTGGACATCGATATGGCGGCTTTCGATGATGGCCTGGCAATGCTCGCCCATCACCGGCATGTCGATGGTCGGGCCTTCGATCGAACCATCCGGCAACTGATAGTTCAGCGCGCGCGCCAGAATGCGCGCGGTCGTGGTCTTGCCCACCCCGCGGACCCCGGTGAGTATCCATGCCTGCGGAATGCGACCGGTCTCGAAGGCATTCGAGATCGTGCGCACCATCGCGTTCTGACCGATCAGGTCGGTGAAGGTGGATGGTCGGTAGCGGCGCGCCAGCACGCGATAGCCGCCTGCGCCTTGCGGCGCAGCCTGGACCGGCGTCTGCGTGCTGGTATCGCTCATCGCGCTTCCGGGTTTCGCGGCGCCGGCTCACTCCCGGACGCCTGCATTTCGCGGCGAAAAAGGGTGGGAGGCTGACAAGCGACCCGAACCGGAGCTCGTTAGGGCTGCTTCCTTCCGGACCTGACCCGGTTGGCGAGTGGCTCGCCCACCGCCAACCTCCCATAGGTTATATCGGGCCTTGGCGCCCCGAAAGCAAGCAAAAGGGCGGCTGAGATGATAACCTGAGTTTTGTCGCAATACCTTGGACAAGCACATGAATTCGGTCGCATGGTCACTCCACCCGCAATTGGCCAAGGACACCGTGGAACTGGGCGACCTCGTCCTGTCACGGGTGCTGGTCATCAAGGACGCCAATTATCCCTGGCTGTTGGTGGTTCCGCGGCGGCCGGGCATCGTGGAAATCATCGACCTTGACGAAATCGAGCAGGCGCAGCTCATGGTGGAAATCGTCCGCGTCGCCCGCGCGCTGAAAGCGGTGACCCAATGCGATAAGCTGAATATCGCGGCGCTCGGCAATGCGGTGCCGCAACTGCATGTTCATGTGATCGCCCGGCGCAAGACCGACAAGGCCTGGCCGAAACCGGTCTGGGGGGTCGCAGAACCGCTCGACCATGATTTTGCCGAGCTCGACCGCTTCATGCACGCGATGAAGAAGAAACTCTGGGTGTCCTGATCATGCAGAAGGCAATGAGCTTCGGACCATGGCCGGCGCTTGGCTATGTCGACAGCTTGCTCGACCGTGCGGCGGCACGACGATTTGATCCCGCGTTCCTCGATGAATGCGGTATCAGCGCGGGCTCCGGCTTCTACCTGATCGGCGGCGAGATGATCGTACTGAAACGGGCGGGCGATGCCTTCGATCCGATGTTTCTGCCCGATGAGCTAGCGACGTTCACGGCCGGACCGGAGCGCCTGTTTCTGGGGCTGCAGCAGCAGACTGGCCGCTTCGGCATGTCGCTTGCTCAGGATGTCATCGATGCGTTGAAGACGGACGAGCGATTTCATATCGTCGATCTGCGTTCGATTGCGGTGCAGGGCCTTGTCGCACCGGAGCATCTGCCGCCGCTTGCCGAAGCCAAAGCGCTGCTGCATTGGCATGCGCGACACCGGTTCTGCAGCAATTGCGGCCAGCCCACGAATGTGGTGGAGGGTGGCTGGCGGCGCGATTGTGCGAATTGCGGGGCGCAGCATTTTCCGCGCACCGATCCCGTAGCAATCATGCTCGCTGTGCGCGGCGATTATTGCCTGATGGGTCGGCAATCGCGTTTTGCGCCGGGGATGTGGTCATGTCTCGCGGGCTTTGTCGAACCGGGCGAAAGCCTCGAAGAGGCGGCGAGGCGCGAGACGCTCGAAGAAGCTGGAATTCGCTGCGGCCGGGTGCGCTATTTCGCCTCGCAGCCTTGGCCGTTTCCTTCATCGCTGATGATCGGCTGCCACGCCGAAGCGATTTCGAACGAAATCGTGGTCGACCGCGACGAACTGGAAGATGCACGCTGGTTCTCCCGCGACGAAACCGCCACCATGTTGATGCGCACGCATCCCCAGGGCTTTGGCACGCCGCCGCCGGTCGCGATCGCCCATCACATCATCCGTGCCTGGGTTGAGAACGGCGATGGCGTCTTCGCGTGACTCCGAGCAGGGCAAGCTGCTGGTTTGCGCGGGAATGGCCGTCATCGACCATGTGTACCGGGTCGATGCGTTTCCAAAGCCCGGGACCAAGACATCCGCAACCGATTTTCGACCCGTGCTTGGTGGATGTGCCGCCAATGCAGCAATCGCCATTCACAGGCTGGGCGGCCAGGCCCGCGTCGTAGCGCCGCTCGGGGGACCGCAGGAGCGTGACCCTGTCGGAGACAACATCCTCGCCAAGCTTGCGACCGAAGACATCGATGTATCCGCCGTGGTGCGGGTGAATGGCGTCAGCTCGGCGCTGTCCTCAATACTCATCGACAAGAGCGGTGAGCGGCTCATCGTCAGTTATCGGCACCCGGGACTCGAAACCGCGCGCCCTCACGATGCCAAACGCCTGGTTTCGGGGGTTGACGCCGTCTTGATCGACAATCGATTTCCGGAATTCGTATTGCCGGTCGCCCGCGCAGCCGCTGCGATTGGCGTGACGGTGGTGCTGGACGGCGACAAGCCGACCCGGCTGACTGACGAGTTGCTGCGAATCGCCACGCATATTGTGTTCTCGGCAGATGGCCTGCGCGCGACAGCAGGTACCGAGGAGCTCTCCACCGCGCTCACCGCAGCGGCGCAACGCACTGACGCGTTCGTAGCCGTCACCAACGGGCCGCACGACGTGATATGGATCGATGAGGGGACGCTGCGCCGTATGCCAGCATTCCAGGTCGATGCCGTGGACACGCTCGCTGCGGGCGACGTTTTCCACGGCGCCTTTGCACTCGCTCTGGCCGAAGGCCGGGCGGCCGCGGACGCCTTGCGGTTTGCGGCAGCGGCGGCCGCCATCAAATGCACGAGATTCGGGGGCGGAGCGGGAACCCCGACTCGCGCGGAGTTAGACCAATTCCTTGCCAGGGCCTCGCGCTAGGCCTTTCAAAGAGAACAATCTTCTATATATAGCCTCATCGAACGCTTCTCTGAGAATAATATTCCAGGTGCCGCATGGATGCGATTGACCGCAAGATACTTCTGACGCTGCAAGAGGATGCTTCGCTGTCTGTCGCCGAGATCGGCCAACGGGTGGGCCTTTCCTCAACGCCGTGCTGGAAGCGGATTCAGCGGCTCGAGGCCGATGGCGTGATCCAGAAGCGGGTCGCAATCGTTGATCAGGACAAGGTCGGCCTCGGGATCAGCGTCTTCGTTTCGGTCGAGACCGACGATCATTCCGAGGGCTGGCTTGGGCGTTTCGCGAGTGCGGTGAGCGCCATGCCCGAGGTGATGGAATTCTATCGGATGGCGGGCGACGTCGACTATATGCTGCGCGTGGTGGTCAAGGACATGCAGGCTTATGATGCATTCTACAAGAGACTGATCTCCGCATCGCCGCTGAAGAACGTCACCTCGCGCTTCGCGATGGAGAAGATCAAGTCGACAACGAGTCTGCCGATCCCGTAGCCGGGATTCGTGCTACGGTGTCGCTTTCGAATGATGACCTCAAATCTTCGTCACGGTCTCTGACAGGCGAGGTCGCATGAAAATCTGATCGGTCAAATTCATGTTCCCGGTCACGACATAGCCGATCGACGGCTGATAATTGTACGATGCTTCACCCCAGACCAGGGACGAGGACGGAACGTTCAGCGCGGCCGGAAGCGTCACGCTCGAACCGACCGCCCGGGCGGTGCCGTTCTTCGAACTGCTCCATTTGATCTTTGCATTTCCGTTGGAATCGATGTCCACGACGGATACCGTGATCTTCGCGCCGGAATCCGGATAGGGCGCCATGATCGCAGTCGCGGCCCCGAGCGCGGCATTGATGCCGGCTGTGTCGATGCTGGAGACCTGCGCGACAAGGTCGGCCACGGTGCGCGCCGTGAGCGTCACCTTGCGATCAATGCTGATACTCTGTGAAATCTCGACACCACCCAGATAAAGCGTCAGCATTAGCGGCAGAAGCATGGCGAATTCGACCGCCGAGACGCCGCGTTTGTCCTTTGTGAATTCCGAAAGACGACGGCTTACCAAGCGGGCAAGCATGTTTTCGATCCGGCTGAGCATGTTTCGTCTCATTGATAGGGCTCGTTCCGGAATGCCGCAGTCGCCATGATCAGTCTCTTGTTGCCGGACATGTCGGCGAGGTTCAGGCCGAGCAGCGAGACCCACACGGGCCATTCGTAAAGAAGCCGAACCACGACAATATCGCCAGGCGATCCAGGCTGAAACGACGGTGTGAACGTGACGTTGCCGTTACCGTCGATCGGCTTCGACATGTCGGCCGAGTTGAAGGCCGAGTAGGTGCGCACATCCACCTTGATGCCGGAGTTGCAGTCGAACAGGCCGAAGACCCGCTTGCAGACCTCCTGCTTGAACTGGGCCTGACTGATGCCGGCCTTCTGCGCCTGGCCCGTCATGATCAGTCGCGCGGAATCGGCCGCGGCGGTTTCCAGAACCTGACCGGCGAAAAAGATGATCGCGGTTTCCAGAATGGCGAACACAAGTGCCAGAAAGGGCGCTGCGACCATCGCAAATTCGACCGCGGCGGCGCCATCATTTCGTCGGGCAAAGCACCGCAGGATGCGCGGGAAGAATCGTCGCTTGACCGGCGACGGCACTTTTCTGTCGGCTTTAGACATGGCGACTACCCATCGGCCCGGCTTCGGCCGGGTGATGCGGTTCTAGCAAACAGGCGTTTGTGAAATGTTGCGCCTGATCCTTACAAAAACAGGGATTGCCTTAACCGATTGAAAACCATGCATATGGGCCACTAGCGCGGCGCCGACATCGACGTGGCCTGCGTGCTGCGGGTCGTGGTTTGTACCAGGTTCTGGTTGAAGAATTGCTGGAAATCCCCGGGTGTGATCATCGGCTCGCAGGTCGGCGCGCAGTTGTAGGTCTCGCGATTGACTCCCTTGTACATCACGACGGTGTTTTTCGGCCCGTCGACCTGGATTGTCTTTTCCAGAAGTGCGTTGCCCTTGCGGTCGAGCGCAATGAAGTTGGTCGCGCCATAGCCTTTGCCAGTGAGAACCGCCAAACCCCCGGGCTGAAGGGTTGCGTCGGCGATCAGCGGATTTCCGATCACGATCGTGGCTACGCGATCCGGCAGCTTGATCAGTTTGGCCTCGTCGAGGCTAACCTTCAGTCGGTCGCCACCCGGAAAGTCTTCTGCCTGGGCCGGTGCTGCCGCCAGCGCTGCTGCAACAGCGACCATCCGCGCAATACGACGAACAGAGCCGAATACGCCACAACGCGCTGCCATCATGTCACTCCGCACCCACGCAATCAGACAAAATCGGCGGGAACTCCCGCAGCTCCAATTCAGCGCAAATTGGTGAATCAATCGCCAACATGACGCAATTTGACTCGACCACGTGACGATATGACTCCTCGATATCGTTGAAATTGCAAGGTTTGCGCCGAGTACCGGACAGGCTCCGCATTTGGATCAAACTTTCCTTAACTGCGAACTCAGTTGAAATGATCCATCAATCGGTATCCGTCAGAACAAGGCGTGGTCCGCCGTCTCACCGTGACTGGCATTCGTTTCGGAACGCGCGTGGTCGAGCCTCTGGTTGGAGGCGTGCATGGCAACGATCCATCGCCAATTGTGCCGCGGAATCAAGGCAAATGGCAACTGCTCCAGGTCCTCGGCACAGGTGATGCGGCGCGGGCAGCGGGCGACCGAATGATGGAAGTTCATGCCTTTTCCACCGCCGCACTGCGCCTCATCGCTAACGCAATCTGAATCCGTGCATCGAAAGTCGGAGCATCGGTCTTACGGATTGTTCAATTGGCGATGCTAGCTTCGCATCACTGCCGGCCACACCGGTTGTCTGGTTCAAGTCTGGTTCAACGCTGTCTCAACGGAGCAATAAAATGGTGACCTTCAAGAAGTTCATTGGTGACGAGTCGGGTGCGACCGCCATCGAATACGGCCTGATCGCGGCGGGCATCGCCGTCGCCATCATCACTGTCGTGCAGGGCCTCGGCACGAAGTTGACCTCGACCTTCACGTCGGTCCAGGGCGCCCTTAAGTAATTGGTGGCCGCGTGCAAAGCCGCGTCCTCGGGCTGGTCCCGCGGGCGCGGCTTCGTTTTTTTAACTCGCCCGCGGCGCTAACCGAACCGCAAGGCCCGATCGTTAGTTTCAAGGTCGAGTTTACGTTGCGAGTGCGGCTATGACCCTGATGATGACAGATGCCATCCGGCTGTTCCTGTTTCCCGCCCTCATGGCTTTCGCTGCGTTTAGCGATCTGTTTACGATGACGATCTCCAACCGCGTATCGCTTCTCCTCATCGCGGGGTTCTTCGTCATGGCGCTCTTGATCGGAATGAATGGCGCCGATCTTCTCGCGCATATGGGCGCTGGCGCCGCAGTTCTGGCGGTCACCTTCACGTTGTTTGCCTGCGGCTGGATTGGTGGCGGCGACGCCAAGCTCGCGGCCGCCACCGCGCTGTGGCTTGGATTCGATCCGCTCATGACCTATCTGGTTTATGCCTCATTGTTCGGTGGGGTGTTGACCCTTGCAATCATCCGCTATCGGCTGATGCCCCTGCCTGCCTTCCTGGCGGGACACGACTGGGCGATTCGACTGCATCGGGCGGATGCCGGGGTGCCCTATGGCATCGCATTGGCGGCTGCCGCGCTCTCGGTCTACCCACAAACGGTCTGGATGCGCCCGTTGGGGCTCGGCTGACGGCTCGCAACAAAAAATTAACGCGATTTGCAAACCGCTCATTAACCACGAATTGACCTTTGGGTGGTGAAACTCCCCCTCACGGCCATGTCCGGGCCGACTGCGTCATTTGTGGAAAGTGAAGCGTATGAAAGCCGCCCGTCTTGTTGTGCTCGGGATTGCGGTCGCCGCCGGCGGCCTTGCCGCGCTGTTGGCTGGCAGGTCCGGCGAGCCACCGGCGCCGCCGGCACCGGTGACACAGATCGAGACGGTCGATGTGCTGGTCGCGAATGCCGACATCGCCCAGGGAACGACGGTTAAGCCGGATGAGCTGCGCTGGCAGATGTGGCCGGCCGCATCCGCCGGCCCGAATTTCATTCGCAAGAGCGACCGGCCGGATGCCATCGAGCAGATCAGCGGCTCGATCGTGCGGGGAGGAACCTTTTTTGCCGGCGAACCAATTCAGGAATCCCGGCTGGTGAAGGCGAATTCTGCGGGCTATCTCTCGGCCATCCTGCCCGCGGGCATGCGTGCGGTCGCCACCGAGATCAGCGCCGAGACCAGCGCGGGCGGCTTCGTGGTTCCCGGCGACTATGTCGACGTAATTCTGGCGCGCCGTGATCGTGAAGCGGAGAAGCGGAACGGGGTCGAGACCTATACCAGCGAAACCATCATTACCAATGCGCGGGTTCTGGCCGTCGATCAGACCGTCGAAGACAAGAATGGACAAAAGGTCGTCATCGGCAAGACCGTGACGCTCGAACTCACACCGCGCCAGGTCGAAACGCTGGCGCTCGGAAAGCACGTCGGCACATTGTCGCTGGCGCTGCGTAGCGTCGTCGATACGTCAAAAAGCACCAATGACACCGACGACGATCCGGCCTCGCAACGTAGCGGCGTGAACATGGTGCGCTTCGGCGTATCCACCACTGCCGCATCGAAATAGGACTGAGAAGGGACCGCTTGATGGCGAACCAGATGACGATCCGGACGCTGCTGATGGCGGCTTCTGTGGCCACGGCCGCAAGCGTGACCGCGCATGCTGCCGATCCCGATCTGGCCCGCACCCCGGTCATTTCGGTCGTCGGCAGCGAGGCAAGTTCCCGTCCGGTGACGCTCGGGGTCGGCAAGGCTGTAGTGATCGACCTGCCGCGCGACACCAAGGATGTACTGGTGGCGGATCCGACGATCACCAATGCGGTCATTCGCAATCCACGCCGTGCCTACATCATCGGCATCAAGACCGGCCAGAGCAGCGTCTTCTTCTTCGACGCGCAGGGCCGCCAGATTGCGGGTTTCGATATCGCCGTGAAGCGCGATCTGAACGGCATCCGCGAGGCTATCCGCCAGGTCCTCCCGCACGCGGATATCCGCGTCGAGGGTATGGGCGCGGACGGGGTGATCCTGTCCGGACATGTCAATACTCCGGCCGATGCGCAGACTGCCTTCGAGATCGCCGACCGGCTTGTCGGTCCGGGCACGGCGGTCAACGTTGCGCAGGGATCGAGAGTGGTAAACGCGATCGTCATCCGCGGCCGCGATCAGGTCAATCTGCGCGTCACGGTGGCTGAAGTGCAACGCGACGTGATCAAGCAGCTCGGCATCAACCTGAATGGAAGTTTCGGCGGCGGTTCGTCTGTGGTGAATTTCAACACCCAGAACCCGTTCTCGGCATACGGGCAGCAACTGGGGGCGAACACCATCACCGGCAATTTTCGGAACCTGACTGCGACGCTCAACGCCATGGACCGCGCTGGCGTCATCCGGACGCTTGCCGAGCCGAACCTCACCGCCATCTCCGGCGAGACCGCAACTTTCGTGGCTGGTGGGGAATTCCCGATCCCGAACGGACTTTCCTGCGACACCACGCGCAATCCTCCGATCTGCCAGCAGCAGATCGACTTCAAGAAATTCGGCGTCAGCCTGTCCTTCACACCGGTCGTGCTCAGCGAAGGTCGCATCAGCCTGCGCGTCGCGACGGAGGTCTCCGATCTCTCGACCGAAAACGCGATCACGCTGACGCAACCCGGCTCTCCACCGTTGACGATCCCGTCGATCCGCGCCCGCCGGGCCGAGACCGTGGTCGAGATTCCGTCCGGCGGCGCACTTGCGCTCGCGGGCATGATCCGGGAGCAGACCAAGCAGGCAATCAACGGCCTGCCGGGCCTGATGCAACTTCCGATTCTCGGCGCATTGTTCAAGAGCCGCGACTATCTGAACAGCCAGACCGAGATGATGATCCTGGTCACGCCCTACATCGTGCGTGCGGTCGCACAAAAGGACCTGTCGCGTCCCGACGACGGATATGCCGACACCTCGGACCCATCGAGCTTCTTCCTCGGGCGGCTGAACAAGATCTATGGGATCGCTGGCAAAGTGGATCCAAACCTGATGTATCGCGGAAAATATGGCTTCATCCTGGACTGAGGCCGGACGAGGAGACGACCGTATGTTGCAGTGTTTCACGTTCGGCAGACGCGCCCCACGCGCCGCGCTCCGTATTCTGAGCGTGGTGGCGGCCGCGGCGGCGTTGTCCGGTTGCTACGTGGTGAAGAACCCGTATGTGCCTGGCACCACCGTGGAGTACCCAAATGACTACCGAAAGCGCCATAAGATCGCGTTGCGGGACGGCTCCCACACGATGGAAGTCTTCATCGGCCAGAGCCGGGGCTCTCTGACCCCGACGCAGCGCGCGGAGGTCTTGTCGTTCGCGAAGGTCTGGAAGGACGAGGCGACCGGTGGGGTCGTCATCGACGTTCCGACCGGCACGCCGAACCAGGTCGCGGCCTCACAGGCCCTGCGCGAAATCAATTCGATTTTTGCCGCCTCGGGTGTGCCGATGCAGAGCGTAGCGGTGCGCAACTACACGCCGGAAAATCCGCAGAAATTTCCCACGCTCCGCCTCAAATACTCGAAGATCATTGCGGACGCCGGGCCTTGCGGGCTGTGGCCGCAGGACCTCGGTCCCTCATTCGATCCCTTCTATAACGAGAACCGCAATTACTGGAACATGGGCTGCGCCAACCAGCGCAATCTCGCCGCCATGGTCGTAAACCCCGCGGACCTCGTTCAGCCTCGCGGCGAAAGCGATATCTGGACTTCGCGACGCACCACCGTGCTCGAAAAATATCGCACGGGGCAGCCGACTGCCACTGTCTATCCCAACCCGACCAAGGGCTACCTGAGCGACATCGGCCAATGATGAGAAGCCCCATTCAGAACGCGGTTGAGGACTCGGCTGACGACCTGCCGGCGCGCGACGAGCATATCGCTCCTGCGCCGCGCATTTCGATACAAGCCTTCTGCGAATCGGTGGAAACCGCGGCGGCGGTGCAATCCGCCGGCGAAGACCGCCGCCTGGCGAAGGCGCATCTGAAAATCCAGATGGGCGGGATGACCGCGGCCGGGGAGGCCTATCGTTCGGCGCCGACCCCGAACGTGATCATCCTGGAGTTCGAGTCGCGGCCAGAAACCGTCTTGGCCGGTCTGGATTCGCTCGCCGAACTCTGCGATCCGGGAACGCGGGTGATCGTGATCGGACGACACAACGATGTATCGCTGTACCGCGAAGTGGTCCGACGCGGCGTCAGCGATTATCTTATCGCTCCTGTGAATACGCTCGATATCGTGCGCTCGGTTTGTGGTCTGTATTCCGCACCGGACGCCAAGCCCGTTGGTCGCATCCTGGCGGTTATCGGAGCCAAGGGCGGTGTCGGTGCCTCGACCATCGCGCACAACGTGGCGTGGTCGATCGCCCGCGATCTTTCACTCGACTCGGTCGTGACCGACCTCGACCTCGCTTTCGGAACGGCAGGACTCGACTACAATCAGGATCCGCCGCAGGGAATTGCGGATGCCGTCTTTTCGCCGGATCGCATCGACACCAATTTCGTCGATCGACTGCTGTCGAAGTGCTCGGAGAACCTGAGTCTCCTGGCCGCGCCGGCAACGCTCGATCGCGTTTATGATTTCGGTGCGGATGCGTTCGACGCGATATTCGATTCGCTACGCGCCACCGTGCCCTGTATCGTGCTCGACCTGCCGCATCAATGGACCGGCTGGACCCAGCGGACGCTGCTCGCGGCAGACGACATCCTGATCGTCGCCGCGCCCGATCTTGCCAATCTGCGCAACGCAAAGAATCTCGTCGACTCTCTGAAGGCCGCGCGAGTCAACGATCACCGGCCATTCTATGCGCTGAACCAGGTCGGAATTCCGAAACGTCCGGAGATCAAGCCGTCCGACTTCGCCAAGGCACTCGATGACCAGCCTGCCGCCATCATCCCGTTCGAGCCGCAGCTGTTCGGTACTGCGGCGAATAACGGTCAGATGATTGCAGAAGTGGCAGGCAGTCACAAGACGGCGGAAACGTTCAGGCATCTGGCGCAGCTTCTGACCGGGCGGTCCGAGGCGAAAAGGTCGAAGTCGGGCCTGCTCGGGCCGATCATGCAAAAGTTGCGCAAGAAGGTGTAAGTCAGCGTGGAGTCTGTAAGTCGTGTTTGGGAAGCGTAACGCACCGGGGTCGGCTCCGAGTACTCCCGCCGGGGGAACCGTGACAATGGCGCCACCGCCACCACCGGCGCCGAAGCCGTCCGCGCCAAAGCCCGCTGCGCCACCTGCCCCGGCGGCGGGCTCCAATGACGGTCGCGCTCCGCTTCCTGCTGCGGGACTTGGTGCCCAACTCCTGTCAGCTCCGACGACACCGCAAAAAACCGCCCCGTTGCTCGCGACCGACAGTCGGCGCTCGGACAGCTATTACGAGGTCAAGGGTACGATCTTCGGCGCGCTGATCGAGGCCATCGACCTTGCGCAACTGGCTCGCCTCGACGCCGACGCGGCGCGGGAGGAAATTCGAGATATCGTCAACGAAATCATCGCCATCAAGAATGTGGTGATGTCGATTTCCGAGCAGGAGGAACTGCTCGACGATATCTGCAACGACGTCCTCGGCTACGGGCCGCTTGAGCCGCTGCTGGCGCGTGACGACATCGCCGATATCATGGTGAATGGCTCCGGCACAGTCTATATCGAAGTGGCCGGCAAGATTCACAAGACCGGCATTCGGTTTCGCGACAACCAGCAGCTCCTGAATATCTGTCAGCGGATCGTCAGCCAGGTCGGCCGTCGCGTCGACGAGTCCTCACCGATCTGCGATGCGCGCCTGCCGGACGGCTCGCGTGTCAATGCGATCGTGCCGCCGCTTGCAATCGACGGGCCGGCGCTCACCATCCGAAAATTCAAGAAGGACAAGCTGCGGCTCGACAATCTCGTCAAGTTCGGATCAATCACGCCGGAAGGTGCCGAGCTCCTGAAGATCATCGGCCGCTGCCGTGTCAACACCATCGTTTCGGGTGGTACCGGTTCCGGCAAGACCACGCTGCTGAACTGTCTCACTCAGTTCATCGACGATGACGAGCGCATCATTACCTGTGAAGATGCCGCCGAACTTCAGCTTCAGCAGCCGCATGTGGTGCGTCTCGAGACGCGCCCCCCGAACCTCGAAGGCGAGGGGCAGGTCACCATGCGCGATCTTGTCAAGAACTGTCTGCGCATGCGTCCTGAACGCATCATCGTGGGCGAGGTACGCGGACCCGAGGCGTTCGACCTGTTGCAGGCGATGAACACAGGTCACGACGGCTCGATGGGTACATTGCACGCCAACTCACCGCGCGAGGCGCTGTCCCGTATCGAGTCGATGATCACCATGGGCGGGTTCTCGCTACCCTCCAAGACCATCCGGGAGATGCTGTGTTCCTCGATCGACGTCATCATCCAGGCCGCTCGTCTGCGCGATGGATCGCGCCGCATCACGCATGTGACCGAGGTGCTTGGCATGGAAGGCGACGTCATCATCACGCAGGATCTGTTCGTCTACGAAATGCTGGGTGAGGACGCTGGCGGCACTCTGGTTGGTCGCCACCGGTCTACCGGCATCGGCCGGCCGCGCTTCTGGGACCGTGCCCGTTATTACGGCGAGGAGAAACGGCTTGCCGCCGCGCTGGACGCCAGCGCGCAGGCGGAAGAGGCGTTGCTCTGATCATGCTCGATTTCAGCAACCAGCCCATGATCATGGCGATTCTGGCGACCGTTGCGGTCGGCGGTCTTGCCTGGGTGTTCCTGTACCCGCTGCTGTCCGGCGAGCGCAATGTGGAGCGGCGCGTCGCCAGCGCCGCACAGGCGCAGCCAGTGCAACGAGCGGTCCGCGGCAACCAGAAATCCAGGCGCGAGCAAGTTGAGGAATCTCTGAGAGACCTTGAGTTGCGGCAGCAGAAAAACAAGAAGCCGACGCTCGCTCAACGGATATCGCGGGCCGGACTGAACTGGTCATCGCGGCAATATTTTCTGATCTCGGCGGGCTTGGGGCTCGCTGCCTTCCTCACCGTGTTCGGTGCCGGACTTGGTCTCATGTCGGCGCTCGGGTTCGGATTCGCCGCCGCCTTCGGGCTGCCGTTCTGGATGCTGAACTTTCTGAAGAAGCGACGCGAAAACCGGTTTCTCGCAACCTTCCCTGACGCGGTGGACGTGATCGTGCGCGGGATCAAGGCCGGCTTGCCCCTGCTCGACAGTCTGAAAATGGTCGCAGCTGAAGGCCAGGAACCGGTGAAGAGCGAGTTCAAGGCCATCATCGAAACCCAGACCATCGGGCTTCCGCTCGGCGACGCCTGCGCGAAGCTCTATGAACGCATGCCGCTCCCGGAGGCGAACTTCTTCGGCATCGTCATCCTGATCCAGCAAAAGGCGGGCGGAAACCTGTCCGAAGCGCTTAGCAACCTCTCCAAGGTCTTGCGGGAGCGCAAGAAGATGAAGGCCAAGATCCAGGCCATGTCGATGGAGGCGAAAGCTTCCGCTGCCATCATCGGTTCGCTGCCGCCGGCCGTCATGGGCCTCGTCTGGATCACCAGCCCGACCTATATCGAGCTGCTGTGGACCCACCCGACGGGGCAGTTGATGCTGCTCGGCAGTGCGATGTGGATGTCCATGGGCGTCATGGTGATGAAGAAGATGATCAACTTCGACTTCTGAGAGCGCCATGACCCAGCTCATCATCGGTATCCTGCATGACACGAGGTTGCTCGCGATGATCCTCGCGGGGATCGCGGCGGTCGCGACCGTGTTCACGCTTGCAATGCCGCTGCTGGCTTCCGATCCGCTGCCGAGGCGGATGAAATCGGTTGCGCTCGAGCGCGAGAAGATTCGACAGCGCGAGCGTGAGCGGATGGCGCGGGGCGAGAAGGTCGCGTTGCGCCAGAGCCCGAAGCAGTTCATGCAGCGGGCTGTCGAGAGCTTCCAGCTCAACAAGTGGGTCGGTCAGGAAGAGGCGCGTGAGAAGCTGGTGCAGGCCGGCTATCGCGGACACGCTCCCTACGTGACCTACCTGTTTTTCCGCATGGTGATGCCGATCGCGGCTTTGCTGCTGTCGACCTTCTACGTGTTCTTCGTCCTGCAACTCGACAGACCGTTCACGATCAAGCTCGGTCTGTGTCTGTTCGCGGCCTATCTCGGAATGCATCTGCCGTGGCTGTTTCTGAAAAACAAGATACAGAAGCGGCAGTTGTCGATTCGTCGTGCGTTCCCTGACGCGCTCGACCTGCTCCTGATCTGCGTTGAATCGGGCATGTCGATCGAAGCAGCGTTCAAGAAGGTCGCCAACGAAATTGGTCAGCAGTCGATCCCGCTGGCCGAGGAGTTCACACTGACAACGGCGGAGTTGTCCTATCTACCGGATCGGCGCCAGGCTTATGACAATCTTGCCCGGCGCACGGACATTGACGGCGTGAAGTCGGTCTGCGTGGCCTTGCAGCAGGCCGAGCGGTACGGCACTCCGCTCGCTCACACGCTGCGCGTCCTGGCGCAGGAAAACCGCGACATGCGCATGGCCGAAGCCGAGAAGAAAGCGGCGGCCCTGCCGCCCAAGTTGACGGTGCCGATGATTCTGTTCTTTCTGCCGGTGTTGTTCATTGTCATTCTCGGCCCAGCCGCAATCCGCGTGATGGCGCTGCAATAGGTCGAGCGACGTTTCGACGCCCGGCGCGCTTCCATGCGGCCGTCCGGAGAAAATGGGCTAGGTCGCGAATGCGCGCTCGCGACTGCCGCATCGACGGTAGGAGAGTGCTACGAATTGTTTGCGGCTTGCCGCAGCATCCGTTTGCCGTTTTGGCCCTTCTCGGCCGCCAGCATATGGCGCAGATAGTCGAGATTGGCCGCCGCTTCTTCGGGCGACAGATCGGCGCGGGCGATCTCCTCGGCTTCCTTGAAGCGGCCCTGCAGGCCGACCACCAGCGCAAGATTCTGGCGCACCTTCGGCTCGCGGCTGCTATAGGTGCTGGCGCGCCGCAGAGTATCCTCGGCCTTGTTCAGGTTCTTGGAAAGGGCGTAGGACAATCCGAGATTGGACATGACCGAAGGTTCGTCGGGGACGATGCGCAACGCGCTCATGTAATGGCGGCGTGCTTCCTCATGCCGGCCCATCTGATCGAGCACGGCGCCCTGCACGGACAGGATGCGCCAGTCGGGCTGGTCGGGGCTGTGGGCGCGTTTGAGGACGTCGAGCGCCTGCGCGAAGGCGCCGGTATCGGCGAGTGCGCGCCCATAGGCTCCGAGAACGACAGTGTTGCGCGGATTGTGAATGGAAGCTTGTTCCAGGACCGCGACAGCCTGCGTGCGCTGGCCGGTCGACCGCAATGCCTGTGCGAAACGGACGCCGGCCTCGGGATCACGGGGATTCTTCCGGTAGCGTTCGCCCCAGCTATCCGCCTCATGGCGCCAATCCACCTCGCCGCGTGGAGTGGATTGCGCCACAGAGCCGGTCGTGTTTGCGATCTGGGCGGTCTGGCAGCCGCCAAGCATCAGAGCGGAGAGGATGGCGGCACTTGCAAGCAGGCGGGTTCTTGACTGGTTACGGTACATGGCGCGCCTCGAACGGCGGGGGGAACATCTGCCGGGTCCTTCTCTGCAATAAAGCGTTAACCCTAACGACCGGTTAAGGGCCGCCGGTGCGCCGCACTTGGCGACAGGGTGCCGGAACCGATATGAAGACCCGATGCATCCCGCCTTTGTCGAAACCGCCCGCGATTCGGCCATTCCGATCTGGTTCGTGAGGAAGTCGAACTGGCCCGATATACGGGACGGTCTGGCCCCGCTCGCACGTGCCTTTGCCGAGGCGATGGCCTTCGAGCCGAAGCCCGGCCGCCATCTTGCCCTTCCCGGGCCAAACGGGGATATCGGCGGATTTCTGTTCGGGCTGGAAGACAGCGCGGAAAGCGCCAATCCGATGCTGCCGGGCAGCCTGCCTGCACTCCTGCCGCGAGGAGCCTACCGCTTCGCCAATGCCGCGCATGATCCGCGGCTTGCCGCGCTCGCCTTCGCGCTCGGGGGTTACCGGTTCACGAAATATCGCAGGCGCGATGACACGGTGGCTACGCTGGTACCGCCGGAGGGTGTCGACGCCGCCGATCTCTCGCGCATTGCGGACGGCGTGACGCTCGCGCGCGACCTGATCAACACGCCTTCAAACGACATGGGCCCGGCCGAACTGCACGAGGCCACGCGGCTCCTGGCCGAGCGTCACGATGCCTGGATCGAAGTGGTGACCGACAGTGAGTTGCTGCTGAAGAACTTTCCCCTCATCCATGCGGTTGGCCGAGCTTCGGCAAGGCCGCCCCGGCTGATCGATTTGCGCTGGGGCAATCCGCATCACCCGACCGTGACGGTGATCGGAAAGGGTGTCTGTTTCGACACCGGGGGGCTCGATCTCAAGCCGGAAAGCGCGATGCTTCTGATGAAGAAGGACATGGGAGGCGCCGCCGCGGCGCTCGCGCTTGCGCACATGGTCATGGACCGCAAGCTTCCGGTTGCGCTGCGGGTTCTGATCCCGGCGGTTGAGAATTCGGTGTCGGGCGGAGCCTTCCGGCCACTCGATGTCTATCCCTCCCGCAGGGGCCTCACGGTGGAGGTGGGAAACACTGACGCCGAGGGGCGGCTCATTCTCGCCGACGCGCTCGCCTATGCGGATGAGGCCGCACCCGATCTTCTGATCGACATCGGAACGCTGACAGGCGCAGCTCGCGTCGCGCTCGGACCGGAGCTCGTGCCTTTCTACACCGATAGCGACACGATCGCTGCATCGATGATGTGTCATGCGAGACGAGAACGCGATCCGCTCTGGCGCATGCCACTATGGGCTCCCTACGATTCCATGCTCGATTCGAAAGTCGCGGATACCAACAATGTTGGCGGAGCCTTTGCCGGCTCGATCACCTGCGCGCTGTTCCTGAAGAAATTCGTCTTGGATGCGAAAGCGTGGGTGCATTTCGATATTTACGGGTGGAATCCGTCCGGCAAGCCAGGCCGCCCGGAAGGCGGCGAGTGTCAGGCGGCGCGCGCGATCTATGCGCTTCTCTGCGAACGTTATGGCTGACCCGTGGTGAATTTCGATCCTCGCGTCACGCCCGCTCGTCCCGATCTCGCGGCCAGTCATTTGCAGGGCCAGGTGGATGCTGAACGCTTTGTCGATGCCAATATCTGCGAAGTGTTCGACCCACGGGCACCCGTGCGCCGCGCTCCGATCCCCGATGCGCCGCTCGAAACCGAGGCGCTGAAGGGCGAACGCGTCAGCGTTTACGAGACCACGAGTGAGGGCTGGTGCTGGGGCCAGCTCGCCTCGGACGGCTATGTTGGCTGGATCCCGGCGCAGGCGTTGACCACCGCCCTGACCGATCCCTCGATGAAAGTGCAGGCATTGAGCACCCTCGCTTTCCCGGCGCCCGACATCAAGGTGCCGCCGCTTGAAGCGCTGCCCTTCGGCGCCCAGGTCGCCGTGGAGCGGATCGAGGAGCCATTCGCGGTGACAGCGCATGGCTATATTCCGGCGCGTCATCTCGTCCCAATCGATCGGTTCGAAAACGACTACGTCGCCGTGGCGGAACGGTTTCTCGGTGCGCCTTACCTGTGGGGCGGAAAGACCCATCTCGGTCTGGACTGTTCCGGTCTCCTGCAAACCGCGGTAACTGCCTGCGGCATTGCGTGTCCTCGCGACAGCGACATGCAGGAAAATGCGCTCGGCGAGCCGGTGAGCGTGCTGGGTGCGTTGTCGATGCCGCAACGTGGAGACTTGATCTTCTGGCCCGGTCATGTCGCGCTGGTGCGCGACCGCAAGGCCATCATCCATGCCAATGCGCACCATATGGCGGTGGCGATCGAGCCGCTCGATCAGGCGATCGCGCGCATCAAGGCGGCGGGTTCGGAGGTCACATCGGTGCGCCGGGTCATCGTGCGCACGCAGTCAGGGGGGTAGCGGCTCAGCACACCGCCTTGCCACACCTGCGCACCGAATCGATCACGCGCTTGAGACTTTTTTGCCCGGGATGGCCCTGGATCGCCACATCGTGGATCAGGTAGGCCGGCGTCGCCTTGAGTGCGAGCGTGTCGGCGAAGCGGACATGCGCTTTCATGATGTCGGTGATGCCGTCGTCATTCGCGGCGTCGAGTATCTTCTGCAGGTCGAGCTGGAAGCCGGCGGCTGCATTCATGGCGCGCTGCCCGTCAATCACGCCGCGGCCGGCATAGAGCGCCCGGTGATATCGGTAGAAGTCGGCGGGAGGCAGAAATTTGGAAACCGCGATCTCGACTCGCCCTGCGAGGATCGACGGAATTCCGAGGACCGGGAATGGCACGAGTACAAGCCGCAACTTCTTGTCGGACTTCAGAAGCGCGTCGACATCGGCAGAGGCGCGCCGACAAAAGGGGCAGTTCAGGTCGTAAAACTCCACGAGCGTCACATCACCACCCGGATTGGCAGCGACCACCGCCCCAGGAAGCTTCTCCGCCGCAGCAACACGATCCGGCGCGATCTTGTGATTTGCGACCCGGCTGCCGTCCTCTCCGAGGATCGGCAATTCAGCGCGCAACCCCTGCGCATGCGAGGGCATGCACAATACCAGCGTGAGCGCGAGAACAAAAAGATTGCGAGTCATGATACTCCGGCGGCCGATGGTTTGCGTCAATGTTCTGGCGCAGCCACGCGGCAAACCGGAATCAAGATTGCGTTATATGGCCTCGAAGCGATGAATCACTCCAAGATCGGAAGAGC
>NZ_JBFWPA010000092.1:0-25720 GCF_050250235.1 Pseudorhodoplanes sp.
GGCCGGGCGTCGTATCCTGGACCGGAGAGCAGATCCTCGACTGGTATATAGGCCAGCAGAAAGCGTTGTAATGTCCGTTCGCATCCGCTCGGCTGTCGTGCCGCATGATCTGAAGGCGCCGATTTCCGGCGCCGCGGATGGACCGCTCGCCGGCCTTTCGGTCGTGATCAAGGACATGTTCGACATTACGGGCGAGCGCGCCGGCGGCGGCAATCCGGACTGGCTCAAGGCGCAGCCGCCTGCGACAAGAAACGCTGTGGTTGTGCAAAAGCTGCTCGATGCCGGCGCCATCATCACCGGCAAGACCGTGTGCGACGAATTCTTCTACTCGCTGGCCGGCGTCAACGCGCATTACGGCACGCCGGTCAATCCGCGCGCGCCGGGTCGCCTTCCTGGCGGCTCGTCGAGCGGCTCGGCGTCAGCGGCCGCATCCAGCGCCTGCGACTTCGCGATCGGCAGCGATACCGGCGGCTCGGTCCGCATTCCCTCGTCGTTCTGCGGACTCTATGGCATCCGCACCACCCATGGCCGCGTCGACATCGCCGGCGCCATGGGCATGGCGCACTCGTTCGATGCGGTGGGCTGGTTCGCCAACGCGCCCGGAATATTCCGGAAAATCGGGCCGGTGCTGCTGGACGGACCATCGACCGCGGCGGACATCGGCAAGCTCATGGTACTCGACGATGCGTTCGCCGAAGCCGATGCGGAGGTCGCCGCGCTGATGAAGGATGCGCTCGCCGCGATGACAGCAGAACTGCCCTCGCCATCGCATCAGCGCATCGCGCCCGACGGGCTCGACACCTGGCGCGAAGCATTCAGGGTCATCCAGTCGCGCGAAATCTGGTCGGTCTATGGCGATTTCGTCACGCGCGTGAAACCGCATTTCGGTCCGGGCGTCGCCGAGCGCTTCGCCGCTGCCGCCACCGTAACCGAGGAGATGGCTGCGCAGGCACGCGTGATGCAGGAGCGCGCGCGCGACCGCATTCGCGCCATCGCGCGGCCGGGCACGCTGCTGGTGCTTCCGACATCGCCGGCTATTGCCCCGCTGGCCGACGCATCCAACGCGGTGCATGAATCCTTCCGCATCCGTGCCATGCGCATGACCTGCATTGCCGGCCTGTCCGGATTGCCGCAGGTATCCATCCCGATCGGGACGATCGATGGATGTCCGATCGGGCTATCCTTTATCGGCTGGGCGGGCGGCGACGAAGCGCTGCTCGATCTTGCGGTACGGCTGTCGCGCTATTGCGGAATGACGGCATGAGCCACACCAACGAGATCGCAGTCATCGGCGGCGGGATCTGCGGGCTTTCGCTCGCGCTCAACCTGCACCGGCTCGGCATACCCTGCCGGGTCTATGAGCGCGCCGCGGAGATCCGGGAGCTTGGCGTCGGCATCACCGTGCTGCCGCATGCGATGCGGGAGTTCACCGCGCTCGGCGTCGGCGACGCGGTTCTGAAGTCCGGCATCGAGAATGTCGAAAGCTGCTTCTTCAATCGCTTCGGCCAGCTCATCTACAAGGAGCCGCGGGGCAAATACGCAGGCTACGAATTTCCGGAAGTGGGCATTCACCGCGGACGCCTGCATCTCATTTTGTATCATGCGGTGCTGGGCCGCCTCGGCCCCGACGCGGTGGTCACCGGCCGCGAATGCGTTGGCGTTGGGCAGGACGGCGATGGCGTCACGATCGCCTTGAAGACATTCCCGGAAGGCACCGCGCTGCCACCGGTGCGCGCGGCTGCCGCCATCGCATGCGACGGCATCAACTCCGCGATCCGCAGGATTTTCTATCCCGGCGACGAAATCAGGTTCGCCGGCATCAATACCTGGCGCGGCGTGACGCGAAGGAAGCCGATTCTGACTGGCAAGAGCTACATGCGGGTCGGCTCGATTCTCACCGGAAAGATCGTGATCTATCCGATCATCGATGCCGTCGATGGCGAAGGCAACCAGCTCATCAACTGGATGGCCGAGATCAAGCAGGACAGCTACGCCAAGAATGACTGGAACCAGCCGGGCAATCTCGACGCGTTCTTTCATATCTACAAGGACTGGAGCTTCGACTGGCTCGACGTCGCTGACATGATCCGCAAGGCCGACCAGATCCTGGAATATCCGATGGTCGACAAGGACCCGGTGCCACAATGGTCCTTCGGCCGCATCACGCTTGCGGGCGACGCCGCCCATCCGATGTATCCGCGCGGCTCCAACGGCGCAGCCCAGGCCGCGATCGATGCGCGCACGCTGGCCGATTGCCTGAAGCGGGAGGCAGGCGTGCCCGCTGCGCTGAAGGCCTATGAGGCCGCACGCTGCGAGACAACCGCGAGAATCGTCCGCACAAACCGCGAATTCCCGCCCGACTTCATCAACATCAAGGTCGAAGAGCTGGTCGGCGACCGGCCATTCGGCAATCTCGACGACTACATCACGCAGGATGAGCTTCGGGCGCTGTCGGAGAATTACAAGCGAATCGCCGGCTTCTCGGTCGCCGATGTTGCGCGGCGCTGACCGGGTTCCGGCCCGGGAACCGAAAGCCGTTTCTGGCGTTTTGAACAGGTTGCTCGGGGCGAAGAGGCAATCATGTTCAAATGGGCAATTCTGTTTCTCATCATTTCACTCATCGCCGGCGGCATCGGCCTGAGCGGCATTTCCACCATCGCCAAGCGCATCGCGATGGTGCTGTTCGCGCTGTTCTTCCTGACCTTCCTCGCGCTTCTTGCATTCGCCTATCTGCTCGGCAGCGCCTTCGAAGCCGGACGCACGGCCGCTCTGCTGCCATTCCTGGCCTAGCGCATTGAATTCGAAAGCGGCGGGGACACCCCCACCGCTTTCGATGTCTAGCCGGTTCGATCACCGAACGCGGCGTGGCTGGACCGGCTGGTAGGCTCGGTTGTAATTCTGGGCGCGCGACGGTGCAACGTAACGCCCATAGGCGCCTCGCGCATCCTCGGAAATTTCATCCCTCGGACCGTAGGGCGAGTTGTAGGCCGGCGTATTGCCGTGATAGCCCGAATTGAGGTCCTCGCGACTCTGCGACGCATGCGCGGTTGCTGCGAAGGCCACCAGCGAGGCGGCAACGAAAGCGGTCTTGATGATCGTCATAGTCAGTCTCCTTCCAATCGAGCGGCGGACCTTCGCGACCGAAGCATCCGCAACTCAGTGGGTCGGCAGTTAAGCGCTGATGGCGCTCGCGCCAATCAACGCGCCGTGAGGGAAAGCATGACCGCGCATGACATCGATGTGTGTCGGGGGAATAGATGCGTCGGTATGCGTCCTGCCGCGAAATGTTCGCGCGACCAAAGTCGGATGAACATTTGATGGCGTGTTTGCGATCGAATCCATGAGCAGAACGATTCATTCGATGGCGCATGCATGCGGAGAGCAACTTTCTCCCGCATCGAGGTTCAGGGCAAAATTGCGCTGAACAACACGAGCCATCAATGTGGAAGCGTCTCCGACCCATGTCGCAGATGGCCTTGCCTCCAGCCGCATTGCGGCAGCGCGCACGAAACGCATAGCGGCGCGAAGTCCCATTCCCACGCAGCATGCCGCAATGTCGGAGACTTGCGTCGTTCGGCCGTCAGTCGCTGCCCCGGACGAAACGCTGCTGTGCCTCAATCTGCGCAATGTTGCCCGGTCTGTCGAACGGCTCCGGCAGCGGTTCGCCTGGCTGACGCGGCCGCCCGAGCGCGCGGAACCAGTCCTCAAGTCCGGCGGGGCTGATCAGCCATAGAAGCCGCATTTGCCCGGTGCCGGTATTGACGACCTTGTGCTGGATGCCGCGCCCGAGCAGCATCATCGACTCTTCCACGATCTCGTGGCGGCTGTCTCCGATCTCGCAATAGCCCTGGCCGCGATAGCAAAACAGGATTTCGTGGCTGCGCTCGTGTGCGTGCCGGCGGATATGCGCGCCGGGCTCGAGAATCTGCAAGCCGGCAGAAAAATTGTCGTAGGGCGTGTTGTATGGATTGAGCTTGTTGATGATATAGCCGATCGAAGGCTTCGGCTGCCAGAACCCCTCGCCCTCCTCCGGCGCGAGGACCATGGCTGTACCCTTGTCATGCGCGCTCATTGCTCGGATGCCTCCGCCCAGAAATCGGATAACGCCTTATTGTAGGTGGCCGACCGAGTGCGCGGAAAGAAGTGCCCGCCGCCAACGAGCAGCAGCAATCGCGATCCGGTGATGGCATCGGCCAGCGCCCTCGACAGATAAGAGGGGACGATATGATCATCGGCCGCGGCAACAACCAGCGTCGGAACCCTGATCCTCTCCGCATCGGCTTCCCCCCGATACGCCAGCAACGCATCGATTCGCGCGAGAACGACTTCGTGCGGCGGTTGGGTTGTCGGCGCGGCCGTCACCGCCTCATCACGCGGGAAGGAGGCCGCGAGCATGTCCCCGAGTGTCCGGTAGGCCGCGTCCCCCATTCTGACGAGGACATCCTTGCGCAGCGCAAACAACTCCCGAAAGCGCCGGTCGGGGCTCAGCCAGCTTCCCCCGAGCGACAGCGTGCGGACGCGATCCGGATTCTCCGCCGCGAAGTTCTGCGCGATGATCCCGCCGGTGGAGTGTCCGACAAGGTGACATCGGTCGATGGCAAGACCGTCGACAAGCCTGAGAAGATCGTCGCACCATTGAGCCACCGTATAGGGCGGCTTGCCGCTGCTGCCGCCGATCCCGCGATGATCGAACGTAACGACGTGGAATCGCTCCCGGAACGTTGCGACCTGCGTGCTCCAGAACGAAGCGCTCCCGCCAAGGCCGGACACGAAGACGACAGCCTCTCCGGCGCCCTCGTGGCAATACCGGAGCGACCCGCCGTTGATGTCGAGATCGGGCATCAGCGGACGACGGGATTCATGGCGTCTGCCCCGCCATGCGGATCGCGATCGGTTTCATCATAGGTCTTCATGAAATCCTCCGCGATCGCATGCAACTCGTCCCAGGGCGCGTTGACGAAATTGTAGTTGCGGACGGCGAAGGCCGGCCCGACGAACAGCTTCTCGTAGGAGGTCGCACGGCTTGCATGATCGGACCCGATCAGATCCCAAGCAAGCTTGAACAGCTTCATGCGCTCGATCGCGCCAAACGGGCCGGCTGTCCACAGCGATTCGAAGACAGATCTCAGGTCCGGATCGTCCATCACATCGATGCTGGCGGGAAACTGGAACTGCCCGCCACCCATCAGTTCGCGCACGGTGTCGACAAGCTGCGAATGATTGTCCAATGCCCAATGCAAGGCCGCATACAAGTAGCGCCGGTTGAACAATACATAGCCGTGGTCGATCTGATGGAAAGCCTCGATCTGCCCGTCGATCATCGCGCCGTACCCGGCCTCCGCCGCGGCAAGCCGCCCGAGCGTCTCGCGCACGACCGGAATGTCGCGCGCGCCGGTCGCGCGCGTGACCAGGCTCGCGATCCCGATCAGGAAGCGCAGCTTCTCGGCGAACCGGACGTTGCACTGATGATTGGCCATCACATGCGACGGCGTCTGGACATAAATGTTGCGAGACAGCGCGGCATTGTCGTGAACGATCACCTT
The DNA here is from genome assembly GCF_050250235.1 of Pseudorhodoplanes sp. Classification (GTDB taxonomy): domain Bacteria; phylum Pseudomonadota; class Alphaproteobacteria; order Rhizobiales; family Xanthobacteraceae; genus Pseudorhodoplanes. Next base: position 5,544 of record NZ_JBFWPA010000092.1, read on the forward strand.
TTCCCATGGCACATGCACATCGCGAAACACCAGCATGCAGTCGGATTCGTCGAAACGGTGGGTCAGCGGATTGTCGAATTCGCGTATCCCGGCGCGGTTGAAGGGCCTGCGCGACCACAGCGACAGGCCCGGCAGATTGAGCGGGATCACGCAAGTGATCGACTCCTTCTTCTGGTCCGGCGCAAGCGGCATGACGTTGCCGATCAGGACCTCATGCGCGTAGGCCGCTCCGCTGGCCAGCATTTTCATGCCGTTGAGTGTGACGCCGCGGTCGTCTTCGGCCGTGACGCGCAGCGCCGGCTGCGAGAGCCCCTGCGACTGGTAATAGTCCTTGTTGCGTGCCGATTGCGGCGGCACGATCGCGTAGGTCGCGAAAATATCGTCACGGCGCAGGTGATCGTAGATGTTGAGCAGGTTCGTCCGGCTGCCTCCCGGCTCGCTTTCGAAAACCTCCGGCTTCATCGACAGCCCCGTGATGTTGCCGGCAATGGCGTCCGGAGTGCGGCCTAGCAGCCCGAAGCAGAATTTTGCGATGGCGCGGTGCGCGCGGTTGCGGCGGCGCAGGTCTTCCTGCGAGCGGGGCTGCAGGTAATACATGGCGCAGCGGTCGCCGTTGACCTCGTAGGTCATTACCTCGCGCAGCGATGGATCGCATTTGAGGTCATACAGCGCGGCATAGGTTCGGGCACCGCCGGCAAAAGCCGGATGCTGCGTCTGGTTCTCGATCCGCTCGCGGCCGACATAGATGACCCGCCCGTCCTGGATGCTCCTGAGATAGTCCTTTCCGGTCATCAGCATGCGACTGTCGGGCTCCGCTTCGAGGCGGACCAAACCACATGCCCTCATGCAAGAAAAGCGTCGGTCGCGCCTGATATTTCAACCGCGATGCATGGCCACGCCATCGTTGATATTTCAGCACCGGATCGCGGATTTGTGCTTAGAGCGGAGCATGGATCAGGTTTCGAGGCATGCCGTGACACCGAATGGGCCGGCGCCACTCTGGCAGCTTGCCGCCGACCTGCGCGATGGCCGCGTCTCGGCGGCCGCCCTCACCGAGCTATGCCTGACCCGCATCGCCGATCCGGCGGGACAGGGCGCGGCGACCTTTGTCAGGACCTACGCCGAAGAAGCCCGCGCGACAGCCCAGGACATCGACGCAAGGCGGCGCGCCGGCGAGAGTCTGCCACCCTTTGCCGGCATCCCGGTTTCGGTCAAGGACCTGTTCGATGTGGCCGGCGATGTGACACGCGCCGGGTCGCGGGTTCTGGATGACGCTCCACCCGCAACCGTGGATTCTGCCGCTGTCGCACGGTTGCGGGCGGCCGGCTTCATTGTCATCGGTCGCACCAACATGACCGAGTTCGCCTATTCCGGGCTGGGGCTGAACCCGCATTACGGAACGCCGCGAAATCCCTACCAGCGCGAGCGCGGGCGCATTCCGGGCGGATCGTCGTCGGGGGCTGCCATATCGGTTACCGACGGCATGGCATTTTGCGGGCTCGGCAGCGATACGGGCGGGTCCTGCCGCATTCCCGCGGCAATGACCGGGCTCGTCGGCTGGAAACCCACCGCGCGCCGCATTCCGCTCGACGGCGTATTGCCGCTCTCATCCTCGCTGGACTCGGTCGGATGCATGGCCGCGAGCGTGACGGAGTGCCGGATTGTCGATGCGATTCTGGCGGGTGAAGCGGTAACGCCGGAAGGCAGTTCCGCATCCCCAGGCCGGCTGCGCCTCGCGGTACCGCGAACGCTAGCCCTCGACAACATGGATGCCGAGGTCGCACGCTCGTTCGAGCGTGCATTGAGCCGCCTGTCCTCGGCAGGCTTTTCGATCACCCATGTGCCGCTGGCCGAACTTGCCGACATACCTGCCATCAATGCCAAGGGCGGATTCACCGCGGCCGAGTCCTATGCCTGGCACCGTACGCTCCTCGAACAACGCGGCGATCTCTACGATCCGCGCGTCAGCATCCGGATTTTGCGTGGCCGGGAGCAATCCGCCGCCGACTATCTCGGTCTGCGGCAAGCGCGCACCGCGCTGATCGAACGGGTATGTCGGCGGCTCGACGACATCGACGCGCTGGTGATGCCAACCGTGCCGGTCGCCGCGCCGCTCCTCTCCGAACTTGAGCACGACGACGATTATGCGCGGCTGAACCTGCTCGCATTGCGGAATCCGACCTTCGCCAACATGCTGGATGGATGCTCGATCTCGCTCCCGATGCACCATCCTGATGAGCCGCCGGCCGGCCTGATGCTGATCGCGCGAGGCGGCGAAGACACGGCTCTTTTTGCGATCGCCGGCGCCGTGGAACAGGCCCTGGTGTTTCAGTAAGCGGCCTTCTACAGACAACACCGTCGCTCAGATGGCGCGCGCGATATGCTGGCGCGACGATTCGATATGCTCGCGCATGGCCTCGATGGCGGCCTTCCGATCGCGCCGCTCGATCGCATCCAGCACGTCACGATGTTCCTGATGGATGCGACGAAGCTGCAGGTCATCATTCAGCGAGATGAACCAGAAGCGCAGCGAGCGCTCATGCAGCATGGTGATCACATCGCTCAGAACCGGATTGCGGGACGCCTGCGAGATCTGGTGATGGAAGGCACGGTCGAGATTCATCAGTTCTTCGCGATTGCGGCTTTTGATCAGCGGCGTCGCAGCACCGAGGATCGCCCGCATCCGCTCGATTTCCTGCGGGATCGCGCGATCCACCGCGAGGCCGACGCAATGGGGTTCGTTGAGCAGCCGCATTTCCAGAATGTGGAGCACCTGGTCGAGCGAAATCGGCTGCACCACGACGCCCTTGCGCGGGATGACCTGGACGAGGCCCTCCAGCATCAGACGGTCGAGCGCCTGGTGCACCGGCGTGCGGCCAATCCGCAACGTGCGGCTGATGCGCGCCTCGTTGAGATAATCCCCCGGCCGGAATTCAAGACAATTGATGCGCCGCTTGATCTCGCGATAGGCGCGGTCGCGCAGGGACAGCGGCGCCTGCCCATCCCGCTGGCGCGGCAATATCGCCTGTTCCGCCATCCGGCTCACGCTTCGTCGTTGTAGAAATGCGTTTCGAGCAGGAGACATCCTGTCTCCGACTTGAACGGGCCATGATAAACGCCGGGCGGCCGCACCGCGTAGGTATAGCCCTCGAACTTCTCGCCGCCGTTGCCCTGCTCGTCATTGCCGACGATCAGATCGCCCGAGAGCAGGAAAACCTCCTCCCAGTATTCGTGGACGAATGGAGCGGTCGTGTAGGTGCCCGGCACAAAGCGCAAAAGCCGCGTCCGGTTGCCCTTCTTGCCGACTTCGTCAAGCTCGCCCGCAATGATCTTCTGCTGTATCCCGGCCGGATAACCGGGCGGCGTATGCCAGCCGCTGTCCATTTCAAGCGTATGAAATTCCTTGTGGCCCTTGTGGTATCCCATGACGAACCTCCGTCAGCCCTCGTCGGGCAGCGTTTGCACGCGGTAGGCATGCGTGATCTTGCGATTGAGCACGGGGTCTTCCAACTCCATCTCGAACCGGTCGGCGCTGACGATCCCGCCATGCACCGCCAGCGTGCCGCAGAACATTGAAGCGTGCTGCGGCAGCGCGCTGTCGCCGCTCCACAGCCGGCACAATTCTTCCGGGGGCCGCATGGTGGCGACGCTGCCCTCCTGGTAGAGACGGCGCTCCCCGTTGATGCGGACGAATGAGCGCAGCATCAGCTTGTCCCAATGCGGCGCCACATCCGCCAAGCGCCAAGCCTGCGGGCTTACCGGTTTCGCGCACATCTGCTTGGACAGCGACACGCCGGCTGTTTCAGCCTTGCGGTCGGTGTGATCGGAACCGACGCCGACGAAAATGTCGCCGTCGATGGCGTGCAGGACGCATTCCACCTCGCCGCTGGAATTCTCACCGAGGACATCGATGGTGTCCTGCGTGGTCAGAAGCGCGGCCGAGACCCGATAGAAGATCGGAGTCGTCTTCGGCCGCTTCACGCCGATCGCCTCAAGCTCGCGGATATGCGCTTCCACGGCGTCCTGATTGCGCCCGGTCCAGCCGGCAATGATCAATTGCCGGATCTGGCCGGTATCGATTTCCTTTACCCCCGACACCCGCTTCGCTCCTCGGATACGCGGCCGCCGCCATCGGCGGCGGCCGTCTTGTCACTGCGTCAGGATTGCCCGGACTTGAAGGTCGCAAGCAGGTTCCATTTTCCGTTCTGCATTTCGATGATGTAGACATCCTTGAGGGCATCGCCGTTCTTGCCGAAAGAAATCGGCCCCTCAAGCGCCGGGATGTCCTTCATCTTGGCGATTTCATCGCGGATTGCGGTGCGTTCCGCCGCGAGCTTCGACGGATCGCCGGTGACACCGGCCTTCTTCATCGCCTCGGCATAGATCAGGACGATGTCGTAGGTCGCCGCGTCGAACTGGGCCGCGGCCGAGCGGTCAACGCCTGCCTCCTTCGCGCGCTTCAGGAATTCGGCCTCGAACTTCCTGGTCCGGTCGTTGAGCTCGGCATAGAAGGCGGTCGGAATGGTCGTTCCGTTGCCCGCCTCGCCCATCAGTTTCGGCAATTCCGGATCGGCGATGGTCGACCCGGCGACGAGGCGCCCGTTATGTCCCTGCCGGCGCAATTCCTTGGCAAGTCGCGCCGCCGCCTCAGGACCCGAGCCGACGCCGATCAGATCGGTCTTCTGCGCGGTCAGCTGCGAGGCCTGTGGTGCCAGATCGAACGCGGCCGACTGAAAGGTTACGCTGCCCTTCACGTCGGTTCCGGCCTTCTTCATCAGCGCCGGCAGCACCTTTTCACCCATCGTCTTGGAGATGACGTCATCGGTCGCATAGGCGATTGCACCCGTGGCCGTCGGATAATTCTTGTCTTTCAGTGCCTGCATCACCCGCGTGAACAGATATCCTTCGTCCGTCGTGTTGCGGAACGCAAACGAGTATGGCTCGGCAAGGTTCGGCGCCGACGACGCCATCGACATCACCGTTACGCCGGCCCGTTCCGCTGCCGGAAACACCACACGGCATTCGCTTGAGCTGAACGGCCCGATGATGGCGAGAACCTTGTCGTCATCCGCAAGCTTGCGCAGACCGACCACTGCCTGGTCCGGCTTGCCGGCGGTGTCGAAGGATACGATCTTCAGCTTCTTGCCGTTGACGCCGCCTGCCGCATTGATCTCGCTCACCGCCATCTCGGCGGCGATGAGATTGGTCTTCGAGAAGGTCGCGAACGGTCCACCGCTCGCCGGCAGATAGCCGAGCAGAAGCTCCTGCGCCGCAACACCGAATGTCGTCGCGGATAGCAACACGGCAGCGACGCCAGCCGTCATCAGTCTCTTGGTCATGATGTGGGTCCTTTCGTCGTACAAATACAGGTTCCTTCCGCCGGTAGCGCCATCAGCGCACCGGTCTTTGTTGCTCGGAATGGCCAGCTTTCGCTTCGCCATGGCCGAGATAGGCATCGATCAGCTTGTGATCGGAAAGCAATTGCTCCGCCGGTCCTTGGCTGACAACGCGTCCGAGTTCGATGACATAGGCGTGATCGGCGAGTTCGAGTGCACGCTGTGTGTTCTGCTCGACCAGAAGAACCGCAATGTTCCGGTCGCGGCCGAGCGAGGCGATGTGTTCGAACACTTCCGCGGAAAGGATTGGGCTCAGACCGAGCGATGGCTCGTCGAGCATCATGACGCGCGGCGCCGCCAGGAGCGCGCGCCCGATCGCCAGCATCTGCTGCTCGCCACCCGACAGCACCGAGGCGAGGCGGTCGCGCCGCGCAGCAAGGTTCGGAAAGCGGTCGTAGATCCCGTCGATTTCCGAGTGCACTGCCGCGTCCAGCCGCCGGTTGAACGCGCCCATCAGGAGATTCTCATGGACGGTCAGCGTCATGACGATGCGCCGCCCTTCGGGGACAAGCACGAGACCGTTCTTCACCCGCTCGCTCGCCGACCATCTCGTGATATCGGTGCCGTCGTAGCCGACGCTTCCTCCCGAAGTCTTCTCGATGCCGAGAATCGCCCGCAGCAGCGACGACTTGCCAGCCCCGTTGGCGCCGACCACGGCGACGACCTGACCCGCGCCAAGAGTGAGCGTGATCCCGCGCACCGCGTGCACGCGTCCATACCGGACATGCAGGTCGCGCACGTCAAGAAGCACGGCTGAGCCTCCGTCGCGCCTTGTGCATGTCTTCGCCCAGAGGCTCTCCCAAATAGATCCGCTGCACCGCGGCGTCGTGCCGGATCGACTCCGGTGTCCCCTCGGCGATCTTGCGCCCGAAGCTGATCACCACGACTTCCTCGCACAGCGCCCCGACGAATTGCATGTCGTGTTCGACCACGAGCAGAGTCATCTTGCTCTCGCGGCAGATCGTCTCAATCAGCGACTGCAGGGCTTCGGTCTCGGCCGGATTGAGGCCCGCCGCCGGCTCGTCGAGCAGGAGAAGTCGCGGCTGCGCCATCAGCGCCCGGACCAGCTCGATGCGCTTCTGAACCCCATAGGGGAGGCTGCCGACGGTCGCGCGCTCGTATTCCGACAAGCCGGCCTGCGCCAGCGCCGCGCGCGCTTCGTTGCGCCAGCGATTGCGCGGCCAGAGGCTGACCGGCTGCAAGGCGCCGCGCCAGCCGCCATAGCGGGAATGCTGGCCGACCATCACATTCTCGATCGCGCTCAAATGCGGCATCAGTCGCACATTCTGGAAATTGCGGGCGATGCCGAAATGCACGCGCCTTCGCGACGGCACATGGCTGATGTCGTGACCGTCCATCACGATACGCCCCTCGTCGAGCGGATAGGCGCCGGTGATCAGGTTGAAAACCGTGGTCTTCCCGGCACCATTCGGCCCGATCAGGGCGGTGCGGGAGCCGCGGCGAACCTTGAAGGTCAGATCATCGATGACCGCAAGGCCACCGAAATTCTTGCTGACCTTCTCGATCGAAAGGATCGCCTCGGTCATGCGCGGCTTCCTTCAGATTGCGCCGCGCCATCGCGTGCACCCCGCCAGTCGAACAGACGGCGCAATTGAGCACCCGTGATCAGGCCCTGTGGCCGCAGCGCCATCATCACGATGATGCCTGCGGCGAAGATGACGTAGCGCCAGTGCGCACTTGCGCGCAGAAGTTCCGGCAATAGCGTGAAGATCGTTGCACCGATCAGCGGCCCGAGCACGGTCTGGGTGCCCCCGAGCAGCACATAAAGCACGATCGTAATGCTCAGCGCGATATTGAAATATTGCGCCTCGATAAAGCTGAAATGATGGCCGTACAGGCCGCCGCCGATGCCGGCGATGGCCGAACCGATGGCGAAAGCCGCGATCTGGAAGCCACGCACCTCGATTCCCATCAGATCGGCAACGCGCTCGTCATCGTGAACCGCGGTGACGGCGATCCCGAACCGGGTTCCGAACAGAATCCAGACGAACAGAATGACCACGATGGCGAAACCGATCACCACCGGCAGCCGGATGAAGGCGGTGACCGGATATCCGGCGGCACCGCCGATGACTTCGAGATTGAGGATCGTCGCCTGCACCACCTGTCCCAGCGCGAAGGTCGCGAGCGCGAGATAGATGCCGCGCGTACGCAGGATCGGGACCGCGACGATCAATGCGACAAAGCCTGCGAACAAGCCGCCGGCCGGTATCGCGATCATCGGGCTCAACGCGAAGTTATTGCTGAGATAGGCGGACGAATAGGCGCCGATCGCCGCGAATCCTGCAAGCCCGATATTGAGCTGACCCGCCGACAGCGGCAGGAATGCGCCATAGGCGAATACGATATTGACCGCCAGCAGGACCAGGATGCCCTCGAAATAGCCGCTCATATGCCGCTCCGGGTCGCGACGGTTCGGCTGAACAATCCGGTCGGCCGCACAAACAGAATGAGCAACAGCAGTCCGAACACGGCGATATCGACGAAGTCACCGCCGAAATATCCAATCGCCAGCACTTCGGCGATGCCGATGATCAGCCCTCCCGCAATCGAGCCCCAGATGTTGCCCATGCCTCCGACAATCATCGCCGAGATGCCTTTGAGGCCGACCAGTTCGCCCATGAAAGGCCACACCTGACGGTAGTTCAGCGCGAACACGATGCCCGCAAAGGCCGCGAACAGCCCGGCCACCACGAAAACGACCGGCACAATGCGGTTGATGTCGACCCCAAGGATGATCGCGGTGTCGGAATCCTCCGCTATCGTTCGCAGAGCGCGGCCAAACCGGGTGTATTTCAGGAGCGCGGACAAACCCCAGATCAGGAAGATCGACACAATCAAACCGATCAGTTGCGGGATGCCGATGACCAGCCCTGCAATGCGGATGTCGGCCTGCGCAAAGCCAACATTCACCACACGCAGGTCGGAGCCGAAATAGGCGATCGCGAGATGCTCGAACAGCAGGAGGAACGCCATCGACGATACCAGCGGCACGAAATGCTCCGCCCCGCGCATCCATCGCCAGGTGAACAGCTCGACCACCATTGAGGCGGCGGCGACAATCACCAGCGCACAGGCCGCGGCGACCGGCCACGGCATGCCGGCATTGGTGAGAGCCCAGATCGACATGCCGCCGATCATGAACAGCCCCGGAATGCTGAAATTCAGGAAGTTGAGGACGCCGATGCTGAGCGTCAGCGCCACCGCCACCATGGCGTAGACCGACCCCAGCATGATTCCGTTCACGAGTTGCTGCGAGAGCAATGCCGTCTCCACCTCAGAAGATGTTGGACCGTTCGTACTGCACCGGCCAGCTCACATTTTTTGCTTTCAGTGCATTGGCGGCGTGCAGCGGCCAATGCGGATTGGACAGCAAGGCGCGTCCGAGGATGACGAGATCGGCGCGTCCGTTCGCGACGACTTCCTCAGCCATCTCGGGCGACCCGATCAGCCCGACCGCCCCGGTCGCAATACCGACCTCCCGCCGCACGCGCTCGGCGAGCGGAACCTGATACCCCGGGTGAATCTCGATCCGCTGGCGCGCGTCGTTGCCGCCGCTGGTGCAATCGATCAGGTCGACATCGCCACGCGCCCTAAGCATGCGGCACAGCGTCAACCCCTCGCCGATATCCCAGCCGCCCGGCACCCAGTCGGTCAGCGAAATCCGCACAAAGAGCGGCAGTTCCAGCGGCCATTCCGTGCGGACGACATCGATCGTCTCCAGCAGAAGGCGGGCGCGGTTGTCGAGCGAGCCGCCGTATTCATCGGTGCGGCGATTGCTGACAGGGGCAAAAAACTGGTGGAACAGGTAGCCGTGTCCGGCATGTAATTCGAGAATTTTGAAGCCCGCGATGCGCGCGCGTCGCGCTGCCATGCGGAAGGCTTCCTTCACCTGGGCGATTGTTTCAGAATCCATTGCCAACGGGACAGGAAAGCCCTGGGCATAGGGCACGTCAGACGGCCCAATCACCGTCCATCCACCCGCATCTTCCTTCAGCGGCAATGTCCCCTCCCAAGGCCGCGATACCGAGGCCTTGCGTCCGGCATGCCCGATCTGGATAGCCGGCACAGCACCCTGCTGCGCGACGAATGCCGCGATGCGGGCAAGAGCGTCGCGTTGCTCGTCGTTCCAGAGCCCGAGGCAATGCCCGGTGATGCGCCCGCGCGGTTCGACATGGGTGGCCTCGACGCAAACGATGCCGGCGCCGCCGACGGCGCGCGCGGCAAGATGAGCGTAATGCCAGTCATTGGCCAGGCCGTCCGTCGCCGAATACTGACACATCGGCGACAGCATGATCCGGTTGCGTGCCGAAACGCTGCGCAGCGCCAGCTGCCGAAACAGATGCGGATTGGGATCGCGCTGCAGGATCCTGCGTGCGTTCTCCACGTTCATCTAGAAGATGACCTCGGTCTTCATGGCCTGGTGCGTGACCTCGCCCTTGAAGGCAGGGAACCGCGCGAAATCCTCGCGCGCTTCCTTGCGCGCCTCAGAACGCAGCGCCGCATCGAGCGCCGCGGCATCCTCGAAGGTCATCTGCGCGAGCAGCAGCGAGCGACCCGGATTGACAGGAAACGGATCATTCCAGACCTGAGGAGTGTGCAGCATCAGCGAGCGGATGCCGGTAAATCGCTCGAGGATCGCCGCATGGCCGCGCGCGTAATAATCGACGAATGCGGCCGGCTCGGTCGCAATGCCGTCATAGCGCACAAAATACGAAACCATCACCGTCACCCTCAGTGGAACGACCCCCGGAGACTGACGTGACTGTGAAATTTCACAAGCGTTTTTTTGTCGCAAAGCATGCCAGCCGAGGCCGCCGAAGCGGCGCGGCAATGGCTTTTGCTGCGACAGCCTTACTCGGCTGCTTCCTGAAAGGCAGATGATGCCTGCAATGCATGCACCCGGACGCGGTGCATGGCCTTGCGCGAGCCCAGTTCGATGAGCGCGATCGCTGAAGCAGCCGTCTCGAATGATGCCCGGTCGAGCTGTCCAAAAAATTCATCGTTCACAGCGCGAATCTCCGCGCTGTTGTCTTCGATCAACGCGCGACCGGCTCGGGTGATGTCGAGGAGAACACCACGCCGATCTTTCGGATTTGGCCGCTTGGCGATCAGACCCGCCTGCGCGAGTTTTCCGGTTTCAGTCGCGACGAACGCGCTCGATACGTGCAGCAGACGCGCGAGCGCGCCAACCCCGACGCCGCCGTCACCGCGAGCCTGCGCGACCGCCATCAGCACGCTGTATTGCGGCCCTGAAAGCTTCATGCGGCGCGCGAGATGCTCGCGCACCGCATTCATCCGCGTTGCGATGGTCAACAGGTCATAGACGAAGCCGCGGAAGCGCTTGTCCGATCCGCGATCCAGCAACGCAGCGCGCGTGACCGTTGCAGGGGCCTCGAATCTCGCCTCCGCCCCAGCGCGCGAACCGGATGCTGCCGCGCGGCCGACATTGCGGCGGATTCGCGATTTAGAGGTCGACATACCCCGTGTCCTGCAACAACTGACTCTCGATCGGGATGTGCAGGCTGTCATGCACGGTGTTGTAGAACTTCCAGAAGCCGACCACGCAGGCGAGTTCGACGATCTGCGGCGGCGTGAGATGCTGTTTCAACCGCTGCAGGATTTCGTCCGGCACGTTGGGAGCGTCCTGCGAAGCCGCACGGACATAGTCGATACAGGCGCGCTCGAACTCGTCCTTCGGCTCGTAGTCGCCGGTGATTAATCCCTGCAGCTCGTCCTCGCTGACACCCCAGCCTTCGAAATCGGCATTCGGCGGCTTCTTCAGCATGGCGCAGCTATGCGCGGTGCAATACGCGCACCCGTTGGTCGCACACGCAATGGCGGCCAGCTTGCGCTTCAGCATCTGGTCGAGCGTCGACGACGGATCGCGCATGACGTTGCTGTTGAGCTTCCACAGCGTCTCGGCGATTTCCGGCCGGTAGGCATAGAGCTTCAGCGCATTCGGGAGAAATCCCATGCGCTTCTTGTAGGGCTCGACAACCGGCTTGAGATTTGGCGCGAAATCTTCCTCCTTCACATAGGGAATGAAGGGTTCGGCCTCCACCAGCACACGCGGCTTTGGCGGCGTCAGATGCTCGTTCATTTCTCCACTCCTCTTCACAGGTAGTCTTCGAGGCGAACCTTGCCCCAGTTGACCGGCCAGGCGCGGTCGAAATCATGCACATCGTGCCGGCGCTTGCGGGTCGCATCGACGCCGATCTTGCCGACGGTACGGAACGGATAATGCCCGTCGAGCGGCGTTGCCGACGGATCATAGGGAGAGCCGCGCGTATGCGGCACGACAAACACGTCGCGCGCCGGATCCACTCGCGTCGCCATCGCGTGATAGACCTCCGCTGCACTCTCGATATCCGTATCGGGAGAGATGGCCACCGCCATCTTGGTGTTGAGCCATGGCGCGCCCATTGCCGTCATCAGCGCATCGTTGACCATGCCGTCGCGCGCATAGTCGAACTGCAGGATGCAGGAGAGCGCCGCGCCCCAGGTCGGGAAGCGGACATCCGTGACCGCGCAGCCGATCTCGCTCAGCCGGTTGTAGAGGACGGCCTCGTGGCACAACCGCGGCAGCGGCTGGTGGTCGGTTTCCGGGCAGGTCTGGTGGTTGCGATAGATCGGCCGATCGGCCCGCATCGTGAGAGCGGTAATCTCGACCTCGGGCACCTCTTCGGTATGCGGCAGGTGGTACATCGAGGGCGACGTCACCTCGCCCACCCTGAATTTTTCCCCGAGACGCACATAGCCCTCGGCCACGATCTCCGCATGCGCCGGCACGGTGAGGTCGATCGTCTCGCACGGCACCATCTCGATGTCGCGGTCCATGATGGTGCCGACCATCTCCATCTCGCCCCACATGTCCATGTGGAGGCCGGAGAAATTGGCCATGATCTCGAACGCCGGCGGAATTCCGAACACGAAGGCGATCGGCATCCTGTCCATGCCCATCGCGCGATACTTGTTCATGATGACATGCGAGTGCGGGGTCGCGAAGCTGATCAACCCGCGTCTGGCGTCAACAGCGTATGTACCGGCGTGGCATGAATTGTAGAATCCGGTCTCCGGGTCCCGGATGATGTTCATCGCGGTGACGTAGGGAAATTCGTCCGCGTCCTTGTGGCGCGGGATCGGCAGGATGCGCCAGTCGACATCGCTCCCGGTCTTCACGATCTCCTTCACCGGGCCGGTCCTGACGTCCTTGAAGCCGCGCGGCGGCAACCGCAGCCGGTAGGCCAGCGTCTTCAGATAATCCTCGCGCGAAACGCCAAGCGCGCGCGCCTGAGAGCGGCGATTCTTCACCAGGATGTCACACAGCCGGAAGCCGGGCTTCTCGATGATGCTTTCGAACACAATCGGCTGCTCGCTTTGTGCCGACAGCGCGCCGATGTCGTCCATGCGGACCGGCTTCGTGATGCGGGTAACGATATCCGCGTTGGTTTCGAGATAGTCACGCAAGCTGGCGTCGGGTAGCCGCCGGTTCAAGCGCTGGTCCGTTCCGGACGATGCGGCATCCATCGCGATCTCCGCCAAAATAGTTAGGTTAGTTTACTATTTCACTTTACTGAGTCAACACGAGGGAGCGTGAAACATCACGCCTCAAAATTTGCGCTGCTATCGCGTCGCGATTACGGCGACCGGACCGCCGCCGTCGGGTCCCTGATGCTCGGCGCCACCCGACACGTAGATTTCCGCATGCCCGACCAGGCCCGCGAGCGCACCACAGACGAAGGCACGGGCATGCCGCGTTGGCGAAATGTCGGAATCGTCCAGCATGGTATGCCGGAAGCCGCGCAGCATCGCGTTCTGGCTGGGCTCGGCCTTGGCGAGCAGTGCGATCAGCCTCTCGCATTCCGCCCCCACAAGTTGCCCGTTCGCAGCAAAGCCAAGCCGGCGCAACGCGCCGCGCACCGGTTCGACATCGAGCGCATCCGACATCACCGCATGATCGATTGCCAGCGGTCCGCTCCATGCGCTCGACATGCCAAGCACCACGATTTCGTGCCCCAACAATTCGATGCCGGCCGAACAGCTGGCGCGGCCGGAATGCAGCGACCAGTTCTCGCCGATGTCCTTATCGGCAATCGTCTCCGCCTTGAGTTCGCCGAGCGCAACCGCGACGCCGAGCGCGCTGGCTGCACGCGACAGCCCCATGGATTTCAGCGTCGATGAGGTTGCGACCGTCTCGCCGCGCGTTGTTGCGTCACCGATCCGCTGTGCGGTCAGGAGCGGACATTTGACCTGCACGAAATGCACGCCGGACGGATCGTCGATCCCGGCATCGCGCATGGCCGCGCGCACACCATCGGCAACGGACGCAATCTGCCCGGCGCGGCCGAGATGTTCCGGCGGCAGCGCCGCGGTGTGCGCCCGACCGATCGCGAGTGCCGGACCACTCCCCTCGCCATCCGCGCGTTCGAAAACGGTCCAGTGCGGCGCCATCGCGCCTTCGGTGCCGCCCGACATGACAAAGCAGATCCTTTCGGCCTCCCCCCGCGGCATGAACTGCGCGAAGAACTGCGTCAGCGTCATGGTGGCAAAGCCGCGGCTGAAATCGTTGACGCAGCCGTTGCCTTCGGTCTTGCCGAACACGGCAATCACGCCGCGCGGGTCGATCCGGCCCTGCTCGATGGCGCGCGCGATTCCGCTCGCATCGTCGGGACCGTTCGCGGAAATGCGATGCACTTTGGCGATCGGCATGTGCCTCTTCCTCAACAGCAAGGCGTCTCGCCGGAGAAATGCATCGCAATCGCATTCTCCAGTGCCGGCATCGCAGCCGCGAGGGGCGCCAGTTCCGTCATCCCGGCACGAAAGCGAGCCAGCAAGTCCTGCAGCATCGCCAGATAATCGATCCCGAGCACGTGACCGCTGCGCACGATGGTCACGCCGCCGACGATCACCTCTTCGATATGATCCGCGGTGACCCTCGCGAACAGCAGATCGCGCGGATCGAGGTCGGTGCGCAGCCGGTCGTCGTCGATATGCGCCCAGTCCAGCAGGATGACATCGGCCGGCGCCCCGGCTTCGAGGCTGCCGCCATCGTCGCGGTTGAGCACCGAGAAGCGGCCGTTGCGCCAGGCGGACGTCAGGATGTCCGCGCGGCTGACATCGACATCGAAGCCGCGTCCGCCATGCAGAAGATGCGTCAAACGCATCTCGCGCAGGCAATCGTCGTCCTCGTCTAGCGCGAGCCCGTCGATCCCGAACGCCACGCGGCATCCGCGCCGCTTCATCTCCGCAAGCGGAGCGATGCCGGAACGGATGCCGAGATTGGACGAGGTGTTGACCGAAATCGTGACGCCGCGCTCTGCCAGCAATTCGAGTTCGTCCGGCCGCGCCCAGGTGCAATGCGCAAGCGTCAGCCGCGGCGAGAGCAGACCGATCGCATCGAGATAGCGGATCATGCCATCGGGGAATTCGCGGTCCGCCCAGTCGCGCTGATAGCGGGTCTCGAGGCAATGCATGTGAATGCGCCGTCCGGTACGGGCGGACGCTTCGGCGACCGCGCGCAGCAGCGGGTCCGAGCACCATTGCACGGCGGCCGGACCATATTGCACGTTGAAATCCGGCGTGTCGGTTTCCTCGGCTACCGCTTCGACCAGCGCGATCTGCTCGGCGACCGGCATTGGCGTGCGCAGGAAGCGGCGGCGGATTTCATCCGCGGCCGGCGCGGGCATCGCGTCGAGGATCGGCTCGGATGGCCCGTAAACCAGCGGATAGCGGTCGCGCAGGGCGACCGCAAACCCGACCCGCACGCCGACATCGCGTGCCGCGCGCGCCACCGCCTTGGCTTCGGTCACGTAATCGGTGATCCCCTGGACCCGGGTGTAATGCACCATGACGATGCCCTGCCCGCCCAGCGCAGACCGCGCGAGCGAAACCGACGCCGCGAGATACGGATCGACCGCGGGAAACATAGCAAGATAATGCAGCCAGGTTTCCAGCGGCTTACACGAGCCTCCGATGGAACTTGCCCGCGCCGCGCGCGCATGATCGTGGGCGTTGCACATCACCGGCATCGCAAGCAGCGACGGCGCGCTGCCAGGATGCGGCGCCACGCGCGCGATCCGATCGCCGTCGATCGCGATGCCGACCGGGCCGACGGCCGCCGCGTCCGGCGCCGTCAGCGCGTGCTCAACCTCGATCACCCGCACGATGAACTCCGCCACTCAGCCGATCGCGAATTCGTCCTTGCGGTGCGCCCAGCCGGTGATCCGCATCTCGATCAGCGAGAAGATGACGTAAAGCGATACGCCCATCACCGCAAGGATGATCAGGCCGGCAAAGACCAGGGGCACGTCGAAGGAGGACGAGGCGATCATCATCACATTGCCGATGCCGCGGTTGGAGGCGACGGTCTCCGACAGCACGACGCCGACAAAGGCGAGCGTGACCGCAACCTTGAGCGAGGCGAAGAAATAGGGCATCGCGCGCGGCAGGCCGACATTCCAGAGAATGTCGAGCTTGCTGGCCCGCAGCGTTTTCATCACATCTTCCAGTTCGGGCTCCGTGGTGGCAAGGCCGGTCGCAACATTCACCACGATCGGAAACATCGACATGATCATCGCGGTGAGGATCGCGGGGACCGCGCCTGCGCCGAACCACAGCACGAAGATCGGCACCACCGCGACTTTCGGGATCGAGGCAAAGCCGATCAGCAGCGGATAGGCCACATCGTAGGCGATCTTCGACACGCCCACCAGCATGCCCAGCAACACACCGATCAGAATGCCGAAGCCGAAGCCGACCAGCGTCGTGTAAAGCGTCTGCAGCGTGTGCGGCCACAGCGCCGGAGCGCGATCCCACAGCGTGACCAGGATCTGGCTCGGCTTCGGCACCACCAGATCGCTGATGCTGAAGGCCCGGCACAGGAATTCCCACAGCAGAAAGAAGCCGATGATCAGGGCGGCGGAGGCGATCCGCCGGCGCGCTTGCGGGCTCATCACGCGGCCTCCTTCTGCGGACGGTTGGCGATGATCAGTTCGCGCAGCCGCTGCGTCATGGTGACGAAATCCGGCGCATAAGACATCTCGATACTGCGCGGCCGTGCGAATGGAACCACGGTATCGTCGATGATCCGGCCGGGCCGCGCCTGCATCACGCAGATGCGGTTGGCAAGAAACCCCGCCTCCTTGAGGTCATGGGTGACGAGCAGCACCGTCGGCTTTCGGGATATCCAGAGATCCTGCATGATCGTCCACAATTCCTCGCGCGTGAACTGATCGAGAGCGCCGAACGGTTCGTCCAGCATCAGCAATTGCGGATCGTGGATCAGCGCGCGGCAGAGCGAGGCGCGCTGCATCATGCCCCCCGAGAGTTGCCAGGGATATTTGTCTCCGAAGCCCTCGAGCCCGACCTGCTTGAGCAGGGCGTCCACGCGATCGCGGAACTCGGTCTTGCGCTTTGAGCGGAATTCCTGCCGGAACGGCGGCACGATCTTCAGCGGCAACATGACATTGTCGCGGATGGTCTTCCATGGCAGCAGCGTCGGATTCTGGAACGCCATCCCAACCCGCATCGGCTCAGCCCCGACCTCGCGCCCGGACACATAGACATAGCCGCTTGACGCCTTAAGCAGTCCGGTAACAAGCTTGAGAATCGTCGACTTGCCGCAACCCGACGGTCCGACCAGAGCCACGAAGTCGCCGCGTCCGATCTTGAGGCTGGTCTCGGTCAGCGCCTGCACCTGCTTGTCGCCGCGGCCATAGGTCAGCGTGACGTTCTCCAGCTCGACAAATGAGTCGTCGTGGGTGAGTTGCCGGTTGCTCATGCTGCGCTCTCTGTGGTGGGCGAAGGACGAAAGCCGTTCGTCACGGCGCGCATGGTCTTGCCGGCATTGCGCACATCGGGCGCCGGCATCTTCTGGATAGCGTGCACCGAGCGGCCCCATCCTTTGGTGCCGGCAACAAGCGTGCGGTCGCGCATCACGAAACGGCCGCGCACGATGGTGTGGACCGGCAGGCCCTTCACCTTGCGGCCGTGCCAGGGCGAAATCTTCGAGCGCGACTGGATTTTCGCGTCGTCGACGACCCATTCGAGGGACAGATCGACCAGCGCGAGATCGGCGTCGGCTCCCGGTTGGATCGCGCCCTTGCGCGGGTAAAGGCCCCAATGCCGCGCCGGGTTGTACGCGCTCCAGCGCACATAGTCCGAAATCGACATGCGCCCGGCATTTACCTGCGTCAGCATCGCCGGCATCTGCGTTTCGACACCGGGGAAGCCGCAATCCACCGCCCAGATGTCGTTGCGGGTTTTTTCCTCGGGCGTATGCGGCGCATGATCGGTCGCGATCATGTCGATGGTGCCATCCTGGAGCGCGGCGAAGATCGGCTCCTGGTTGTCCTTCTCGCGCACCGGCGGGTTGACGCGGATCACGCCGCCGAAGCGCGAATAATCATCGGTCGACAGGAACAGGTATTGCGGACAGCTCTCGCCGGTGACATCGACGCCACGCGCTTTCGCTTCGCGCAGCGGCCGCAATTCGTCGGCGGACGAAATATGCAGGATATGGATGCGCGCGCCGGTCCATTCGGAGAGGATGCAGGCGCGGCTCACCGCCTCGACCGCGACCACCGCGGGACGCGAATCGAGATGGGCCAGCGGCTCGCGTCGACCGGCCTGCGTCAGCCGGGTCTGACGCCGCTCCATGATCGAATTGGTCTCGGCATGCAGCGAGATGCGTTTTCCCGTCTCGGCTACGACCTCGAACGCCTCCAGCATCGCGCCGGTGGAAGGAGACGGAATCTTGCCGAAGGTGTTGCCCATGTAGAGCTTGAACCCGATCACGCCGCCCGCGATCAGCTCCGGCACGTTGTCGATGGTGTCCTCGCCCAGAAGTCCGTAGAGGCCGAAATCGACATGCGCCTTCGCCGCCGCGATCGCGTGTTTCTCAGCAAGGATCGTGCCGTTGCCGGTTGGAGGAATGGTATTCGGCATGTCGAACACCGTAGTGACGCCACCGAAGGCCGCGGCGGCAGTACCGCTCTCCCAGTCCTCCTTGTTCGGATAGCCGGGGTCGCGGAAATGCACGTGAACGTCTATGGCGCCGGGCAGAATGTGCAGCCCAGAGGCGTCGAGGGTTTCGTGCGCTGCGGGCATGGCGTCGGCCGCGCCCACCGCAATGACTTTTCCGTCCTTGATGGCAACGCTGGCCGGGAACGCGGCGTCCGGCGTCACGACGATGCCGTTGTTGATGACGAGATCGGCAGTCATGGCATCCCTCACAGCATCGCCCAGCCGCCATCGACCGGGAGGTCGACACCGGTGATCTGCCTCGACACGTCGCTGGCGAGAAACAGGCAGGCATTGGCGACATCCTGGTCGAGCGTGACGCGCTTCAGCGCGTAATCCGCGGCGTGGCGCTCCATCGCTTCTTCGACGGTGATGTTCAGACGTTTCGCCATGTCGGCGCAGACCTTGTCACGGAAGCGGGGACCATCGACCATGCCGGGCGCGACGCAATTGACGTTGATGTTGTGCTGGCCGACTTCGAGCGCGAAACTCTTGGTGATGCCGCGCAAGCCCCATTTCGACGCCGAGTAAGCCATCCGCCCGGCGCGCCCGCGCATGCCGAAGGTGCCGCCGACATTGACGATCTTGCCGTATTTCTGCGCGATCATCGCCGGCACCACGCTGCGCATGGTGTGGAAGCAGCCATTCATGTTCAGCGTGACGATGTCGTCGAATTCTTCCGGCGTGGTTTCCGCGCCGGTCTTGCCGACCGGACCCGAACCGCCCGCGACGTTCACCAGGATGTCGATCCGTCCGAACGCCTTGATGGTTTCGTCGGCAGCCTGGTCGCAGTCGCCGGGCCGGGTCAGATCGCAGGGCACGATGATCGCCTCCGCACCCGCTGCCGTGATCTCGTTCGCCACCGGCTCGATCGCAGTGACATCACGGCCAACCAGCGCGAGCTTCGCGCCTTCTTGAGCGAATGATTTGGTGATCGCGGCACCCATGCCTTTCGCCGGGCCGGTGATGATCGCCACCCGGCCTTTCAGTCCCAGTTCCATTGCTTGTGTCCCGGTCTTGGATACGCATTAGGCAGACCCTCCCCCGCCGTGCGGGGGAGGGTTGGTCATCAGAACAGCTTCTTCGGCAGGTCGGCGGCCGGCGGCAGGAATTCCGAGGTGAATATCTCCTCGACCTTCGGCGTGCGCGGCAGCTTGTTGGCCTGTACCAGGATATCGATCGAAGCCTTCAGGCGCGCGGGATCGACATTGCCGAGCCCGATCTTGGCGATCTCGGGATGATTCATCTCATCCTTCAGCGTGGCGTCGAAACGCTCGCGCTCCACGCCGGTCTTGATCAGCGGCTCACGCTTGGCAACTGCCGCTACCGCGGCATCCGGATCCTTCAGCGAATCCTGGATACCCTTGTTGAGCGCACGCAGGAAGCCGGCCACCGCCTTGGGATTCTCCTTCAGCAGTTTCTTCGAGACGATGATGGCGTTGGAATAGAGGTCCATGCCGTAATCGCCGAAATTGATGTAGCGCAGCTTGCTGTCGTCGACGCCGATCAGCTTCGCCGAGAAGCGGATGGTGTTGACATAGCCGAACACGCCGTCGACCTGCCCCTGCATGAGCATCTGCTCGCGCAGGTTCGGTTGCATGTTGGTGATCTCGACCTTGGAGCAATCGACCTTCGTTACCTTGCAGAGCGCCGGAAACAGTTTCAGGGCGCCGTCATTGGCAGCACCGCCAAGCTTCTTGCCGACGAAGTCCTTCGGCTCCTTGATCGGCGAATCGG
>NZ_JBFWPA010000093.1:0-25423 GCF_050250235.1 Pseudorhodoplanes sp.
AAACATAATCATTCGCGGATCCGTATTCTTCTGCCGTTTCTGCGCAAACATCATGGATGCCGTGCATTATCGCGGCCAAGCGAGTTTCCGTTTGCTCGAATGTCCAGCTGTCACGTGAGGCGTTTTGTTGCATCTCCAAAGCGGATGTGGCTACTCCACCAGCATTTGCAGCCTTGCCGGGCGCAAATAGAACACCAGCCTCCCGGAACAGGCGTACTGCTTCGGGCGTACATGGCATGTTCGCCCCTTCGCCAACGGCTACCACTTTATTTTTGATGAGCGCACGCGCGTCCTTTCCCGTCAGTTCATTCTGCGTTGCCGATGGCATTGCAATCTCACATGCGACATCCCAGATCGAGCCATTTTCAATGTAGTGCGCTCCGGTCCCCTTTAGCCGCACATATTCAGAAATCCGTTCCCGCCGAACTTCTTTGATTTCCTTCACCAGGTCGAGGTCGATACCGCTTTCGTCCACCACATAGCCGTTGGAATCCGAGCACGCCACGATCGTGCCTCCAAATTCCAAGATCTTTTCCATAGTGTAAATCGCCACGTTACCGGACCCTGACACGACCGCTCGCTTACCGGAAAACTCCTGGCCCTTGGTAGCGAGCATGCGCTCCACGAAATAGACCGCACCATAACCTGTCGCTTCCTTTCGCGCTCTCGAGCCACCATAGACCAAGCCCTTGCCGGTCAGCACACCCGCCTCAAAGCGGTTTGTTAGGCGCTTGTATTGACCGAACATATATCCAATCTCACGTCCGCTCACGCCGATGTCGCCAGCGGGTACGTCGGTGTATTCACCGAGATGACGATGCAATTCGGTCATGAAGGATTGGCAGAATCGCATGATTTCGCCATCGGAACGACCACGGGGGTTGAAATCGGCCCCACCTTTGCCGCCGCCGATCGGAAGACCCGTCAGCGCATTCTTGAAGGTTTGCTCGAAGCCCAAAAACTTAATGATACCAAGCGTCACCGAAGGATGGAATCGGATTCCACCCTTGTAGGGTCCGAGCGCGGAATTGAACTGCACGCGGAAGCCTCTATTGATCTGGACCTGACCTTTGTCATCAACCCATGGTACCCGGAAAATGATCTGCCGTTCGGGCTCGCAGATTCGCTCTATCAGAGCGTCATTGGCGTAATCCGGGTGCTTGGCGATGACGCGCCCCAGGCTTTCCAGCACGTCACGCACCGCCTGATGGAATTCAATCTCGCCTGCATTGCGGCGAATAACCTCGGCCAAGATTGGCTCAAGTTTTTCATCAATCTGTGTCAAGAACGCCTCGTTTCTCTTTGCGGGATTAGCATTGCGACCGGACCTATCTTCGCACCGGTCCTTCCCTTCGACCGCTCAATACCCGAAGCAGCTGCGGATCAGATCGAGTTCGAGGAACGTCACAACCATAATGGTGTTCGCTGTCCACGCCACGACCAGCAGACGCGCGAACGTGCTCCAGATGTTATCGAAGGCGCTGCTGGAGCGCCAAATTGAAACCAGCAGCCAGACCATATAAGCGACTATAAACATTAGCAGAATTTGTCGCAGCACGGTTTGATCGGCCAAGAAGTACAGCGCACCAAAGCCGATCGTCCCAAGGACGCCATAGCCCCAAAATACTCTCTTCAGCGACTGCTCTCCCCGCCAAGCGCTTATCTCTGGATTGAAAAACACTACAAGCGTCGACAGGACATACGAGATCCAGAAGACGCTTTTTGTTGTATATCGGTCTACTCCGCGCGGCATTTTCTGAAGCCCGTTCGATGGCATCGAAGGTTGCATTTCCTTGATGTCCGGTGTCGCAACCAAGGACGATCGTCTGCTGCTAGTCGTATTGGACCCAATAAGCTCGCTATGAACTTGACCGCTGCGTCCTGACGACATTGCGACAACGCAGATACTGACAGTTTAGTGCTGTGGCGTTGTTTCAGCTTTCGCCCAGCGCGGCCGTGTTATCTCACCCCGACGCGTAGCGATTCCGAGCTCCAGACTGTCAGCAATTCGGCGGGCACGATCGATGAAGACATCCGCTGCCTTTCTTGGGCAAACAGACAGGGCCGTCGCTTCGAATATTTCGAGCCAACGCTCGAAATGCTCGGCCCTGATTGGAAGTGAAAGATGTGCCTGCATGGGTTGACCATGATAGCGGCCCGTCATCAACACTACCGACGACCAAAAAGCGCACAGCTTCTCCAGATGATGGTTCCAGTCGTCCACCTTTTCTTCGAAAATTGGGCCTATAAGCGGATCGTTCCGCACCTGGGCATAAAACGCCGTCACGAGGACGCTAATCATAGCCTCGTCAATGCCGGTCCGATCTTTTATCTCGGCCGTTATTCTGGCGCGCCGCTTGGCAGCTTCTTCCATCCTTGATTTCCTAAAGATATATTTTCACTATTGCTTTTATCAACCGAGGGTATTATTGTCAAGATCAGATCGGAGACACCCCATGGGACATGCAACATCCGTCCTCAACGCGTTTACCGCGGTTCTACTGCTACCGGGCGATATCGCATGTGATGCGATTGGTGTAGCCAAGGCTGACAATCGCGACCTGGTTCGCATGTTGATCAACTCATTTGCCTGGGCCTTCATTGGCGCTCTTGCCGTGGCCGTCTTGATATAAGCAGCCTCGGTATCCCGTCGAAGGTTTTCATAGTCGATGGAGCGATGGACGACCTATGCGCCTTACAACATTATCGGATTATGCGCTTCGCGTTCTGATGTATTCCGCAGCGTCCGGCGACACACTGCTCACCATTGAGGAGACTGCTCGCACGTATCAGATCTCGCGGGCGCATTTGATGAAGGTCGTCAATATTCTCGTGCGACACGGCTTCCTGAAAGGTCTCAGGGGTCGCTCAGGCGGCTTTATGCTGGCCAAGTCTCCAGACTCGATCGTCGTCGGCGACGTGATACGCGCAACCGAGCCTGACTTCGCGCTCGTGGAGTGCTTTGCCACAGGCAATCAGTGCATCGTGACAGGTTGCTGCAAGTTACCCTCAATGCTCAATGAAGCCCTCAACGCCTTCATCGCAACGCTTGATCGATACACGATCGCTGACCTCATGCTGAAGAAATCGGATTTTTCCATACCGAAGAAAGCCCGATCGTTTGGCACTCGCGGTCCCACCATTAGAGTTGCCGCCCGAGCGTGAGAGTTGAGCGCTTACGTGTTCTTACGGAGGAGTTTTCAATGACTGCTAGTCGTAGCGCCGTTGGCAACAGCGAAACAACGATTAAACGCGACGGCAACTGCTTCACTCTAGACGCTGCGCTGATCGGCGAACTTCTCGATGTGTCACCCACCGACGTTCCCGCCCTGATGCGGAGCAAAAGCATCACGAGCGTGTGCGAAAGCGGGATAGATGCAGATCGTGGGACGTTCCGACTCAACCTGTTCTATCACGGGCGACATGTAAGACTTCGGGTTGGCTCCGAGGGCCAAATCCTGCACCGCTCGATCATCGACTTCGGCGAGCGGCCGCTGCAGCGGGGCCGCCGAAGCGCTTCAGAGCGATAAACTTGGAGGCCGCACGCTTACTGCCCTTTTTGGACTCGATGGACAGCGACACCAGTACAACGTGTTTTAGGTAATGGAACTACACTTATGATCGCACAGCTGACGACTAATGAGCGCCAGTTCGCGATGGTGATGCTGATCGTATTGGCCGTCGCCGGCCTTGTGCTAGCCGCTGCAGGACGCGATGACCTCCTTGGCGGGCAAGGACTGTTGATTTTTCTCGTTGGGCTCGGCGGCATTTTCGGAATCATTTCTAAGTACTACTCGCCAGAGCCAACTGAAGCGCGGTTTGCATATTATTACGATGATCCGACTAAAGCGGGCATCGTTATCGCAATGGTATGGGCCGTTATCGGAATGTTTGTCGGCGATTGGGTCGCTTGGCAATTGGTCTATCCGGATCTGGCCTTCGATGCTGCATGGTCAAGTTTCGGACGGCTTCGGCCCGTCCACACAACTTCGGTTATTTTCGGGTTCGGCGGCAACGCGCTGATCGCGACGTCCCTCTACGTGCTGCAGCGCACGTCGCGAGCGCGTCTACCGGATCAACTCAGCCCGTGGTTCGTTTTGTTCGGCTACAACCTCTTTTGCCTGCTCGCCGTCACCGGCTACATGATGGGGATCACTCAGTCGAAAGAATACGCCGAACCCGAATGGTACGCGGACATCTGGCTGGTGATCGTGTGGGTGGTTTACTTCGCAATCTATATGCGCACGCTCGCACGACGCAAAGAGCCGCATATCTATGTCGCCAACTGGTACTACATGGCTTTCATTCTGGTTGTGGCGATTCTGCACATCGTCAACAATCTCGCCGTGCCGGTGTCGTTCGGACACGCCAAGAGCTACTCGTCATTCTCCGGCGTTCAGGACGCCATGACGCAATGGTGGTATGGCCATAACGCAGTTGCGTTCTTCCTGACCGCGGGCTTCCTCGGCATGATGTATTATTACCTGCCGAAACGAGCCAATCGCCCGATTTTCTCTTACCGGCTGTCAATTATCAGCTTCTGGGGCATCACATTCTTCTACATGTGGGCGGGCTCGCACCACCTCCACTATACGGCTCTTCCCCATTGGGTACAGACACTCGGCATGACCTTCTCCGTCATGCTTTTGGTGCCATCGTGGGCGTCCGCGGCGAACGCGCTGCTGACGCTTAACGGTGCATGGGACAAGGTTCGTGACGACGCGACCTTGCGCTTTATGATGGTGGCGGCTGTTTTTTATGGACTGTCGACCTTCGAGGGGTCGTTCATGGCGATCCGGACAGTCAACGCGCTGTCGCATTATACCGACTGGACGGTCGGCCATGTTCATGCAGGCGCCCTCGGTTGGGTCGCGATGATCACCTTCGGCGCTATCTATGCTTCTGTGCCTTGGCTCTGGAAGCGCGAAGGGATGTATTCGGCGCAGCTTGTCGAAGTGCATTTCTGGTTGGCGGTCGCAGGCACCATTGTTTACGTCTTCTCGATGTGGAATTCCGGCATCATTCAGGGGCTAATGTGGCGCACCTACAACGAGAGTGGCACGCTCGCTTATTCGTTCATTGAATCCGTTGTGGCCATGAGGCCGTATTACATCGCACGGGCGATCGGCGGCCTGTTATTCCTGATCGGAGCGATTGTGGGCTGTTACAATATCTGGATGACGATCCGTACCGCGCCGCAAGTCGCACGCGAGCCGGTCTCCAACGCGCCCGATTCTGTTTTGGTCGGCACACCCGCCCTTCAACCTGGGGAGTGACGCTCATGTTTGGCTTTCATTATCGTCTGGAGCGAAAAGCGATCGGACTCGTCCTGGCGATCATTGGCGTAGCCAGTATTGGTGGCATCGTCGAGATCGCGCCACTCTTCACAATCCACCAAACGGTCGAAGCGGCGCCCGGCATGCGGGTCTACACGCCGTTAGAGCTCGCCGGACGGAACATATACATCCGCGAAGGCTGCTATGCCTGTCATTCGCAAATGATACGGACGCTGCGGGACGAGGTCGAGCGCTATGGTCCGTATTCCCTGGCTGTCGAGTCGAAGTACGACCATCCGATGTTATGGGGCTCCAAGCGTACCGGACCGGACCTGGCACGCGTTGGCGGCAAATATTCCGACGAGTGGCACGTCGCACACCTGAACAACCCCCGCGCCGTAATGCCTGAATCGATCATGCCGGCCTATGCCTGGCTATCGCGGACTGCGTTGCGAGCCGACGATCTCGGCGGACACCTCCGGGCAATGCGTGCGGTAGGCGTTCCCTACACCGACGAAATGATCGCCAATGCGCCTAACGATGCCTATGGGCAGACCGCACCCGATTCGCCGCAAGCGGAAAGCGTAACCAAGCGTTACGGCGAAGCGACAAACGTCCGGGTCTTCGACGGCGCGCCGGGCGCTCTTACTGAAATGGATGCGCTTGTCGCCTATCTGCAGATCCTCGGCCGGCTGACCGATGCGGCGCACAAGCCCGTTGCAGCTGTCGGGAGCCGATGATGGAGTTCGCCCACAGCACACTCGTATGGTTTTCCAAATCGTTCGGCCTGTTTTACCTTATCGGACTGTCGATCGTGGTGGTGGCCTATACGTATTGGCCTTCAAACAAGAAGCAGTTTGATCGGGCCGCGACGTCGATCATCGAAGACGAGGATCGGCCATGGCAGTGACAGAACGCGATCCCCACACTGGATATCTGACCACGGGTCATGAGTGGAACGGTATCAAGGAACTCAACACGCCCGTTCCGCGCGCGGTTTACTTCTTTCTCATCGCCACAGCTCTGTTTTCGCTCGGCTACTGGATCCTGTTCCCTGCCTTCCCATTGGGCTGGACCTATACCAAAGGCCTGCTCGGAGTCGATCAGCGTACGACCGTGAACGAAGCCTTGCAGCGCGCATCGCTCGATCGTGAAAGCTGGACCAAGCAGATCGAGACCAATAGCTACCAAGCCATCCAGGCCGATCCCGCGCTAATGACGATTGTGCGTCAGACTGGACGAGCCCTGTTCGGCGACAATTGTGCTGCCTGCCACGGTCTTCATGCTGAGGGAAGCAAGGGGTTTCCAAATTTGACAACGGAATCCTGGTTGTGGGGTGGCGACCCGGAGACGATTGCCGAGACGATCCGGGTCGGCATCAACTCCAGCCACCCGAACAGCCGCGTCGCACAAATGCTTGCATTTGGACGCGACAATATTCTGCCGCGCACTGACGTCGAAAACGTAGTGAGTTATGTACAATCTCTTTCGGATCCCGCAGCAGTAAAGCAAGTACCTCAGCAGAGGCTTGATTCCGGCAAGACGATTTTCGCCGCAAATTGCACCTCGTGCCATGGCGACGACGGCAAGGGAAAGTCCGATCTCGGCGCCCCCGACCTGACCGATCACAACTGGATCCACGGCGGCGATCCGCAATCGATCTTTACAACCGTTTGGCACGGCCGGCAGGGGCAAATGCCGGCATGGGAGAACCGACTCGGCTCGCTCGAACGTAAGATTCTCGCGCTGTATCTAGTCGATTTGAGGTCGCGCAAGCAATGACCAACATTCCGGCCCAACAGGCTCGAATTCAGCGCAAGGCGGCGGTCTGGATCGCTATCGGTCTTGGCCTGCTATTTCTTGTCGCCGCCAACGGCCATCTTGTTTACGTCGCGGTTATGTCGCAACCGGCCTGCGTCGATCATGTTAGGCAAGGCGATCCGGACAACGCACAAAACCGCTTCCGCGCCGCCAAATCTTCATGTTCGCCGCGGTGAATGCATAGAAGACGGAAAGAGACAAAGCATGACGACCATCCCAGCCGTGCTGCCCCCGACACCGCGGAAGCAAACCTGGAACCGGCAACTGGCGCCGTCGATTGCCTTTACATGGCTGGCGGCTGGATGGCGCGACCTGAAGGTGCAGCCGCTGAGCAGCTTGATGTATGGCGCTCTGGTCTTTCTGGTCTCAGTTGCAATCGTGATCGGCCTTGTTGCATTCGGATGGGACTATATCCTCTTTCCGGCATTTGCTGGCTTTATGGTGGTCGGGCCGTTGCTCGCCATCGGCCTCTATGAAAAGAGCCGTCGCATCGCGTCCGGAGAGGCCGTCAGCCTCATGCGGATGATCTTCGTCAACCCCAGGTCCGGTGGCCAGGTTCTGTTCACGGGCATCCTGCTTTGTCTTCTGATGTTGTTGTGGATGCGCGCCGCTGTCATCATTTATGCCCTGTTCTTCGGACTGCGACCTTTTCCGGGCCTCGATCATATCGTGCCGATGCTATTCACAACGCCGACCGGCTGGATGATGCTGATCGTCGGCAGCGTAGTAGGCGGGCTGTTCGCATCATTTTCATTCGCCATCAGCGCGCTGTCGATACCGATGCTGCTCAACGAGCGCGTGGATGCGCTGACGGCAATGGGGACCAGCACCGCTCTCGTCTGGAACAACCTGCCGGTTATGCTCACCTGGGGCATGATTGTGCTAGGTCTGTTTCTCGTCAGTCTCGCCACCGGCCTCGTTGGATTGATACTCGTCTTTCCGCTGCTGGGTCATGGTACTTGGCACGCTTATCAAGCGATTCGCTGATGGATTTCTTTTTTCTCATCCCAATCGCTCTTGGGCTCGGCCTTGTTGGGCTCGCAACGTTCATGTGGTCGCTCAAGAGCGGTCAATACGACGATCTTGACGGCGCAGCAGAACGGATTTTGATTGATGACGACGAGCCGATCGTCAAACCAAGAGACAGCGGTAAGCTTGACGCGCCCGCGGGATAGTCAACGTCAATCGGCTGCTCAATTTATACAAGACCGCATTCGTCGCCGGTCCCTGAGCCTCGGCGCTTGGCTGAACCAACAAGAAGTCGTTGAAAAGCCGACAGAGGAGGCATGGATTTGATGGATGCTGAGACAAGAGCTTGGCGCGTCAGGGAGCGGGTTCGCCTCAAGGACGAGCGCATGCATCTTCCCTCCGCTGACCGTTCTCTTCTGACCGACGCGATTGCCCGTAACCTGGATGTAGTCTTTAAACGACTCCGCGGGACGCTTGGTGTCTACTGGCCCATCCAAGGCGAGTTCGACCTGCGGCAATGGGCGGAACGGCTACGCATCAGAAGGCGCCACACTCTGGCACTACCCGTCGTAGTCAGGGAGCAAGCACCGCTTGAATACTGCAAGTGGCAACCTGGCGATCCGATGGCCCGCGGCTTTTGGGGCATCATGGTGCCAAAGCAGGGGCAACCGGTCATCCCCGATGTCGTCATCGCACCTTTGGTCGGTTTTTGCGGATTTTATCGGCTTGGTCACGGCGGAGGATACTTTGACCGTACGCTCGCGGCGATGCGGCCGAAGCCTCTAGCGATCGGTGTAGGAACTGAGGCAAGCCGCATCGAAGGCTTTGTTCCGCAGCCGCACGATATCCCCATGGACGTTATTGTCACCGAGGCCGCTGTTTACCGTGCGTAGAACAGCGGTGCTTCGGTTTAGAACAGGGAGGAGACGCGCCAACTTGATCCACACCGGGAGCCCAGCCTCGTATTGATAGGCAGAAGGTAGCGGTCTCGATTAGCACAACGACGCATTGAAACTCATGCTTGACATTAATGATTGGCCTGCACCGGTTTCATTGACATGCACTGAGGCGAATCCGGCCTGCTTTTCGAACTCCATAGGGCTTAGATACCCAATCGTCGAATGCAGGCTTTTTGGACTCCGGCAGTCGCCATACTCGCCATCGTCAGGTGCCATTGCACACATCCATCGACAGGCCGATGCATGGCCGTGGACATCAGTCAGTACACGTCGGGCTTGGCCTCGGCGCGAAAGGCCACGGTCTGAAAGGGGCTGGCAACACAGAGCGCGAGCTACTTGTTTTCTACGAAAGTTTATCTACATTGAATATGCCATGAGCATGTTTGCATTTGGATTCTTTCGTTTTCGCGCGGGCTACCTTCAAGCAGGCTAGTCGTCCCGGGTGGCCGACTTCTCGTCGGAGCCGCCCGGGGTTTCAAGAACAGCAGACTTTTCCAAGCTCAATTCGCTGTTTGCGCCGCAATGGGTCCGTGTTGACCGATCGCGGAGCGCGGGAACGCGCACGAAAAGCCCGATTTTGAGCCGGGGTCTGCACGCACGACAGTCATCGAAATCTCTGAGGACAGCACCATGGTCGCTATCTGGATTACGCTTTTCATCGTGGGGCTCTTGACGATCCTGCTTCCCGCCCTCGGTTTCGCCGATCAACGAGAGACCGGATCTGGACGAGGCGCTGAGGGCCTCATCAAAGCTCCTTGATGAGTTTGGCAGTTGAGGCGAGTTACGGGGCCAGCCAACGGCATGTTCCTCGTGCTCGCCCTTGGCCTAGAGGATGCCCTAAGTCGCCGCGCCGCTGGCTCGCTCTCCTCACTTGCGAGTCAGCGACCGTATGCCTGGGCGGCTCGGCGGCGGGAGACCGAAACACGAAGTCTTTATCGAAGGGGTTTGGCGGCTTTCTGTTCGATATCTCCCGTTGCAAAAGACGCCAAGTGCCGAAGGGCATGCATCTCAATGGGAACTTCTGATGGGCGAAATCGGAAGTGGTGCGGATCGGCCTTGGACCATCGAGGCAGTTCAGGAGCTCATTTCATTGGCTCGCGAGAGGATGCCTGCTGCGATCATGAGCCTGAAGCTCAAGCGATCCGAGATTACGGTTAGGGCGAAGCTTGCGGAACTCGGATTGTCACCTCTCCCGCGACGATGACGGCATAGCCCCGTCGGGCTCCGGTCCCCGACGCAGCGCGGGCTTGCTGTAGCTCAATATGGAAGACCTATGCGAGCCGCTCCGCATTTGAGCTTTCTCCCTGTGAACAAGAACATAGGGATGGATTTTTCGGATCAGGCGACTTTCGGAAGAGTATCAGGGAAGACTTCCCTATATTTTGATTCTGGTTTTTTGTCGGTCCGCGGGTCCGCGTGCTTCAGGGCCGTTGGCCGTGGAGGTCACTGGCACGCTGACAATCAAATACACGGACCCAAGAAATGCTTGAAATGCTAAAACATCGGTCGATAAATCCGCGTACACACACTCCCATCAAATCAAACAGATCACCGCTAGCATCCAGGAATTCGGCTTCATCAATCCAGTTTCTATTGATGGCGCCCACGGGATTGTTGCCGGCCACGCCCGGACCGAAGCAGCGGTCTCCGTGGGTAATGACGGATGTTCCTATCGTTTCGACCACCCCTCCCCTTCTCAAATCCGAGCCCATGTCATCTGATAACAGACTTGCGGAGAAAGCCGGGCGGGACCGAAATTTGCTAGCCTTGGAGCTCCAAGGAGCTCTCCGTCGAACCGAACTTCGACGTCACGGAAACGGGCTTCGACACTGCCGAGATCGATATTCTCATTACCGAGGCAATCGATGCTGAGCCGGACGAAGCCGACATCGTTCCGGCTTCGTCGTCTTTGGAGGGCCAAGTGAGAATGAATGAAAGCTTCAAAGTATTGTTCCAACTAGAAAATACTGAACCACAACCGATAGCGAGTCGAAGGTCACCGTCATAACTCTGTCAGCGACTACTTGCGAAGCTCCCGTGGCCCACATATTGGTGATGAACCAAAGAGGTTCTGTGTAATGTCTTTGCCGCAGCTCTTGCGCGAAATCAGTGCTTGTAGGATTTGCGAAGCCAACCTTCCGCAAGGTCCACGGCCAATTTTGCGCGCATCAAGAAGCGCACGATTATTGATCATCAGTCAGGCACCCGGCAGCAAAGTACATCAAACTGGTATCCCGTGGAACGACGCGAGCGGCGATCATCTGCGCGATTGGATGAATTTGGACCGTTCGAACTTCTACGACGAAACAAGGATCGCGATCGTCCCGATCGCCTTTTGCTACCCCGGTGCTGAAGCAAACGGTGGCGACAAGCCACCTCGTCCGGAATGCGCCCCGCTATGGCATCAGCGAGTACTTAATCAACTCCCAAATCTCCAGTTAACGCTGCTCGTGGGTCAGTATTCCCAAATGCGCTACTTGGGATCAAGTCGGAAAAAATCGATGACGGAAACGGTGAAAGCATTTACAGAATATGGCCCGAAGTTTTTCCCGCTTCCGCATCCGAGTTGGCGAAGCAAAATCTGGATGCGAAAGCAGCCGTGGTTTGAGCAAACGGTCGTACCTCAGCTGCAGAAAGCTGTGCGGGGCGTGATCGCAGATGGAGCAGGTGACTCATGACCTCAGATAGCCTCGGAGAAGATATTTAGCTCGCGCACATTGTCGGTCGGGTAACCGGATTGCTATTTGCCGCGCGTAGTCTTTTGGTGACTTCAACAACAACGCGAGTGACGCCAACTCGGTTTTTAATGGTCCCGCAATGACTGGACGCGAAGAAGCACAGCCGGGATGTCAGCGACAAGCTTATTCCCACCGTGAATTCCGAGTTCATCAAGCTTTTGTCGGAGCGTAGAATGCATTTGCCGCCGCAAATCAGCGCCTTGGCCGGCATGCAGCCGACACGGGCGTATGTGGTACGTAAGGGCCCTCGTTGATCGGTCGACCGCGCCAATCTCTGGAGTTCCTGCAGCGTGGTAATCGCTGTCATCGTTTCTTATACCTCTCCACGTACGCTCACGGGTCGCGCCATCACGGGATCGGACGTCGCAGTTTGCGAGTCCTCTGGGCGGTCTTTCCTTTCTTTGCCGGCGCTGCGGCATCCTTCCCGTCCTCAGTGGCAGAGCGGCCTTTACGCGCTCCGCCAGTATGTCGGAGATCAGGCGCAATGAGACACTCCTGTCCGACGCCTCTTGAATGGGGCTCTCCTTGAAGGCGATAGGTGAGCCCCTCCCGCTCAGCGAACGCGACGGCTGCTGCGCGTGTAGGAAACGAGAGTTCGACCTGCGTCAGCGTATCGTCACCCCCTGTCCATCCCATCAAGGGTTCGATAAACGGCGGCGTTCGCCTTTCGAAGGTGAGTATCCATCGGCGTGCGCGTGCCTTACCGGACGTCATCACCGAGCGAGTCGGACGCCCGATCAGTGCAACGGCGTCCGGCGGAACGGAGGTTCGCGACGTCCAAGTCGGACCACGATTGTGCCCTATACCTGAGGTCGGCGCACGTTTCCGAGTCATGTTCAAATCTCCAATAAAACTACCCTAATGGCCCAGGATGCCGGTCACGAGCGCCTCGTTCGTCATTCTCGTCAAGTTGCAACGCCTTCTAGACGCTTCTGTTTCCGGATTTCTACGAGAGCCGCAATAAACGTGAACGCCCCCAGAGCCCATACCACGAGTGTTGGGACCGCAATCGCGATAAACCCGTACTTCCTATGGAGCACCGCTCCAGCAACAGCTCCCGCGACGAACAAGAACCAAATCAATGCATGAGGCGCCCAACTCCATGATCGTGCCCTTCCGATCAAGAGTCTGCCTAGCGCTTGGCTGAGGCTGACGAGCGTGCCGGTCATGAACGTCACGCCGAGGCGTATGCCGCTGATCGGGCGCAAAGCGGTATTCTGAATGCCCATGGCAGCCACTACGGGAACCACTGAATCGGACGAAGACCATCCACTTTCGATCATCAGAATTGCGCCGGTGAGGCAGGCGGCCTCGAGCAAGATCGCGGTCGCTACTCCTAGCGGCCGCATTACCCCGGAGATCACGCTTGCGATTGTCGCCGCGATCACGAAAACCGCTATCAAAACGGTTGCGTGATACATAGCGACCCAATCGGTCCCGCTTGCGCTGACGCCAAGGGAAATGCTGGCCCCGCTCATAAAAGACGCGAAGAAGCCGCCCAGTTCGATAAAGCCTACCGCGTCCACGAACCCGGCCACTGCCGTGAGCACGATGCCCACTCCGATTTGCAACGAGCGCGGAATGACCGCGTGACTCGTCGAACCGTTGGGCTCGCTGCGAGTAGAGGTCGCGGGCATTGGCCTGATCGCTTCCTGCTCCGAATTCCTGTTCCTGCTGCCTTTCACAGCAGAGCTCCTGTCAGGAACATGGCGATGCTGAAGTAGATCACGATTCCCGAACTCCGACGAGGGTCGCTTTGCGGTCCCTGAAATTGACCTCCCGTCACAAGACGACCTTATGTAAATTCAACGGCGGTCTGGCGCTCAGTTTAATGATGATCCGCGCCTGCCGAACTGAGCCATAAGATTGCTCACTATTCGCTGGACTTCCAGGCGGAACGAAGCCTGTGTGGTGGCGAAAGCGCCATCCAATGCCGCCAGCATAATCGACCGGTTCACCTGACATTCCGCTGCATAACTTCCCCTGCCAGTGCCTTTCACCTGCGCGGGGGCTTCGATGGTGACGGCATGTGCCGTCTAGAGGAGTAACAGGAGGTTGATATGGCCAAGAGTAAGCCTGCGAAAAAAGCCAAAGCAGCGACAATGACGAAGTCCCCGCGCCAAGTGGCAAGTCCGCTTAAGCAGCGAGCCAATTCGAAGCAGGCAGACGTGATTGGGATGCTGCGCCAACCGCAGGGCACAACGATCGCAGCGATCATGAAGGCGACGGGCTGGCAGCAGCATTCCGTGCGCGGCTTCTTCGCCGGCGTTGTGCGCAACAAGCTTGGTCTGGCACTAGTATCGCAGAAATCCAAAGATCAAGATCGGGTGTACCGGATTGCCCCGACCAAGCCGGATAACCCTGAGTCCAAAGCCGCGAAACCTAACCGTCGAGCGGCGTGACCATGGCCCGGCGGACCGTCCATGCGACGACGCCGGCCTCGCAACCATCGCAGCTCGTTCAGGCACGCGAGAGCCTGGACGATCTGCGTCGCGAATGGCGGCGTCTTTATAGGAGCGAGCCACCTAAGCTCAGTCATGATCTTTTGGTCCTCGGTATCGCCTACCGGTGCCAGGAAATGGAGCACGGCGGACTCGGCAAGGCGACACTGCGCAAGCTGCAGACACTGGCCCAGACGTTGCGAACCACAGGGCGGGTTGGACCTTCGCCAAATCTCACTTTGAAACCCGGTGCCCGTCTTATCCGGGAATGGCACGGCCGCACCCATACTGTGACCGTCACCGAGAATGGGTTCGAGTATGGCGGAACGACCTATTCGTCCCTCACCCAAATCGCCAAAGAGATCACAGGATCTCATTGGTCCGGGCCGCGCTTCTTCGGTCTTCGTGCGAAGGGCGTAAAACCGGTAAGCGGAGGCGACAATGGCTGACGCCAACTATTCTCCGCGCCGGTCCGCCAAACGATCCCGCTGCGCCGTTTACACCCGCAAATCCACCGAAGAGGGTTTGGAACAGGACTTCAATTCTCTCGATGCCCAACGCGAGGCCTGTGCCGCTTTTGTCCAGTCGCAAAAGCAGGAGGGCTGGATACTCCTTCCGACCACCTATGACGACGGCGGATATTCCGGCGGTTCGCTCGAACGCCCTGCCTTGCAACGGCTGCTGGCCGACATCGAGGCCGGGCGTATCGATGTGGTCGTGGTCTATAAGGTCGACCGACTGACCCGCGCGCTCTCGGATTTCGCCAAACTGGTCGAAGTGTTCGACCGCCGCGGCGTCTCGTTTGTCTCGATTACTCAACAATTCAATACGACCACCAGCATGGGGCGGCTGACATTAAATATCCTCTTGTCCTTCGCTCAATTCGAACGGGAACTGATCGGGGAACGGGTACGCGACAAGGTCGCTGCCTCCCGGAAGAAAGGCATCTGGATGGGAGGTATCGTCCCGCTCGGCTACGACGTGAAAGACCGCAAGCTTGTCGTGAATAAAGCTGAGGCGCGGACAGTCGTGGATATTTACCGGCGCTACCTCCGGGTCAAATCGGTCAATGCGCTTCGAGCGGAACTAGACGCCGCCGGCATTAAAAGCAAGCGCCGTGTCCGGCGCGACGGCAGCATACACGGCAACCAAAGCTTTTCGCAGGGGGCGCTTTATCTTCTGCTTCAGAACCGGACCTATCGCGGCGAGGCGAAGCACAAGGGCAATGCCTATCCAGGCGAACATACGGCGATCATAGACAAGCCGCTCTGGGACGCCGTTCAGTCTGTGCTCGCCGAGAACCGCGTCGAGCGGGCGGCCGGCGTCAACACCAAGGCGCCAAGCCTGCTGACCGGCCTGTTGTTCGACGAGGCCGGAGAACGGCTGACGCCGACCTGGTCGATCAAGAAGGGCACGCGATATCGCTACTATGTGTCTACCTCGCTTGTGAAAGGTGGCAGAAAAGCCGGCTCGACACGCCGCCGCATCCCTGCAGGCGATCTCGAGAACGTCGTTATCGAGCGGATTCGCAAATTCCTATCCAACCGCGGAGAACTGCTTGATGCCATTGAAGAGAGGGACCGCAGCCAGATTGGGCATCGACATTTAATAGAGCGAGGGCGCCAACTCGCAAAGGAACTGAGTGAGCCGCCCGAGAAACATCGGCCATTTGTCCTTTCATTGGTTCCTCGGGTGGAAATCGGAGTCACGCACCTCAGCATTTATATCTCGCAATCTCGACTGATGGCATTGCTCGACGCAAATCACATGGAACTACGAAATGACCATGCGATCGGTGCCTCCGACCCCGTCCTGACGTTGACTACCCCAATCCAGTTGGCTCGTGTAGGCGAGCAAATGAAATTGCTGGTCGAAGATAAAGAGGACAATAGAGAGCCCGACATGGGCCTTCTGCGAGTCCTCGCCCGCGCCTATGACGTTCAGCGCCGACTTTGCGACGATCCATCTCTTACGGTTCTCGAAATCGCCCGCCGGGAGCAGATTACATCGAACTACCTGTATGTCGTCCTTCGCCTGCGTTGGCTCGCCCCGGACATCGTCACCGCGATTGTCAACGGCCGGCAACCACCACAGCTCAGCACCAAAAAATTGATGCGGCTTATGGCAAAGTTACCTGCCGACTGGGAGGCACAACGCTCACAGCTAGGCTTTCGCTGACGGACGGTAAAACGTGGTCGAAAGTGCCACAATTAAGGTGACGCCTTCAAGGAAATCACTCGCGGCGAGACGGGACCGCCAAATATCGATCTCCGAACATCCAAGGGCAAAAGCCAAAATATCAGACCAGCAATGGCGTCGAACTGCGATGAAATAGGTCAAGCGGCGACGCCATCGCCCTACGTTCTTAAGACTCTAGGCGAGTCCATAAACCTCTCAGAAGAGTTTCACGACAAAATCATAACTCATGATTTTGCGATGTTGTGCAACATCGCTCAACACGTCGTTCCGATCGGCATGCGCGATGGCTCCTACACAGCTCTAACGCCAATTATTCACCGAGCTCTTGAAATAAACAACATCGCGTCCGTATCGCGCACGGCTGGAGGATGGTTTATGGAGGCGCTGGTTTTCTTGCTCACGTTTCACGCCAGAAGCTAGTCTCCACAAACTACTATCGGAGTCCTTCAGAAATTACGTCGCTTTCGGAGAAGATTGACGAGATCGAGCGCGACTTGAGGCAGTGGTATATTAGCTACAAGCAGTGACGCCTTTGCAGGCGCGCCGTGAATCGACGTCGGCCCCACCCGCACGTTACACGGCGGCGAATCCTTCATCGTTTGCCCCCTCTTCCCCAGCTTCGAGAAGCGGCATCGCGACAATTTCAATCTCTTGTATCGCCTTGCCAGCGATGCCTTGCAGGTCTCCGACCATACCCGCCATAGAATCGATAACACCTCGCATTTGCTGCTCGCGTTTTGCCCATTGCTTCATAGTCGAGCGACGCTCGCGCTCCAAATCAGACTGCATCTCCATGAAACGCTCGACAACCGCTGAAACGCGATGCCGGAACTGAGCGCCCGTGAGGTATCGATACATAAGCTCCATCTTGGTCTGCTGACCTTCGCTCGCCTGCCGAGCGCTTGCAATGCTGATCAAAGAGTGTCTGAGCACTTCCGCAACAGGTATGGCGCATCGAGATTCCGTCACCCAGACTCCGTCAAGAAGTTCGAAGTTGTTCATTCCCCTTGGCAGGGCCGAGGTAACGATGATGGCAATATCAGCTCCCGCCTTTCGCTGATCGTCTCGTAATTTTGGCAACCACCCTTCGCTGAAATTCTTGGTCCGCTTGGACTCCCATAAGATTGACCCACACGGCTGATCTGCAGGCCCGACTATGCGATGCAGAACATCGCCCCCAAACTCGCCCTTCGGCACTGGCTCAATAATGTCGCGAGAGAACTTGGTCCGCAAAAGCGCTTCGAGATGAAGTTCCTGCGCTTCACCTTGCGACTGCTGCGAACCTTGTTCCGCTTTTCGCCTCAGCTCTTCGATCTGGCGCGCCATAGAAGCGATTTGCTGTTCTTTTTCCACCAATGGAAGTTTCATCGCCTCCTCAGCATCTTGCCTCGCCTTCGCTCGGATACCGTCAAGCTCAGCGCTGATTCTAGTTTGAATCGTAAGCTCCATTTCGCGGCGAGCATTCTCAAGCTCACGTTCTTTGCGCACGACATCGGCTTGCGCCTTCTGCGCGATCGCGAGCTTTCCATCGCGCTCATCGATCTCGCGCTGCATCGAAGCAATTTGCTCCTCTTTGATCGCGACGCGCGCATTGGACGAGTCTTCGAATTCACGCTGCATCGCCGCTCGGACGTTGCCGATCTCGGCCTGGACTTTGCTTTGCACTATGAGGTCCATTTCGCGTCGCGCGTCCTCAAGTTCGCGCTCCTTCCGCGCCACCTCCGCCTGCGCTTTCTGAGCAATAGCGAGCTTCCCCTCGCGATCCTGGACCAACGCATTGAGGTCAGCAATCTCCTGGGCCTTTGCTTCGAGTTCTTGGGCACTAAGTCGTCTTGCCTTTGCCGCCTCGTGTTCTGCGATGCGCTTAGATTCAGCGCTGATCTTCTGCGCAATTTGATCATCGATCGACGCGCGCGAGCGTTCGACCTCTGCCAGCCGCTCGCGAACCGTTTCCTCGCGCGCGGCGAGGTCGCGGTCCTTTTTTGCCAGCGCCTGCTCAAACCTTTCTTGGCTTTTCTTCAGGAGCGGCGCGGCTAATGATTCCGTCAAAGGAATGTCTGCGCTGCAGTTGGGACAGGTAATCGTTGGCTCTGCCATAGGACACCTCAGGTGCATCGCGTTTGCAGCACGTCTTCTGGGATTTGATTAATCGTCGCGGCGCTCTCAAACCAAAACTCTCGCGGCCTATGCCGCTTCTGCCTTCCTATGCTCGACGCGGACAACAAGAGCACGTCTCGTTCTTCCGCCAACATCAAATTCAATCTCGTCCTCTTCGTTCGTACCAATTAACTGCTTTCCGAGAGGCGCTGACGCGGCAAGGTAACCGTTGGCTAGATCGTCGCGGTTCTGCGTCAACTCAAAGCTGGCCGTCCGGTTGTCGTCGAGGTAGCGAATAACAACCCGATCGCCTAAGCGTATGCCAGTTCCAGTGTTCGGGCGCTGAATAGGATAAGGTGGCAATCTGTTCACTTCTTCAGAAGATCGGACTTCACGGAATTCAGTATATGCCGTCGGCGCATCTTCTTTTTGAATGGGGCAGATACGGAGTCGCTCAAGAGTATCGAAAAGATCAGCCATGCACCCATCGGGATCGATGGTGAAACTGGACGACCAACAGCGCCAGAATTTCCAGCCTACTCGTTCAAGAACACGCTGGCGCGCCATATCATCCGCCCATCGTTCGGGGCCATGGTACTTGTCGCCGTCGCATTCAATCGCAAGCCGTGAGCTGTTCGCCCCCTCTACGACCAAATCGATTGAATAACCCATAGCACCCACTTGCGGAGTCACGCGGTAGCCGCGCTCTCTAAGGCGCTTAAGGATCGCGCGTTCAAAATCTGAATCGCACAGTGCTTCAAGGTCCGAGGACGCAACAGGCCGCCCCTTCATCGGCTCTCGCATGTGGGCTATGACTCTTGCTTTCAAATCGTTCGGGTTCAGCTCTTCTTCCCGGACAGAGCGAACGAGATAGAGCCGATCGCGGGCGCGCGACATCGCTACGTTGAAGCGCTGCTCAAAGTGGGTTGCCGTTTGCGCTTGCTTCTTCAAGGAATCCGCGACCATTGATAACAGCACGATATCGCGCTCATTGCCTTGGAACGTTGCGCTGTCGCCGCATGCTATCTTATGTCGAACAACAATTTCCTCTCCGAACCGCTCCAGCACCAAACGATTGATAAGCGCCGCCTGCTTTGAACCAATCAGGGAAATCACGCCGATCGTGCGCCAAGCGTCCGCAGCGCCTTTTGTCGCGAGATGAGGTGTGTCGACGATCTTCGCAATTTCGTCGAGAATAACTTCGGCTTCACGGTAG
Organism: Pseudorhodoplanes sp.; assembly: GCF_050250235.1. Classification (GTDB taxonomy): domain Bacteria; phylum Pseudomonadota; class Alphaproteobacteria; order Rhizobiales; family Xanthobacteraceae; genus Pseudorhodoplanes. The sequence goes on from NZ_JBFWPA010000093.1 coordinate 19,717, forward strand.
TTTATTTTGTCGCCAGTGCGGGAACCATCGCGGACGTAAATGTCGACTAGCGGCGGGTCAATTCGCTCCTGCAACGTCGGGACACGTAAAGGAACCAACGCTTCGGTGTAGAACTGGGCAGAGAATTGAATGATCGGTTCAACACAACGAAAGTGTTCGCGCAACATGACAAACTTATTGGGAAACATGACTTTTGCGAGGTCATAAAGTGACGCGCCAGGGAGCAGTAGGGTTTTGAAGGGATGAGTAGAAAGATAGGTTCGCTCTAAGCGATCGATTTTTGCGTTTTCGATGAAAGCTGCTGTCGGGCTTACTTGCTTGTCGTCGCCTACGACCAACACCTTTTTTCCGCGAAGTAGTGTCGTGACTTCCTTGACATCCGACTGCGACGCTTCGTCCATGATGACAAGATCGAAAGTTCCGACCTCGCCCGGCAATTGCTCGGCGACACGCCATGACGGCATAATCCAACAAGGAACGCCACCGTAGCACGCAGCCATCGCCTGCCGCGCGGCCCGACGATGGCGCGCCGCGCCGGCACTTCGTCCCGCGCCGATGCGTCGCAGTGATGTTGCGAACATCATCAAAGCCGCTCTGACAGGGCCAGTCATTTGTTGCGCCAAAGTGTAAAATGTGCGCTCCCGGACCAAGCGCTCGAACGATTTGGAAATATTGGTTTCGAGTTCTAGCCGCTCAGCAGAGATTGTCTGCATAACGTCTCGCTGGTCATGGCGGCGCAAGAATGCCATTGCCGCGCCGAAGTCCCAAGCTTCAGCCCAGTTATCTGGAATTTCCTGATCGATCCCATTGTCTGAAATATTCTTTCGAAGGCGCTCCGCCCATTTCACAGCACCTGACTTTTCGAGTACCTCCGTAACTTCGGCGACAATCGCAAAGTTTGGACGGTGATCCACAATATCGCGCAAAGCTTGGAGCACTGCACTCCAAATCGCCTCGATTTTCTCAACGGCAATTTCCTTATTTCCAATTGCCTGCTCGATCAGACTTTTGACGATAGGACCGAATTTGGTAGCGCGATCTGTGAAATGGTTCGCGATGCGGTCTACTTCAGCGCGGGAAGCTGATAGCCGAGACGCAGCGGCCGCATCACGCAGGCAATCACGCAGCAGCTCCATTTGTGTCACGTTTGGCCACAATGCTCCCGGATTCTTCGGTAGAATTTGCGGCAAGCAGTTTAAGAGCTCTCGATGTATTTCCGGGACACTGAAAAGCGCAGACCTTAACGCCGCAGTTAAAGCAGACAGGGCGCTTAGCGACGCGGTGTATTCGGTCGAAAGTCCCAGTTCACCCGCGAGCGCGTGCCATCGGGCATGCACTTCAGAATATCGGCCACGCCAGTCATAGTAAGCTCGGACGTGCGCCCATTCCTGCTCGGATTGAGGCTTACGTCCGACGATGCGCACCTCGTCGATGATTGGCCTCAGCTTCTTTTCCGAAAACGCGAAGAGGCCGAAGGCAGTCTGCCCCTCCGAAAGCTTCTTGAGAACGGCATACACTTCTGCGCTCGCGAATATCTCCTGCGGAAACGCGACGGGGAGCTCTATGTACTGACGATAATCATCGAGTAGTTCCGAGGCGACCTCGGCAAACGCCCGAAGAGCTGGCAGCGCGGCTGGCGACGGCTCCGACATTTGGACAAATTGGCTGAGCCATGGATATTGCACGAGGTGCTTTGTGGCTAGAATCAACTCACCCAAATAGTCGGCAGCCACTTCGGCCAGGTCCACTGCTTCCAAGCTCGTGAGCCGCGGTGCAAATGCCGTGGCCGACGCAGCCCGCTCCGAATGTTCCCGGGCGCGCGTAAGATCGTCGTGAATTCTCCCCATCTCGTGTGGTGAAGGCAGATCGGAAACAGACGGGTATTCGCCGTAAAGGTATTCAAGTCGTTTTCCGAGTGCAGCCCGAGCTCGCCGAAGGCTGTCGATCTCTCGATGAGAAATAGGTGTCTCTGACAAAAATGCTGATGGGTGGTCGTCGAACCAGCTGCACGCTTCGCGGTTGGCGACGACGGCTTTGGCTAGATCCGCGGGAGAAATACCGCGACCGGGCACTTCCGTAAGCTGAACGCGGGCGAAGTCTGCGATCTTCGTGTCGATAGCGTCGCGACGTTCTCGCATCTTGATAATCGATGTCTCCAGATCGCGAATTAGGCGCGATTGCTCGCTAGGACGAAGGGTTTCAACGATTGACTGCAAAAGCCGAATTGCGCCTTCCAGTTGCTTCAAGCCCTCACGCTCCGAGGTCGTGATGCTTATAGCCAGACCACGAACTTCTTCGGGGAGCTGTTCACGGAGAACAGACAACGCTGCTTCGCCATGCGAGACGACGAGAACTCGCCGACCGGTCGCGAGATAATGGCAAATGATATTGGAAATTGTGTGGGTCTTGCCTGTTCCCGGCGGACCTTGAACGACGACGCCATCTTCTTTTTCCAGTCGTCGAATAATCTCTTTCTGCTCCTCGTTAAATGGCTTCGGGAAGAACAAATCGCCCAACGGTGACTCCGTGTCGTCTGCCTCTGGCATGCCGACAGAGCCGCCCATTATGCCGGACAACGGATTCCAACTGGGAGAAGCGGGTGGTTCGGGGCCCATAACGAGCGTGGTGGCGGGACCGGGCAAGTCATCCTGGCTTTTTTCTATCGATGCCTGAAGACTCTCGATGTCCCTGAGCAAGAAGCTCTCGTTGCGCCGCCGAGCAAAAATGACCCAACGGTCTGACACCGTTAATTGCGAAGAGGCAGGCGGAATCTCTCCGGACGGATCAATAATATCGCTGTCGGGCAGATAGCGTCCTTCTGCGTCTAGCTGCGATTGACAACCGCGCAATATCGGCTCGTATGTTTCGCGTGCGAAGGGCGACACACCGTCCTCTTCGGCACTCAAAGCTAATGCTCGGCGCGCGGTATTCTGAGCGAGAGTTGCGCCATCGAGCCGCAACTCGTCATAAGGGCGCAAATTGATTACTGCATCTGCCTGACGAGGACGCACCCGGATTAAGCCGCCAGCTTGCTCATCGATCTCAACTTCAACAAGGCGCTCAAGGAGCGGCATGTCTATGAGCGTGCCGTCTTTGATCCAGCGGGTGAGTCCAATTCCCCAGACAAGTTCGATCGCTTGTTCGGGCCCCCCGAGTTCAATTTGCTGAGTGGCTTCAAACAAGCGCTGGTAAAGCGAGATGCAACGTCGCCTTGGTAGCTCTTCGGTCGCCCAATTCAGCCAAGGACCAGCGATGTAGGCAGCGGCCTCCGCTTGCAATTCGGGACGATCCTCGGCGCGTTGGCGAACGTCAAATTTTCCTTCGTTCTTCTGATCTAGCGCCGGATGGCAGTCTTCCGGGCGGACGTTCGCGTCAGAAATAAGCTTATCCCGCTCCGCCGCCAAAACCGTAGTTAGAAGGAAGTCGCGTAGCTTCGGTTGCTTCTCTGGATCAGCGGAATTTTCTAGCCAGTCGGTAAGCGCTTCAGGAGGTTTAGGAGGGTTTCGTCGCTTTAAGCGTTCGACAGTCAACCAAATAGGCCCGTCCTCGTCCGCGTGGTCATGGCGTATACCGGGAATGGCGTGAAACTCATGCTGGTGAAACTGATAGATTTGTCCGCTAGCGAGACTGTGGTCTGCCAGTTTGAATGCAGGCTTCTCGTCTAGCTTGACCACCTGCTCCACGTAGCCGAGGAGTTCCCGCAGCCGCACCGCGGCCGTGTTTTGGAATTCAGTCAAAGCAACTTTTCCCCCAAGAGCAGCTCAGCAGTTCCCTTAGCCTCTAATGATTCTAGCGAAAGACGACTGAAAGGTGCACTTCGAAAGACGACTGAAAGGTGCACTTCGAACTGAATGCGCCCAAAGCGCGCAGAGTTGTCCCCGCTTGTGCCCGGTGCCTCATCGTGGCACCGGCGTGGGCCGGTCCCCCGGCAACCAGCCTTACCAGGCAGCAGCGCCGTTGGCATGATATTGGGCCGACCAGGCATTCTTAAATAAGACAGCAATAACAATATGTTATATGAATTTAGCACAAAAAGGTAGGAAACCTTTCAAAATCCAATTGCATTATTTCTCTACATATGGAGATATGAGTCTATATCTGGAGACTATTCCAATGGCTGAACATCTGCCAGTCGGTACCGGCGGTGGGTTCGAAACGATTCCTCCGGATAAGCGTAGCGACAAGGACGTTCGAAAAACAATGTCTCTCCCTGCGATCCGCGCATTCTTTAACGTGGCGGATCGGTGGGAATTGCTCGTTGAGGAACGTCGGGGGCTGCTTGGCTGGCCGGGAGCTTCCACATATCACAAATACAGGCAGGGTGCGAAAACGGGGGACATTCCTGCGCTTACCTACGATGCTTTGATCAGAATCTCCCTTGTCTTGGGAATGTTCAAAGCGCTCCACATTCTTTACTCGGAGCAATCGTTAGCTGACCGTTGGATAAAGCTGCCAAACAAGAACCCGATTTTTGCCGGCAGCAGCCCGCTGGCCTTTATGATGGCAAGCGGAATTGACGGGATGTACCAAGTCCGCCGACTATTGGATGCCCGACGCGGGGGCTGGAATTGAACCCCGCGCTCGCCAGAGTCCGAATCGTAGATTCGCACCGGTTAATACCAAGCCGTTTCCCACCAGTAGGCATCCTGGACTTAATCGCCGCTCCAGAAGACCTTCCCTTCGTCTTGGAATTGGAGAACTGGACAAACGATCGCATTTCAACGGAGCTGGGATTGTTGAATACAATTCCCAATCATGAATGGGTCGTTGGCTTCACAAGCGCGACAGCGATAATGGCTGCTTTTTGTCATCCGCATCCAGGGGGAGGACGCTTCAACACCAACACGAGAGGTGCCTGGTATGCCGCGTCAGAATTGGACACTGCCCTCGAAGAGACGATTTATCACAGGACGAAAGAACTAGAAGAGATAGGCGAGTTTAATGCGCGCGTTGAAATGCGTCAGTACCTTTCCGACCTTGATGCGGAATTCCACGATGTCAGACCCTCTCCCGACTTCGATAGCTGTCACGATCCTCAAAACTATCGAGACGGTCAGCGCCTCGCTGAGCAATTGCTCGCCTCGGGTTCAAATGGCGTGATTTATCGAAGTGTCAGGCGCGCAGGGGGTGAATGCATTGCATGCTACCGCCCAAAGTTAATCTTAAATATTAGACCCGCCGCCCACTTTGAGTACCTATGGGATGGCAAGCCGCGACCCCAAGTGAGAGTGCTCACTACTGCGAATGGTACTAAGCATTGACCGACTAAACCAACGTCGGAGCACCTCATTCGCAAAGCTTTACGAGCGAAGCCGAGTGCGCCTTTAGATGAAAAGATTTGATGGTCGTTTTGTGGGTAGCGTTATTGACGTCAGAAAGATGCCCATTCACTGAGGCGCACATCCGCTTCGTTGATAGCTTTCATAGTGAAAGCGCGCGAACTACACAGCCAATCGCGCAAAGACGCGACAACCCCCAAATGGCCACGGAGAGATATTTGCGTGAACTTCGCGGGAGATAACGCGCGAGAGCGTCTCTCCTGATAATTGATCGACATCTGAAGGCGCGAAAGTCGCGCAAAATCGGGCGAAACTTGCACTTAGAAAATTCTAAATAGTTATTTACTAGCCTTGGCTGGGTCGTTGGCGCGCCGAACAGTGTGCTGCGAACCAGTCTCTGTTGCGGAATTGGGATATATATTGGGAAT
>NZ_JBFWPA010000094.1:0-24993 GCF_050250235.1 Pseudorhodoplanes sp.
AGTACAGCGATGCGGCCAAGGTGCAGATCTCCAATCTCGGCGAATACTGCATGGCGGGCGGCGCCCAGGTGAACAAGGGCCAGATCGGTCATCTGGCGGCTTGCGATCCGGACTGGTCGATGTGGCGTCTGTCGTCGCGCACCATGTGGAACCCGGTTGCCAACCTCGATGTGGGCCTCGAAGTTGCCTATACCCAGGTGAACACCGCGTTCGAGGGTGGCTTCGACCTCAGCGCCGGCAACCCGGCCAATACCGGCCTGTCGAAGGGTGGCTACCACTTCAACGACACCAGCGTCTGGTCGGCGACCCTTCGCGTGCAGCGCAGCTTCTGGCCATAAGGCCGGCAGCCTGAAGGCTCTGAAATGCGAAACCCCCGGCTGCAAGGCCGGGGGTTTTTCGTTTTCGGGCGAGCAAGACAAGTCGCAGGATCGCGCGGTAGCCCGGACCAGACCCTCGATCGATGCGGCTGACGTCGGCAGGCCTGCCTGGCCTTCGGAATTTTGGAATCGGGTCGCGAGCACCGTTTATTCGGAGGTCTGCCAGCAAAAGTGCCAGCGCGGCTCCCGCTATCGCTTGCCGATCGGGACCACCCTTGCGGCAACGTCCGGAAACAGCAGCCAGATCAGAATACACAGGCCGAAGAAGATCAGGCAGCCTGCAAGAATTATCTTGGCATGGTCCGACACAAGCGCGACCGAGAACGGCTCTCGCTCCCGATAGCGGCTCAGCAACAGCGCGGCGCCCGCCGCAATCATCACGCTCGGAAGGACGTAAATCATCTCGGTCTCGTCGTCGTCACAACAGGCCTGTCTTGGCCGCAACCGCTGCGCAAGGCAAGTGCACTGCCGTTTCCCGCTCGGGTCCCCTCAGTTGCCCTGCCGCGCCGTGACCGCTAAGGTCCCCGCCGCCCACAGAAGCCTGATGATGCGCCAGCTTGCCGGCAAGACCATTCTCGTAACCGGTGCGGACGGGTTCATCGGGTCACATCTCGTCGAGGCTCTCGTCCGCGCCGGCGTGCGCGTTCGCGCGATGGTGCTCTACAACTCCTTTGATTCGTGGGGCTGGCTCGATCACGCCGCGCCGGAACTGCGCGGGCAATTCGAAGTCCTGCCGGGCGATATCCGCGATCCGCAATTCGTTCGCAACGCAGCGGAAGGATGCGAAATCCTGCTGCATCTGGCCGCTCTGATTTCCATTCCGTTTTCCTATGTCGCGCCGGCGGCATATGTCGATACCAACGTCGCCGGGACTCTCAATGTCCTTCAGGCCGGCCGCGCCGGAAACGTCTCCCGCATCGTCTGCACCTCGACCAGCGAGGTCTACGGGACAGCGCGCTACGTCCCCATCGATGAGGATCATCCGCTGCAGGCGCAGTCGCCCTATGCCGCCTCCAAGATCGCAGCCGACCAGATCGCGCTCTCGTTCCATCGGTCGTTCGGGTTGCCCGTGACTGTGCTCCGACCCTTCAACACCTACGGCCCGCGACAGTCCGCGCGGGCGGTGATTCCGACCATCATCACGCAGATTGCAAAAGGCGCACGCGAAATCGAGCTGGGCTCGCTGCATCCAACACGCGATTTCAGTTACGTGGCCGATACCGTGGAGGCCTTCATGCGTGCCGCCGTCGCCGAAGGCGGAAACGGAAAGGTCATCAACAGCGGGAACGGATTCGAAATTTCGATTGGCGACCTCGCCTGCCTGATCGGCGAGATCATGAATGCGAGGGTCACCGTCAGGCAGGCTTCCGCCCGGATACGCCCTCCCGACAGCGAGGTCGAACGGCTTTGTGCGCGTTGCGACCTCGCGACAAGTATTCTCGGCTGGAGTCCCGGCTATGGGGGCCGGGACGGCCTCATCAGAGGCCTGAAAGAGACGATCGCCTGGATCAGCGATTCCGACAATCTTCGCCGCTTCAAGTCCGGTTACAGCATCTGAGCGCCATCATGAGCGCAGACGTCGCGGCCATTGTCGCATGCATCGAAACGGCGATCCGGACATCACGGCGTCCCGTGGCACTTCATGAACCGCTGTTTGCCGGCCTTGAGCACGAATATCTGGCGCGATGCATCGACAGCGGCTGGGTGTCTTCTGCCGGAGCGTTCGTCGATGCCTTCGAGACCGAACTGGCGAAGATTTGTGGGTCCAGGTTTGCGGTCGCAATGGTGAACGGAACGGCTGCCCTGCATGTCGGATTGCGGCTGGTCGGCGTCGCTTCCGGAGACGAGGTCATGGTGCCGGCGCTTACATTCGTTGCGACGGCGAATGCGGTAACCTATTGCAATGCCGTGCCGCATTTCGTGGATATCGACTCTGATCATCTCGGGATCGATCCGAACAAGCTGGCGGCGCACCTCCATCGGATCGCACAATTGCGCAACGGCGTGTGCGTCAATCGGGAGACCGGCCGCTCGATCCGGGCGGTCGTGCCGGTTCATGTGTTCGGGCATCCTTGTGACATGGATGCGATCAATGCGGTTGCGGACGAATTTGCGTTGGCGGTCGTCGAGGATGCAACGGAGTCGCTCGGCAGCAGCTATCGCGGGCAACCGTGCGGTGGCCTTGGCCGCGTCGGCGTCCTGAGCTTTAACGGCAACAAGATCGTCACAACTGGCGGTGGCGGTGCGATCCTGACTGACGATCCGACCCTTGCCGGACAGGCGAGGCATCTGAGCACGACGGCGAAAGTCCCGCATCCCTGGGCCTTCGAGCATGACGCCGTCGGGTGGAACTATCGGATGCCCAATCTCAATGCGGCACTCGGCCTGGCCCAGATCGAGCAGCTTTCGGAATTCGTCGCCGCAAAACGCCGCCTCGCGCGACGTTACGCTGCCGTGTTTGCCGAAATGCGCGGGGTCACATTCGTCCAGGAGGCCCCGGGGACGATGAGCAATTACTGGCTCAATGCGTTGAGGCTCGACCATGCCCTCGCGCCCGACCGTGAAATGCTTCTCGAGGCGACGCACGCAGCCGGCCTGCTCACCCGGCCGGTCTGGACACCGATGCATCAGTTGGAGATATTCCGCGACAATCCGCGCGGTGATCTGGAGGCGACCGAATCGACCGCGCCGCAGCTGCTCAATCTGCCGTCGAGCGCGTCTCTGGGGATGAACGATGTCGAGTAACGAACGCGACCGAAATGCCGCATACGACATTGTCCCGCGGCGCAAGAGCAATTATCCGCGCATGAACGAGGAATTCCTCGATCTTCCGAAGTTGATCGACGACTTCATTCTGGATGAAAACTCATTGCCGCGATTCGAAAGCAACACACGATTCTTCCTGCAGGGATCGTGCTTTGCCGAAAACCTGGCCGCCGAGTTGAAGCAATCGGGGTATTCCTGCTTCTACAATGCGATCACCGAAGCGATCAACAGCCCGCTCGCCAACCTGATCTATCTCGGTCAGGTGAAGGCCAACATGCAGGATCCGGTTCGCAAGGAGATCGAGAAAGCCGATATCTTTGTCCTTACAGTCGGCGTTGCGCCGAGCTGGTTCGCAAAAAGCGACGGAAAGTTTCAGTTCGGTCCGGATCTGCGCAACATCGGCAATTCCGTGCAGCGGACCGCGACCGTGGCCGAGGCGACCCAGGCGCTGCTTGGGGTATTCAGGCTGATCTACGACATCAAGCCTTCAATCCGGATCGTGCTCACGCTTTCTCCGGTTCCGTTGGGAAGCACGTTCGAATTCTCGTCGGCCATCGTTGCCGATTGCGTCTCAAAATCGGTATTGCGCGCCGCGATCCACGAAGCGCTCAACGCCTGCGAGGGACAAAAGCCGATCTATTTTCCCTCTTTCGAAATCGTCCGCTGGGCGGGCGGCCATGCCGGCAATGCATTCGGCGACGACGGCTTGCCGCGCCACGTCGCGAAAGACTATGTGCGGCAGATCATTCACAGCTTCCTGTCGGGCTCGAAAGCGGCACAGGCGGAGAAAGCGGGCTGAGCGTGGTGCGAACCTGCGAGGCTGCCGTGATCGGATACGGATCGATCGGACAGCGTCACAAGCGGATTCTTGAAGAACTGGGCTGCGATGTCACCGTGGTCAGCCGCCGGCCTCTCGACGGCGTGCAGTCCGCGGCGACATTCGGCGAAGCAGTATCGAGGGCAATGCCGGACTATGTGGTGGTGGCGAACGAAACCTCGGCACATGGCAAGACCGTTGAAGCCCTGCTGGAGATGGGATTTGCGAACCGGTTGCTGGTCGAAAAGCCGCTCGGAGCGATGCCGGCAGCAGCCTTCGCTGCCAGGTTCAGGGTCGCAGCGGTCGGCTACAATCTCAGATTCCATCCGGTCGTGAGGGCGCTGGGAGGGGCGGTGGCCGGCCAGAAACTGGTGTCGGCTCATGCCTATTGCGGCCAGTATCTGCCGGACTGGCGGCCCGGCACGGACTTCCGGCTGTCCTATTCGGCCGACCCGGCGCGCGGCGGCGGCGTCCTGCGCGACCTCAGTCACGAACTCGATTATCTGCTCTGGCTGTTCGGTCCCTGGCACAGGGTGGCAGCGACCGGCGGGCGGCTCGGCACGCTCGACATCGCGAGCGACGATTGCTGGGCCATTCTGCTCGAGCTTGAACATTGTCCGGCGGTATCGCTTCAGCTCAACTACCTCGACCGGCCCGGACGACGGCACATCATCGTCAACACCACCACCCATACCTATTGCGCCGACCTGGTCGAGGGAACGCTGATGCGCGACGGCGAGGCGCAAGCCTTTGCGGTGCAGCGCGACGACACCTATCGCGCCCAGCATCTGGCGATCCTGCGCGGCGAAACCGATCGTCTGTGCACGCTGGCGCAGGGCCGGCGGGTCATGCAGCTGATCGAGGCGATCGAGCGGGCAGCCTTGGACAAGGCCTGGGTCTGCGCATGAACCACCTGTGCACGATCTGCGCGCGTGGCGGCTCCAAGGGCGTGCCGGGAAAGAATCTGCGACCCGTTCTCGGAAAGCCGCTGATCGCCTACACCATCGATCAGGCGCGGCAGTCCGGGCTGTTCGCGGCGATCGCGGTCAGCAGCGATTCGGCGGACATACTGGCAGCCGCGCGTGCCGGCGGCGCCGACATTCTGGTCCCCCGCCCGCCGGAACTCGCCAGCGACGAGGCGGCGAAGGTGCCCGCGATCCGGCATTGTCTGGACTATGCCGAGCGCGAGTTGCAACATCGCTTTGCGGTATTCGTCGATCTCGACGTGACCGCGCCGCTGCGGTTGCCCGAAGACATCGTCGGCGCCGTCGCCTTGCTGGAGCAGCGCGATGTATCGAGCGTCGTCACCGGGACGCCGTCGCGCCGCTCGCCCTATTACAACATGGTCGAGTGCGACGAGCGCGGCGTGGTTCGACTTGCAAAGCCGCTGCCGCGCGAATTGGTCAGACGCCAGGATGCGCCCGTCTGCTACGACTTGAATGCGTCGATCTATGTCTGGAATCGAGACCGGTTTTGCGCCAGTCCGGCGGTGTTCTATGATGATACCCTGTTGTTCGAGATGCCGCCGGAACGTTCGATCGATATCGACAGCGAGCTCGATTTCGAAATCGTCCAGATGTTGCTGAGCAAGCGGGCGCGCGCCGCGCCGTAAGGACATGGATCGTGCAGCGCGGATTCTATCGAGGGCAGTTCGATCTGACAGGGCGCGTGGCGGTCGTGACGGGCGCCACGGGCCTTCTCGGCCGGCATTTCTGCGCGGCGCTCGCCGACCACGGCGCGGCGGTGGCGGTCGTCGACCTGGACGCGGATGTCGCCGCGGCCTTCGCGGGCGAACTGCATGAAACCTACGGCGTGACCTGTATCGGAGTGGCCACCGACATCGCCGATCCTGAATCGGTCAAGGCGATGGCGGAGACCGTCGAGCGGCGCCTCGGACCGATCGATATCCTGCACAGCAATGCCCAGGCGCTGCGTCGCGACCCGGCGCGCTATTTTGCGCCGGCCGAGGTCTTCGACCTGGGCACCTGGCGCGACGTGATGGCGGTCAATCTCGATGGCGCCTTCCTGGTAGCACAGGCGATCGGTGCGCGCATGGCTCAGCGCGGCCATGGTTCGATCATCCAGACCGCCTCGATCTACGGGGTGGTGGGACCCGACCAGCGCATCTACGAGGGCTCCGAATATCTCGGAAACGCGATCAATACGCCTCCGGTCTACAGCGCCTCGAAGGCCGCCGTGATCGGACTCACAAAATATCTTGCGGCCTATTGGGGGCCGCACGGAATACGCGTGAACACCCTGACTCCCGGCGGTGTCTCCAGCGGCCAGAACGCGGAATTCGACCGCCGCTATTCTGCACGCGTGCCGCTTGGGCGGATGGCAAAACCTGACGAATTGACCGGCGCGCTGATCTTTCTGGCCAGCGATGCGGCGCGATACGTCAACGGCCAGAACCTCATCGTCGATGGCGGCCTGAGCGCGTGGTAGCGGCCGCGATCCAGCGCGACAGCGGCTGAGGCACGGCGAGTGCCATGCGGGCGGCGGCACGCACCTCCCGCGCGATCCGGCGCATGTCCACTTCATCGTGCCGCTGGTCGATGGGCAGGCTGATCAGGTGATGCCTGATCCAGAATGCCACCGGGTGCCGGTTCGCGTCACACTCGGCATCGGGCCAAAGCGCCGATGCGAAAATTCGCCGATCGTGCAGCCGGTCCAGCACCGCTTCGCGGTCGGACACGAAGACCGGAAGGCTGAACGGAACGCCGCTGTCCGGCTTCCAGAGTGCAACCGCGTCGCGCAGCGCCTCGGCGAGGACGCGCCGGTTCGAGCGGCGGCGACGGGCGTGCCAGTGACGGTCCAGGCGTTCGAGCAGGATGCGCGAATCATCCGTCATCCGGTGTGGCTGATCCGGCCAGGATTGCTCGCTCTGCCGGTTGAGCGCGAGCGCTGCGGCCTCCTGTTGCGGAATTGCCGTGGCAAAGAGCGCGCGCGCCGCGAGTTTCAGCGCAGCCGGCACCCGTGCGACCGGCAGGTTATCGATGTCGTACCGACCGAACTCGCGGCCAAGCGCCAGCACCGCGCCGTCTGCCAATCCGGTTGTCTTGCGAGGACCCGACAGCACCGCCCCGCGGGACGATGGCGCATAGTCGCAATGGCCGAAGGCCGTCTGCGCCGCATCCACCACCACCATGGACGAGGCCGGCAAGGCCGTCTCCAGTGCCTTCACGCCGAGCCATGGCCGCGCGCCGAACAGGGCGGGTACCAGGACCAGTGACGGCCCCGGCAATTGCGCGGCCAGCGCGGCCAATTCCCCATGACGGGCGCCGACATCGTAGAAGCCGATGGTCAGGCCCTGGCGGCGCAGAAAGGCCGGGACCGTCGGGCAGGTATAGGCGCAGATCAGCGCGCTTCGGGCCGGCCGCCGCGCCAGCAGCCATGCCAGGGCCGCACGCCCATGCGAAAACGCCAGCCAGCCGGATCGCCACGACTGCGCGCGCCCGGTGCGGTCCGAAAAGATCGGCAATTCGCCGCCAACGCGCTGTGCGGATACGGGAATGCCCGGTTTCACGGATCAAGGACTCGCAACGGACGAATTCCCGGACTATGGGTGCCTTGGCTTATAATGCCGCCATGACTACCGCAACCAAGCAACCGCTACCCCGGGCCCGGCCTCGCCGATGCGACGCATCCTATCCATCACCGGATCGCGGGCCGATTACGGTCTGATGCGGCCGGTACACGATGCGATCGCAGCGACCGGTGCGTTTGATCTCCATCTTCTGGTCACCGGAATGCACCATCTTCCCGACTTCGCATCCGGCCTTGAACAGGTTCGGTGCGACCGGTTCGGGACGCTGCATGACGTCGCAATTGCCGAACAGGATGATACCGGGACCGGCATGGCGCAGGCCATCGGCCATGGCACCGTCGCGACCGCCGTGCTGATCGAACAGGTCAAGCCCGATATCGTGGTGCTTCAGGGGGATCGCGGCGAAATGCTCGCCGGCGCCATTGCGGCCGCACACATGAACGTGCCGATCGTGCACATGTCAGGCGGAGATTTCAGCGGTTCGATCGACGACTCGGTCCGCAACGCCATTTCGAAACTCGCGCATTTCCACCTGACGAGCAGTGACGCGAGCACGCGGAGGCTGCAGGCGCTCGGCGAAATGCTGGCGCGGATCGTCGAAACCGGCGATCCTGCGATCGATCAGTTGCGTCTGACGGAAACCCTGCCGCTGGCGCCGTTGAAATCCGAGCTTGGCATCCCCGAAGACTCGCCGTTCCTGCTGGCCACGCTGCATCCCGTAACCGACGAGGCCGATCGGGCGGGGGCGCAGATGCAGACGATGCTGGAGGCCCTTGCGGCACTTCGCATGCCGGCCATCGTGACCTTTCCGAACAGCGATGCCGGCGGGCGCGCGATGCGCGACGTCCTGAATGTGTGGCGACAGGAGCCGTTCATCCGGGCCGTCGCCAGCCTGGGATCGCGGCGCTACCTGACGCTGTTGCGGCACGCCGCAGCCGTGATCGGCAATTCGAGCAGCGGCATCGTGGAGGCACCGGCGCTGAAAATCCCGGTCGTCAATATCGGCAGCAGGCAGCAGAACCGGCTGCGTGCGCCCAATGTCGTGGATGTGCCGCATGATGCCGATGCCATCGTCAAGGCGGTCCGCTTCGTTCGCGAAGACCGCGCCTTTCTGGAAGCGCTGGCGCAATGCGGCAGCCCCTATGGCGACGGCCACGCTGCCGAACGCACGATCGACGTGCTGACGCGGCTCAAGCTCGGTCCGGACCTGATCGCCAAGTGGCGCGACGCCGCCGGCCCGTTTCTGGCCTGACCGGCGATGGCCTTTGAAATCCTGACGGCCGAAGGCAAGGACGCCGAGCGCTGGCACGCCCTGGTCAGCAAATTGCCGCCGCAGCGGCAGGACATCCATTTCCTGCCGGAATACGGCCGCATCTTCCAGGAGGCCTATGGCTATTCCTCCCACCTCGCGGTCTTCCGATCCGGCGGTGACGTCGTGATCCAGCCTTTCGTGCGCCGCCCCCTGATGAACCTGCCGTTCCTGCGCGACGCGGCCGACCGCGAGCATTTCACCGACATCGCCAACCCGTATGGTTACGGCGGGCCGGTGAGCAATATCGGCGGTGCGGCGGCCGGCGGGGATATCTACCGCGAATTCGCGCGCGAATTTTCCGCCTGGTGCGACGAAGCCGACATCGCAAGCGAATTTGCGAGTCTTCACCCGTTCATGAGCGATCACCAGCGTGCGCTGGCCGGCACCGTTGTGATGCCGCTGCTTCAAAAGCAGGTCGTGTATGTCGATCTGACGCAGACCCAAGCCGCGATTGCGAAGGGGCTACGGAAAGGTCACCGCAGTTCCATCGCGGCCGCCCGGCGCGCAGGGGCTGTGGTTCAGCGCGCTGCGCCAACGATCGATAATCTGACACGGTTCAACGCACTCTATCACGCCACCATGGTACGCCGGCAGGCGGCTGAACGATGGTTCGTGCCTGCGAATTTCTTCGAGAATTGTCTGCATCAGCTCGGGCCGGATCGTAGCTCGCTGTTCTTCGCATCGGTCGATGGCGAGATCGAAAGCGGATGCCTGCTGGTGCACGATTTTTCCACCGCCTATTATCACTTTGCCTCCACGCGGGCGGGGCACCCGGCGCTCGGCATCAACAATCTCATGATCCATGAGGTGATCCATTGGGCGCAGGCGGCGGGATTTGCGCGCCTGCATCTCGGCGGCGGCGTTACCGGCCGCGCCGACGACAGCCTGTTGCGCTTCAAGGCGGGCTTCTCCGCATGCCGCGCACCGCTCTACACCTATTTCAGTGTGCGCGACCAGGCGATATATGACCGGCTGAGCGAGCGCAAACGCGCATACGAGATCACAACCCTGGGCAGGGAATCGCGATCCGGGTTTCTTCCATTGTATCGGCGTGAGGACGCATGAAATTCGGCATTCGTGAATTCCGCTTTGCTGACGGCGACGCGCCGGTGGTGATCGGCGAAATCGGGGTCAATCACAACGGCGATAGTGGTCTCGCACGCCGCCTGATCGATGTCGGCGCTGCCGCAGGCGTCGATATCGTCAAGCTTCAGGTCTTCAAGAGCGAGAAGGAGATCAGCCGCTTCACCGCGCTCGCACCCTATCAGTCGGTCGGCACCGGCGCCCAGAACCAGCTCGAATTGTGCAAGGCGCTTGAGCTTTCCTACCCGGACCTGCGCGCGCTGTCGGACCATTGCATCGACCGCAAGATCGGTTTTCTTTGCTCCGTGTTTGATTCCGACAGTCTCGCCTTTGTCGCCGATGACCTGAGGGCAACGTCCGTGAAAGTCGCCTCCGGGGAGGTGACCAATCTGCCCTTTCTCGAAGAGATCGGACGCCGCAGGCTCGGCGTCATCCTTTCGACGGGCGGATCGACCCTTGCGGAAATCGCAGCCGCGCTGGCGATGCTGCGCGATAGCGGATGTCCCGAACTCGTGCTGCTGCATTGCATATCGAGCTATCCGGCGCCGGACGCCGAACTCAATCTGCGCGCGATCGGCGCATTGAGGGACGAGTTTCGGCTGCCGGTCGGCTTCTCGGATCATTCCGTCGGACTGGAGGCTGCGGTTGCGGCGACCGCGTTGGGCGCGGTGGCGATCGAGAAGCATTTCACGCTCGATCGCGCGATGCCGGGGCCGGACCATCAGGCCTCGCTCGAACCCGAGGGTCTGAGGCGACTGGTCGACGCGATCAAGACCGCGCATGCGATGCTCGGTGACGGCATCAAGGGCGTCGCACCGTCGGAACGCGAGAATTTACCGTTGATCCGCAGAAGCCTGGTGGCAAGCCGGCCGCTGCGCCGGGGCGAAAGGCTGACGCGCGACATGATCGAGATCAAGCGTCCGGCCACCGGCATCGCCCCCGGCAGCCTGCCGGAGGTTCTGGGCCGCGCGCTCGATTGCGACCTGGAAAGCGACCAGCCGATTACCTGGAAGAGTCTGGTTTAGCGGGGTTTTCCGGCGAATGCGCGATCCTTTACTTGCCAAAGCGCGGTCAGTAACTTGCCGCCCTTCAGGGAGGCAGCGATGACGCTTTCAGGGACCGTGGCGACGACGCCGGCTCCGACATGGAACAGCATCTGGGATGAGATTTTCAGCCGGCGCGACTGGGGCAAGTATCCGAAGGAGGAACTGATCCGGTTCGTGGCCTGGAACTATTATTCCGCGCCGGACCGCAGCGCCGTGCGCTTCCTCGATCTCGGCTGCGGCTACGGATCGTCGGCCTGGTATCTCGCGCGCGAGGGGTTTTCGGTCGATGCGATCGACGGTTCCGCGGTGATTGTCGAGAAGCTCAGGCAGCGGATGAAGTCCGAGAGTCTGACCGCGCGCTGCATTGCGGGCGATATCGTGGACCTGCCATATCCACCGCGCACGTTCGATTGCGTGGTCGATATCGGATGCCTGATGTGCAACACCCCGCAGGACACGCGCCGCATTCTCGACGGGGTCTATGACCGCCTCAAGCCCGGCGGCAAGCTGTTCTCGATCAGTGCGACGCCCCGGTGCTTCGGATTCGATTCCGGCCCGCAGGTCGCCGAGGCGACCTATCGCGATCTCACCGTGGGGTCGTTTGCCGGGACCGGCACCGTGCGATTTTCGACCGAGCAGCAGATCCGCGACATCTATTCGCGGTTCGACCATCTGACCATCGGGCTCAGCGAATACAGCCTGCGCGATCCCTCCCAGATGGTGTCCAACTGGCTGATCGAGGGCACCCGCGCATGAATGGCGGGCCACCACGCGCGTTCCCCGGCCTGGTCATCGTCGAGGGGGTTTCGATCCGCGATGCGATTCAGGCGATCGAGACCAATGGCCGGGAGATGGTGCTGGTATGCGATTCGTCGGATCGCATCGTCGGCCTGATCTCGGACGGGGACGTGCGCCGTGCCTTGCTGTCCGGCCGCACGCTCGACATGCCGGCGAGCGATGTCATGACCCGCGATTTCTTCACGGTCGCGCCGGAGATCGACCGGGCTTCGGTGCTGGACGTGATGATGGCGCGATCGTTCCCGTATGTGCCGGTACTGGACCATGACGGGAGACTGATCGCCGTCCACTTTCTGCGCGATCTGATGGGCGCGACTCGCAAGCCCAATGTCGCGGTGGTGATGGCCGGCGGCAGGGGCACGCGGCTGCGGCCGGTGACCGAAGCGATACCGAAGCCGATGATCGAGGTCGCCGGCCGGCCGATGCTGGAGCGGATCGTGCTGCATCTGGTCGGTCATGGCATCCAGACGATCTACATCGCCGTGAATTTCATGGCCGACGTGATCGAGCGGCATTTCGGCGACGGCCGCGCGCTCGGATGCCGTATCGAATACCTCCGCGAGACCACACCGCTCGGCACCGGCGGCGCGCTCGCGCTGCTGCCCGAACGCCCGGCTCATCCTTTCCTGGTGCTCAACGCCGATCTCGTGTCGCGCGCCAACCTGACCGCCATGCTCGACGCCCATATGCAGCGCCAGCACGCGGCGACCATCGGAGTCGGTCCCTATCAGGTCCAGATCCCGTTCGGCACGGTCCGCGAGCAAGGCGGCCGTCTGCTGTCGATCGCGGAAAAGCCGACACTCGACTTCCTGATCAATCGCGGCATCTATGTGCTCGATCCGTCGGCACTGGATCATGTGCCGCACCAGCGCGATTTTCCCATCACCGACCTGTTCGAGGCCCTGCTTGCGGCCAGGAAGAATGTCGGCGTATTCAATTTCGACGACCCGTGGATCGACGTCGGACATTTCGAAGACCTGCGCCGCGCGCAGGGCGGCTAGTGGAGCGGATTGATATTCGCTACCCATCCACCCGCGGGCGCGGCCCAGCGAATGTCAAATCCAAAGCTCCACTAGAATCCAATACTTGCTAGTGGTCCTCTGATTCTAACATTCGCAAAATGGCCTGCCGAGAAGGGATGCGAATGTTAGAATCGGACCACTAGCTGGTCTGACGGGACGGGATCATCCAATGCCGAAGCAGCCGAACCGGCCGGAAGGGAGATTTCCGGTCGTCTATCTCCCGATCGAGTTCCAGTCGCGCGAATTCGACAGCAAGGCGCTGCTTGCGGCAACGCTGGCGGAGCGCGGATACACCGTCGTGCTTGGACAGCAATGGCTGCTTTATGAAACGCTGTCCCGGCTGCCGCCCGGCGTCGTGCTGTTCAAGAGCTTCAACAAATTTCACCAGGCGGCCATGACGCAGGCGCGTCAGCGCGGCCATCGCGTCGTGATTCTGGACGAGGAATTGCTGGCACAGACCGAAACCAAGGCGGTCGAAGCGCTTTGCACCGAAGGCGTGTTCCGGTTGCCGGATCTCATTCTGGTCGACGGCCAGTTCGAGCACGAAATACTGGCCCGTCTGTCCGGCGGCAGGAACCGCATCGAAATCACCGGCAACGGACGCATCGATTTGCTCAAGCCGCGCCTGCGGCCGCTGTTTCAGCGCAAGATTGATGACATCGTCGCGCGTTTCGGCAGCTTCATCCTCGTGAATACCAATTTTTCGATCCTGAACAGCATCTGGCAGAGCACCGAGCAGGTCACGCGCATTCAGGTTCAGGCCGGCTTCACCAATCCCAAGGATCCGGCGTCGGTGCAGCTCTGGCAGGATTACATCGATTGCGAGGACGCCAATCTGAAGGCCATGCACATTGCGATCCGGGAGCTGGCGCGCCGCCGCCCGGAGCAGCGCATCGTCATCCGGCCCCATCCCGGAGAACATCTGAAGAAATGGGATGGCCTGTTCTCCGACCATCCGAATGTCGTCGTGCTCCGCGAAGGTCCGCATATTCCCTGGACGATGGCCTGCCGGCTGTTGCTTCACACCTCCTGCACCACGGGGTTCGAGGCCTTCGTGGCCGGCAAGACGGCGCTCAGTCTGACGCCACGGCAAAGCTGGATCACGTCGTCCCTGATTTCGAACCACGTCAACCCGACCTTCGCCGACCCGCTCGCATTGGTCACCGCGGTCGAAGCCATCCTCGACGGCGGGACGCCACCGGAAGCCAGTCCGCTGGGGATGCCGGCGGAACATTATGTCTGGAATTGCCGGGACCATGACGCGACGCCGCGCGTCGCCGATCTCCTTGCCGAGGGTTTGCCGCCGCCGAGAAATGTCGCGCTTCCCGGGCTTCGCAGTGCGCCGCTCGACCCGAAGCTCAAGTCGAAATTCGACGTTTCGCTGCGGCTTTGCGCCGACACCGTTCAATCGGTCCGCGACGCGATGGGAATGACGAGCAAGATCGCCGTCCAGGAAATGGGAGACGGTCTTTTCGTCGTCGCACCGTCCGGCCGCGTCAGGATCGAATGGCCGGCGAAGCTCGATCCGAAGCAGATTCGCGCGGCGATGGAGGCCGAACTGCGTGTCCGCAGGTTCAAAAATGCCTACGAGATTTTTCGGGCGAATTTCGCCGAGGCGCACCGCCACGGCGAATTGTGTTTCCTTGCCGGTGCCGCCTGCCTCGAACTCGGCGAGGCCCGTCTGGCGCTGCAATATCTGCAACAGGCGACGGTGGCCGACAGCAACGTCAATCCTACCCTCGCTCTGATGCTGGCACGCGCGTATCAGAAGCTGGAAGACTATGAGATGGCGCGCCGCTACGCGGAATACGCTTATCGGCAGGCTCCCGCGCATCCTGATCCGTTCCGCCTGCTGAAGGAGACGACCGCGCAGGCCGGAAAGCCGCTGCCGCGACACTGGGTGGTGATCGGCTGCTCGCATGTACGCTATTTCCGCTACATGCAGGTCAACCAGCCGCGGTTTTTCGACGGCGCGGTGCACCTCGAATGCTACGAGTTTGCCGGCGCGACCGCATTCGGGCTCGGCAATCCGTCAGCCGAATCCGGCGCGCTGAAGGCGACGCGGCAATTGCGGACGCAAATCGGACAGGCCGACCGGGTGCTGGTCTATTTTGGCGAGATCGATTGCCGGCGCGCTGCCTGGAAGGCCGCCGTCGATTCCGGCCGCGACATCGACGACACGATCGCCGATTCCGCCGCGCAGCTCGAGAAATACGTCGCGCAGGAAATCCTGCCGCATAACAGGAACGTCATCCTGCTCGGCGCCAAGCCGCAGATCATCGGCGACAACGATTTCTACAAGAATGCACTCGCCGACGAGCGGACGATTTTCCGGCCGCTGGAGGAACGCGAGCGCGTGACCCTGCGCTTCAACCAGCGCCTGAAGGCCTTCGCGGCCGCGCAGGGGATCGAGTCCGTCGACCTCGACGACGAACTCACATCGGAGGAATCGCGCCGCCGCTTCTTCGATGAGGTGTTCTGGGACACCTACACCGACGACACGCACGGCAATGCCGATTTCTTCGCGCGACTGTATTTCGAACGACTGAAGCGCTTCGCCGATCCGCGCCAGGCTAGCGCCGATCAGGCGACATAGGTCGTCTGCTCCAGCATGGCGGCCCATTCGTCCGCATAGTCGGAATTCCTGTAATTGGCGAAATACGGCCCGCCGCGCGTGAAATGGACAATCCTGGCTTCCGGGTCGTAGTCATATTCGCCGACCAGCCAGTTCCAGGTCAGCGGCAGATCGCCGATCAGCGCCTCGTCCGTCAGCCATTTGAACTGATGCAGCTGCAGCCCGGTCGCGCTGTTCACGTAATCGGGCGTCAGGGTCCTGCACCTGGCATTGTTGAAGAGCATGACGCTCGACCAGTTCTTCTTTTCGTATTTGGTCTGCACCTGGCCGAGAAACTTCACCTCATCCTTCGGGGTATAGTCGTGCTTGCAAACCATGACGGCGTAGCGATCGTCCGCGAGTGCGAACAGCTCCGCGATATCTGCGCGCAGCAGCATGTCGCAATCCATGAACAGCGACCAGCCGCGATAGCCGGACAGGCAGGGCACGAGAAAGCGCGAGAACGAAAATTCGGTCGACTGAAGCTGGTTGCGCTCACGGCTGAATAGCGCCGTGATGTTTCGCAAATTGATCGGGGTGAAACGAATCGGCTGCGAGCTCTTGGCGATAATGCTTTGACACAGCACGTGATAGGCCACGATTTCCTTGCTGTCGTAGCCGATATAGACGTCGAGAGGCTCAGTCATTCTTGTTTCCGTCCAGGAAGCGCGTCAGGCTTGCGCCGATCGAGGCGATGACATCGTCCCATTCGCCGGGTGCGCTCTGACGATACAATCGGACAGATCCATACCAAGCCATTGCCTCGCCTTCGGTACCATAGCGCCACTCCGCGCGCCACGGAAGCATGCCCCAGCAGGCCTGGCCGAGGGCGCCGGACATGTGAATGGTGGTGTTCTGAACGGAGATGACGAGGTCCAGCGCGGCGATCAGGGCTGCGAATTCGTCAAAGTCGTTCACATCGTTCAGCGGCCGCCGGATCGGATGGTCGGGGTTGGCAGCATTGAATTGCTCCAGTTCCTCCGTCACGTCTCCGTATTGCAGCGAAACGAACCGGCAATCGTCGCGGCGGATCAGCGGAGCCAGCCGCTCAAGCTCGATCGAGCGGTCGTTGCGGCGGGTCTTGGCGGTGCCGCCCCGCCACGACAGCCCGATGGCGGCGCGTCCGCCGGTTTCTCGCGCGAGCGTCTCGCGCCAGCGCCCGGCACGATCCGGATCGGACCGAAGGTAGGGCGTACCTGGAAACGCCCGGCGATCGCGCCGATACGCGTAACCAAGGCTGCCGGCATAAAGGACGAGCCTTGAAGCCGCAGCTTGTGCGAGGCCGTCCGTGTCGGTGGCGACAATGGCGACACCGGGAAAGGAATGCTCGAAAAGCCCCACCAGCCTCGGCTCGACATTGTAGGCAACCGACGCCGCATCCTGCATCAGGTCCGGCAGGATGCTTGCGAACATGATTTCGTCGCCGATGCCTTGCTCGGCAAGGACGAGGATGTCCTTGCCCTGAAGGTCGGAGCGCGTGAGACGCGTTCGAATGGGCAGGTCTTTTGCCAGCAGGTCTTTTGCCAGCGCCCGGTAGGCATCGCTGTCCTTGTTCTGCAGCCGGTACTCGTAGGCGTCCCACCCATCCGCGACGCTGCCGACCGAGAGCTTGGCCAGCGCCTTGTTCCAGTAGGGTTCGACATAATCGGGGTCGATCTCGATCGCCTTGTCGTAGGATTGGAAGGCTTCGTCGAAGCGCTTCATGTCGCCGAGCGCATTGCCGCGCCCGAGCCAGGCTTCCGGCACCGCCGGATTGAGGGCAAGAACCTGCTCGAAGGCCGCAAATGCATCGTCGTAGCGCTTGAGTGCGGCAAGCGTGTTGCCGCGGCCCAGCCAGGCGCCTTCCAGCGCAGGCTTGAGCGCAATCGCCCGGTCGTAGGCGTCCAGCGCCTCATCGTTGCGAACCTGCTCGTACAGGAGGTTGCCGCGGCCAAGCCATGCCTCTGCCAGACCGGGTTGCAACGCGAGCGCGCGGGAAAAAGCTTCGGATGCCTCGTCGAAGCGCTTGATGCGCACCAGCAGATTGCCATGTGCCAGCCAGGCCGGCGCGAGATTCGGATCGAGCGCCAGTGCCTTGGCAAGGGCCGCCGCCGCGGCGTCGTCCTGCCTGGTCTCGTACAGGACGTTGCCCCGCCCAAGCCAGGCGGCAGCCAATGCCGGATCGAGCGCAAGCGCACGGTCATAGGCGGCCAGAGCCTCTCCGGTACGCTTGAGCTCACGCAGGGCGTTGCCGCGACCGAGCCAGCCCGGCGCGGAGTTTGGATTGCGCGCGATCGCCTTGTCGTAGGCGTTCAACGCTTCCTGCTGCTGCCCGAGGGTATCGAAAGCATTTCCGCGTCCGATCCACGCAAAGTCGAGTCCCGGATCGATGGTGAGCGCCTTGTCGAAGGTCGCAATGGCATCCTCAATCCGGCCGAGCTCCATGAGCAGGCTCGCGCGTCCGATCCATGCCTCGGGAAGTCTCGGCGCGAACGCAGACGCCCGATCATAGGCAGCCAGTGCTTCGTCGACACGTCCGAGCAAACCCAGGACGCGGGCCTGATTGCAGAGCGCCTCCGGATAATTGGGCTTGAGAGAAAGCGCCCGACTGAAATCGCCGACGGCGTCATCGAAACGGCCGAGATCGCTCAGCACCGTGCCGCGGCTGTTCCAGGTCTCCGCATGTTTGGGATTGAGGCGAAGCGCGGCATCGAACTGCGCGAGCGCCTCTGCCGGCCGCTTCAGTCGCTTCAGGATCAGTCCGTAATTGTAGAAGGAAGCATCCGATCGCTGCTCGAGCTTCACGGCCTTCGCGATGAAGGGCTCCGCCTCGGAAAAGCGCTCCATGCTCATCAGCACGACGGTGAGAAGATTGAGCGCTCCGACATGTCGCGGATCGCGATCGAGCAGCTTCCGGAACAATCGTTCGGCTTCGGGAAGTCGTCTTTGGTTCAGTGCGGCGAGAGCGTTTTGCAGCAGCTTGTCGGTCGCGCTCATCGAGCCTGATCGTCCATGCACCGGCCTTTCCGGGCCGATTTTGGCATTCGGGGCGGGGACCCTATTCGGGCCCTTGGTGAGGGTCAACCCAAGGCGGCCGCCGTGTCCAGGCGACACGGATCGAGCGTCACGCTCACTTCCATGTGACCGCCCTCTATCTTCCGGATGAAACATTATAGGCTCGAAACCGTAGTTTCAGAAAGTGCGAACAACGCACCGCGCGATTGCGCATGCCCGCTCGACAACCGCCGACCCGTCGTCAAACGCTGCAGGAGGATTCCAGATGAACAGACGTCACAGCCTGAAACTGCTTGCCGGTGCCGCGGGAGCGCTTGCCGCCAGCGGCCTCATCGGCCGCAGCGCCGTGCTGGCGCAGACCGCGCCGGCCCAGCCGTCAGGCCCTTTCAAGCTGCCGCCGCTCGGATATGCATTTTCGGCGCTCGAGCCGCATATCGACGCGCGAACCATGGAAATCCACCACGACCGGCATCACGCGGCCTATGTCAACAATGCCAACCAGCTTGCCGCCCGCTGGGCCGAACTCGGGAAAATGCCGATCGAGACGATCCTCTCGGACCTGAGCAAGGTGCCCGAATCCGTGCGCACCGGCGTGCGCAACAATGTCGGCGGCGACTGGAACCACACGTTCTTCTGGGAGCTGATGACTCCGGGTGGCCCGAAGGAGCCATCGGGCGAACTCAAGGCGGCGATCGACACGTCGTTCGGCAGCGTCAATGCGATGGCGGACAAGGTGAATGCGGCGGGCGGCGGCCGGTTCGGTTCGGGCTGGGCCTGGCTGGTGGTGAACAAGGACAAGAAGCTCGACGTCATCAGCACCGCCAATCAGGACACGCCGCTCGAGCTTGGCGCCAAGGCTGTGCTCGGCGTCGATGTGTGGGAGCATGCCTATTACCTGAAATACCAGAACCGGCGCGCGGACTATCTCAAGGCGTGGTGGAACACGGTCAACTGGGACAAGGCCGGCGCCAATTTCAAGAAAGCCATGACGTGATCGACCTGACCTGACTGGCTCGGGCCCGTTCGACCCGCTCCTGAACTGGACGCAGCCGCTTGTCCCCAATCATGCGGATTGCGTCCCCTGACCCGCGGCTGCCCGCAGGGCCCGCGGGTCAGCCTTTCGCCCGCAACAGCCGCCCGCGCTCGCGGTCCCAGCTCCGCTTCTTCAGGGTGTCGCGCTTGTCGTGCAGCTTCTTGCCGCGAGCCAGCGCGATCTCGACCTTGGCGCGGCCCCTGGCGTTGAAATACAGCTTCAATGGCACCACCGTGAAGCCCTGCCGCTCGACCGCTCCGATCAGCTTGTTGATCTGGCGCTTGTGCAGCAGAAGTTTTCGCGGCCGCTTCGGTGCGTGATTGTCACGGCCGGCCTGCAGATATTCCGGAATATTGGAGTTGATCAGCCACATTTCGCCGCCGCGGGAATCCGCATAGGATTCCGCGATCGTCGCCTTTCCGGCGCGAAGCGATTTCACCTCGCTGCCGGTCAGCGCGACGCCCGCTTCGAAGGTCTCGCCGATTTCGTAGTTGAAGCGCGCCTTGCGGTTGTCGGCCACCACCTTCAGGGGGCGCTCTTTCGCCTCTGCCATCCTGGTTCGCGTGTCTAGTTCAGCAGGCCGGCATGGACCATCGCGCTCCGGATCGCGGCCTTGGTCGCCGGCGTCACCGGCAGCAGCGGGAGCCGGACGTCCTCATTGCCGCGGCCCAGCAGCGACAGGCCGCATTTGGCGCCGGCAAGTCCGGGCTCCATGAAGATCGCATGATGCAGCGGGACCAGCCGGTCCTGGACCATGAGACCGGTCCGGTAGTCGCCGGCAAGCGTCGTGTCCTGGAGCTGCTTGCAGAGCGCGGGCGCGACATTGGAGACCACGGAGATACAGCCGTGACCACCGGCGGCGTTGAACGCAAGCGCGGTCATGTCCTCGCCCGAGAGCTGAATGAATTCATCGCCCATCGCCTGACGCTGCAGCGAAACGCGCGCGAGGTTGCCGGTCGCGTCCTTGACGCCGGCGATATTCTTCAGTTCGAACAGCCGCTGCATGGTGTCGACGCTCATGTCGACCACCGAACGAGGCGGAATGTTGTAGATGATGATCGGAATGCCGATCGCGTCGTTCACCGCCCTGAAATGGTGGACCATGCCCTCCTGGGTCGGCTTGTTGTAATAGGGGGTCACCACCAGAACGGCGTCGGCCCCTGCCTTCTCGCCGTGCCTTGCGAGAGCCACCGCCTCGGATGTCGAATTGGAGCCAGCTCCCGCAATCACCGGTACGCGGCCTTTGGCCTGATCGACGCACCATTCCACGACCCTGTGATGCTCGGGATGCGACAGGGTCGGACTCTCGCCCGTCGTCCCGCAGGGCACGAGCCCGTCGGTACCCTCGGCGATCTGCCACTCCACAAGATCGCGCAAGGCCTTTTCGTCGAGTTCACCGTCGCGGAATGGCGTCACCAGTGCGGTGAACGATCCCCGGAATTTTCCATTTGCTGTCATGATACCGCACCCGGACCGGTACAACCTTGGCGAGGCTTGAAACCGTGGACCCGTCGCGGAACTCGCCGGAACGCGACGGTGAGCCGATCCATAGCGGTTCGCCTCGGGGCTTGAAAGCGATTGTTCATGAACGCCGAAGACGGCGTGCCGCGGTGGCGTGCCGTGCTCTTGCCGCTTTCCGATGGCAGGGACCGTTTGCAGGACGTTAATCGGTTCCTCAGCATATTCAGGGCAATAGCCAGCTGCACCCATCCGATTCGGAAGGCGAGGGCTTCGATTTGATACGTAATGGCTCGTTCCCGGTCGCCGTGGCCGGCCTCTTTGCCGTGTTGAGCGCCGCCGCCGTGGTCGA
The DNA here is from genome assembly GCF_050250235.1 of Pseudorhodoplanes sp. Classification (GTDB taxonomy): domain Bacteria; phylum Pseudomonadota; class Alphaproteobacteria; order Rhizobiales; family Xanthobacteraceae; genus Pseudorhodoplanes. The sequence continues at coordinate 21,223 of NZ_JBFWPA010000094.1, forward strand.
GGCCGCGCCCAAGCCAAAAGCCGATGAAGCGCTTGCCGCCGCCAGCGCCCAAAGCAAAGTCAAATCGACAAAAAAGGCACAGCCCAAAAAACCCAGTGCTGCCGCCGACCGGAAGGGTGCGCGAGCCGCCACCAAGCCGTCCGGCAAGAAAGCACCGGCAAGGAAGGCGTCGCACGCAACCCCGAAGGCCGCGCCGAAATCGGCCGCGGTCCCGCTGCCCAAGCGGCGCCCGGCCGAGAGCGCAACCGCGGTGGGGGCGTTTCCGACTCCGATCGGAACCGCGCCGATCCTGTCGTCGTCTGCCTTCGTCGGTGCGAGGCCGCCTGCCGAGAGCCCGGCTCCAGCCGTCACTGGTCCCCGGCAGGTGGCTTCGCTGACACCACCGGCCGCGCGCGTGCCAGCCGCGCTGGCGCCGGCCACGCCGATCTCGGCCGAGAATCTGGCCGCAGTCAAAAAGGCGATCGAACTGACGCGGCGGGGCCGCAACAGCGACGCAACTGCGGTTGCCGGCACCGTTACCGATCCGGTCGCCGCAAAGCTGATCGAGTGGGTGGTCCTGCGCGCCGAGACCGACGACTTCGATTTCCAGCGCTATGCGGGCTTTGCCACCCAAAATCCGGGCTGGCCCAACATCAACCAGTTCCGCCGCAAGGCGGAGGCGGCGCTTTACCAAAATGGCGTCAATGACGCCGTGGTGCGCCGCTATTTCTCGACCACAGCCCCGCTGACGGCCAAGGGCAAGCTCGCCTTCGCTCGTGCCCTGCTTTCGCAGGGGGATCGCGCACAGGCGCAACAGCTCGTGCGCGATGCGTGGCGAACCGACGCACTCACTGCCGATCTGGAACGCCAGGCGCTCGAGAGCTTGGGCACGCTGCTTGGCGGCGGCGATCACAAGGCGCGGATGGACCGCCGCCTTTATGCCGGCGACACCGCGGCGGCGTTGCGTGCAGCCGAGCGCCTCGGCGCGGCCCAGGTTGCGATCGTCCGGGCTCATGCGGCGGTGATCGGCAAGTCCTCCAAGGCGAAGGCGCTGCTGGACGCGGTACCTGCGGAGGCCCGCACCGACACCGCCTATCTGTTCTCCAGAGCGCGATGGCTGCGCCGTGCGGACCACATCGACGACGCGGCGCGCACCATGTTTGCGGCCTCCATCGCTCCCACCAACGTGCACGATCCGGACGAATGGTGGGAGGAGCGGCGGCTGCTTGCGCGCGAACTGCTTGATGCCGGCCAGGCCCAGACCGCGTTCCGGGTCGCCCGCGACGCCGCCATGCCGGAAAAGGAAGGCGCCCGCGTCGAGCAGGCGTTCACGGCCGGCTGGATCGCGTTCCGTTTTCTCCACAATGCGGCTGCAGCCAAACCGCTATTCGCGCGCACCATCGAGGTGGCGGAACACCCGGCTTCGATCTCACGCGGCCATTACTGGTACGCCCGCGTATGCGAAGCGCTTGGTCAGAACGCGGAAGCCCGAACCCATTATGAGCGCGCCGCGCGGTTTTCGAGCACCTATTACGGTCAGATCGCGCATGCGCGGCTTGGTGGCTCGGAGCTTCGACTGGCTCCACCACCCGCCAGCCACCCGCAGGCGCATCGGCTCGAAATCGTCCGCGCGATGGAGATGCTTTATGCCATCGACCAGCGTGATCTGGTCGCATCAGCCGCCGCCGACATGGCCGACCGGGCGGTCGACCCGGCGGGTCTGGCCGCCGTTGCGGCGCTGGCCGAGAAGAAGGGTGACGCGCGAACGCTTGCGCTGCTTGGACGCACCGCGGTCAGCCGCGGATTGCCGTTTGAGTATTACGCCTATCCAACCGCCGGATTGCCGAAATTCACGCCGATCGGACCACCGGTCGAGCCGCATGTGGCCTACGCGATCGCGCGTCAGGAAAGCGGGTTCAACCCGCGCGCGCGATCGAGCGCCAACGCGCAGGGCCTGATGCAGGTGCTGCCGGGAACCGCGAAGCTGGTGGCAAGAAGGAACGGCATCGCGTTCGACGCCAAGAAGCTCTACGATCCCGTCTACAACGTGCAGATCGGGGCCGCCGAGCTTGGCCATGCCATCGAGAATTATCGCGGGTCGTACATTCTCACGTTTGTGGCCTACAATGCCGGCCCCGGCCGCGTACGCCAGTGGATCGAGCGCTTCGGCGATCCGCGCGATCCGAAGATTGATCCGATCGACTGGGTCGAACGCATCCCGTTCTCCGAAACGCGCAATTACGTGCAGCGCGTGATGGAGAACATGCAGGTCTACCGTGTACGGTTCGGTGCGTCTCCGAAACTGATGATCGAGGCTGACCTGCGGCGCGGCATGGCGGCGAACTAGCCGGCCGGGGGCGTGGCGGACGTGAAATCCGCTGCGCGTGGGTCAGGTTCTTTGCCGGGCGTCGGCCGTGGCTTAGACTTGCGGCATGCTCGAACCAACTGCTGCCCCGCACGCCGAAAGCCGCTTCATCGCGGCACCGGATGGGCTTTCGCTGCATGTGCGCTGTTACGGCGAGGCGGCCATGACATCGCACCTGCCGGTGCTCTGTCTGCCGGGGCTCACGCGGACCGAAGCCGATTTCGAAGCGCTGGCACGCCGGCTTTCTGAAGACGCCGTGCATCCGCGCCGGGTGTTCGCACTGGATTCGCGGGGCCGTGGCCGATCGGACTACGACCGCGACTGGCGCAACTACAATCTCGCCGTCGAACTCGGGGACGTGATCGCCGCGGTTGCCGCCCTCGGGCTCGATCGCGCGATCTTCGTGGGGACCTCGCGGGGTGGCTTGCTGACGATGCTGCTCGCGGCGGCGCAGCCGATGGCCATTGCCGGGGCCGTCCTCAATGACATTGGACCGGTCGTCGAGCCGGCAGGCCTGCTGCGGATCAAGGGTTATGTCGGCAGCACGCCGCAGCCGCGCGATTTTCCGGATGCTGTCGACATTCTGCGAGAACTCTTCGGCGCGCAATTCCCGAACCTTGGCGCTGCGGACTGGCTCGCCTGGGCCCATCGCAGCTGGCGCGCCGGTGCGGACGGCCTTGTCGCGACCTATGACACGGCGATCGCCGAGACTCTGAAGGACGTCGATCCGAACGAACCGATGCCGGCGCTCTGGGAGCCGTTCGACGCGCTTGCGCCGGTGCCAACCCTGGTCATCCGCGGAACGCTATCGGACATCCTTTCGATCGAGACGGTTTGCGCGATGCGAGAGCGGCGCGGAGACCTGGAAGCGATCGAGGTTTCCGGCCAGGGACACGCACCGCTGCTGGCCGAGGCTCCAATTCTGGCACAGATCGCAGATTTCATTCTGCGCTGCGACCGGGCGCAGCAAGCCGACCGATAGTTCGATACCGGCCTGTGCTGCCGGGGAAGCGGGTACGATGTGACAACGAAAAACCCCCGGCCTTGCGGCCGGGGGTTTCGCATTTCAGAGCCTTCAGGCTGCCGGCCTTATGGCCAGAAGCTGCGCTGCACGCGAAGGGTCGCCGTCCAGACGCTGGTGTCGTTGAAGGCGTAGCCACCCTTCGACATGCCGGTATTGGCCGGGTTGCCGGGGCTGAGGTCGAAGCCACCCTCGAACGCGGTGTTCACCTGGGTATAGGCAACTTCGAGGCCCACATCGAGGTTGGCAACCGGGTTCCACATGGTGCGCGACGACAGGCGCCACATCGACCAGTCCGGATCGCAAGCCGCCAGATGACCGATCTGGCCCTTGTTCACCTGGGCGCCGCCCGCCATGCAGTATTCGCCGAGATTGGAGATCTGCACCTTGGCCGCATCGCTGTACT
>NZ_JBFWPA010000095.1:0-24984 GCF_050250235.1 Pseudorhodoplanes sp.
ACGCTACAGGCGTACGGGCGCGCACCGGGGGATTGGGGACGACGAAGTAGCCTTTCCGAAGCAGCTTTCTGAACGAGACTGACTTCGCGAGATCGGAGCCATCAAAAATCCGCTTGACCCAATCCAGCTCGCTCATCCCCTCCGAGAAATACATGCCAAGGCCGAGACGTTTCGAAATCGCCAGGAAGATGTTGTAGTCGGACTTTGATTCACCGAGCGGCTCGATGCACTTGTGCTGCAGCACAATTACGCGGTGATTCAGCTGCGTCTGGTTATGCGGGATGAAACCATTTGCGTTGGCCCATTCGCTGATGTCCCAACGCTCGAAATTCGTGCAGGCGGGAAGAATGATATCGGCGAACTTGCAGTCCTGTTCGTTCCAGATACTCTGGTTGACCACAAATTCAAGATTCTCAGACCGATACATCGCGGCATAGCGATTGCTGTCGGGCATCGTACTGAAGTTGCTGCTGCCGTATTTGTAGATCATGTGGATCGGCGAATGCCCTTTGCCCGGATAACGCGGCGCATTGAACTGCGCTTCGATCGAGCGGGGATCGCGGACTTGGCCGGAGACCGCTTCACCGCTGATCGCCTCCGGAAGATGCAGCCGAGGAATTCCAGGCGCCGCGACTGAATTCATCGAGAGCAGATGCGGCATCCGCTGATAGACATTCACCGCGGCGCCGGTATTGGCGAGATCGCCGGAGATGCCGCCTTCCGCATATCCCGGAAACCAGAAGGTGTGATCGACCGGCGTGCTCCATTGCAGATTTCCGAGGTTCACGCCGGGCCGGCCGAGGCCCTGCATGGCGACCAGGCACACCATTGCCCGCGCCCAGCTGTGGCCGGTCGGTCCCCGGCAGGCGCCGCCAAAGGCATTGCCGACCCCGCCTGCGCCGAGATAGGTCCGCTTCGCGCCCCATTCCCGGGCGAGCGTGCGAACGATCGGAGCCGGCACCCCGGTCTGGATTTCCTGCCATTCCGGCGTCTTTGCGACACCGTCGCTCTCGCCCATCACGTATGTGCGCCAGGCGTCAAAGCCAAATGTCCGCTCCGCGACAAATGTCCGGTCGTAAAGCCCTTCGGAAATCCAGACCTGGGCGATTGCCAGAGCGAGCGCGGCGTCGGTGCCGGGGCGCGGAGCGATCCACGTCGCGCCGAGGAACGCGGCGCTATGATTGAAATAGGGGTCGATGCAGACGACCGGTATTCCCAGCTCCTTCAGCCACATGCGGCGAACTGTGCCTTCGGCGCCGCCATACAGGCCGTTCGTCGCCTCGGGATCGCTGGACCACAGGACCAGCATTTCGGCTTCCTTGAGCAGATCTTCGACGGTGCCATAGGGTTCGCCGACGCCCAGACGCATCGAATTGCCCCAGTGATGCATTGCGCCCCAGTACCAACCCTCCCAACTGTCCGGATTGTGGTTGATCTTCGTGTGCCCGATCGCGTTGGCAAAGCGATTGAGACTGCTGATCCAATAGCCGAGATTGCCCCAACTGTGATGCGACGGATGATTGAAGGTAATGGCGCTCGCGCCATGCACGCACTTGATTCGCTCTATCTCGCCGGCAACGATGTCGAGCGCCTCATCCCAGGATATGCGCGCATATCCAGATATTCCACGGTTCTGAGGATTTCGCGCCCCTTTCGGATCGAAATCGACTCGCTTCATCGGATAGAGATTGCGGTCCTTGGAATACACAAGAGAGCGCCAGTGCAGCGCATGCGGCGCCACCGTCGCCTTGCGCGGCGGCGTAAACATCCGACCGCGCGCATTAATGGTCCACGGGCCGGGGTCGGATTCGTCGAAGTCGATCGGCGTCGTCCGCACGATGCGTCCGTCCTTCACGTAGACGTATAACGGACCGCCGTTCGTCTGACCGGTGTAACGAACCGTTCCGTCCGGCTGGAGCGTACCCGCCTTCCAGCGAAGCCGCGTCAACGCGGAGATGACCTGCATGAAGTGAAATATGTGCTCATCGCTGCCGCGCGCAACAAACTTGAAATTCTTTCCGGCATCGATTCGCGCCAGCCAGTTGATCGGCGGGCGAACCGCAGATAGCGCATCGCGTGTCGATGCGAACTCGAACTCGACGTCGACGTGCTCGGGTCTCTTGCGGCTGGAGCGGATTGTGCCATTCTCGATGAAGAAGGTGCGACCGATTCCCGTCTCGGCGACCCTGATGTCGATGCTGTATTTTCCACCGCGAACAATCCATTCGCGGAACGACCGGTCGAGCATCGGCGAAACACGCAGAACCACACTCACAAGAAAGAGAACAGCGTTCAACATGCTAACGTGCTTGCATTCGTAAAGATCGACAGCATCGCGTTCTGCCAAAAGCTACTAGGCGATCTTCCTGCCGGAAAAGAATTTCTCCCGGCCGTTTTCCTGGTGAACAGCGAAAATGATCGCTCGGACGGAAGCAGGTCCATTCCGCATGTGGGCATTGCTGACGGTGAGCTGCGGCCGGCCTATTCGGGATCGGGCGAAGGGCCCGGCACGCGATTATAGGCATTGTTCCAGGACGGGGTGATGACGAGCTCGTTGATGTTGACTCTGGCTGGTTGCTCGAGAACGAAGGCAATGGCCGAGGCAACATCCTGCGGCTGCAACATGCGCGCCAGCGACGCCGGCGATGGCGGCGGTACACGCTTCTGCATGATCGGCGTCGCGACTTCGCCCGGACAAACGACGGTTGCCAGAATCGCATTGCCCATCTCCGCCATGTTCAGGCTCTCGACCATGCCCCGCACGGCCGCCTTGCTCGCCGTGTAGGCCGGCCCGGGCTGCGGCGTCACATACCAGCCCGCAAACGACGAGATGACGACGATGCGCCCCCCTCCGTTCGCGCGCATCGAACCCAGCACGCTATCGATGCTGACAAAGGCGCCTGTCAGATTGGCGGCCACGACGCGCTCAAACTCATCGGGAGTGACTTCGCCCCATCTCCGCCTCGGTGTATTGGCGCCAGCGTTGGCCACCAATGCGTGAATTTGACCACCCCAATTCAGGATGCGCCGCGTAGCATTCGCCATAGATTTCCGATCGGTGACGTCGGCGACCACGGCCATTGCATTCGCGCCAAGCCGCGTCTGCGCGTCTAGAACTGCCTGCTCGTCGCGCCCGGTGATGGCGACTTTCCAACCCTGGGATACGAGGAGCTCTGCCGTCGCAAAACCAATGCCCCTTGAGCCACCGGTGATCCACGCCGAACGACTCATCCGCGCACCATCTGCTGCGAGACGATCCGGCTTCTGTCCACGCCGTCAAACAGACTGATCGGCGGGAACGCCTCCGGATCCGTCATGACCTCGATCAGCGTCGGGCCGTCGAATGCCAGGGCATCCTGAAGGGCGGGCCGAAACTGATGCGGCTCGGCAATCCGGACGCCCTTGCAACCGCATGCGCGCGCAATCGCCGCATGGTCGACCTCGGAAAAATCGACCGCATCGCTGTGCATTGCATAGTGAACGTTCTCGGCGTGATACTGGAATCCGAGAATCGCATTGTTGAGCAGAATGATCGTGAGCGGCAGTTCGAGCCGTCTCGCAGTCTCAAGCTCCTGCCAGCAATGGCCGAACCCACCGTCGCCGACAACGCAAACGACCCGCGACCCGGGCTTCGCGATTTTCGCGCCGATGGCCAGCGGCATCCCCCAGCCGAGGCCGGCGAGACCTCTTGGCGTGAGAAAGCGCTGGCCATGCCGCTGCGATGACAGATAGCTTGTGATCCAGTTCGAAGAATAACTGGCATCGGCGACAACTATGTCGTCTGACCGAAGTTCGGCGTCAAGCATCCGCATGGTGTATTCAGGCCGAACGCGCCCGTTCGAGCCAGTCCCGACCTCGTCGAGATACCTTTCGACTGCTCTTGCGGCGAGCCTGGTCCGCTCCGCGACTTGCGAGCAATCGGCCGTCGGGCCGGACGACGCAAGCGCTGCCGCAAGAGCCTTGATCGTGAGCTTCGCATCTCCGACCAGACGCAAAGCTTCGTAATTGCGGCCGACTTCGTTTGGATCGATGTCGATGTGAACGTAGGTCGCCTGCCGTGGATAGGTCTTCCAGCTATCCGTTCCGTTTTGATTGGTCCGCGTTCCAGCCAGCAGGATGACGTCAGCTGTCGCAAGATAATCGCGCAGCTCGCCGGCCCGGACTCCCCGCATCAGGTTGTTGCAGAACACACCCAGCGCAAGAGGGTGATCCTCGGCGATCGCCCCCTTCCCCATATTCGTCGTCGCAACCGGAATCGCCGCCATTTCCGCAAGCGCCACGAGGTCGGCCGCGGCATCCGAAATATGTACGCCGCCGCCGGCGATAATCAGGGGCGACTTCGCCGCCGCGATCAGCCCCGCTGCCTGCAAGACCCGGTCGGGATCGGCAACCGTGCGGTCGAGCGGGAAGGTTCCCAAACTGGCAAGCCGGGACTGGTGCGGCATGGCCTCCTCCCGCAACAGGTCCATCGGCACGATCAGCGCGACTGGTCCCGGACGGCCGCTCGTGGCAGCGACAAAGGCCATATCGACGAAGTCATCCAGGCGATCGGCACGGTCGATCCGGCGGACCCACTTCGTGCAGGATTGGAACAGCGCGATGTGGTCGAATTCCTGAAACGCGTTGCGGTCGACCATGCTCCGCGGAACGTCCTGGACGATGGCGACGATCGGGATCGATGCCTTCATCGCCTCAGCCAGCGGCGGGACGAGCAGGGTCGCAGCCGGACCGTTCTGCGCGCACACGACGCCAACCTTGTGTGACACCCGAGCATAGCCGTCTGCCATGATGCCGCCGGCGTTTTCGGTGCGATAGCCGATCTGGCGGATTCCGACGGCCGGAAGCGCAAGGATGAACGCTGAGGGAATGCTTTGACCGAATACCACCTCCACGCCGTGGCGCTTGACCGCGGCCGCTAGCGCATCTGCGACTCTACATTTCTTGGCTGTCATAGACTGGTCGCAACTTCTAACCATGGGGGCGTCGTGCAGAGCTTCGTTGCGGCAGCAACAAGAGGCGCCCGCTCGGTTGAATTCGGCCCAATAGACAGGAGGCAGATCGGCCGGCCAATATCGCACGAATGTATTGTTCACCAGGTGAATGCCCGCTAAAGTCGCGGCAATATTGTCAGTCGACGCGAGACCTCGGTGGCCGGAAAGACGCATCCATACAAGGAAGTCCGCTCGATCAAGCGGGCCTTGGCGCTGTTCGACGCGCTGGGCGAAATCGGATGGTCGGGCCCATCGACGCTTGCTCAGGTGACCGGGATCGACAGGGCAACGATCTACAGGCTTCTGCGCACGATGGTCGACGCTGGCTATCTTATCCGGCGGGAGCAAGACGAAAAATACTTTCTGTCCGAACGCTGGCTGCGGCTCAGCAAGGGAATCCAGGACGCGGACTTTCGCTCCGTCCGGACCTCCGAGGCGCTGTCACGACTCACCAAGATCGTAAAATGGCCCAGTGACTTTGGCGTATTGTCGATGGGCCAGCTGATCATCATGGACTCCACACACCCACAGACGAGCATGACCTTCTTTCGTTCAGTCGTCGGCAAAACGCGGCCGATCTTCAGGTCTGCGCTCGGCAAGGCGATGATCGCCAACATGCCGCGGGAGCAGTTGGTCGAAGCTCTGGAGACGATACGCAAGGCCAAGGGAACGGATGCCGGCGACTCACGGTCGCCTCGTATCGTTCAACGCATCGTCAACGACTATCGAAAAAAGGGCTATGCGTTGTCGATCGGCGAGGCAACCAAAGGAATATGCGCTATTGCCGTTCCGATCAGGGTTGGAGAACAGGTCGCCGGCGCAATCAATATCGTCATGTTTCAGTCGGCCTTCAACGTCAACGAGGTCGAAAGCAACCTGATTCATGAACTGCGAAGATGCGCATCGGAGATCGAGGCCGTCTTCGCAAAGATCAACAGCGCTTCGCTCCCCCCTCGCAGCAACTCCGACTGGGAGACGTCGTCGTCCTAGCCAGGCTCGATCAGCCAAGTGGTGAGAATCGCGTCGGAACCAGAATTACCGATTCCTGACACTGCAATGCTTCCGATGTATTTGCGGCGGGGTCGAGCCAGTCGGCATCTTTCCACAAGGTCGCTCGCCGCGCGGCTCGATCGGCGTGGCTCTCATAGCCCCAGATTTGAACGAACTGGTTGATCGTGCCCGTCTCCGGCGTAAAAGCTGCTACCAGCCGGCCCAAATGGCGCTCCAGGATCGGCAAGCGTCGCTCTTCATAGACCTTCAACCAGCCGTTCAAACGTCCCGGGTGCGCGGTATAGGTTCGCATTTCGAAGATCATGAAATCTCTCCTGGTCGAGGTTGTGGCCTTCAGGATGTCGCGCCAAGCCCGAGATAGCTCTCGATGACGCGCGAACTTCGCGCCAGTTCAACGGCGGTTCCTTCCATCCGCACCTCCCCACCTTCAAGAACATAGGCGTAGTCGGCGATTTTCAGCGCGGCCCGCGCATTCTGCTCAACGAGCAGAATCGAGATGCCGTCGTCACAAAGCTGACGGATGGCACTGAATATGCTTCGGCAGACAAGCGGCGCCAGTCCCAACGACGGTTCGTCGAGCATCAGGACGACCGGGCGACTCATCAGCGCCCGACCAAGTGCCAACATCTGGCGCTCGCCGCCGGACAGCGTATTCGCAACCTGGCCCTGCCGTTCCTGGAGTCGCGGAAAAAGACCGAAGACTCGCTTCAGGGGCTCAGCCATATCCTTTTCCCCGCGAATGTAACGTGAGAAGGCGCCAAGGATCAGGTTGTCCCTGACCGTCATTTCGCCAAACAACTCGCGAGTTTCAGGCACCAACCCCAGGCCCATCGAAACGCGCGTCTCCACATTCGACCGCCGCGGAACGGCATTGCCGGAAAAGGCGATGTCACCGCTATAGGGCAGAAGACCCATCAGCGCCGAGAGAATGGACGACTTGCCGGCGCCGTTCGGTCCGATCAGAGTCGCGATCTGTCCCTTCTGCAGTGACAGACTGACACCATGGACGGCGCGCACCTTGCCGTAACTCACGGCAATATCGTCGCAGCGCAGGATTTCGGTGGCATCGGCCATCAGTCGACTCCACCAAGATAGGCATCGATGACGGCGGGATCCCTTTGCACGACTTGCGGTGTGCCCTCGGAAATCTTCTTGCCGGACTCCAGCACGATGACATGGTCTGCGAGGCTCATCAGGAATTCCATGTCGTGCTCAACCAGCAGAATGCTCAGCCCCTCCTCCTTGAGCTGCCTGAGAAATTCGGCCAGCCGCTGCTTCTCGTTGAAGCGAAGGCCCGCGGCCGGCTCGTCGAGCAGCAAAAGAACCGGATCTGTCGAAAGTGCGCGCGCGATTTCAAGGATACGTTGAGAGCCCAGCGCGAGAGCTCCGGCCTGCATAAACGCACTGTCTTCAAGCCCGACCCGCCGCAGCTGATAAGCCGCCTCGCCCAGAATCTTGCATTCTTCGTCGCGATCGAGACGCAGGGCACAACGAAGAAATCCGGCCCTTCCCCGCATATGCGCGCCGATGGCGACGTTCTCGAGCACCGACATCTCCGGAAGGATGCGGACATGTTGAAACGTCCGGCTCAGACCGAGCCGCGCGATCTCGCGGGACGCCAGTCCATCGATACGATGATCGAAGAATGTGATCTCGCCGGCCGTCGCGGGATATGTGCCGGCAATGCAGTTGAACAAGGTCGACTTGCCGGCACCGTTCGGGCCGATCAAGGCCACGATCTGCCCCGCCCAAACTTCCAGATCGATCCGATCGTTGGCAATGAGCCCGCCAAAATGTTTCGAAACTTGGCTCACCTTGAGAAGGACGGAATCCTTCCGCGGCAGCGTGCGACCGGACAGGGGTTCCGGTTCGATTGCCTTGGCCCTTTGCCAGCTCGGTACGGTTCGGTCGAAAATCATCATCAGAAGTGGCCAAAGCCCCTGGGGCCGCTTCAGCACAATAATGAAGATCGCCAGCCCGAACACGATCTGGTCGAGATTGCCGGACAATCCGAGCGATCGGCTGATGTCCTTCTGAAACCAGCTTTCCAGCAAGGTGAACGTGGCCGCTCCAACCAGTGTCCCCCAGACGTGCCCGATTCCACCAATGACGGACATGAACACATAGTTGATGCTTGCGTGCAGACTGAACGGACTTGGCGCCACGAATTGTTGACTATAGGCATAGAGCCAACCTGCGAGCGCAGCCAGCAGGGCCGCAATGACAAATACGCATAGCCGCAGCCACCGGACATTGATGCCCATTGCCTCCGCCATCAGTGTCCCGCCTTTCAGCGTGCTGATGGCCCGACCCTGCCGCGAGTCGAGGAGATTTCTCACTGCCAGCGCCGCGAGAAGATAGAAACCCGCAATCAGATAGAATTTGCTGAGCGGAGTTTCAAATTCGAAGCCCAGAACCGAGATGCTGGGAATGTTGCCGATGCCGGCATAGCGCCCAAAAAGATCGAGCGTCCCGAAGAGATAGTAGATTGAAAGCCCCCAGGCGAGCGTACTCAGCGCAAGAAAATGTCCCGACAACCTCAAGGTAATGAGGCCAATCAAAATCGCGGCGAATGCCGTCAGAAGTAATGCAAAAGCCAAGGAGAGCCACGCGTTGCTGCCGATATACGCGAGAACGACCGGGATATCGGTCCGCGTTGCGAGCACAGCCGACGTGTAGGCCCCAAGCCCGACAAAGGCGGCCTGCCCGAACGACATCAGACCGCAGACGCCGGTCAACAGGACGAGACCAAGAGCTACGATGGCATACATCCCGATATAGCCTGCCATCACCACATAGGATGCGGGCATCAGCAGAGGCGCAATCAAGGCGACCGCAATGGCTGCCGCAATCGTGGCGCGCTGCGTCATTCGTCGCTCCCGGCACCGCGGACGCGCGACGACAGCAACAGCAGTGCAGGGATTATCACCGCGAAGACGACGACGTCCTTGTGATCGCTCGACCAGAACGAGGCGAACGATTCGACAATCCCGAGTGCGACAGCGCCGAGAACCGCCAGGGGGAAGCTGGCAAGGCCGCCCACAACCGCACCGACGAAGCCCTTCAATCCGATAATGAACCCGGTGTCATAGATGATCGGAACAATCGGACAGATCAGGATTCCGGAAATCGCGCCGAGGATGCCGGCCACAAGGAACGCGCTCTTGCCCGCGAGCGCGGTCGGAATCCCCATCAATCTTGCGCCTCGCCGATTCATTGCGGTTGCCAGGAGTGCCTTTCCGAAAATTGTGAATTGAAAGAACACAAACAGCATTCCGAGAACGACAACCGACCCGCCGACGACCCAGAGAACCTGATAGTCGATCTCGATGATCCCTACTTTCAGGACTTCGTTCGAGAACATGGCCGTTCGAAACGCCTCGGGACCGAATACCAGCAGCGAAAATCCGGTCATGGCGACATCGATCGCGACCGAGATCATCAGCAGATTCAGGATGCTGGTGTCGATGACCGGCTCATAGGCGATGCGATAGATCATCGGCCCAAGCGGCGCGACAATCAGCAGCGTCGCTGCGATCTGCAGAACCTGAGAGGCATCCTTGAGTGGCAGCAAAACCAGCGTGGATACCGCAAGCGGATAGCCGATGTTCCACAAGCCGGATCGCAGCAGAGGCCGGTATTCACGCGATGGCGCAAGCCTGATCATGTCGAGTACGAAGACCACGCACCCCGCAATGATCACGAACCAGATCGTTCCCGGAATGCGGCCCGACTGAAAGGCCGCCATGGTGAGGGCGCCGAACGCAACGAATTGCCCCTGCGGAAGGAACAGCACGCGCGTGACCGAAAACACCAGGACCAGCGCAAGCGCAAGCAGCGCATAGATGGCGCCATTGGTCACGCCATACTGGAGCAGATAGATGATGATCTGGCTGTCCACCGCAGAGGCCCGCAATTGACCCACCGGCTCCGGCGCGATGCCGCGCCCGAGCCGCCGGGCCGTTCATTTCTTGACAATGCTGGGCTATTTCAGCAATTCCCATTTGCCCTGCTTGACGCGAACCAGGACGATCGAACGATCGTCAACATTCACGTTGCCGGGCTTCATCGTGTAGACCGCATGCACACCGCTGAGGTTCTGCGTGCTGGCGATCGCATCCCGCAGCGCCTTGCGAAACTCCGGCGTCCCCGGCTTGGCGGTGCTCTTGGCCCGCTTCACGGCGCTGTCCGCGATCAAATAAGAGTCGTAGTAATAGGCTGCAAACGCATTACGGCTGTCCGCGCCGAATTTTCCCTCATAGGCTTTCAGAAATGTCAGCGCGGCCGCCTTCGTCGGAGCCGAGTCCGGGAGTTGCTCGGCGACCATCACCGGGCCGGTCGGCGCAATGGTGTTTTCGACCGCAGCGCCGCCCACACGAAGAAAATCCGCATTGATGATGCCGTGATTCGAGTACACTTGGCCCTGGTAACGGCGTGCCGCCAGCGCGATTTGCGGCAATGCGCCGGGTGAACCCGTGCCGCCAATGACCACCGCTTCCGGCCTGGCCGCCGTGATTTTGAGAACCTGCGCCGAGACGCTCGTATCCGTGCGGTTGTAGCGCTCCGCCGCCGACGTCTGGATGCCGAGCGAGTCCGCGTATTTCGAATAGGAATTGAGAATGAGGTCCCCAAGCGGATCCGCAAACCCGATAAAGGCGACCGTCTTGAGGCCGGTCTTCTTCATGTGATCGACCACCGGCCGCATGGCCAGCGGCATCGACTGGGGAACGGTAAAGACCCAGGGATTATTGAACAGCGGCGGCGGAATCGGGCTTGGTGCAATCTGTGCCACACCTGCCGCCGAAGCCACCTGCGCGATCGCCGCGGTCGCGGGAACGATCTGCGATCCGATGATCAAATCGACGCCCTGGTCGATCAGGGCCTGCGCATGTTTGGCCGCGTTGGTCGGATCGCTTGCGTCATCGAGAATGATGTAGGTGACTTTCTCCCCGCCCAGCGTATCCGGCAGAATTGAGAACACATTTCTCGCGGGGACGCCGAGCGAAGCCGCCGACCCGCTGCTGCTCAGGATAACTCCGACCTTCACCTCCGCTTGCACGGTCGTGGCCTTTGTCGCCATGAGCAATGCAAATGCCGCTGTCCATATCAGCCGTTTCATATCGAGATACTCCCCTGTCAGTTTCTGTTCTCATGTCTCCGGTCCCACCCGGGCCCGGCAATTCACCTGCTGCATCGCTTCACCGGACGACGCCCGCCGACGCACCAATCGGGCGTCCCCCGGCGTCCCGGCGCGGTGGGCCTTCTTTCAAAATGGCCACCGCGGCTTCGTGGTCCCCGATGATCGCTTCCAGATAGTTGTGAGCACGAACGTCTCCTGGGACGAGGCCGCCCGGCTTCTCTCGCACACGACCAAATCCGCATGGTGCAGCAATCCCGAAGTCAGCGCGGAATTTCCGCGCCACATGGATCTGCCGCCTGATTCCGTCCGCGCCGTGCAAATGATGGATCAGACCGAGATAGAGGCGCGCGTCCCCCGTCTCGAGTTGTTCAAGAGGACGGAAATAATCTTCGTCCGCGCGCTCGACGGTCGGCACATGAACGAAGTCGACCGCACGCCCGGCGTATCGGGCAAATGCGTTCGCTAGCAGGACCGAGCCAGCCAGGCTCCGGGGCTTCCTTGTCGGCCAGCCGATGATCGTGCCGTAGCAGGAATGAAACCCGAGAGCGGTGGCAGCCGGTATCCTCTTGCATAGGGTCGCAGCCGGCGAGACGAGACGATCGACCTCGCGTCTCGCTGCGTCGAGCCCGCTCTGTTCGAGTGTCTTTTCGATGTAACGGTTCTCGACGGCGAGATCGAGCTGGATTGCGAGATCTTCCGGCGGAATCTGGTCGACGATGCACGCAATTTCCTCAGCAATCGCATCCGTGATGGCGCGAACGACAACCGGATGTTCGGCAGCATCCGGAAAGAACGATGTCACCGCGCTATAGGGCATCGGCAAGGCCACCTGAAACTTCAGGTGACGCGGCAATACGCCTTCCTTCCGCATCTGGGAGAAGACGAAATAGGAGTTTGCCGCATCACGCGCATAGCCCAATCGCCAGCCGCGATCACCGAAGTGCAAGACCGACACACCGGACTTCAGTCGGAATTGCCACTCGTCGTCAAACCCATCGGGGCGCCATTGCTCGCCATGCTCGATCGTCGGCCGGGGGCGCCGCAACGTTTCAATCGCCGGGTGTACGTGCAAGACACGGTATGCCAGGCCCTCGATCCAGTACGACCGTTCGCCGAACTCACCGTCGGGCATGTATGGCAGAAAGCCGCCGATCCTCGCCCCAACCTTGCGAAACGCTTCTTGCGCAGTGTCGACCGGCAGGCTTCCAACCAGCAGCAGCTCGTTCATCGCGGGATTTGCCCAAAGATCAGAAACCTTGATCGTGGGGTCACTCTTTCCCAGCCGCCAGCAATTCAAAAGCGGTGCGGGGCACCTGTTCACTCTGCGAACGACAAACTTGTGCTGCTCCGCTATTCGGCTCGACCGTCTTACAAATATCGGCCGGATATGCAGTGCCGGACCAATCGGAGAATCGCGGTAATGGCGATCGCGTCGCTCGGCTATGTCTGCTTTCGCGCGCCGGATTTGAAAGCGTGGAGCGATTATGGGACGAGCCTGCTCGGCCTTCAGGTCGCCGATCGCAGTCGCGACATGATCTCGTTTCGGATGGACGACCTAAAGCAGCGAATCATCATCGAAACCGGTCGAGCGGGCGAACACAACATTTTTGGCTGGGACGCCTGTGACGAGTCGTCGCTATCCGCGACCTGCGACGCACTCGACGCTGCCAGTGTTGCATATGTCGAAATGCCAGAATCGCTCTGCCGTCTCAGGGGCGTCAACGCCGGCATCTCTTTCAAGGACCCGGCCGGCAACCAGATTGAGGTCTTCCACGGACCGGTCGTCGCACACGGTGACTTTGCGCCGTCTCGGGCGATTTCCGGTTTTGTAACGGGCCCGTTGGGGCTTGGGCACATCGTACTCTATGTGAAGGACATCGAAGCCGCGCACGCCTACTACACCAACGTCCTCGGCTTCAAACTGAGCGATTATGTCACCACGCCGTTCAGGGCGCAGTTTTATCACATCAATCCGCGGCACCACAGCCTCGCATTGATCGAGAACACAGAAAACGGTGTGCATCATCTCATGATAGAGTTGTATCAACTCGACGACGTTGGGCAAGGTTACGATATCGCGCTGGGCGATCCGGACAGGATCGCGACGACGTTGGGCCGGCACTCGAACGACTTCATGACATCGTTCTATACGGTCACGCCGTCGCAATTTCTTGTCGAGTATGGCTGGGGCGGAAAGCTGATTGATGTCGAAAGCTGGCAACCCTATGAAATGACGGACGGACCGAGCCTGTGGGGGCACGAGCGCGCTTGGCTGACGCCGGAGGGACGAGAAAAGGCGAAGCACATGCGGCTCGATGCGGCGAGGCGGGGCGTCAAGGAGCCGGTTTACGTCACGCCCGGCAATTATCGCGAAAACAGGCTCGATTGCGCCTGGTGGTGCAAGCAGAACGTCTGATGCGGCGTCCGCCAGGTTGGCGGAGCGCAGAACTTTCTGGTTGCTGACGAGATCGGTACCGATCGCCCAAAGGGCTTTATCAATGGCATGGCTGTCATCAATGGCGCATGCGCAGCGGAGGGATACCCAGATGTTGCCTCGGATCCGCACTCTTCTTGCACTCACACTGCTTCACTTCACGATGCCCGGAGCGCCGCTTCAAGCGCAGCCGGCCAATCCCCTTCCCGAAGGAACGATTCGCATCATCGTGCCATTGGCCGCCGGCGGGCTTGTTGATACGACTGCCCGGATCATTGCGAGCGAACTCGCGCCACGCATCAGTCGAACGATCGTGATCGAGAACAAGCCGGGAGCGGCCGGCAATATTGGAAGCGCATATGCTGCCGCCGCAGCACCGGACGGACTGACATGGCTGTTTACGTTTGACTCCGTTTTCACGATCAATCCGTTCATGTATGCCAATCAGGGATTTGACTCCGCCGCTGACTTCGTTCCGATTACTCCGGCCGGGACGGTCGCGCTCGTTCTCGCTGTCAATGCCAAGACTATCCCGGCCAAGTCGTGGCCGGATCTCGTCGCTCTAAGCCAAAAGAAACCTTTGACCTTTTCGTCCGCCGGCATCGGCTCTCCAGCGCACCTCGCATTCGAGTACCTTAAATCGGTCAGCGATTTGAAGGGCACTCATGTTCCTTATCGAGGTGCCGGACCCGCCGTTCAAGGCATCGTCGCCGGAGACGTCGATGCAGGATTTATCGCCGCCGGCAGCATCCTCCCATTCGTTGCCTCAGGAGTCTTAAGGCCTTTAGCCGTGTCTTCGAATATCAGAGACCCGGCTTTGCCGGATGTGCCGACGGCAGCCGAGGCCGGGATCAAGAATTTCGACGCGTCATTCTCGAACATCCTGTTTGTGCCCGCCGGGGTCAAACCAGAGATCAGGGACTTCATTCGGGAAAAAGCCGCGGAAGTCCTGGCACTTCCGGATGTCCGGAAAAAATATGCCGCTCTGGGCACAACTGCGATACCGAGCACCGAAAGCGATGCAATCGATTACCTGAAGCGAGAACGTACTCGGTGGGGTAAGGTCATCAACTCCATCGGAATGAAAGCGCAGTAGCGAGGCCGGCTTCGATCGCGCCCAAACGTTGGACAGCGACAAAGGACATGAAATGGCGGTGGCTATGCAAGCCAAATCCAAGCGGCCGAACTTTCTGGTCATTGTGGCGGATGATTTGGGCTTTTCCGACCTTGGGGCATTCGGCGGCGAGATACTGACACCGCACCTGGATACACTCGCATATGGGGGATTGAGGCTCTCCGCGTTCCATACGGCGCCCACGTGTTCGCCCACACGTTCCATGCTGCTGACTGGAACGGACAATCATATTGCCGGCCTCGGAGCGATGGCGGAGTGGACCCACACCAATCCTGCTCTCAGGATGCGGCCTGGCTACGAAGGCCATCTCAACGATGCTGTCGTTACCTTGCCGGAGCTGCTTCGCGACGGCGGATATGAAACGATCATTTCCGGGAAATGGCATCTCGGCCTGACGGAAACTCAGTGCCCGTCAGCAAGAGGATTCATGCGATCGTTCGCCCTTTTGCCCGGAGCCGCCAATCACTATGGCTTTGAGCCCGAGGCGCACGACAAGCCAAATATCCTGGCTTTGACACCGTCACTCTATATCGAAGACAGAAAATACGTCGAGACACTGCCGCCTGATTTCTATTCGTCCGACACATTCACAACGATCATGCTCGACTACCTTCGCGCACGGGATACGTCACGTCCCTTCTTTGCCTATCTGCCCTTCTCCGCTCCGCATTGGCCATTGCAGGCGCCGGCCGACATCGTCGCCAGGTACCGCGGCAAGTACGATGACGGTCCTGAGCAACTTCGTATCCGCCGAATGGAGCAGATGAAGGCGCTTGGCTTCCTTGCGCCGGAAATCGATGCTCATCCCATCGTGGGCGGACGGCCGTGGAATACCCTCACTCCGCAGGAGCGCGCGGTTTCCGCCCGTTGCATGGAAGTCTATGCCGCGATGGTCGAGCGGATGGATTTCAATATTGGGCGGGTGGTTGACTACCTTGAAACGACAGGTGAACTCGAGAATACATTCATCCTGTTCCTGTCGGATAACGGGGCAGAAGGACAATTGTTGGAAGCTTCGCCACGCTTCGGAGCGAACCTGACCGAATTTATCAGCGAGCATTACGACAACAGTCTGGAGAATATCGGACGCGCCAATTCCTATGTTTGGTACGGGCCTCGCTGGGCACAGGCCGCCACCGCACCATCGCGCCTGTATAAGGGCTTTACCTCGCAGGGCGGCATTCGAACCGTCGCATTCGTCAAGTTTCCCCACGCCGACCGACAGGCAGAGATCGGCGATGCAGTCGCTACGGTCATGGACATCGCGCCGACGATCCTAGAGCTCGCCGGGTTAGAGCATCCGGGCGTATCATGGCGCGGACGAAAAGTTGCAGCGATGCGCGGCCGCTCGCTCGTGAACTATCTCAACCGCAAGACGGACATCGTGCACGGCGAAGACAGCCCCCTTGGTTGGGAACTGCACGGAAGGCGCGCGGTTCGGCGTGGGGATTGGAAAGCTGTCCTTATTCCACAACCGTTCGGAACCGGCGATTGGCAGCTATACAATCTATCCGTCGACCCTGGTGAAACACGCGACTTTGCGGTGGAACATCCGGAGCTACTCAAGCGGCTGCTTCTAGACTGGGACGCTTATGTCCATGAAACGGGCGTATGCCTGGACCCCGACGCGTTCAATCTGCGCTCGTCCGTCGAGCATTAAGGTCCATCGCACCGATGCCTACCTTCTCCCGCATCAGATGGACCGGGCGCCTCGGCGTCGCACCGAGCTTTGAAATAACTTCATCCAACGGCTCGGCGAGATTGATCCTTCGCTCGATCGCTTTCTGCATATATCCGTTTCCCTGGATCGGAACTGACTGACATCCCGAGCGATGTGCAGGCGTCGAGCTCCGCAGCAATCAGTTCGAACGGTATCAAGTCCCTGCCGGTGCAACCTCGTCGAGCTTCACGCAGCAAAGGCATGACGGGTAAAGGCAGGATAAATGTCCGCCAATTCTGAGCGTACCTTTCCACGTAGCATCGCAAGGTCCAAGGAAGAGGGGTTCGCTGTCACCGGCGTACCAGACGCAAGATCGAAATCGAACCCGGTGGTCGAGACGATATCCTCAACCGTGCAGCCCGGATGAACGCTGTCCAGGGCGAAACGTTCTTTCGCGCGGTCGAACCGGAACAGAGCCTTACTTGTCAGAAGGTACGTCGGCCCACCGGGACGATACACCCCTTCCGGGCCAATGCCTGGCGCGCTGATGAAATCGACTTGGCTCACCAGGCTGCGCAGACTGTGCTCCTCGCGAAACAGGATCACCCGCGGCACTACGAAATACACCAACGGCGAGCCGAACGATCCTGGAAAGCGCATATTGGGTTGCCGATAATCGCCGGTCGACACTAGATTGATGTTGGCCTTGCCGTCGATCTGGACGCCGCCGAGCACAAAGCAATCGAGCCGACCGGACGCAGCAAAGTCAAATTGTTCGGCGCCGCCATTGGTGAAAATGTTATGCCGCGGACTGCCATGAACTGACACCACCATGCCAGGCTCGCGCGTCTGCGCGAACAAGGCGGCCGCTGCCGGGATCGGCGAATTCGCCCCGATCGCGACCGTGCGCGCTCCGGCGAGCAGCGCGGCCAGGGCATGCGCAAGGAATTCCGCTCTGGTCGGACCAGCGGTCATGCGGCTGCCCGTCGCATCCCATGATCGGCCAGATAGCGACCAAATCCGTCCGCTGTCCGTGCCTGCTCCGCATAATCCGCCAGATGCGCGCTGTCGGCGGAATAATAGCCCGCAAGCCCCAGCGGCGACGCCCCGCGTTCGGCCTTGGCACAGCCGGTGACATAGACATGCGCGATGGTCCCGGGCGCCATCTTCTCGTCGCTCAGGAGATCGCAGTCCACGATCGTCTCCACGGTCGCGAGCGTGATGCGCGCGGCATGAGCCATTGTCATCAATTCGCGTCGTATTCCGATCCAGATATTGCCGCTCGTGTCCGCCATCGGGGCGTGAAACAACGCCACATCCGGCCGGATCGCCGGCACAAGCACCAGCGGATCGCCGGATTCGGCAAAAGGATTATCGACGACCCGCCAATCCGGCCGATGGCACAGCACATCACTGCCGAGGATGCCGCGAACCGGCAGGAACGGTACGCCTTTCTCCGCCGCAATAAGGCCGGCATGCACCGCAGGGCATGTCGCGTCGCGCATGTCGATGGCACCCCGCTCGACCGCCTCCCTGAACCGCGGCGCGAGCCCCTGTTCGCCGAGGCTTACCGCCGCCCCCTCCAGCGTCGCGACGCAGCCGGCGCCGATCAGAAGATCGGCTGGCAAACCACCGGTCGGCACCACGACGAGGTGCAGGTTGCGCACGCCGCGCCGTATCAGCGCACGGGTCGCCGCCATCGACACCCCCGACGAGTCGGACGGAATGGCAAGCAGACAACCATCAACGATGTGAGCGACAAGCCCGTCAAGATCCGTGAGCTTGGAAGGTCTCGTCATGCGGCGGTCTCCTCGCGCACATGGATCAGCTTGGTCTTGAGCGACGACCGCGGCAGCGACCCGAATGCGACGATCGAGATTTCGGGTCGCACCGCCAGCAACTGATGCATGCGTTCGGCGATTCGTGTCGCCAGCGCGGGGCGGTCGGCCTCGCGCAGATCGGAGCCGGCTTCCACCGTCAGACGCAATGGCGGCTCGACCTTGGGCGGCGCCCGATCGAGATCGATCCGCATTTCGCCAGAGACCTCCGGCTGGAAACTCTCGAGCACCTCCTTGATGGAGGCTGGGTAGACCTTCACGCCCTTCACCATCAGGAGGTCGTCGACCCGGCCGATGATCTGCATGCGCGTGCCGAAAATCCCGTCGCCCGGGCAATGCCCGACATGGATACGGACAACGTCGCCGGTTGCGTAGCGAAGCGCCGGGCCAGCTTCGTATTCAAGGCCGGTATGGATTGCCTCGCCAACCGCGCCGTCGACCAGCGGCAAGGGCTCCCGGGTTTCGGGATCGCGCAGGTCGTATCGGAAGCAGTAATCCTCACCCATCATGTGCATGCCATGATAGTCGCGCGACAGCCCGGAAATCAGCCCGTTGTGCCAGGCGCCGCCGGCAATGTCGTGGACCGTCGCGCCATAGGCATTCATCAGGCGTTCGCGCACCGCCGGGATGCCACCGCCCGGCTCCCCGCCGATGATGACCTTCTTGATGCCGAGCGCGCCGACATCGCAGCCGATCTCCTCGGGCGCGCGCTCGATCAGGTGGCCTGCGAGAGACGGCGTGCACATCAGTGCAGCCGGCCGCGTCAGCTGGATGTACCGCAAGATGCGTGCAACGCCAGCCTCCGCACCCACCGGGATCGGACGTGCACCGTATTCTTCAAGGGCCATGATCACCGTGATCCCGGCGAGCCAGAGCGAAAGCCCGTTCGCCTGGAACACCGAGTCTCCCGGCTTGATGCCGATCAGCGCCCACATTCGTGCGAAGACCTTGTGATTGATGTCGAGGTCCTTCCTGGTCCAGGTGTAGAACGTCGGATGTCCGGTGGTTCCCGACGTGCCCGCGATATGCACGACCTTCTCGACCGGCGCGCACAGATGCGTGCCGAATGGATGGCCGAAACGCTCCAGCGACTCGTCCTGGATGGCGCGATGCTCGGCCTTGGTGATCAGCGCCGGGAGCCTCCTGAAGTCGTCAAGATTGCGGATGTCGGCCGGATCGTTCACGCCGGCATCGGCGAGCTTGACCCTGTAATATTCCGAATTGGCATGGCAATAGGCGATCTGCTTGCGAAGTTTCGCGAAACGCAGATCATTCAATGACGCCATGAAGGCATCGGGCTCCTGGGTTGCGATGCCGGTATAGTGTGTCATCGCCGTATGCCCCAACATTGGACTATGATCCGTTCGATATTGCTGACAGTGACGCTCTGAGCCAACAGGCCGATAGCGATAACGGCCGCCATCCGCAGCGCAATTTGCGACAACCGCGTAAGCACATGCCGGGACGAAACGCGTCCAAAAAGGCACGTCCGGAGGAGCCGCACATCCTGTCTGATGGTATCAGGCAGCATCCCTTCCGCTGACCTGGAACGGACTAACTTAAGTGCATGAACTGACGTCTCGAGCCGCATCAGATCGCCTGGGCATGCAGAGCAGTGGCGTCGCTTAACGTCTCGATCCGCATGAAGCGGCCGATCGTTGCGTCCTTATCGGTATCCGACAGACCGGTGAGCAGCGCGCGCGTCTTGGCAGCCGTGCGCCGCGTCAACAATGCGATATCGGGTTCGGGCTCGCCGGTATCGACCCGCTTCACAAGCCGGCGGCCATCCTTGAGCCGGATTTCGAGTTCGGCAGCGGTGAAATGCATCTCGGGAACGATCTCGACCTCACATTTCGAGGCCAGCGCCCGCAAGTCCGGCCGCACCGCAAGCGCGTCGCTGAAGGTCGTGATCGCTCCCGTATCGTAACCGGCGAGCGCCAGCGCGAGACAATGCTGGACGTTGAACTTGATTTCCAGACCGGTAGACGGAGGCGGCGTCAGCACGACCTTGTGGAATTGCTGCTCGACACGCAGCACGAGCCGCTCGACATCGTCAGGTCCGAATGGAGTTTCGTCCCGCAACTGGATCAGGGCTTCAAGCGGAGAATGGGTCATGAAACAGGACGCATAATTCTTGAACAGGTTGCGGCAGAGATGCCAGCCGTCGGGCGGTGTGGCGAGCGCTGCCGCCGGGTCGCCCCCGTCTGCGAATACGGCGGCGAAGCCCCGCTCGGCCTCGAGAACATCCTGAGTGCATACGAAGCCGCGCGCCACGAGCTGAGCCGCGAACAGCCCGCTTTGGGCGGCCTTGCCCACGTTGAAACACTTGGCCATGCTGCCGAACACCGCCTGGAGGCCGCTGGCCTGTGTTGCGGCGAGACCAATCGCTCCTGCCGTATCACCCGCATTCAGATCGAGAAGCTTCGCGCATGCCACTGCCGCTCCGATCGCGCCGGCGGGCGTGGTGCCCTGATAGCCGCGCCGGAACAGCCGGGGCGACGTCAGTGCTCCGATCCGACAGGTCGTCTCGAAACCGACAATGAAGGCCAGCAGCAGTGCCTCACCGCTCTTCGACATGCTTTCGGCGAGCGCAAGCGTCGCCGGCGCCACCGGCGCTGTTGCATGGCCCGGAAGGATGTTCTGAACGTCGTCATAATCGAGAACGTGTCCGGCGGTGCCGTTCACCACTGCTGCGCCGAGCGTCGAGGTCCGCCTGTTGGTACCGATCAGGCGCGCCTCGGGATGACCGCCCTGCGCTTCGATCTCGGCGCGGACGATCAGAACCGCCGCCTCGTTCGCGCCAGCCCACGTCACCGCATACCAGTCGAGCAGTGCAAGCCTGGCGATCTGCTTGACGCGGTCCGGCACGTCCGACAGGCGCAGCGCGAAGGCTTGCTCTGCCAGTCCTTGCGTTACGAGAAGAGGCGGTTCGGCGCGGCGCGCTGAAGCTTGGGACATGCTGCTTTCCAACCCGACCCAAGCGTACCCGGCGACATTATTGCGCCGTTATGTCCATTCGATATAACCTTGTCACATGGCCATCGACCACCAGCAATTGCGCTACTTCGTCCAGGTCGCGACCCTGCGCAGCATCAACAAGGCCGCGGGCAATTTGCATATCGCGCAATCCGCGCTGAGCAGGAGAATGCGCCAGATCGAATATGATCTGGGTGTCGACCTTTTTCACCGGTCGCCAAAGGGCGTAGAACTCACAGCGGCCGGACGCAGGCTCCTGGGTCGGGCGGCATCGTTGACCGATGACTTCCGTCTCTTGCGCGAGTTCGTCACGGAACCCGGTGCGGCCCCGTCGCATCAGTTGCATGTCGGAATGGTGCCGGGCCCAACCCTGCTGCTGCTGAACCAGCTCGTCGTACGCTTTCATCGTGCGGCACCCGACATCGTCCTGCAGATTGTCGAAGGTACGACGCAATCGCTTACCGAACAGGTCGCGGCCGGAGAATTGGAGATGGCGGTCGTGACGGATCCGCCTCCACACAAGCGGCTGCATTACCGGCCGCTCTGGGCTGAACGCCTGTTCCTCGTCACCCCCCCGAACATGCCGGCGCGCGCGCGAATGAAAAGGCTACCCTTTGTTGTGCCGTCGCAAAGCCCCGCGATCCGCGCAATCATCGAACAAGCCATGCAACGGCTTGGCCTATCGTTTCACGTCGACCTTGAAATGCCGTCCTCGGTCAGCGCCAAGCGCCTGATTGCAAGCGGAGGAGCCTATTCCATCATGCCCTATTCCGCGATCGCGGAGGATTTCGGAGGCAAGTCCTTTGCGTTCGATCCGGTCCCGGATTGCACAATCCTGCGAGCCCTCGCCTGTCCGCAAGATCGCAGCAACACCGCAGAAGGTGACATCCTTATTGGGCTGATGGACAAACTGGTAGCCGAGTTGATCGCGATCGACCCGATCAAGGGGCTGCTGCCCGTACCAGGGCCGCGATCTGTCGGATCGCGTCGTTTGCGCGCCGGCAAACATGTGCCGCGGTGACCTGAACTAAGGCCTGTCGGACGCGAACTGCGCCGCCGCATCATCATCGATGGGAGCAGCCATATCCACCACGGATGACATCGTACGACGGTCAATCAGGAGGCGGCATACGTCCGGCCTGCCTGAATGGCCGGCAGGATCGGTGCCAAGCTTCGCCGCAACCAGCATCTCACGATCCGCCTCGGCAAGGATGACGCCTTCTTGGCTTTCCGGGATCGGTGCGGCGAGCGGCCGTCCGTCCGGGCCATAGATCATCGCCGCCCCCCCGGAAGCGGTAAGGCCCGGAACCGCTATCATTGCGCGACTCTCGTCGGTATCCGCCACGATCGCGAGGGTCTCCTCGTCCATCACGGTCGTGGCCGCCACGACGAAGCAGCCATTCTCGATGCCGTAGACCTGGCTGATCGCTGCACTCATTTCCGGACCGGCCGCATACGCCCTGCCCCGTCCCATCGACAGAGCCGGCCAGGACGCCACGTGAATTTCCTCGTGCTGAGACGCCAGTGCAAACTTCGACAGCGGCTGCAGGTGCTCCCAGCAATTCAATGCGCCCACCCGGCCGGCGCTGGTGTCCACCACAGTCAATCCGGAACCGTCCCCCTCACCGAACGCCATGCGCTCCGCGCGCGACGGCTTGAGCTTGCGCCGGTGCAGTTTGATGGTGCCGTCGCTATCGACGATGGTCTGGCCCATATAGAGGCTGCCGCCGGCGAGTTCCGCATAGCCGAATACTGCGACCAATCCGTAGCGGCGCGCGGCGGCGCACAAGTGCTGCATCTCCGGGCCATCCCGTCGCACCGCGTTGCGGCGATAGCGCGCCGCAAATTGCAGGCCCCAATGCGGCGGCCCCAGCCAGATCCACCATGGATAGCCGGGAATCCAGGTTTCCGGAAAGCCGATCAGTTCGGCGCCACCCTCCGCGGCCTGCGCCATGAGCGCGATCGCCTTGTCGATCGTCGCCGCACGGTCGAGAAACACCGGCGCAGCCTGCACGGCAGCGAGCTTCAGGTGGCGCTTCATGCGTCTGCATCCTTGACGGTTACGACCGGCGGCGCGGGCTGCCGGTTGAACATCAGCCGAACCACATCAGGCCGCGACCAATGTCCAAAGGTGTCGCTTGCGGTCTTCGCCAGGTGCAGCGCGGCGAGGTCGATTTCCGCCAGAACCAGACCTTCCTGCCCCTCCGGCAGATAAGTGCCGCGCGGAGCGCCATCCGGCCCGAAGATGTTGGAACGTCCGCCAGCGGCGTCGAGGCCGTCGACCGTCAGCAATTTGCGCTGCTCATCGGTCTTGCAGACAATATCGAGCGTGGCGCTGTCGTTGACCGTGGTGGCACACAGGACGAAGCACTGTCCTTCGATGGCGTAGATCTGGCTCGCCATGGTCGCCGCTTCGGGCCCATTCAGGAACGCGCGGCCCCGCATCAGGCTGAAAGCCGGCCAGGCCGCGACGTGAATCTGCTCGGACTGCGCAAACATCGCTGCCTTAAGAAGCGGCTGGAAATGTTCGCCGCAACTGAGGGCGCCCAACCGCCCGATGGACGTATCCACGACCGCAAGATCGGCGCCGTCGCCCTGCCCGAACACCGTGCGTTCGGTTCGCGCCGGCTTCAGCTTGCGGCGATGCGCCAGCACCGTTCCATCATCCCCGATCAGCGACTGCGCGATGTAGAGCGTGCCGCCGGCGCGCTCCGCATATCCCAGCACGACATGGATATGGTGCCGCCTTGCCGTTTCGCACAGCGCGCGCATTTCGTCGCTGTCTCTGTGCAGCGCATTCCCGGCATAGCGGGACATGAACTGCATCCCGAAGGCCGGCGGCCCAAGCCAGATCCACCACGGATAGCCGGGCAGCCAGAGTTCGGGAAATGCAATCAAGCGCGCACCTGCGGCCGCGGCTTCTGCGATCAGCCTCTGTGCCTTGGCAACACCCGCGGCGAGGTCGAGGAACGCGGGAGCCGCCTGCACCGTCGCCGTGATGAATTTCGGTTCGGGGGTGTCGCTCATTTCAGCACTGTCAAAAGCCATAGTGAAAGCCCCGGGAACATGATGAGCAAGGCAAGCCGCACGAAATCGCCGATGATGAATGGCGCCACACCGCGATAGATCACGCCTAGCGGCAGGTCCTTGGCGAGGCCCTGCAGGACGAAGACATTGAGGCCGATAGGCGGAATGATCATTCCGAGGTTAATCACCACGAGATTGATGATGCCCCACCAGGTCGGATCGTAACCATAGCCGATGACGACTGGCAGCACGAACGGCAGGGTCACGAGCATCGCTGCCGTCTCGTCGAAGATCGAACCGAGGACAAGATAGCCGATCACGATCAGCACGATCACGAGAATTGGCGGAATGTTGAGATGCTGCAGCGCCGCCGCCGTCGTTTCGGCCACCTGCGTCAGTCCGACGAAATAGGACATGATCGAGGCGCCGAAAATCGCCATATAGATCATGGCGGTGGAGGCTGCGGCTTCGAGGAAGGATCGACGTAGCACGCGCAGGGTCAGCCGCCGTCGCAGCGCGGTCACGCAGATGGTGGCCAGCGCGCCTATCGAAGCGGCCTCGTTGACCGTGAACACGCCACCATAGATTCCGCCGGACACGATGACGAATATGAGGATTGCGGGCCGGCAGGCGAGCAAGGAATTCCAGATTTCCTTCCGGCCGACGCGCTCGGCCGCGGGTCCGGCTTCCGGATCGCGGCGCACGATCACCGAGATAACGATCACATAGATCACGACGGCGAGCAGTGCGGGAATGATGGCGGCGACGAACA
>NZ_JBFWPA010000096.1:0-24850 GCF_050250235.1 Pseudorhodoplanes sp.
AGGCCCGAACCGTTGACGCCATCCACGAACACATCGCCAAGCTCGTCGCCGCCATCTCACACAGCGAGTGCGAAAGCTACCTCAGGAACGCAGGATATGCTTCCAGCTAAACCTGAAGGACTCTAGGGCGATGCGGACTTGCTGGTTTTCGGCAAAAGAGGCGAGGCCGCCGATTTGGCCCAGCTCCGTCTTGGCTCCAAACCGCGAGCGCGTCGTGCGCAGAAGTCAGAAGGCCATCCTCGTCGCTTCTCGCGCCTTCAAGCCGATACCGCGCGTCCATATCGCCTCCGATGGCGCAAGCGATTAAGCAAGCTTCTGATCTGGAATGAAAAATACTTGGCGCGCCGTACTGAACAAAAGTGCGAACACCTATGTGGTTGAAGTTACCACGTCTTTCTGAGGCGGAAGCGTCGTGTACAAGTTCATCACGATTGGGCGTCCCGGGCGATCCCAGAGAATCAACTTTGGCTCCTTCATGATCGCGACACGACGAACCCTTCCGGAAGCTGTGACAGCGGCACTCCACCGATCGAGTTGCTGACAGACGAGCGGCGAGAAGGTCGCGAAGTCTGCCATCATGTTGGCGTTGCCATTCGCATAGAGCACCAAATCCACCTGAGGCGTTTGGTAGGACAATCCTCGCTTTCGCCGCACAGCCCTCATGACGTCCGCGGTAAGGTCACGGTCTGCTCTGCGACCGCGTTCGGGAAGTGCGTCATCACGTATACCGCCTCTGTAGCGGCCACCATATGTTCCAAGCAGTGCCGGTTGTCCCGACCGCTCTTGGATGGTCATTTCGCGTTGGTCGGCAGATGATGTTGCCTCGGTGATCTCGACTCCAAGTGCAGCCCCGTCGGTAGTGCCGACAAAGTCCGGCGTCTCAGACTTCGATAGTTTCACGGGGTAAGACAGTAATCTGGCCGCATCTAGCGTGAACAGGTAGCGGCGCAGAACATAAAGCTCCTCTTCCAAGCCGTTGCCGGCCCGCTTGCGCTCTGTTCTGGTCGGGAAGTGAGAGAGGTCGAGCCCTCGCTCTCCAAAGGCCTCAACGAGCGACGTTGTGTCGAGAGCATCGATGCTGAACGCAGTTTCCATGGTCGGACCCGCTGGAGCCAGAACGCGGTACGACGAACTGCAAGCTATCATCTTGCTGGCAAATGGCGCACCCGGTAGGATTCGAACCTACGACCTTCGCCTTCGGAGGGCGACACTCTATCCAGCTGAGCTACGGGTGCTGCTCGGCCCACTGATACCCGATGGTGGCGTGGCCCGCAATCACCTCCTCCATCGCGTTGCGCCATATGACCACGGTCAAGTTGTCAGGGCTCACGATCAGCCCTGCTTGTCCGCTGTCGGCACCGCGCCACCGCCGGCTCGCTCGAGAGTGAGCAATGAAGCCTGAGGCGATCCCGGTGGCCAACGCGAGCAACGGTGCGACGATCTGCAGGTCAAGAAGGGTGCCCAAGCAGAACCGCAGACGTGAGGAGGAAGCGACACTCTGGTGCTTTGCGAGACGTCGCGATAGATGCAATCAGTCCGGGTACCGAACGACTGCCTCCAGGACACATGCTAAGCTATGATCTCCGTGGTTATACCGACCCTGAACGCGGAAGCTGGGCTCGCTGACTGCCTTTCAGCGCTGGTGTCGGCCACGGTTGAAGGCCTCATTCGCGAGGTCATCATCGTCGACGGCGGATCGGATGATCGAACTCTGCGCATCGCGGATCAGGCCGGAGCCCGCGTGATCACATCACCGCCGGGCCGGGGGCGGCAACTCCAGGCCGGGGGCAGCGCAGCGCGCTTTGGTTGGATCTTGTTCCTGCACGCCGACACCGTTCTCCAGCACGGCTGGGAGCGTGAGGTCGGGGCATTCATCGAGCGCGTTGCGGTCGGCCGGCGCCCCGAGGCGGCAGCTGTCTTCCGTTTGGCATTGGACGACTTGGGAGTCTTGCCGCGCCTCGTAGAGTGGGGAGCCGCAGCGCGTTCGTCCATAATGCGGCTTCCCTACGGTGACCAAGGCCTGCTCATTCCGCGGCGGCTTTATGATCGCGTCGGCGGCTTCAGCGACATGCCATTGATGGAGGATGTGGACTTGATCCGCCGCCTCGGACGAGCACGCACAGTGATCTTACGGGCGACCGCGGTCACCAGCGCCGTCCGCTACAAGCGAGATGGCTATGTACCACGCGTCGCCCGAAATTTGACATGCCTGACCCTTTACTATCTGCGCGTGCCTCCTCGCATCATCGCTCGCCTCTATGGCTAAAAGGGCGAGATCACGGCCGTTCAATTCGCCGTGAGGCCCGCCGACCGGCTTTGCCTTTCTATCGTCCGCGAAACCGGCTGCCCCTATGGTGCCATTGCCTCGAAAAGCGCGTTGTCCAGGGAGACGCCTATGCAGAGCATTTCACGCCGCAGTTTCGTCATATCGGCCGCCGCCGCCGGAGCCGCATTCGGCCTCGACGGTCCACTCGAGTTCATCCGCCCAGCCCGGGCCCAGACCGCTTCCAACAGCTTCGCCAAGTTCAAGGTCGGAGACTGGAATGTCACGACCGTCTACGACGGGATCTGGGAAAAGGCTCACGATCCCGGCTTTATCAAGAATGCCTCGGTCGACGACACCAAAGCGGAACTCAGGAACGCCGGCATGACGGATGCGTTCGTGCCGGTTCCGTTCACTGTCACACTTGTCGAGAAGGACGGAAAAATTGTCATGTTCGATGCCGGCACTGGGGGACAGCTCAGCCCCAAGGCCGGACTGCTCGCGAAGCAAAATCTCAAGGCCGCGGGCATCGACGCCGACAAGATCTCGACGATTGTGGTGACCCACTTTCACCCCGATCACATCTTCGGGTTGATGGCCAAGGATACCAACGCCCAGATCTTTCCCAACGCCGAGATTGTCGTGCCTGCAGGCGAATACAAGTACTGGACGGATCCTGCGCTCCTCACCACGCTGCCGGCCGCCCGGCAAGGGCTCGTCAAGCGCGTCCAAGCCACCATGCCGAGCTGGAAGAATCTCAAGCAGGTTGCAGACGGGGCCGAAGCGACGGCTGGCATAAGGGCTCTCAACACGAACGGCCATACGCCCGGCCACACCAGCTACGAGCTTGCTTCCGGCAGCGCCAAGCTGATCGTCACTGGCGACGTGACCAACATCCCGGCCCTGTTCATGAAACACCCCGGCTGGCATGCAGCATTCGATCAGGATGCAGCCTTGGCCGAGAAATCCCGCAAGGCTGTCTTCAGTCAGGCGGTGTCCGACGGCTCGACGCTCACCGGCTATCACTGGGGCATGCCGGGGGCTGGAACAATCAAGAAGGACGGCGATGGGTATGCTCTGGTGCCTGTCACGCCGGCCTGACGCACAGCGCGGGGTCATTGAAAGCTGATGCATCGCTCTCTCGGCTCGACGGGCGACGGGGCGCCGCCGACACGTGCGGCGCCCTTCGCATGCCGCCTCGTGATCATTACCAAGCTGCCTATCATGGGACGGGTGAAGACCCGACTTGCCCGAGACGTCGGAATTGCCGAGGCGACCCGGTTTTATCGAACCACCTCACGTACCATTATCTCGCGCCTCGGCCGGCAGCCGTTTTGGCAGACCTACCTGGCAATCAGCCCGGATAGATGCGTGGCGACCCGGATGTTGCCCGCGGGTATTCGCCGAATGGGACAAGGCGGAGGCGACCTTGGAGCGCGCATGCATCGCCCGATGCGATGTTTGCCGCCCGGCCCCGTCTGCGTGATCGGTACCGATATTCCGGCTATCCGCATCGAGGATATTCGAGCTGCGTTTCGATCGTTGGGCAATCATGACGCCGTGTTCGGGCCCGCCGAGGATGGCGGCTTCTGGCTTGTAGGTCTGCGCCGCCGCCCGCGTCTCGCATCCCCTTACGAGGGCGTTCGCTGGTCGCGTGCCGACACGCTGGCCTGCGTCGAGGCCAATCTCCGGCACCTCGTCCTCGCCCGCACCACACGCCACCATGACGTCGATACTGGCGTCGACCTTGCCCGGTCAGGCGGGCATTTCGGCCGCCTCATCCCACGCGACCCATAACGGAGGAAGGACGCATGACGTCCATCCGTCGAAGTCGTTCGTCTTTTGTTCGACGCAATCAGTGGCGATAATGCCTGCTGTTCCGTATTCGGTGGATTAACGTCTCGTTAACTCCACCGCTTCACACTCTGTTTACCGAGCTTGGCGTGAAGATCGCGCTCCGCTCGCTGCACGAGCAAGTTGTCGTTCGAGTAAGTCGATTGAGAGTAGCGTCGTATGGGCGAGCGTCCTCGCAGGTTTCAGAATGTCCCCGTGGGCCGCATCCTCGAGGGAGACTGCCTCGACCGGCTCCGCGAGCTTCCAACGGAAGCGATAGATCTCGTTTTTGCGGATCCACCCTACAATCTTCAGCTCGACCGCGAGTTGCTCCGACCCAACAACACAGTGGTCGACGGCGTGGACGACGCCTGGGACAAGTTTCAGAGCTTTGCCGAATACGACACCTTCTCCCGGGCATGGCTGACCGAGGCGCGCCGCGTGTTGAAGCCGGACGGCGCCATCTGGGTGATAGGCTCCTACCACAATGTCTTCCGGCTCGGCGTCGCGCTTCAGGACCTCGGATTCTGGCTTCAGAACGACGTCGTCTGGCGCAAGACCAATCCCATGCCGAACTTTCGCGGCAAGCGCTTCACGAATGCCCACGAGACACTCATCTGGGCCGGCCGAGACCGCCGCTCGCGCGTCACCTTCAATTACGATGCGCTGAAGGCCGGCAACGAGGACGTCCAGATGCGCTCGGACTGGCTATTCCCCATTTGCTCGGGACCCGAGCGACTGAAGGACGACGGAGGCCGCAAGGCGCATCCGACACAGAAGCCGGAGGCCCTCCTGCACCGCATTCTGATCGGTACGACCAATCCCGGAGACGTGGTGCTCGATCCGTTCTTCGGTACCGGCACGACAGGTGCAGTTGCGGAACGTCTCGGCAGGCGCTGGATCGGCATCGAGCGCGAGCGGGACTACGTGCGGGCCGCCAAAGAGCGCATCGGCAAGGAAGAGTCGCTCTCGACCGCCGCGCTCGAGACGATACGGCCGCGCCGCGCTGAGCCACGCGTTGCCTTCGGCGCCATCGTCGAGCTCGGCATGATTCGGCCCGGCACGCGCGTTTCCGACGAGCGTGGTCGCATCTGGGCCGAGGTGCGCGCTGATGGATCACTCGCCCAACCTGGGCCGCGTGGCGTGATTAGGCAGGGATCCATTCACCGGCTCGGCGCCGAAGTTCAGGGCAAGGCGGCCTGCAACGGCTGGACCTTCTGGCACTACGAGACCGGCGGGCGCCGTCGTCCCATCGACCTGCTTCGCGAGGAGGCGCGAATGCGCCTTGGTCTCATCGGTGAGCGGTCCAACTCCTTGGCCGCAGAGTAAGCTGCTTCGACTCCCCTCTGTGGATATTGCGGAGTAAATTGGAGAACTTCATTTGCCTGCCTGACCTGACCAAGCGAATCGCCGCTGATGCGATGAAGTTGAATCGCTGTGGGGTAGGTAGGATGCGATATGTGAGACGTGTCGGGCCAACTGGCCTCGCAATTACGGTCTGCGCATTGGGGGTGGCCGCGTGTGTCCGTCAAGATGCATACCAACCTGTGCACCGCTACGGCTCTCTGAAGGATGACCCCATCGTCACGGGAACCACCGAGCGATCGGCGAAATCCCCCGTCAGGCGATACGCCGCAGTCCACCAGATCGAAGCGCCAGCCGTGGCGCCACCATCGACGGCCTCCGCCGAGCAGGCGCACGGCACCAAGGCATCGTCGGCGTCCGGCAGGCGGATGTCCGGGCCGCAACCGGATGCATCCGAGCCCGGTCAAAGGATCGCCACTCCGGCCTCCGCGTCCCGGGCGCCGCCGGCTCCTGATGGTCCCTTGCCGCCGGTCGTCGAGCCCGCCGCGGTTGCGGAGATGCTTGCCGAAGGGCTCACTCAGTTCGAGCAAGGCAAGGTCGTTCAGGCGCGCCGTCACTTCGTCGCCGCTATGAACGGACCCGTGCCGGAAGTTCTGCTCGCACTCGCGCGTTCCTATGATACCTACCACCTGAGCCGTTTGCCGACCGCGGACGGAGCTCCTGATATGCAGCGTGCGCTGGTACTTTATGAGCGCGCGCTCGAACGCGGGGCCAAAGAAGCAGCACCCGATCTCGAAAGGACACGCGGCATCCTCAAGATACCGCGCTAGGTGTCTCCGCCAATTCTCAACGAGCAGGGTCTTAGACCCAACGTCATCTGAGGGGGTGGCCGACGATCGCCTATTCTATTGTCGCGACAGATCCTTGCCGATATTTCTCGACGATCGCCATATCCGGCTCGACGCCGAGACCTGGCGCCTGCGGCACACGCACTTTTCCTCCATTCGCCACCATCGCGTCGCCGTACGGGCTCGCTTCGAGGTTGGCGTAAATATTCTCCAGCATCGTGTCGGTCGAGAGCGACGCCACGATGTGGATTGAAGCAAGATTGCCTGGCCCGAAGTACGCGCAATGTGGAATGAGCTGCACCGAATGCGCTTCCGCTGCAGCGATAATTTTTTGCATCTCCGTAATGCCGCCTATTTTGGTCACGCTGGGCTGGGCAATGTCGATGGCGCCCTTCTCGAAGCTGTCGATGAAATCGTGCAGGCCTGCGGCGTTTTCACCGGCCGCAATCCTGGTTTGCCCCTCGCGCCTGACTCGCGCCAAACCCTTGTGGTCCTCTGGCGGAAACACCGGCTCCTCGAGCCAGAAGAGATTGGCGGGCCGGTAGGCCTTCTCCATGGCCAGCGCCTCGGCCACGCTCCACGGGCAGTTGACGTCGTTCATGATGCCGACATCAGCCCCCGCCCCCTCACGCGCCGCCATGACGGCCGCAACAGAATGCTCGTGCAGTTTGATGTGTGTGAAACCGGCCGCCGCGCGCTCCGAACAGATCCGCCGCACCACATCCGGATTGCCGTAGCGCATGAGACTGCAATAGGCACGAACCTCTTTACGGCGCGCACCGCCGAGTAAATCCGAAACCGGAAGTCCGGCACGCTTGCCCGCAATATCCCACAGCGCGATGTCGATGCCGGAGTGCGCGTAGACCACCGGCCCGTTGCGCCCGAAAATATGGAACGCCTGGGCTGCCTCCCGGTGCAAAGTGTTGATGTCGGTGGGATCTTTTCCGATGAACCACGGCGCGACGTAGCTCTCCAGCGCGGCCTTGGTCGCCGGAATGATGTTATGGCCGAAGCCCTCGCCCCAACCGGTGATGCCAGCATCCGTGTCCACCTGGATAAGCAGATGATCCTGCGACGGAAAGCGAAGTCCCGCGAACTCGGTCGTCGGCGCCCCCATATCGTAGGGAATTCGTACATAGTGGGCCCGGATAGCTGTAATCTTCATGAGGCGTCTCCCGTTTATCGGTCAAGCTGTGTCGACCGGTCGGCGAAAAATCTAAGCAGCTTGGTTTGCCAGCACCATATCTGGCTCGCGCGTCCTTCAAGGTCAGCCTCGGCCCGCCGACGCGTCCTTCGAGAAAGCGAGGAGATCCGTCGCGATACGATCGAACGCCGCGTAGTCGTCGCCTTTGGCCGCGCCGCGCTTCCAGAGCGCATGCAGCTGCAGCAGGACCACAGCCAGCTTGAACATGGCGAGCACCCGCAGGATCGGGAAATCGGAGACATCGCGCCCCGTCAGACGTGCGTATTCCGCGACGATTTCGCTGCGCGTCGGAAACCCGGGCGATGCGGTCGGCAGCTGCCTCATGTCGTGCATGCAGTCCGGATCACCGTCTTGCACCCAGTAGCTCAGCATCGTCGCAACGTCGAACAGCGGATCGCCTCGCGTGCCCATATCCCAATCGACAATCGCCACCGGCTTCAGCGCGCCCGGCTCGACGATCAAGTTGTCCAGCTTGAAATCGGAGTGCAGGAGCGTGGGGCTGCGCGCGAGTATGGTTTGCCGCTCGAGCCAGCCGGAGATCTCGCGAACGAGCATTTTGGCCGCCGGCGCAAGCTCCAGTCGCTCGGCTCGTCCCATCCAGCCCTTCCGTGCGCGCTCAATAAAGCCATCCGGTTTGCCGAGGTCACCCAGGCCGACCGAGTCGGCGTCGACGCCATGTATCGCGACCAGCGTTTCGACCAGCATCTTACCCGTGCGTGCTGCAACCTCCGGCTTGCCTTCGAAGTGGCGCTTGTCGTCGCCCTTGATGACCAGTCCGGGTCGATAGTCGATGAGCTGGAAGTTTACGCCGATGACGCCGCGATCTTCGCACAGATGCACGCTTTGCGGCGCCAGCGGCAACGCCCTCCAGAGCCGAGAGAGAATACGATGCTCGCGAGCCATGTCGTGCGCGCCCGGCGGAAGATCCCCATCTGGCGGACGGCGCAGCACGAGCATCCGACCGCCCGCCCTCAAACGATAGTTGATGTTCGCCAGCCCCGTTCCGAACTGCAAGATAGGCTCGGCGGGATCGAGCGGCAGCCCCACACTTTGCAGGTACCCACCGAGTCGCTCGCGATTTATCGGAAAGGCATCGATTGGCGCGCGAAACACATGGGCGTCGCTCGGCATCATCTGAGAGATCCGTTTATTTGCAGCACAATCGGCGCCATCAACGCAGCGAGCACGCGCGCATCCCCAGCGGCCGCCTCGTCAAACTGCCCAGCCTGGCCGAGCAGGTTCACCGCGCCAATGTTCGCTGCGCAGAGGCGAACCGGCACGTTCATGATGGAAGTCACCCCCATTTTCAGAATTTTCTCGTAGTCCTTGTAGGTGGCACGGATGTCATCCGGCCCCTCGGCAACATAAACTTCACCCCGCCCGAGAACGCTCTGATTTGTCGGAAAATCGCTGACGCGCTTTCGACCGCCGACCGGATAAAACACCGGGTCGCTCGAATGAATGCGTTCGACCTCTTGCGCTTCGTGCAGGTATCGAAACATCGTGAAGGCTTTAGCACCGATCACCCTTTGTGCGAGGGCTCCGATCGCTTCGAGGACAGCGAATGGACGAGGCGCCGCTGCCGAGAATGCCGCCAGCCGGCTCACGTCATCGATACTCAGTCGCCGCCTATCCATGCATTACCACTCCCCGAACCTGTAACCTCGGGCGCGCGCGCCGCCCGTCACACGCCGAATGTAGTCGTACGTAACGGTCGTGCGCGTTTTGCGTGTCAATGCCCAGGTGAAGAGCAGACCCTTTAGCGTGTCACGAACCTCGGCATGCGCTGGACTGTCGCCAAGATCCTGCAACTCGGAGGGATCGTTTTCAAGGTCGAAGAGTTGAGGTCGGAAGTGCTCGAAATGCACATACTTCCAGTGCTCCGTCCGCACCATGAAGCCGCGCGCCTCGTCCTCCGCGAGGTTCAAATGTTTCCGTGCGTGGCGAAGCGCAAAGTCGCTGTCGCAAAAGATCGCCTCACGCCAATCGGCGACCGACCGCGACGCAAGCAGCGGCGCCAGTGATCGCCCTTCCATCCTGTGCGGCTGGGGCGCGCCTCCCGCCCATTCGAGAAACGTCGGCGCCAGGTCGATGGCCTCGACCATCGCCATGGACGTGAAACCACGCGTCGCATCCGCCCCGTTTCGCGGGTCCACGATGATCAGGGGGACGCGGACCACCTCGTCGTGAAAAAGATCCTTCTCCCCGAGCCAGTGGTCGCCGAGGTAGTCGCCGTGGTCCGAGGTCACAACGATGATCGTGTCGTCAATTTCGCCAGTCGCTTCGAGGTGATCGATCAATCGACCGACATGGGTATCGAACTGCGAAATCAAACCCATATAGGTCGGAATGACCGTCGCGCGCACGTCGTCCCGCGCGAAATTCACGCTTTCGTCATGCCGCATGAAGGCCGCGATCACAGGATGCGCATTCTGCCGCTCGGCTTCCGATCGATTGGCAGGAAGCACGTGCTCCGGTCCGTACATGGCGTGATAGGGAGCAGGCGCGATGTAGGGCCAATGCGGCTTTATGTATGAGACGTGCAGGCACCAAGGCTTCGTGCCTCGCGCCAGACGCATGAACTCCAGCGCACGATCCGTCATATAAGCTGTTTCCGAGTGTTCCTCCTTGACGCGTGCGGGCCTCCGCGCGTTGCGCATCGCCCAACCCGACAGCACCTCGCCATCCTCGCCCTCGACCGAGTTTGCCCATTCGTGCCACGGATTGATACCCGGATAGCCAAGTTGTCTGAGCCATGCATTGTACGCAGGATCAGCGCCCGCGAGCAGACCGTCCACTTCGGGATGCAACCCATCATCCCTTTCGAATGGCTCGAAACCGCATTGCCAGTACGGAAGACCCGGATTTGTTCCCGGATCTATGCCAAGGCGCGACATGGACTCGAGGTCCGGCTTGAAATGCGTCTTGCCCACCAAAGCCACGCGATAGCCTTGTGGGCGCATGTAGTCGCCGATCGTCCACTCGTCGATCCTGAGTGGAAAATTGTTATAGGTCGCCCCGTGCGTCAGGTTGTAGCGGCCCGTATAGATACACATGCGTGAGCCACCACACACCGGCGATTGCACGAATGCGCGGCTGAAGGCGACCCCACGTCGAGCCAGTCGGTCAAGATTGGGCGTACGGATGTGCGGATGCCCGGCGTACCCGAGATAGTCCCAGCGGAGCTGATCCGCCATGACGAAGAGGATATTGGGTTTATCCGACATGCACCGGTCTCTATGAGGAACGTCTAACGTCTCGATCGGCTAGATTGCCGATCCAAAGTGTCGGCGGAAAGAGGCTCATTTCTGGCTCCCTTCCCACCGGCACCCCTACTTCTAGTTCAAATGTTGCGCGCGGTACGATTCCCAGAAAGCCAACCACTCCTTCTCGGAATCGAATTGTTCCTTCTTCTCGGCTTTATCCGCTGCGATCTTCTTGAATTCCCCCGTCGCCTTTTCCCAGGCGGCCCGCACCATCTTGAGGCGTGCAAGGCGCTCGTCCTGCCAAGCCTGATGCTCGGCCGTCCAGAACCCTTTTTCTTTGGCATACTTGATGATGCCATCGTGGAACGGGGCGTCCGCCGGGGGAACACCGGAGCGCTTCACCTCCCAGTTGGCGGAGCTTCCCGTTGTATTCTTGAAGACGTCGTAGGCCTCGTCTATCGCCTTGACGAGATTATAGACTTCATCCACCGGCGTCTTCGCGTAGGTCGTGATCATCGGATAGCGGAACAGGATCAAGTCGACCGGCTTGTCCTTCGATATTGCCGCACCGACCGTCTCCTTGAAGGGACCTGCGAAACTCACGATCTTCGTCAGCGCGCTCCAGCCCTTTTTGTTTCCAGGCTCGAATGCCGGCCAGGTCAGCCCCCTCGGCGACGCCTCGATCTGACGCATGTTGGCCGACGTGGTCACCGACGCCATTGCATCAAGCTGATTGGCGACGATGGCATCTTTCATGGCATTATAGCTGCCGAACCAGACGACTTGCACGTCCTTGCGCGTCAAACCGCCGAACGCGATATAGGCGTCGTTCTTGATGTTGACCGACGGGTTTCCCTTCACATAGCCGATCCGCTTGCCCTTCAAGTCCGACATTGCCTTGACGCCAATATCGTTCGCCACGGCAAGTCCGCCGGAGGCCGGCCGCCCGAGAACGATGCGGATGTCCTGAGGACCCCATGACGGTACGCCGAAGTCAAACAGGCCCTCGGCCGCGAAAAAAGCTTCGTTGGCAAGAAAACCGTAGCGGACCTTGTCCGTCAGCATCGGTAGCATGCGCCCGATCGACGTGCCCGCAGGGACGATACGAATTCGCGTCTTGTGCGTCTGTTGTAGCGCATTGGCTATGCCAGACGCCTCCGCATACCCGCTGGAACCGAGATCATAAGCACTCCAGACCATCGAGGGCGGCAGCGTCACTTCTTCGGCCAGCGATGGTGGCACGAGCGTGGCCGATAAGGTCAAGGCGGTTAGCGCGATTGGAATATGCGCCTTCTTCATGGCTGTCTCCTCCGTTGGAATGGTTCCTGTTTTGTTGCGAGAATTGTTGGAACCGGGGATATATTCGGCATCTAGGTCGGCGCTTGTCCACGTCCAATGACGGATCACCGATCATGCGGGTACTACTATGATGGCCCGATCTAAGGAGATCTACGCTTGAGCGAGACGAGTTCCGCGCGTCAATTGGTGCCTTGGCAGGCGACCGTGCTGACGATCTTTCCGGAGATGTTCCCCGGCCCGCTGGCCGTATCTGTGACGGGCCAAGCGCTCGCAGCCGGAACGTGGCGCCTCGACTGCGTAAACATTCGCGAGTTTGGCATCGGTCGTCATCGCCAGGTTGACGACACGCCGTCTGGCGGCGGAGCGGGAATGGTCATGCGCGCTGACGTCCTGGGGCTTGCCATCGATGCAGCGCTGACATCATCGCCCGACCTGCCTCGAATTTATCTTTCCCCCCGCGGCAAGCCATTGACCCAGGATCGCGCAAAAGCACTGGCCCACGGTCCAGGCGTGCTACTGCTGGCCGGGCGCTTCGAAGGCGTAGACCAGCGCGTCATCGACGCCCGCGACCTGGAGGAGATTTCGATCGGAGACTACGTGCTCTCGGGTGGAGAGCTGGCTGCCATGGTGCTCATCGACGCCTGTGTTCGATTGCTCCCCGGTGTGCTCGGCGGCGAGACCTCGCTCGCCGAGGAGAGCTTTGAGGCTGGCGGCCTCGAATACCCGCAATACACCAAGCCCCGCATCTGGGAGGACCGCACGATCCCTGACGTACTTCTTTCGGGCAACCATAAGCGTGTCGAGGAATGGCGTCGCACCGAAGCCGAGCGCCTGACGCGCGAACGGCGGCCTGATCTACTGAAGCGAGATCTCTGACGAGAGGGATTGCTTTTGCATCTTGCTAGGCGCGCATGATCTGGAGCTTCAGCACCGCACGAAAATAGTCGGCGCCGAGGCCCTCGAAGTAGACTGCATCCATGGCGTCCGAAAGCGGCTCATTGAAATGGAGGCCGAGCAGCGTATCGCGCTGCCATACGACCTGGCTATCGATGTTCGTCCCGTCGACAAACTGTAGCGTAACGCTTTGCCCCACGGCGGGGATCAATCCCTGGCGCACGCGAATCTGGGCGCCGCCCCGGGACACGTTGCAGAATTCTACGGCATAGCTCACGGTCCGGAAGGATACGGAGCCGTTGTCTTTGGCGTCCACGCGAGGCGACACTCGTCGGGTAATAGCTTCCAACGATCTATCCCGCCTTTCCGAGATCTCGGAAACGGCCATCGCCCTTTCGCTCAACTTGTGCGGATCGGCATCTTTGGTCATCGGGCATCACCTGCGGTCCGCAATGGCAGCAGCCTCGACAAACGCCAGTCCAGCCGGATAGCTCTGCGGCGCGGAGGAGACTTCGTAGCGGCGCCGATCGCGGCCACCTGACGCGCCAACCGTCCCAGCGCCGCGTCAATCTCCATTTCTCGCATCGCGGGTGCGGCATGCAAGACGCGAACGATATGATCGAACTCTGCCGTAAAGGTGTCGGGCAGGAGCGGTTGCAGCATGGAGCGCGTTTCTTTCAAGCGCTCGAGCGTGGCCGCGCTGATTGGAGCGGATCCCGGATGCGCGCTGCTTGATCTGACGCGCTCGGCTGCCGCATTGATAACGGATTCCGCGCGCAGCCCGGCCTCATGCCTCAAGTCATCGATGAAGGACAGTTTTCTCAAGCCGAAGTGCCGCGCGCGATCGGCCCGCTGGCGCGCCTCGACGGCGCCAATACGGCGATTGAAGAACCAATAGAAAGCGATGAAGCTCGTGCCGCTCCCGACAACGAAGATGACGATGCTCGGATCCATGGACCAGGACCTCCCTGCGGTCGAAGCGAGACACCCGCGAGAACCAAGCACATCAAGGTGGCGCAAAGCTTGCGCTTTATCCAACTCTGCGGTCGAAAGACATATGTGTGAACTATTACTCGGCCTCAGCGAGCGCCGATGCCCAGTTGGCATCGCCGCCCGCATGAAAGGCCGAGTCTCAGCTATTCTAAGTACGAGCCACTACCAGGATGGCCCCGATTAGCGGAACAGTGACAAGATGTTCTGGCTGGACGAGTTCGCAATCGAGAGAGCCTGGATGCCCAGCTGTTGCTGGACCTGCAGAGCCTGAAGCTTGGTCGATTCCGCGTTCATATCTGCGTCGACCAGGGAGGAGATGCCACGGTCCAGGGCGCTCATCAAGTTCGTAACGAAGTCCTTTTGGATGTCGATACGCTTCTTGGCGGCACCCAGGTTGGCCGCGCCAGAGGTCATCTCGGACAATGCGGCATCGACAGCCTGGATGTAGTCGTCGAGGTCGTCGACGCTAGCATTCGTGATGTCGATTTCAGCCGGAGCTGACCCCAAGTTGTCCGGGTCGTAGTTTGCAATCACGATCGTGCCTGCGGCGTCGATCGAGCCGCGTGCGACGCCCGCCGTATCGGCGTCGTCTCTAGTAAGACGCGCCGAGGCGAGAATGCCAAGCGCGTCGGCCGTCGCGGCGCCGCTACCGCTCACACCGCCCGCGCCATCGGTATCCGCGTTGAACAGGAACGAGGACGCCACGTCGATCGAGAGCGTGCCAACGCTGACCTGCTCGCCGTTCACGCCGGACGAGCGCGCGAAGGAGGCAACAACCTCCTCGGTGGCTTGGTAGCTGGACCCTGCCACGTCGACCGCGAGCCAGTTTTCGCCGGCCACAGACGCAGAGGAAGCAATCGTGCGGAGCTGGTTCTGCAGCTCGTCGATCCAGGTTTGCACCTTGGCTTTATCGACACCGGGCTGGCGCGCGGAAACAAGCTGCGTTTTGAGTTCGGTCACGACGTCGATGGCGCTGTTCATCGCGGTATAGGCGACGTCGATCGTTGCGGCGCCAAGACCAAGTGCGTCCGAAACCGTCGAAAGTGCCTTGTTGTCCGATCGCATGGTGGTTGCCATCGACCAGTAGGCGGCGTTGTCCTCGGCATTCGCAACGCGATAGCCCGTCGAGATACGCGACTGCGTCTCGAGCAAGCTGTTGTTCGTCCGCGTCAGCGATTCGAGCGCCGTCATCGCGGCGAAGTTGGTATTGATGCTGCTCATGTAGATGCCCCAGATGCGTTGCAAGTGGATACAATCGGGACATACCGGATCGTCCGGTACAGCGAGACGGCATGATGCCCTTGGCGACCAAGTTCGCTGTTCAAGCAGAGGATAGGCGACGGTAACTTAATACTCGGTGAATGCTATCTCGTGCCCTATCAGCATTCGCGAGGTGCCTCAAGTGGCGGAATGCGGTTCCCGCCCCAC
This sequence comes from Pseudorhodoplanes sp., assembly GCF_050250235.1. Taxonomy (GTDB): domain Bacteria; phylum Pseudomonadota; class Alphaproteobacteria; order Rhizobiales; family Xanthobacteraceae; genus Pseudorhodoplanes. Next base: position 15,274 of record NZ_JBFWPA010000096.1, read on the forward strand.
TGTGTCGTCCGTGCACGCCGCCAATCATCTCCTCTCCGCATTTGCAAGTGCGAGAGGGCTCCTATCCAAAGGATCTCACCAATCCACCGACTAGAAGGTTCCACCCATCGATCAGAACAAAGAACAGCACCTTGAAAGGAAGGGAGATGCTGGTGGGCGGAAGCATCATCATGCCCATCGACATCACGAGTGTCGCGACGATGAGATCAATTACGAGAAATGGCAGCAGAATGAGGAATCCCATCTCAAACCCGCGCCGCAGTTCCGAAATCATGAATGCCGGAACCAGCACACGCAAATCGGACGCGGCCTCTTCAGGCGTCATTGCAGGAAGCCTGTTCTGGGCCAGCTGCGCAAACAACCGCAAATCTTTCTCGCGCACGGTGGACTGCATGAACTCTCGAAGCGGCTGGGACGCCCTCTTATAGGCTTCTCGCTCGTCGATCTTATTTTCGAGAAGTGGATTTATTCCGTCGTTCCAGACACGCTCCAGCGTCGGAGACATGATGAAGAACGACATGAAAAGCGCGAGACTGATGAGCACAATATTCGACGGAGTCGACGGAAGCCCGAGCCCAGATCGCAGGAATGATAAGGCGATGACGAGACGCGTGAAGCATGTAACCGTAACCAGGATGCCCGGCGCGACCGACAAAATGGTCAGCACCGCCAGCAATTGTATAATCCGTGCGCTTACCGCCCCTTGTCCCGGCGGCAGGATACCCGACAAATCGATCGACTGAGCCAGCGCCTCTCCCGTCAGGGCGAACAGGATCAGGACAGCCAGGGATATGCGCTTCATTCCACCACCAGCGATTTCAAAACGAAGCGTTTCGCCTGCCCTCTGGTGCGGAGTTGCACGATATCGTTCATATCGTCACGCAAAAACTCGAGGCCGGTAGGGGAACCAACCTGCTCGAGCCGCAGGCTTCCAAGGAAGAGCATCAGGTCCTCACCCAGTTGCGCGACAATCGGTCCGCGATCCTCCTTCGAAGACCGGGCGAACGCCACTGCCCCCTCGAGCCGCAACCATTTTCCCGTGTCTCCGTTGATTCGCACGATCAATGGCTGCAAGGCGACAAGCTCTTCGAGGTGCCAGTCCGCGCCCATTTTGCCGTCTGCCTCCGACGCTACGTGCGACGGGGCGGCCATCCCGCTCGTCTTGGCGGCCGAGGCCGCAGCCGGTTCTTTCGATCCTCCAAAAAGGATTCCGTATCCGAAGCCTGCTCCACCTCCCAACACAAGCAGGAGCACCAGCGGCACAAGGAGCCCAGGTTCCGCCTTACCCGTCCCATCGGACGCCGATTTCGCCTGTCCCGCCACGTTTCGCCCCTCCGGCAGGCCTAGAATGGAAACACCGCGTCTATGACTTGGTGCCCCCATGCTGGTTGCTGGACCTCCATCATGCGACCGCGTCCTCCATATGACATCCGCGCCTCGGCAATGCGATCGTGAGAAATCGTGTTGTCGGATTTAATGTCTGCAACGTTTACGATCCCCGAGAACGTCAGCACCCGCAGCTCATAATTCACGCGGATTTCTTGCGAACCTTGAATCACCAGGTTCCCATTCGGGAGCACGTTTGCTACGACCGCAGCGACACGTAAATCGATGTTCTCGGAACGTGCGATCTCTCCTTTTCCATCCGAGGCAGTGTTCGACTTGATCGCCGAGTCTACAGCTGTACCAGTGGCGCCTGCAAAACTACGCCAGTCAATTTTGCTGTTCACGTCGAGACCAAAGCCGTGCGACGAGTCCCGCGAACGCTTGGAGCTGTTATCCAGCGAGGCCTTGTCCTTCATCAGGATCGTCACAGTAACGATATCGCCAACGCGTCTCGCACGTGGATCGCGAAAGAGGTCGGTACCACGCTCGCGCCAGGTGGAGCCCGGTGTCATTCGTGCTGGTTCGATTGAAGCCCGCCGATCTGACGGCGTCACGCTCGACGTTGCCGACCCTGCGCCAATCAAGCCCGATCCAACTGGACTGAGCTCAGGCTCGCGTCCGATCTCCTGAGGTCTGGTCGAACAACCGGCGAGCAATCCGACCAGCAACGCAACAAGGCATGCGGTGCCTCCCCACGACAATGGGCGCTTTTTAGGTCGGTGAACTGGCGTCTTGTAAAGGGTCACGGCTTTTCCTGCTTGTCCTTGCCGGCCGAACTCGCAATGACGCCGGCCAGCCGAGCAGCCTTCTCGGGCGGCATGTCATTCAGGATGGCGCTCGCGGCACGCACGTCCAGTCGAGACAGGATTGCAGCCGCAGTCGCAACGTCGAGCCTGACAAGTTGTTCCGATGCCGCCTCGGGCCGCATGGCGCCAAAAATCGCAACGAGGTGCTTCGTCGCCGCAGCAATGAAGCTCTCGCGCTTCTCGAGCCATTCCTTGAGCTCGGCGCTTCGCTTTTCGAGCAAAACCAGCCGTTCATCCGCCTGCTTCGCCAATCGCTCGAGTTGCTCGGCTTGATTCGAGAACCTCGCCTCCGCTACAGCATCCCGCGCCGCTTCACAGTACTGAGCCGCAAGAGTTCCTGACTTCTGCAGCTCGGCCAATGGCGGGGGTGTCGACGCGGCCGCCTTCCCAGGCGTCTGTTGTCTCGAAGGCGCCCCGCCGACAGCAGACATCGCTGAGACACCAGTCAAAATCGCCACCGCGATCGCAATTTTGCAGACGGGTACCTTCGCGACGCCTTTTCGCTGAGACGCGCGTCGGATGGGCACCTCTTCTCCCGTCATCGATTTCGTCGGCGTCATCGCGCTGCCACCTCGGCCACCCGCTCAACTATTGAACCACCAGTTCCGCCTGCAAGGCTCCGGCCGTCTTGATAGCTTGCAGGATGGCAATTATTCCAGGCGGCTTCAGTCCCATGCGGTTGAGCCCCGTGACCAGCGTCTGAAGATCGACGCCATCCACGACAGCAAAATTTCCTGTCCCTTGCCCTGCTTTCACCGACGTTTCCGTCGTAACAACAGTCTCACCCTTCGAGAAAGGCTTCGGCTGCGACACCGATGGTGTTTCTGTAACCCGAACGGTCAGGTTTCCGTGGGTCACGGCGACGCGGCTTACTTTCACATTGCGACTTATCACGATAGTGCCTGTGCGCTCATCTATGATGATGCGCGCTGGACTATCCGGCAGCACTTCGAGCCTGCCAATTTCGGCGATGAATCGCGAAGGGCTAATCCGCTGCGGCAGTTTCACCGCGACCGATGCAGGTCCGCTATCCTGCGCCAAGCGCGCGCCATAATGCTGCTGCGTATAGCCGTTGACGGCATCCAGTATCGCAACCGCCGTCGAGAAATCAGGGTTCTTGAGCTCCAGGTGAAGAACGCTCGGGGAGGAGCCGGGGCTAGGCGAGGCGCGCTCCACAATGGCCCCACCAGCAATCCTGCCAGCCGTCGGCACACCGTGCGTGAGCACCTCGTTTTGTCCCTTTGCCTCGAATCCGGATACGGACACCGAGCCTTGGCCGACGGCATAAACGTTGCCATCCGCGGCCTGCAGCGGTGTCATGATTAGCGTACCTCCCGCCAGCGAGGACGCATCTCCCAACGAAGTGACCGTCACGTCGATCCGATTACCCGGGAAGGCGAACGCTGGCAACTCGGCCGTGACCATGACCGCCGCAACATTTCGAGTGCGAGCGCCGAGTCCGCGAATATTGACCCCCATGCGCTCGAGCATCGACGTCATCGACTGATCTGTAAACGGCGCGCTTCGCAACGTGTCGCCGGTACTCTTCAGGCCAGCGACCAGACCATATCCGATGAGTTGATTGGATCTCGCTTCTCGGATGGAGGAAATGTCTTTGATGCGCACTTCCGCGTTTGCTCCGCTGGCAAGGAGCGTAAGGCCAAGGAGGGCAAGCCAGACGGCACGCATGACTAACCTCCAACCTCTACGCGGCCGTCCGGCTGAACGACGCCGTTGACGATCGTGCCTGTATCCGCGTTTCTGAGGCGCACCGACGAGCCTACGACGCCGGGCTGCAGCGCGATTGCCATCCCCCGTATCCGCAACCCACCCGAGATGAACTCAGCGACCACGCGGTCACCTTCATTGAAGGCATACGGCTCCCGCAATGCATTCATGGGAATGGCTGCCCCGGCCGCCAATGGACGCCTCGCCACTTTGCCGACCACCTGATCCCTCGAGGTGAAGTGCGTGCGCAAGGCCACCCTATTGGCAATCAACCGGCGCTCGATCAGCAGGTCGTCGTTCAACACATCTCCCGTTTGGATCCTTACCGTCGGTACCGGGAACGAGATGGCGGCTCCATTTCCCGCAACGGCGGATTGCGGAGCAGACACGAGCAGCCCGAGTACGGGGAGACATCGCACGAAAGCGCCTTTTCCTTTGCCCATTACCGCGAACCTTCCACCAGGCTTAGCGCAACTATCTCAGTCCTTTAGCGATCGTGCCCATCATTTCATCGGCAGCTTGAATAACCTTCGAATTCATTTCATAAGCTCGTTGGGCAGAAATGAGCTCGGTTATCTCCTTCACTGCGTCGACATTCGATGACTCGAGATAGCCCTGCTTGATTGCACCGAGGCCGGAGGTGCCAGCGATGCCGATCGTGGCTGGTCCGGACGATGACGTCTCCCTGTAAAGGTTTCCACCGAGAGGTGAAAGTCCGACGTCGTTGACAAAGCTCGCGATCGAGAGTTGTCCGAGCAGCTGCGGATCTGTTTGGCCCGGGACCTGACCCAACACCTGTCCGCTCTCATTGACCGTCACAGCGGTCACCTCGGTCGGAATAGTGATGGTCGGCTGAACCAGATAGCCATCGGTCGTGACCAATTGTCCGGAGGCATTTTTATTGAATGCTCCCGCGCGCGTGTAGAGAGTCTCGTTATCCGGTCCAGAAATTTGAAAGTATCCTTTGCCCATTAGGGCAAGATCGAGGGTATTGCCCGTTTGGGTCAGCGCTCCCTGCAGATGCAAATTTCGGATCGCAGCGGGCCGGACACCAAGACCGACACGAAGCCCTTCGGGCACAATCTCGGTACCATTTGATGTGGGAGTTCCCGCCTCGCGCTCGACCTGATAGAGTAGATCTGAAAACTCCGCTCTCGAGCGCTTGAACGCTGTCGTATTGATATTCGCGACATTGTGAGAAATGACCTCAACATTGAGCTGTTGAGCCGCCATCCCAGTCGCAGCAATAGCCAAAGCGCGCATGACCGATTCCTTTCGTGGCCGTCGTCAGATCTGCATTCGGCTGATCTCGAGATAAGCTGCCACAACTTTATCTCGAACCGCGATCGAAGCTTGTAAAACCTGCTCGGCCTGCATTACCTGTTCGACAACCTCTTGCGTCGACGCCTTTCCTTTGATTCCAGCGATGGAAATCGCCTCGGCATGACGCAATTGATGAGCGACATCCTCGATGGCGCCACTCAGCATGCTTGAGAAATCGGTGTGAGCAGCGCCCGATGTCTGATTTGTGTTTGAGAGTTCGCCGAGACCGGCATTGGAACCGACATCGAAGCTACGGCTGGGAGCTTTCCCCGAGATCGGATCTATGTTCATTTCACCCTCAGAAGATCAACAAGATTGCCGATCATCTCTCTCGTTTGCTTTACGACTTGAAGACTTGCTTCATATGACCGAGACGCCTCCCGCATGTCGGCCAACTCGACGAGAGAATTGACGTTTGGCATTTTCACGTTGCCATTCTTATCTGCAGCCGGGTGGCCGGGATCGTTCTGGATCGGAAACGGCGAACTATCCCTCGAGATCTGTTGGACGCGCACCACAGAGGCGCCACTGGCTCTATCAAGCTCGGATCTGAAGCTCACAATCTTGCGCCGGTACGGTTCGCCGTCCTCGGTAGAGGCGGTCGCCGTCGCATTGGCCAAGTTCTCCGACAGGATGCGCATCCTCGTGGATTGCGCGCGCAACGAGGACACCGACGAGGCAACCGCGATCTTGAGATCGTCCACCATGATCAGCCCCGCGAGCTCGATAGAAGCATGCGATGAAATACACCGAGAATCGCGGTGACGGCGGACTGCTGCTCTTTCGCCTCACCGAGCGCAGCCATTTCGGCCTCGAGCGACACCGAATTGCCAGAATGCTTTTGAACGGCGCCTTCGCGAGGCCCGACGCCAAAGCGGGCCTCCATGTCCTGTTCGGGAGCTAGGTGCCCCGCTTGGCTCTTTCGCATTTCTATGCGCGCTTCATTCAGGATCGACCCAAATGGTGCAATATCCTTGGCCCGGTAGCCTGGCGTATCCGCATTTGCGACGTTCGCCGCCACAACAGCAACCCGCGCGGCAAGCCACCGCGCGCGGTCATGCCCAATCTGAAAAACAGCAAGATCGCTCATGATCTGCCTCCTTCCTAGGATTCGGAGGAAGGCTAGGCGCGCAGACTTACCTGAGCCTGAAGCTTAGTCGACCGAGGCTCCCGAGAGAGAAGATGCATGATAATCTCGGCGACCGCTCGATAGAATTCCGGCGGTATCGGTCGATCGGTTTTTACCGCCGCGTAAAGGGTCCTCGCCAGTGCCTTATCTTCCACAACGGGTATGTTGTTCGCCTCGGCGATCGACCGTATCCGAAGCGCCAGATGATCTACCCCCTTCGCGATCACGACCGGAGCAGCCGTTTCGCCATGCACGTAGCGCATTGCCACGGCGTAGTGGGTCGGATTGGCGACAACCAGAGTAGCGCGCGGAATAGCGGATATCATACGCTGGCGCGATCTTTCACGGGCGATTGATCGCTGGCGGGCCTTGACCGTAGGATCACCGTCGGCCTGTTTCTGCTCGTCCTTCACTTCCTGGACGCTCATTCTCAAGTCGATGCGCCATTTCAGCCTCGTCCACAGCACGTCTACGACAGCAAGTACCCCTATACACAGTCCCGCAATTATGAAAAGTCGAGACGTCTCGGTGATCAGCGTTATGGGAACTTCGTCGAAGCGCATCAGAAGCAAGTTCGCAATTCGCTGCGATCCGACGCGCAGCATGACGTAGAAGAGCACACCGACGACGATAAATTTGACGAGAGCCTTCAGAAACTCGACCCTACCTTGCGCGCCAATGACCCGGGTCAGTCCCGCTCCTGGCGACAACCTGGAGACTTGGGGTGTGATGCGCTTCAATACTACGCGGGGAGAGTTCTGAGATACCGAGGCAACAATTCCCGCAATCATGACGGCGAACACAATAGGGGCCACACCGGCAAGAACTAGGGGGCCTATCAGCCAGGCAAGTGCGACAGTTGTGCCGGCACTGCTCAAGGAAAAATCGAAGGGCTTGTCGATGAATAAGCCGAGGGGGGGCACGAGCCTTGCTGCCGCCATTGGAGCGGCAACCGGGAGAAGCAAGCCAAATGCTAGCAGCGTAGCAGCATTTCCGACCTCTCGCGTAAAGGGCGTGTTGCCCTTCTTCAGAGCGTCTTCAATGCGGCGAGGGGTTGCTTCTTCTGTCTTGGACTCCCTGTCCTCCCCGCCAGACATTCCACCTCCTGAAGGACACCCGATTCCGGCGGGAAATCAACGCTTCCAGTTTCTTAGGATAGCAGAGGCGATCTGCAATCCACCTCTCAAGATTCGTTCGCACCAATTACTTCACGCACCGCAATGGCAAATTGCTCGGCATCTTCATCCAGAGCCACGACTTCTCCGCGCGCAACTGTGCGGTCGTTCACGACCACGTCGACCAGATCACCCACCTTTCGGTCAAGCGGTATGATCGATCCACGAGTCAATCCAACGATTTTGGAGATCGGCATTCGTACCGAACCAATCACAATCTGAACGTACACAGGGATGCGCATGACTGCGTCTCGCCCTCGCCCGCCCCATTCGTCGACGTTTGACGGGCTCGCCGGCTGCTCCTCCGCTTCAGGAGGCGTCTGACCAACCATAATGCTATCGGTCACCCTATCGAGCCGGCTCCTCGTTTCCTGCATGTCTCTCGAATCCACGAGAATGCTCCCTTTAAGATGCCTTCCTGAGTTCAATTGGCGCGGCTGCGCCAGAAATCGTCTGCTGCTCGAGCTCCTCGACTGACGGTCGATCGAGATCCGAAATCGCCTTTCGGCCGTGCTCGACCGCAATCTGCGGGATTGCGCCATTCATAAAAGCAAGTAAAGTTTGCTTAATCACCAAATATTGCCGCATCCGCTTCTCGCGGACGATCTTGATTTGCGTCGCCAGAGGCGTAAATACAGCATAGGAGAAAAAGATACCCGCAAATGTTCCGACCAGCGCTGCGCCGATCAAATGGCCAAGCACTTCGGGCGGTTGATCGAGAGCGCCCATGGCCTTGATGACGCCCAAGACGGCTGCAACGATACCTAGAGCCGGTAGACCTTCGGACACCGCGACAAGCGACTGGTAGGCCTTGAGTTTATCCGCGCGCATGGTCAGGATTTCTTCGTCCATGAGCGATTCGATCTCATGCGTGCGAGCGTTGCCCATCAGGATCAGTCGCACATAGTCGCATATGAATGTCAGCAGCCGCGGATGGGCGAGAATCTTTGGATAGGCCGTGAAGATCGTCGACTCGTGCGGAGCATCGATATGCCTCTCCATGTCGGCTTTGGATTTGGAGCGCATTTCCCGCATGATACTGAATAGGCAACCCAGGATGATCAGATAATCCTCTTTCTTGGGTATCTCACTGACCGCGACCTGCTTGAGAGCTACTCCGACATCCTTGATCGTCTTCATCGGATTTGCCACGATGAACGTACCGAGTGATGCGCCCAGAATGATGACGTACTCCCAAGGCTGCCAGATCACTGCCACGTGACCGCCCATGGCGACGAAGCCGCCGAGCATGCATCCCAAGGTAACGATCAAGCCAATTATAATTGTCATGGTTGGAGATCTGTCCGCATCGGCTGTGTTCCGCCTGGGTGCCACAACTTGACCGCCTTGCCTTGCGCCAGCCTGTAGTTGCCCAGAGTCGCCATGATCCAGGCTCGGACAAGGCGGCACATTCAATCTCCGATTGGTGCGGCGGCCCGCGCACGGCAGCATGCGGAGAATGAGTTGATGAACACCACGATCTCCAACCTACGTCTGCTGACGGCAGACCTGCCGGCCTCGCTCGCTCGCGTGGGCGCCGAGCCGTCGGTCAAACGCGCAACCGATTCGTACCTCGCCGAAGTCGAGGGGATCAAGTCGATAGACGACTTCATGGGCAACGATCGCGTTTACAATTATGCCCTCAAAGCGTTCGGCCTTGAAGATATGGCCTACGCGAAGGCGTTTATCCGCCGCGTCCTGACCGAAGGCATTGACAACACCGACAGCATGGCAAATCGCCTTTCGGACACGCGTTTCCGCGATCTAGCCGAGACGTTTAATTTCGCGCGATACGGCTCGACTGCGACGGCGTTCTCTCGCACGCGAGAAGGCGTCGTAGACCGCTACCTCAATCAGACGCTCGAGGTAGAAGCAGGTAATACCAGCGAGGGTCTGCGCCTGGCGCTCTACTTTGGGCGGAAGGCATCGGCGGTCACGTCCGCGTACGGCCTGATGGGTGATCGCGCCTTACTCAAGGTCACGCAGGTCGCGCTCGGTCTGCCGGAGTCCTCAAGCGCATTGGATATCGA
>NZ_JBFWPA010000097.1:0-24722 GCF_050250235.1 Pseudorhodoplanes sp.
CGACTTCCATCGAGACATTTTCGATGACCCGCACGGCGCCGTAACTTGCGTGAATGTTCTCGATAGACAAACTGTTACCCAAGATACGCCCTCTCGACCTCAGGGTTACGTATGACGTCGTTCGGATCACCGTCGGCAACTTTCTTGCCGGAGACGAGCACCACCAGACGCTGCGAGAAGCTCATCACCGCCGACATGATGTGTTCAATAAGAATAATTGTAATGCCACGCTCGTTAAGCTGAATAAGTAGCGCTACAATATCCTTGACCTCAGACTGTGAGAGACCCGCCATCGCCTCATCCGCAATCAAAAGCTTCGGATCGGCTGCTAGCGCTCGCGCTAATTCCAGCTTACGCATCTCAACCTGGGTCAAGTCTCGCGGAATTCTGTGCGCCTTATGATCGAGCGAAACAAGTCCGAGCAGTTCGTGACAACGCTCCTCGATTTCCTCGTCCGACAACGATGCACGGAGCCGCGCATTAACCGTGTAGAGCAAGGGAACCCGAAGATTCTCGGCCACGGTGAGTGTGTGAAACGGGCGCGGCAGCTGAAAGCTACGGGCCATGCCAAGACGTGTGCGCTGGTGTGCATGCAGTCCATTTACGGGAACGCCATCAAAATGCACACTGCCACCCTCATTATGCAGTGCTCCGCACAGACAGTTCACCATCGTGCTTTTGCCCGACCCGTTAGGCCCAATCAGTCCTAATCGTTCACCGCGCGCGAGGCTGAAACTAACATTGTCTAGAGCAACAAACCCATCGAAGCGCTTGCTGAGACTATGAACCTGAAGAAGCGGCTGATTCATAAAACGCTCTCTACTTTTCGTTTGCGTTCGCGAATATCAAGGCTCTTATTCAGGAAATATTTATGCCATAGGCCAATGATGCCGTTAGGAGCTACGATAACGAAGAATACAAGCAACAGGCCAACGATAAGCAGGCTTACCGCCGAAGAAATTGTTACCGACGCAACCTGCTGCAGAGTACCGAGCAATACCGCACCGACCAACGGGCCGACCCAACTCGTTGTCCCGCCGATCATCGGCATGGCAATCGCGTTGACCGCATAAGCGAGTCCGAAAGCTGAGTGCGGTTCCAAATACCCTATGTAGTAAGGAAAAGGCGCGCCTGCCATGCCCATGAAGGCGCCGCTTAACGTCGTAGCCACCAGCTTGAGTCGCAAGGTCGGAACACCACACGCTTCCGCAGCCTGTTCGTCATCACGGATCGTGGCAAAGCCATAGCCAAGCCGCGAGCGCTCGATCGCACGTGCCGCGGTGAGAACGATCACAACAAGTACGAGCATTATTAGGAACAGATATTCGATATAGCTAATGTTCATCAGCGATACGGTGGCAGGGCGTATCACGTAAGCGCCGCGCGAACCGCCAACGAAATCCCAATTGACGATCAGTGTTTGCAGCACGACTGCAAGGGCTAGTGTGGCAATGGAGAAGAATACACCGCGCAGACGCAGTGTCAGATAACCTGTACCAAGACCGACTAGTCCTGAAACGACACCGCCAAGGATTACCAATGCGGGCAACGAGTGTGGAGCGATCGCCAAAATAAAGTCAGCAAGGCCCTCCGGCAGGCTACTTTTGACGAAGGCTGGCAGCTTATTCATTGCTACAGTGCTATAGGCTCCAACCGCAAAAAAAGCTGCCGAGCCGAAATTGACATAACCACAATAGCCGCCGAGCATATTCCATGCCGTCGCCAGCACAATGAATTGCAACACAACATAGCCTGCAAAGAACAGATAATCGTTTTGCAAAAGGCGTGCGCCAAAAAAAATCACAAGCGCGACACCAAGTAAGATAAGTGAAAATCGCCAAGTACGCATTTTCTCAACGTCCCAAAAGTCCGGCGGGCCGGAAAGCCAACGTTATCAGGAGGAATCCAAACGCAACCGCCGGCGCCCATGACGGGCCGTAGAATGTCGACGTGATACTTTCTACGATACCCAGCAACAATGCCGCGATGACTGTACCTGGCAAACTACCCATTCCTCCCAGAACGCAGATTGCAAAGACGCGGCCGATATATTCACGGCCCAATGAAGGCTCAACTGGCTGAATAACAATCAGCAACGCGCCGGCAATGGCAGCTGTCGCGATCGAAATCGCAAACGCAATTCGTTTGATGCGAATTGGGTTCGCAGCCATTAGCGACAGTGCGAGCTGATCTTGCGCCACCGCCATAATTGCTCGACCGGTAAAGGTCTTACTCAAAAAGACCTGCAGCCCAATCAGCAATAGGATCGAAACGATAAATGGCAAAACCATACGCAACGGAAGATCGAAAAATCCGAAACGCAAAACTGTCTGAATGTAATCCGCTTGCACATAGCGGTAATCCACACCGAAAACCAGAATCAGCAACACTTCGGTTACAAATAGCAAACCGAAAAAGAAGGTAAGACCTCGCAGCGCTTCTTGGCCGTACTTTTCAAACGACAGATAGTACACCTGATAGACCACCGACCCGAGCGCATAGAAGATTGGCAACACGATGATCGCAGTCAGGATTGGGTCTACGCCAAGTCGCTGATTGACAATATAGGCGATATAGGAGCCGAGGACGATGAAAGCAGGATGCGCTATATTGACGATATCGAGAATGCCGAATGAGATTGAGATTCCGACAGTCACTACCGCATAGAAGCCGCCTAGCAGGATGCCAGCGAGCAACGCATTGATAAAAAGCTCGACAGGAAACTCCATTGCTTACTCCTGGCTCCAGTTCATGATCGCACCAAGTATTGCTTGCGCACGATCAATTTCTAACACCGCTAACATCAGACTGATCCAAATCGCGACCTTGGCGCCAGCTGCACTACTATTGTTTCACCGTTGGCGGTCACTAGCACTTCCAACTCCTTTGCGTGTCTACCCACATCGGATGCACGCAAAGCGCTTCCAAATTCCTCAAACCAAGCAATGCTGGAACACACCAGTCGCTAGCTTGGCATTCGCAGCACCGGCTTGATGGTCCTTCCATTGGAGGAATCGTCCGCCGCTTTGTTAATGTCCGCCAGCGGGTAGAATGTAATTAGCCGCTCCAATGGCATTCGTCCGTCCATCACATAGTCAACCAACGTAGGGATAAATTCTATCGGGTTACTCTCCCCCTGCATTACTCCGTGCACCTTTCGGCCGAGCTGGAGAAACGGCATCTCTAGCGACACTTCCGTACCCGCACGTGCGCTACCTACCAAAACAGAGGTACCCGCAGGCATAAGACATTCAACAGACTCTCGAAGAATGTCCGGAAGAGCCGAGGCCTCTAGAGAGAACCGCACGCCACCTCCCGTGATCTTCCGAATTTCTTCGACAACACTCTTACGACCTGTGTGATTGATCGTATGAGTTGCCCCCAACTCTTGAGCTAAGCTCAATCGCTTCTCATGAACATCAACAGCAATAATGGGATCACAACCGGCAATCTTCGCCGCCATCAGACCCGATAAGCCGACCGCGCCAACTCCGAAAATTGCCAACGCTTCACCTTGCCGTGGCCGCATCGTATTAAAAACGGCCCCGGCTCCTGTCTGACCGCTGCATGCTAGAGGTCCGAGAATTTCTAAGGGCGCGTCTTTCCTCGTCTTCACCACAAAGAGTTCATTGGCTATTGCAAACGTTGCAAAAGACGATTGTTGAAAAAAAGCGCTGTAGATGGGAGTGCCGCCTTTATTCAAAAGTGTAGAGCCGTCTGGTCTTGCACCGCTGAATTTCAGGTCAAGCGAACTTTGGCAATCAGCCGGCATGTGGCGTCGGCAGTTTGGGCAGGTTCCACACCAGGGGAATGAGATAATGACGTGGTCACCGACTTCAACACGCGTTACTTGACTGCCTATGGCTTCGACTACTCCTGCACCTTCGTGTCCAAATACAGCAGGGAAAGGAGTGTTGTAATAGGAATCTCGTCCATGCAGGTCGGTCTGACACATGCCGCTAGCCACAATTCGAACCAATACTTCATCAGGGCGAGGGTCTGTCAGTTCGAGACGTTCTATTACAAACGGCGCGGACTTTTCTTGCACGACAGCAGCAGTAACTTGCATCTAATACTCTCCAAGGTAGCTGCTGCCCTGCTCACGCAAGGCAGCAACATTTTGGTAAATTACTCGAGAGACACGCTTCAACTAGCTTACTTCGAGAACGGGTACTTAAGATCTCCCGATCTGTACTCCGGCGGATACACTACGATCTGCCGACCACCAGTCAGATACTGCTCAAGCCCGGCGCCTTGAACATTCTGGAACTGCACCATAAGCAGCCGGGGTTTGACCCACTCGCCATATTCATCGAAACGAATTTTTCCGACGATCGTCTGAAACTCGTTCTCGTGAATATGCTTAGCGAGCAAATCGTTGTTAATGCTGTTAGTTGCCGTGATCGCCTGCTCAAGAACCTGCATCGCAGCGTAGGTAAAAGGAGGCTGATAAAATCCCAGCGGATCTGTTCCCGAACCCGAGGCCCGAGCCTGGTACTTCGCGAGAAATCCTTCGATGCCTGGAAATTTCAGAGTCGGAGCTGGAACATAGAAATGATAATTGACCAACCCATTGAGTTTATCTGAAAGCTGCCCCATGAAGGAGGCATATTGCATCCCAACCATCGCTCCGCCGAAGAGCGAAACCTTCAGTCCGGTTTCTATCGCTGCTCGTACCATGCCAATTGAATCGACAGGATAAGACGCGACGAGAACGATATCAGGCTTGGCCGCGGCAATAGAGCGTACGATTGGCGTGAAATCTACCGTCGAGGGCGGATAGAGGCGATCATAAACAATCTTAAGATTGTATTTTGACGCTATCGCGCGAGCACCCGTAAGAACGTTGTTGGAAAATTCGGCATCAGCACCTACCAGCGCAACGGTCTTGGGTCGAGGCTGAACGGTACTAGCAACCTCAAAAAAATTCTTTGATATCTCTGCATAGTCATTGCCCCACGGAGCGCTCATAAAATAGCGCGGATACTTTAACTGGGCGTTTGAGGCGTAAGCTAGCAAGGACATTACTAGCTTTTTCTTATCGATGATTATCGGCATGGCTGCGACGATCAAGTTGGTCGCATGTCCCACAAGGAGATCAACCTTGTCCACGTCGATAAGCTTGGCATAGATACCCGGCACATTTGCTGGGTTCGTTTGATCATCGTAATAGATTATTTGGACTGGCCTTCCAAGCAATCCGCCCTTGGCATTAATCTCTTCGGCCCAAATCTGAATCGCGAGAAGGTGCGCCTTGCCCGACGGTGCAAGCCCACCGGTTAGCGAAACACCAAAGCCGATCTTTATAGGTTCGGCGGCTTTCGTCTCTACCTGCGTTGCCAGGAATGCAAACGCAATCAAAGCGAACAAGCGCGGCAACAGATTTCGAAATTGCTTTCCTATTCTTTTCATAACGTCCTCCCTACGATTGATTTTCTAGTTTGGCTCTGATGGCGCAGAACAGCTGTCACTAGTCAGATCACGTCAGTTCAACCGCGGCTGACCTGAAGTATTCTCATACCAATCGAAGGATTGGCTGGCGGTGTTCACCATGACGCTCTTTGTCTCGAAATGGTCGTTGAAGGACTCTGATCCAAACTCTCGACCGATGCCCGAAAGCTTAACGCCACCCCAGGGTGAAGCCGGATCTAGGCGGTGATGGTCGTTGATCCAAACTAGACCGCAGTGAATAGCTGCTGCTACACGATGAGCTAGTGCGATATCTTTGGTACGAACTGCTGCTGCCAACCCGAATGGCGAGTTGTTTGCGAGCGCGATCGCCTCCTCCTCCGTTGAAAATGGCGTAACGGACGTAAAGGGACCAAAAACTTCTTCCTGAAATATTCTCATTGAGGCCGTTACATCTGCGAAGACTGTCGGCTGAACGAAGAAGCCTCCACTGTTGACCAAAGACGGCGGCACCTCGCCACCAGCCACCAGTCGAGCACCTTCCTCGAGCCCATACTGAACATATTGGAGAACGCGATTTCGCTGCTTTTCAGAGATGACGGGACCAAGCTGTGTATCGGGCTTTGTCGGATCGCCAATACGAATTGCCTCAGCCTTAACAGCTAGCTTTTCTACAAACTCATTGTAGATGTCTCGATGAACGATGTGGCGACTACCACAGACACAAGTCTGGCCCGCGCCAATAAAAGCTCCGAATGCTGCATAGTTTACCGCCTGATCGACATCGAAATCAGGGAAAACAAGCACCGGCGTCTTACCACCGAGCTCCAACGTTTGATGAGCGAAGTTACGCCCGGCTTGAGCACCGGCGAGCTGTCCAGCCTCAGTACCACCGGTAAGTACTAGCTTGTTGAGATCAGGATGCTCGCAAAGCGCTTTACCTGTCGAAACGCCAAGTCCTGTTACAACATTGAACACCCCATCAGGCAGACCAGCTTCCGAGAATATCCGCGCAAGCGCAAGCGTAGTTAGCGGAGTATATTCGGATGGCTTAACGACAGTGGCGCAACCAGAAGCAAAAACTGGCGCCAAACTTTTACACATGATCATGAGTGGATGATTAAACGGCGTGCAATTGCCGACGACACCAATCGGCTGACGGAGCGTGTAATTTAAATAGTCACCCTCAACAGGAATAACCGCATCACGTCGCGCCAGCGCAAGACCCGCATTATAGCGAAAAAAATCTGGCAATCGCCGCAACTGCGCTCTGGTTTCATTTAGCGGGCGACCATTGTTGAGCGTTTCAAGATGATAGAGCTCATCCATATTGGCATCGAAGGCATCAGCAAGACGATTTACCAGTTTCGCACGGGTGCGGATGCTCATGCCTCCCCACTCGCGGCTTTGGAATGCTTTGCGCGCACTCTTTACAGCCTTGTCAACATCCGCAGCTTTGGCGTGAGCAATTCTTGCTAAAACGAGACCGTTCGCTGGATTGAGGACGTCAATAAGCTCAGGATTAATCGCCGGCACTTCACGCCCGTCAATGTAAAGACCGTGCGTCTTAATTTCCGGCTGCATGAGCGACTGGACTGCGATTGACATGTTCTTCCCCAATCTACCAACTGACTTCAGGCTTTAACTGCAGCCCATTCGAGCGCGGTGATATAGCGCCGCTCAGCGGCAGACATATGCGCCTTCAGTAGCGCGACAGCCGTTCTGGCATTACGCGCCTGAACCGCATCAATTATTTGCCCGTGCTCTTCCACTAGCTTTTGCGGATCCCGCCCCCTGACGACGCTGACACTCAACCGGACAAGCCGGTCCATCTCTTCGATGAGGTCGCAAGTCGCCTTACTCATTCGGCCATTGCCGGAGCAGCGCGCCAATTCGCAGTGGAATTCACAATTGTAGTCAACGAAGTCGCGCCAACCGTCCTCACTGAAAGCACGAAAGCGATCGAGGCGCGCAAGATCAGCGTCGCTCGCTAACTTTACAGATTCGGCGATACCGGCGACCTCCAATACATGTCGAAACGCGAACATGTCGTGCGCATCGGACATCGAGACCGACGACGCCCGATAGCCCTGTCGAGGCGTCACAACCACAAGTCCGTCGCGAACCAAATCCTGAAGCGCCTCCCGGACTGGCGACTTACTGACCTCAAAACGCTGAGCGAGCTCCTGTTCCCGCAATTCGGTTCCGGGCGGCAGCGCACAATCAAGAAGGTCTCGGCGCAGTACGGCGTGAATTTCAGAGCGCTTCATGCATCAAAGCCAAGTTGAATATTTTTGTTATTTATACTTTGTAAGATATCACGTCAATAATAAAATATGGACTAACCTATCGATCGGGAGCCTATTTTGATTATAAATTCGCTATTATATCGATATAAATTCCATAATGCGCCGTAAAATTCGTTTTTCTGATATGGTAAAAAATGATAATACTAGTATTTATAGTATATTATAACGTATGACCAATTACATTATTGATGTATCAATGGGGGCGGCCTTTTCCTCAATTGATGATGGCCACCTCATGCAAATGCCCCTGCTAAACACGGGCAATCCCGTCATGAACGATTTCAGAGAGCCCTCCGGACTAATCACGGTCGGCAAACGTTGGATCAAAGGAGGCCTGACACTTTGCATGCCACGACACGGCAACATGCTGGGTGGATGAAAATCCAAGTCATCAACATTGAGACTTAAGAGGGCCAGCTGCGCGCCACCTTTTCAGCGCTGGCTTTATGAGCACACCAGCACACCGAGAACCACAACAGCCGACGGAGCCTAGAATGACGGTAATTAGGGTGAACAGCGAAGCCATTGACGTAATTGAGCAAGGCAGCGGCAAGCCTTTGCTGCTGCTGCATTCGCTCCTGGCCGATCGATCCGTCTTCGATCAAGTGGTGCCAGTCTTCGCTCGCAATCGCCGTGTTATCGTGCCGGACCTACCAGGTTTCGGCGGGTCGTCTTCAGCCGGCACATCACTTGTCGCAATTGCCGATCGGCTAGCGGGTATCTTCACCGCCCTGAACTTGGGCACGGAAACTGACGTGCTTGGCAATGGACTTGGTGGTTTTATTGCCAGCATGCTCGCCATTCGTCATGGCGATAAGTTCGACAAGCTGGTGTTGGCAGGTACTGGCATGGGCTTCACTGAACAGGGCCGTAATGCATTTCTAAAAATGGCAGAGCTTGCACGTAAGGAAGGCATGGAAAGCGTAGTTGATATTGCGATGAAGCGCCTATTTCCCGATAATTTTATCGCAGAGAATCCAAATATTCTTATGAATCGGCGAGCGCGCTTCTTAAAGACTCGTCCAACGCTTTTCGCCGAGGCCTGCGAGGCACTCGCTAAGCTCGACCTGAGCGATTTAGTTAGCCGGATTGTCAATCCAACACTCATTGTTGTTGGTGAATGCGACGCGGCAACCCCACCTACAATGGCTCACGAACTAGTAGCAGCGATCAAGGGGTCTAAATTAATCGAGTTACCTGGCATAGGGCACGCTCCGATGGCTCAAGCACCGGACGATTTCGTCAATGCTGTTGCGAACTTCCTCGGCCTACAGAAACATTGATCGCTCGACCTTGTCTCAGAAGAGTGGCTGTCGGCTTTTTGTGAGGTAATTCGCTTCAATTGACACTAAGCACTGATCTGCCTCCACTGAGGAGGCCTTCCCTGAGGCATAGTTTTGAGGGTGAAGGGTTGGATCGATGGCGAGGAAGTAGCATACGGCGGAAGAGATCGTCGCGAAGCTGCGGCAGGTCGATGTGCTGATGGCACAGGGTCGAACTATTACTAACGCAGTACAAAGGATAGACGTGGCGGAGGTTACTTACTATCGCTGGCGCAATGAGTACGGCGGTCTGAAGGGTGATCAGATGAAGCGGCTCAAGGAGCTGGAGGCAGAGAACGGCCGTCTTCGTCGGGCAGTGTTGGACCTGACGCTGGACAAGCTCATTCTTACTGAGGCCGCCAAGGGAAACTTCTAAGCCCCTCGCGCCGCCGCGCCTGCGTCGATCACATTGTATCTGAGCTTGATATCTCCGAGAGACGGGCATGCCGGGCTTTGGGGCAGCATCGTTCCACGCAGCGCAAGCTTCCGAAGGCGCCCGATGACGAGGCCATTCTGACTGCCGACGTCATCGCGCTTGCCCGCCAGTATGGCCGCTATGGCTATCGCCGGATCACGGCGCTGCTGCGTGGGGCCAGCGGCTTTCTCGGCATGACACAGGCGACGCTCGAGAGCGTTTATGGTCACCATCACTCCGACCATTTGCGCGAAGCCGCGAATACGACTGGCTACCGGCGCGGCCAATCATTCGTGGTATCATTGGCGGAAAACACGCCGAGCGATTCCACTCTCCAAAAAGGAGCTGACACCGCAGGGAAAGTTGGTGGGCCCGGCAGGACTCGAACCTGCAACCAGATCGTTATGAGCGCAGACGATATGTCGAACGACGTTGAAAACGCAGACGAATTTGGCTCTTTGGATCGCGATTTTTGACGTTCTTACGCGGATATCGTTGGCGAAACATTGGCGGTATCGAATCCCACGAATTTTCAACTCGGTATTCGAAGTTGAAAAGCGCTATTCTTAGTTAGCTGCTTCGAGGATTAAAATATCAACCTCGAACAATCCATCGTAACGTGAATGCATCGCGGTCGTAAGAATCTAGTTTGATATGCAAATAGAGCGTAGCGCTCATTATTACGGTAGCAGCCTTAACTCACGATATTTTTTGAGAATCATTAGTATCTCGCTTCGGCTATCGCAGCGATTCTGAAATCCGCATTCTCGTATCTTATCGACGCTCGAAGCCACGTCGTAATCTTGACCTATGAAGAAATCCGCAAACCCCCAGTTCGCGATCTGCGAGAGTTTGAGCGGGTTCAATCCATATCTCGCGACGATGGCCTGCCACACCGGCTCCTTGTCTTCCGCCCAAACTTTCATTGGCGATGGCCGGCACGAGCCCCTCACCGCGCCGAAATAATCCGCCAACTCATCCCATATTTCAGACCAGCGAAACCAGTCGCCATTGGTGACGTTGAAGGCTTGATTTCGGGCCGCCGGTTCGGTTGCGAGAAACACTATCGCACGCGCCAGCAACCCGCTGTCCGTGATCTCGGTGAGCGAATGAAAACTCCGCTCCGTGCCGGGAAAATCAAACGGAATGTTTAGTTCGCGGCAAAGGACGGCATAAGCGCCAAGGGTCGAGACCATATTCCGGCCCTGCCCGGGCGTAACGCTACACACAAAACTGGGCCGGGACGCGGACCATGACCACTCCGCGCGCGGCTGTTTCTCACGTAGCCAGTCTTCCTGTGCGTGATAGAAGTTCTCGCCCTGGTGCCGCGGATCGTCTTCCTCGGCCGGCGTTTTGTATGGCCCAAGGTGCGCGCCGTACCATTTGCCGCCCTCCACGATGTGAATGTGTTCGAGAACGGGACTCGCTTTCTCGCCTGCGGTCACCAGCCGCTGCAGCATGGCAAGGTTATCGGCGACGTTCTCCCGTCCGCTCTCGTTGTGCGGAGCACGAACGCAATAAAAGATGTGCGTAACAGGCGGAATTCGAGAAAGCGCTGCATCGAGATCGCCGGATAACAAATCGGACGAGATGTGATCGCTGCCGCCGGCCGATCGCCCAAGCGTAAGCACTTGCCAGCTCTCGTCTGCTGCAAGCAGCGCGGTCAACTGCGAGCCGACATGGCCCCTTGCTCCAGCAACCAGCGCGACCCTGGACTTCATGCCGAAGCAGCACTTAACTTGGTCCAGAACCACCATGTGCGCCCGCTCACCCAATCGGCGGTATCTTTTCTGAACTCCACGAAATGCGGACTTGCGCGGTGTATGTCGAGCGCTGCCTGGTCTTCATAAATTTCGTAGAGCAGGAACAGACCTGGATTTTCAGCATTCTGGTGAATGTCGAAACGCTTGCAGCCCTGCTCTCGCTCCCTTGTCGTGGTGGCATGACGCCTCAGCCGCACGTGAAACGCGTCGATATGTTCCGGCTTGCAGACGAGGTGCGCGGTATGAACGATCACCGGCAGTAACCTCCAGGAAATCAGAAGTTGAAGACGACGAGGCGCTCGTCGGTCATGTCGCGAATTGCGTAACGCGGACCCTCCCGCCCAATGCCGCTGTCCTTCACGCCGCCATAAGGCAACTGATCCGGACGCCATGTCGAAGTGCCGTTCACGATGATCCCGCCGGTGCGAAGCTTCTTGACCGCCTTGATCGCCAACGGCGCGGATTGCGTGAACAAACCGCACTGAAGTCCGAAACGGCTCGCACTTATGTTTTCGAACACCGCATCGATGTCGTCATAAGGCATGATCGATATGACGGGCCCGAATACTTCCTCGCACACGACTTTCATACCGGCGTTCACTGACGCAAGGACGGTTGGCTGCATCACCGCACCGTCGCGTTTGCCTCCCGCGAGAAGTTTCGCGCCCCCGGAAACCGCTTCCTTTACCCATTGCTCGACGCGGCGCGCGGCGGCCTCTTCGATCTGCCGAGATATGTCGTTTGCGAATATCGATGCGATCTTGTCCACTGCACTGATCCTTTAGAAGATCTTGGGGCGGTAGTTATGCTCGGCATCGAGCGCGCCCATGAAGCGAAGCCCGGCCGCCCCATCGAGATCGCCGGGATAGAAGAGGATCGTCGGGACGAGAACGCGTCCCTTAAGTTGTTCGAGCAGCGAGAACGTGCGGTAGATCGGGAACAGCGCACCGGTCCTGTTGATGAGGACAACATCGGTGCGGGGATCGGGATTGGACGGCATCCGCTTGGCCACCAGATCGACCAGAGGTGCACGCTCCTCCAGAATGTTGGTTATGGTTTGAACAGTATCGTCGACCGTGCCCGCCTGCTCGGCCTCATACCAGTCTTCCAATGGCCGCTGTGACGTGATCGCTTCATGAAGGCATTGGGCAAGCGAAATACGGGTGATGCGCTTACCCTTTTGTGTAAGCCGCGTCGTCAGCATCGTGATCTCGCGCCGCAGGGAGAATTCCTGTTCGGGGTCATAACGGAACAGCGCATAGGGCATGTCGTGGTACGCGCTGATTCGCTCGCGGGGATCAGGGGACGCGAGAAGCGGTTCGAGATCGTTGCGGAGACGCTTTTCAAAGTCCGTCATGCTGCGACCTTTTCGGCGCATTCGAGTGCGCTTCCGAAAGGCAACCCGACCTGCACGATATTGCCGGCGACCTCATAGTTTAACCGCTTGAACTGGTGAAGCCGTAGGAGCGCAACATGCACGTCCGGAGGAGACATATAAGCGATCCGCCAAAGGCGGCTTGCAGGCATCTTCGCGGCATTGCCCTCAAGATCGGCGATCATGTGCGCGTAGAACATGGTGACATCATCGCTCATCGCGATCGATGCGATGGTCTTTATCGGGCCATGGCCATCCAGCATGCCCAGATCGGTAGCCATCTTGAGCAGGTCACGTGCAGCGCGAAGCTTGCCATACTTCGAAAACGGCTTGGCGTTCGGACCGCGTGTTCCAGCAACCTTGTCGAAGAATGCGCGGATGTCGTCAGTGCGGAGCTGATATCGGCCCTTTTCATGCTCCGCGAACAGCCAGCCCGTCGCGAAGTCATGTAATGGCTGTTCGGTCGCGCCAATCCAGAGCCGCAGGCAATCGCGCCAATCGTGAATCGACATGCCGCCCTTGGCGAGCGCGATCAGTGGCCGGATGCGGTCCAAATGCCGTAGGCGCCGATGCAGCGTAACATTGACCTCGCGTTCCCACCCAGCCGTCTTGAACCGCCCGGAGAGCGCCGACCTCAGGTTCTGGTCTTCCGACAGAGCGTCGTCCCATGCAGCGAAGAGCTCGTACGTTTCCGATACGAGAACGCCTTTCCGCAGCAACCGTTGGGACCACTCGGGGCGAAGCTTCATGCGTTAGCTCTGCGCGCATACGGAATGACGAGATTCCCCGGCGAGCCCGCGGCGAAACCGAGCGCGAGCATGGCAATGGTCTGCCGGCCGCCGTCGAACAATTCGGGGATTTGTATCGAGCGGCCGTCGGCCGCCTTCTTGAGACTGCGCCTGGCCGCAATCTCCTCGTCCGTCACCAACCCGAATTCCTTGAGGGAGAGTGACACGTCCGTCGACTTCAGGCCGGCAACTCGCTCGAAGAACGGGTGCCAACTGCTGGCGTCATCTAGCCAGCCTTCCCAGAGAACATCGAGACGTTCATCGATTGCATCGGTCAACCGCCAAAGCGTGACGGAACCGGGCGGATCGAAAATCTGCGCGCATCGCGCGTCAGCGACCATGCAGACCGAACGCGTCTGCGCGAAGTAATGAGTCCGGGGCAAGCCACGGCGCAACACGAATGCCCCCTGCGGCCCGAGTTGGCCGTTCGAATTCCACCACTTCGCGAGATCCATTTCTCCGATGCGTGCGACAACCGTCCGGATCTTGAGAAGCCACTCAAAATCAAGATTCTTATCGAGTCCTGTGGGGAGCAAGACCGAAGTCATTCGGGCTGATCGCGCAACTTGTTGCGCGCCAACCATTCCGCTACGGCCTTCGCCGCGAGCGACGAGGCCATGACCTGCCCGTCCATGGCGGCAAGCTTGACATTATTAATCAGGCGCACGGCAATCTCCTCGAGAAATTGCTATTTATCTGCGATTCTGTGAGGGATGCCACTGAGCTCAAGACAACGGCGACCCTCTTTTATCCCGAGCATAGCCCTTAACTTGATCTCTGAAACCGCCTGGGGGTCCATGCGACCGACAAATGGGCTCTACTTCGTTTCCATCAGCTAAGGTCAGGCCCAGGGCTGGTATCTTGGTAGGCGCCAAATTCCAAGACTTCACCCAATAAAAGAGCGAGCCCAACCCTTTTTTAGGGTTCGTGGCCCAATCCGTGGGGGTGAGCATTTGGCGGATCAGCGGCCGGCATTTTCTTATACTACGGCACTGGGTCATGCCGACCCTTGCCATAACCGACACAGGAAATTCGTCGCAATAGTTTTCGATCGAGCGAAAACGCTTGAAAGATATTGCTGTAGCCACTGCCGTGCGTTTAGCGAACGACGACCGATACCTCCAAAGAGGCTCACGGCGACTGGTGCATAAATTGCTCATTCCTAACTAGATCGATTCGATAGCCTTTTTGCAAAAGGCAATTAAGTCGAACTCATATAGATCGAATCCCGTCGAGAAGAATTCGTGTGGCGCGACAATCATCCTCGTTGTAGTCGAGAATGCGCTGACGAACCTCTGTTGATCGTTCCTTGCACCATCGATCGAACCACTCGATT
This sequence comes from Pseudorhodoplanes sp., assembly GCF_050250235.1. Lineage (GTDB taxonomy): Bacteria > Pseudomonadota > Alphaproteobacteria > Rhizobiales > Xanthobacteraceae > Pseudorhodoplanes. The sequence goes on from NZ_JBFWPA010000097.1 coordinate 14,718, forward strand.
GAGGCTGCGCCCGATGGGTGCGTATCACGCCATTTGAATCCCAGGAACTTTGCCAACGTCTTCAGTGACTGATCATTGGTAGGCCACTCGGTGATCTTCGTTACGACGTCATAATAAAGGTCGATAGCCTTAGCAGGATCGAACAGTTGTTCGACCTCATCGGCGTTACAAACATCGGGAAATTTCTGCTGCAGTTTTCGATAGAGCGTCCGCTCGTACTTCGAATAGTAGTAGATTGACGCGTTCGGCTTGCTTCGAAAATAATTGATGGCGCTCGCAAATGCGGCTCGTTCCGCTTCATCCGTCTCCGTCTCTGCAAAGAAATAGACGAACTTCTCAGTGGAGTTGTCGCCGGCAGTGCGCTCGACAATACCGTGTAAATAACAAACGTCACGCATGGGATCGACTTCGATATCAAAGAACAACTCCATATCCATCGCCGGAAGCCTAAACGGGCCGGTAAGAACCGGCTTCGAGTTTTTCGTCGTTAGCAGAATCGCGCGGCGGTGAAATTTTCGTAGCCTTTCTTCCGAGATACCCTTGAACACGGTTTTCTTCTTGCCAGCCATAAATGATTCAACATTAGAGTCGGCAAAGATAGCAACACTGGCAACGGTACCGATCATTGCATCCCGAAGTGACCGCCCGAGTTGAGGGATCAGCGTGAGATCATCGCTGCTCCTCAGCTCGCCGGTACAAAACGTGTGCCAGTGACAGAGTTTGCATGCGGATGTATAGGCACCCAGGGGCATCGCCGTTTTGTCGAGAATTGCTGCGGCTTCGTCTCTTGTGATTTCGTACTCGGCCCACATCGAGTTTTGAGTTTTTGGCCCTCGCCCCAATGTCAGGTCGTACATTGCCTCCCGACCACGCACATCCCAGATAAATCCTCGGCGACCGCCGGAAAGCCCGAGTCGCTCGAGAATATCGACATAGATTGCTAACTGAACTGCATAATGTTTCTTGGGCTTCCCATCGTCTTCGTCATCGGACGGCGTTTCTTCAGCATTGCCGGCCTTGATGTCACCGGGCACGTAGCCGTCGCCATCTCGACGAAGTAAATTCGGTACTCCAATGAGTCGACCCGCGCTTATGCGACCGTTGTAGATTAAAGGCTCACCACGCCTCATTGCCTCAAGCGTTGCAGTTTCTTTCGCTAAGCCTTCGAGATCGGAAAGATCAAGAAACGGTTGGGAGGTACCGTTGATGGTCTCCCGTTCGAAAAGCGAGCCACGCTCCCAAAGCAGTTTGATAAACGGGTTCACCGGGTCACGTTTAGTGTTATCGCCGAACAGATCCAATCCGACGCGTCGCGGGCATTGAGTGTAGTTATACAATATGGATGCGGTTAGTGGCGTCATCTGCAGTGGCCCTGCAGCAGTATTGACTGGCCGAACGAGGGAGGCAAATAAGTCATGTCGACAACTATTTATGCGGTGATGCGCAGCAAAAATGAACTCGATAGCTTTCTATAATTTCCTATCGAGTTGCTCCGACTTGTTAGCTTTCTGCAATTTCATAACCAGTCGCGCGAACTCATTGGCTCTTAGACTAGTCGTCATATCGGAAAGAGCATCCATCGCATGCTGCTGTGCGTTATGAGGGACCTCACTTGTTAACATCCCTCGGCGCGTTGACCAGAAGCTCCAACCGCCGCCTTGCAGCGTCGTTCGGAAACTGTGTTCCCAGCCGCATAACGAACTTTCCCAACTGTCCCTCCTCCAGAACTAATTCTTTCGTTCCCTCCATTTCCTTGGAAAGCAACTGCGCAACCGCTTCATCGCTCGCCTTCTCCTTAGGATGGTGGAGTCGATATGCTTCAACGCCAAAGTTGAGCCACTCCAAGACTCCGGGCTCTAGGGAAACCTCCGCGTTCAGATGAATTTCGCTGGCCTCGGCGGAGCCCTTAGCACGCTCCACGTCCTCCGGTGTCACTGGGCGAAGGTCATAAATCTTTACGCCGTTGATTTCCGTTTCAATGAGAAATCCATCAACTCGTAAATTAGCCAACACATAGCCTTCCCAGAACTGCGTGCTAGCCTTTTCTTTCTTGTGGCGCTTCTTGAGAACGTCGACTGTGTGATCGAGCATGTCGCGTAATGTTTCGCTGTAGTGCATGTAGCTATCTCCGATGACTATGCACTGGTTTCTATCACTGCGTTCATCGCGACAACAGCTCGCCGACGGCTTCCGGCGGACGTTGGCGAACAATCTGCAACTCAGAATTCGACTACTTGTTAAGAAGAGCCGAAACCTCGTCAGTTGCATCCGAGCACTTGTTATCTTTTCTTACTTTCCTAACCAGTACGCTGCGGCTTGTAGCACTTCGCCAATACCCAACGAACCGCCCATCACTCGTTGACGCGGAAAGACGCCAAATACTCTTCAACCGAAATAAGTCCGGGCCACTTTTCCTCGAACATCTTGAAGGACATGGGAATGCCTTCAGAAATCAATTCCCATGCATCCATGCTCATCCACTTCTCTTCGGCGTAAATTCGGCTTTCTCCATTCTGAGCAATAACCACCGGATGACCATCAATTTCCCACAGCTGCATAGAAGACATTGGCGCTCGCGTATTCACATCCATATTCTCGACGATTTCCATCCGGTTGGGGATTTGGAAAAGTCTGATGTCTAGGTCCGTCATCTAATCCCTTAAGCTCACCTATCGACGTCGTTTCGCATCAAGCGAGATAGCTCCTGCACCCACTCCGGCGAGCACTATACGCCCTCCAACAATCGAAAAGTTCTTGAACAGGTGGAGCATCTGATTGATCTGCTCTCGCCCGGCGGGAAACGCCCAAAAGTTATGGAATATGAGGCTCACGACGTCGCTGGACAGTAATTTTAAACAATAAAGCCGGCGTCCAATTCCCGAGAACACCGATTGGCTCTCACTTGGTCGATACTAGTTGCGCCGCAATCCGAAATGACCGCGAAGCAAGCCTCGGTCGTTAGGCTTGAGTACGGATTTAAAAATTCAACTTTAGTAGTTGCAAAACGGTGAAGCACTTTAAATTTATCGCTTTCGTCGTCGATGAGCCGACAGTTTTTAAGTTCCTACGGGAGTAAATCAGCTCTTAATCAAGAAAAGGAAGACCTGCGCATAGCATGGCGCCTGAACGAGCGTCGATGACGAGCGGTCCTTCGAATTTACTCTGATTGGCACTTTCTGGGACTGAAATTAAGAACACCCAACTAGGAACCCTTTTTCCGCAGTAACTTGAGCCATTGATAAAAAAGGTCGCTTTCACGATCTTCTCGTTCACTTCTTTCTCAGTCTTACCGTAGGGATCTCCAATGAGTATCGCTATGGCCTTTCTCCGCGCCTGCGATTCTAAAACCCGATTTGGACATAGAAATGAGAAAGCGATTAGTCGCTCTTCATACCCACAGGCAGACGCCGAACAAAGAGGCGCGTTCTCTATGTAGTCAAATATAATGTACTCGGTTTCTAGATGATCTGATCTTCCAAAATTTAGGCCTCTAAATTGAAATCTCGTACCAAAGGCATCATAGAAGATTCCGTTGGCACAGTTGGCGGTAATTTTATCTTTTGTGCCTATATCTAGATTTTTTCGTACGCACTTCGGCGAATTATCGCTCAAATACTTTCGACAAAACTCTCTTGCATTTTTGCGCGTATGAGCAATTTCTGCATAAGCCATCTCGCTGCCAATTCCGCCTGAGCGCACCACCGTGACGTTCATCCCGACTCTAGATCCGTACGGCAGTTGTTGTTGTTGAGAAAATACCGGTGTAGCAAACGCAACAGCCACAATAATACTAAGAAGTATTGAGCGCATTCGAATTTCCTTCCTAAAATGTATTGCTTGAAAAAACTCTTGTCGGTAATCTCGTCGAGGCAACAATTAGCATGATCATTGCAACGGCTGAAGTGATCGAAAATTTTGGAAACGACTGACTAACTTTCTACGAAAGCTTAGTATGTTTGACGTCGCAAGACGAGTTTTATAGATTCTAATCATGAGCGCGATACTTGGCTATGGCCGGTAAGCAGGCCAAAACTCTTTCAGACAACCAAGTACGCTCGCTCCTTATCTACGCAAAGCATACACGCTACCCAGCACGGAACACCGTTGCAGTCCTGCTTTCGGTAAAAGCTGGTCTGCGTGCTGGCGAGATCGCAAAGCTAAAATGGGAAATGGTCCTCGACCCGCAGGGAAATATCGCTGACGCCATTTCACTCCAAGACAGCATAGCCAAGAAGGGGAGCGGAAGAACCATTCCCATCCACAAGGATCTTTCAAAGGCGCTCCGCAAGCTTTCCCAACAAGGCACCTCAGGACCAGTTGTTCGCTCCGAACGAAACCAAGCAATGACGCCTTTAAGCGTAGTTTGCTGGTTCGCAAAAGCATACCGCGAGCTTGGGTTCGAGGGCTGCTCGTCGCATTCAGGTCGGCGTACGTTCATCACACGCGCAGCTAGAAAAATTCATAAAGTGGGTGGATCGCTTCGTGATGTGCAAATGCTCGCCGGACATCGATCCATTGAAGTTACCCAAAGATATATCGATGGAGACAGCGATGCGCAGCGACGTCTCGTATCACTCATCTGAAACGATCATTGCGCCGGAGTTGGTCTGGCCTGTCCAACTCGTCCGAGAAATCTGCCGCCATGCCGGCTCTCATGACATTATTGAAACTGCCCGCTCCAACTTAACCAAAGAAGGCGTTCTCCGCGCCGTCCGGCGGCGTGATTCTGCCAAGTTATTCGACTGGCTGCTTGCAGCGGTCAGCTATCAGGGCATCTCCGACTATGTGGCCGGTCGCTACATGGATAAGAACGGCACCACCTCTTACTTTGACGTTCAGCAGGCACTGGTCACTCTTGGTTCTTGTGAAAAGCTCGCCGAATTCACAACCTTCGTAGACTGCGGTTACCAGAAAACGAAACGCTCCTGCATGAACAAACTGGAGCTAGCGTGCTGCCCGGTTCCTCTCTTCCCGCTAAGGAACGGCAGGCTCAATCAGACCGCTGTAAGTCTGTTTCTGTTCGTCCGGGATGTCGCCCAGGGCGATCTCGTCCAATGGATCGATACCAACGCCTGCATCACCTCTGCACGATGGGCTGCTGCGCGGCTGTCAGCTGGCTTAGGGGCGGTCTTTGGCATTTCAGATAAGGTTGCCGCCCTTGGCCTCTCCGGACTGCTTCTAGCCTGTTCTAGCTTCCGGCCCCGATGGGGCGCCGTGGGAGCACAGATGGTCGTCGTCGATACCCTGGTTCACAATTTTCTTCATAGAACAGGCATTTTGCGGCATCTCGCAGCCGAGCACCCTTACGGCTCCGCATGCTATCTCAATGGCGGCTGTTCGGATGTTCTGCGCCAGATAGCGACACTCGTCGATGCCAGAGAATTCAATCCCAGCTACCCGCCCGACTTTCCGCGCTTCGTTCAGCAAGCGATCTGGCGGTATTGTGCCGAGCTTGAGCTCGATTTCTGCAACGGGCGGCGCATCGATGATCGGCTGGGCTGCAGGCATGCGCATTGCGCCGTATTTGATCTGTGCTTCCGTCAGCCGATAAAGCCCGCGAAATAGCGCAAATTCAGGGCAGTTGACAGTATGACTTTATTCCTATAATATTAAGTTGCAGACTGCTTTGACACACGTGTCGTCGGGCGGCGAGCAATCATCAAAAATCACATTCGAGATCGGCTCCATCGCGGGGCCCTTCTGCATTTGGGAGAACATCATGAAGAAGAACAGCTCGAAGAGCCCATCCACACACCTCCCCATCATCCTGCATCAGGCCACGGGCGAACGACCCCGCGCGGCGCTCTTTTCGGCGGAGGACGCCAAGAAGGCAAAAGAGCTTGCCGAAAAGCACGCTTTCACGGTGATCGAGGTCAGTTCGCCCGAACTTCGGAAAGTGGCAAATCGCCTGCCGCGGGGAAATTTGTCAGCGGCGGGTCCCGATATCGCGCCCGCGGCAACCCTTCCCCTCCACAACGAACTCATGGCTGCCCACACAGCCTCTGCGTTTGCACAAGGCAAGCTCGAACCCAAGATGGCGTCAAGTTGGGATGCCATCAAGGCCGGAGATCTTGTGATCGCGCAACATACACGTGCTGACGGGTGGTACGAGGCGCTCGTACTTCACCGCACTAACGACATGTTCCACCTTAAGTGGCTCGACTATCCCCGCGACCCGCTATTCGTCAGGCACCTTAAAGCAATCGCTTTGACCGCCGTCCCCGCCCCCGGCAAAGCCGCGTGATCAGCAGGGCCCCGACAAACAATCGGGGCCCTCACATTTCCAGGAGAAGACCATGCAAACGACAGCGATTATCTCGCCAGAGATCGCAGCACTCGGTTTAGATAAGGTCAACCTTATTGTGCGGACCTTGATCACGTTCGATCTTTACTTGAAGAACGATGGATCGATGGAAACGGACTTGGAGCTAGAATGGCCCAGCGACTACGGATGGCTCCACTTCCTCATCATCAAAAACAACTTCGGTACTCCAGACGCCGAGCGCCTGATCCGGGTATCGTTCAAGCATGAGGATGTTTATCGATTCTAAGGCAATTGTCCGCGAAGCGAGATCGTTGCGGTAAGCTTCTCAGTGTTACGCCGGAAGATTTCTGGCTTTGAATTTTAAGAGGTGGAATCGTGGCCGCTTCGTTCTTCCTTTTGAATCCGAAACAGTGACTGGCAGCTGGATCGTGCAAACTGTTCCCCCTTTTGCCTTGAGAAGAACACCGTCGTTTTCAAACAACTTGAGTACTCGCTCCGCCGCTTGACGCCCTCCACACAGGGTAACCAGCTCGGAATTACGGATCGCGAAAACCTTACGATCTTTGTAAGTTGCTACGACACCTAACTGATCGGACTTAAGTCGTACCTCGTTATCGTTATCGGCTTGAACAAACTTATTCTCATTCCGGAGGCATTCGATCACTTTAGCGCGGAGGTCGCGAGCCGATGAGTGCATGTCGTTAGCCGAATGCTTTCTCATAGTCAGATAGCCTTGAGAGGCATCGTAACAAGCCCGCACGGACTCCTTTACGATCTGCGGGGACCAAGGAACGATTTTCGCCCTGATCGCTTCGCGGCCAGCTGCATAGATAGCGCCAAATTTGCGCGCCAAGCGAACATCGTAGCTCGAAGATGCGCCAACCAAATTCACGAATTTGTCCCGATAGCGCAAAATTCTGCGCGAGCGGTTCTTCTCAAGGAGATACTGCAGCCATTTGCGCATCGGCATTCCGTAGTAGTTTTTCAGAGCAAGCTCGAGTCCGGCGATTAAGCGTTGCGATCCTTCTACGGTTTCGCTTCGGTCGAAGATGCCGCCACTTGGGACTGGAATTACGATTAACCGGTGCATTTCTCCGGGGGATGGGCGCCAACCGTTGCCCGAGAAAGGGTGCGTTTCGCTATCAATGCCTGATGCCAGCCCCCATGTTTCGAACTTGAGTTCCGGCAACAATCCAGACTGCCGCGCAAACTCAGAAATCTGCTTGCTCGCGCCACCTGGAATAACTTGACTCACCTGACGCAGCGCGAGTGAAAGCTTCACTCCACCTTCTTCGATATGTCGTTCAGTGTCATCGAGGATCAAGAGAAGGTTATTGTGCTGATCGGCCAATTCTTCAAGTTTTCGGCGGGTAAAATTCCAGTGGCTGGGATCGGCGTTACCCATCGTACTCGCAGCGATACGACCGATGGTCGACTTTCCGGTTGAGCTATCGCCGATAAACAGAAAGGTAGCCGTTTCCGAAACGAGATCACCGGATTTCTTGTCTTTGAGTCGATCGGAAACATACCGTTTCAGCGGAGCGGCCAACGCCAACAAGATTGCAAAAACTGCGCTACTGGAATAACCCGCAGGTCGAGCGATCGATAGCTGCCAGGACTCCAGCGAGCCGCGCGCATTGCCAATGCACTTTTCCTTTTGGCTGATCGGTATGTCCACGAAATGGGTACTCTTTGCGGTACCAATTCGCCGTCGACCGAGCACGAAACCATCATGACCTTTGAAGCCGGGTTGTTTAGCCAAAGTCAAGTCCTTCCGCTGGTAGGTCTCACATGCGCGACGGATCAATTCTAAGCGCGCATCTAATGATTTCGGCAAATCCGCGCCTTTATCATTAATCTGCTTCAGAAGACGCTTTGGCGATTCACTGAGGGCCTCGCTTGTAACCAGACAATCTCGCCGACCGTTGGTTCGACGAAATATCAAAGCCATTTTCCGTTCGCCGGATTGTTCATCCAGTACGGAAAACGCAGAAATTTCCAGATCGTCCATATCCCGCTCGTTCTTATTCTTCGGCTTCAAGATCGCTCTCCTGTTGTCGAAGTGAGATTTGAGCTGAGCTCAAATCTCACAATGAAATTAGTTTCGAAGCGTTGTCGATACTCGGCTCTCTTGGATTGTATGTAGTTTTCCCGGCAAAATTCCCTTCAGCGCAGGTTTAAGGGCTTAATCCCGGTCGTAGACGGCTCTGCATCAAGTTTTGTCCATTCCGCGATAACGACCCTCGAGGCGAGCCATCATTTGATGACAGTCAACTTGCTGCCATCCCGTCGGCAGCGAAACAGAAATGCTCGTGCTCCGGCTTCTAGGCCAAGCAACCAAGCATCATGCTCTGCCTGATCACTGCTTCTCAGAGGAAAGTTTTTCCGACGCAGCTGTCCGTTCTCAGCCCGGTACTGACGGCGTTCCTGGACAAATCTCTTTTGGGCGTAACCAAGTTGCCTCGCGAGGTTGTTGACTGGATCTACCCTCACTGGTGTGCGGCTATGCTCCGTCGAGGGAATTCGCAAAGATTCATGGATGTCGGCCTTTGTAACGCCAGCGACAATCCCATGCACTCCAAACAACCAGTATCGGCGACCGTCGAGATCAGCATTCAAACTTGCTTCAATCGAAAAAATCCCACACGTCGCATTCGTTTCTGCAAAACGACGCTTCACCCAGACTTGCGCCCCCTGATGATCAAACAGGGCAAGCTCACCTGGCTTTGCCACCCACGTCTCGCGCACGATGGAGACCGCTAGTAGTGGTAGATCGAGGTCGTTGAAGAGATCGTGGCCCGCTAATATCGTCTCCCCCCGATGTGTCCTTGACGCAAACCAGCAGCCGTCAACGCACACCTCTCTTCCGCATTCACGCGAGGTGCACCTTTTGACCGCCCGGGATACGTGCAGGCCATGCCGCTCTTGCCGCGCGATCATTTTCTCTTGTTCATCGGCGCAATATGCAGCGGTCTCGAAGCGATCGAGCCCAATACGCGCCAGCTTGCGCTGCAGTTTATCGATCATAGTGCTGGCTTGCGGTAACGGTATTGTGGGGAAGACGGCAACGTGGGGGCTACCGCATCGGACTGGAGGTTCGCTTTGCAGCGTGCATTTGCAGCGAGCTCCTGAGTGCGTGCCGCTACCTTCAAATCGTCGATGTATCGATCGACAGAGCTTTTGGTTACGAGAGTTCGGCGCCCGATTTTAACCTTTTCCAACAGGCCCTCTTCAATGAGGAGGAATATCGTCGTGCGCCCGATACCTAGCCGCTTCATCAACGCCGGAATGCCCAGCAACTCTTCTTCAGTCTGATTGATGGCTCTCTGATTGCTTGGTGGAGAGACTACAGATCGGTCCTTGCATGCATCCGCTACATGCTGGCCTTTCGACAATATCCGAAGCATGACCTTCTCCGTGGCTGACTCGCACGATCAACCTAGCGAAGAAATCGGCTCTTGCACGGGCCAAATAGAGACACGATGACAACTGTCCATCGTGTCTGTCTAGTTTTCGTCGTCGTGCAGATCGGCCAAGGCGCGGGAAATTGTCTTTCGAGAGGGAGGATATTTGTCAGCGCCAAACTTTAATTCAATTTCGGCATACAGCTTTTTATCAAGAGACCTTGGCAGAGGGAGCGGACAAACTTCCAATATTGCTTTTTTTGCTTGATCTCTTTGTGGAGACGATCTCTTCTTCGTCCGCCGAGCAGCTGACTCGCTGCGACCAAAGACGCTGCG
>NZ_JBFWPA010000098.1:0-24176 GCF_050250235.1 Pseudorhodoplanes sp.
TCATAACATCGTTGACGCACTTCCGGATTGTTGCGTCGAAGACGTTTTGACGTTTCTACGGTGGCATTTTGGCGAGCCGTAGCCTTGATATTTCTAGGCGTGAACAGCATCGACATAGCGGAGCAGGAAGGCGATGATCGTAGATCGGCGGCAGTTGCTAATTGGAGCCGGCGCGGCGTTGACGGCCGGGAGCAGTCCGGCATTCGCCGCAGGACTGGCCGAACAAAGTCGTGAGGCTCATCAATCCGAACTCTCCGGGAGGGGGTAGCGATATTCTCGCGTGAATTCTGGCGCCGGGCGTGCAGGAACTGATTGGTCAGCCCTACATCATTGAAACCAAGGCGGACGCGACAGGCTTGCTCGCGTCAGACTACGTCGCGCGCGCAAGCGCCGACGGCTATACCGTGCTCGCGAGCTCAAACGCATTTTATCAGAATCCGGCAATTCTGAAGTCGATGCCGTTTGACACCGTGCAAGCATTCGCGGGCGTGACAATGCTCGCCCAAGCCCCGGTGTTACTGGTGGTGAATTCGCAGGTTCCTGCAAAGAATTTGCCGGAACTGATATCGTACGCCAAATCCAATCCGGGGAAGTTGACGTTCGCTTCCGGCGGCATCGGTGCGTCGACTCACATTGCGGGCGTTCTTTTCAATATCTCCGCCAGCACCGACATCGTGCATGTGCCTTATAAATCCTCCGGGCCAGCATTGAACGATCTTCTGGGAGGGCACGTCACCATGCAGTTTGGCGGCATTAGCTCGGCCAAGCCTCATGTGGAGTCCGGCGCCCTTCGGGCTATGGCTCTCACCGGCACGAAGCGCGATCCTGGCATGCCGGATGTGCCGACATTCCAGGAACTTGGCGTCAGTGTCGATATCTTGAGCGTATGGAGCCGTCATGTGCCCGCCAGCACCCCATCGAGGTGGGCCGGAAGCTTCGCGATGTGTATGTTCAGGTGATGAAGAAGCCAGACATCAAGGAGCGGCTGACACAACAGGGGTTTGAGCCTGTCGGCAGTACGCCCGAGGAGCACGATGTTGAGACGCGCCGGCTAGTGACCTTGTGGAAGGAGCTGGCCAAAAAAGTGAAGTTGTAGGGATAGTCTTTCGTTCGATGACAGAGGTCAGACATATGGGCAGAGGGCGGCTCGATAATAAAGTCGCCATCGTCACTGGTGCGGGCTCAGTAGGACCCGGGTGGGGGAACGGTCGCGCCACGGCCGTCCTGTTCGCACGCGAGGGTGCGCGGGTACTCCTCGTTGATAACGATGCTTCCGCAGCGAACGAAACGGCACGCGCGATCGAAGAAGGCGACGGCGTATGCGCCGTTTGTGTTGCCGACGTCGTCGACGAACAATCCGTCCACGACATGGCGCAAGCGTGCGTTCGTCAATTCGGCCGTATCGACGTCCTTCATAATAATGTCGGAGGCTCCATCACCGGCGGGCCGGTCGAGATGTCGGCGCAGGCGTTTCGCGGCCAACTGGACCTCAACCTCACGAGCGTGTTCCTCACCTCGAAAGTTGTTTTGCCACAAATGGAAACACAAGGAGCGGGCGTGATCACAAACGTCGGCTCGGTTTCCGGTTTGCGGCATCTGGGGCACGACAACATAGGCTATGCATCGGCAAAGTGCGGGCTCATCCAATTCACGCGTCAGCTTGCGGTTCGCTACGGACGGCAAGGCATCCGGTGCAACACGATCATCCCCGGCTTGATTGATACGCCGTTGCTCGAGCATCGTGTGGCAAAGCAGTCGGGCCGGGCGGATTTGGCCACGCTGAAAAGCGAGGCGGCGCGGCGTGTCCCTCTTGGACGCCGCGGGGACGCGTGGGATATCGCTTATGCGGCATTGTTTCTCGCGTCCGACGAAGCGAAGTACATCACCGGGACGGAAATTCTCGTCGACGGCGGCTTTGTCGCGCGAAGCGCTTAGCGCGCGGCGAGGTAGCCTCGGCCTTAGCAACTTGGAGACGACCCATTCCACACATCGTGTTTCGAACGGCGCTCGACTTCCTTATTGAAGACCAAGGAAGGTAGATTCGATGATCAAACGCACCGGGCTGTATGAAGGTCTCCTGCACGAAGTGGTCGAGCACAACGGCATGCTTTATTTCGGTGGTGTGGTTGCTGAAGACTTGTCGTTGGACATGGCCGGCCAGACAAACGACGTGCTGCAGCAGGTTGATAAATTGCTGGCTATTCACGGCTCAAATCGCGACTGTATTCTATCCACAGTTCTGTACGTTCCGGATCTGGCATTGAAGCCGGCACTTAACGATGTGTGGAGGCGCTATTTCGCTTCGGATCACTTGCCGACGCGGGCCACGATTGGGGGCGTCGACCTTGGCCCGGGTGTACTTCTCGAACTTGTTTTAACCGCCGCTGTTGAGCAAGCTTAGGTGTGACGGCCCTCAAGGCCGCGGGCGATCTCGTCGGCCGCCGTCGCCAGCGTCGGACCGAGTTTTTCGAGCAGCTCAAGCGGCATACGATGCGTGGGGCAAGACACCCCAACACTGCCAAGAACACCGCCTATCCGGCCAATCGTCTCGGCGCTGCGCACCACGATCGCCGCCGCAATGGCGGACACGCCCATGTTCCATTCCGACATCGCGAGTCCGTAGCCGCGTTCCCGTGTCAGCCGTACCTGTTCGAGCACGGCGTCGCGGTCGGTGAGCGTGAATGGCGTGTAGCGTTGCAGCGGCCCGTCCAAAATCCTATCCACGATCTCGGGCGATAATTTCGATAGGATCGAACGGCCCGCCGCCGATGCATGCAGCGGCGCCTGAACTCCCAATTGTGCAAAAGTGCGCACTGGATGCGTGCTGTCGAGCCGCTCGACGAGCACGGCAAAATTGCCCTCGAATAACGTCAGGTTCGTCGTCTCGTTCACCTCCGCTCGGATGCGATGCATGACGGGCAAAGCGGCATCACGCACACCGTCCAGTCCGGCCGCGCGCATGCCGACGACCAGCGGCTTCGTGGTCAGCCGCCAGCGAGTCACCTCGCCGTGGGTCGAGCGAATCCAGCCGCCTTGAGCCAGCGTGAGAAGCGCGCGCTGAACGGTACTCTTGGGCAGCTCGAGAGCCCGCGCGATTTCGCCCACGCCGACCGGCTGGCGTTCGGCGATAGCTTCGAGGATTTCAAACGCGACCAGAACGCTGCGCATCGCTTGACAACCCTGGAGGCATTCGCAACCTTATCAAAATGATACGCCGTGCCACATCATGGCACAGTTAGAAGGGCTCTGGTCGCGTGTCCAGGGATTCTCGCGACATTCTTAGGAGAGGCTGGATCGCCGATCGATGCGCCTCCGCGGCGCTTCGGACGCGAGCGGCGCAATTCAGATGAGCAATAGGCTCGGCAGCGAACGATGGAAGAAGGGGTATCACGGCATGGAAAGAGCAAAGCGAATTCTGGCACTCCTGATCGTGATAGGCGGTTGTCAGCTGCTGACGCCGATCGGCGTCAATCGCCCGGCCAGCGCCCAGCAAAGGACAGACATCGTCGTCGCTCAGTCGCCGCTACTGCAGCGCTTTGATCCCATCAACCAGATCACGACCACCGACTATATGGTGCACAGCCTGATTTATGATGGGTTGGTCAACCTCGGCCCCGATGGTTTCTATCCGGCGCTGGCAACCGAATGGAAAGTCAGCCCGGATGGCATGACCATCGACTTTACGCTCCGCAAGGACGTCAAATTCTCCAACGGAGATGCCTTCACCGCGGAAGACGTCAAGTTCTCGTTCGAAGGCATTCTCAGCGAGAAGAGCACGCACGGCTATCGCCGGATCTTTGTAGATTCCCTTCGTGAAGTCGAAGTCGTGGACCCACTGCATGCGCGGTTCCATATGAAGCAGCCGTGGGCCGCCTTCTTCGAAGAAACGCGGGGCGGCGCCATGCAGGCGATCATCCCTCACGCCTACTACAAAAGCGTCGGGCCCGAAGGGTTCGAGAAAAAGCCGGTCGGAACGGGGCCCTATAAGCTCGACAGCTTGAAGGCGGGCGAATGGACGCGCTACGTCGCTAATGAGGGCTACTGGCAAGGGCCGCCGGCCGTCAAAGCCGTCACGCAGAGACTCGTGAAAGAGCCATTCACGCGGCTTGCCCAGGTGCAGACCGGAGAGGCCGACATCGCCGCAGGCATTACCGGTCCGCTGCTGCTGCGGGCGCGCGAAACGTCGGGATTGCGGGTGATTTATTCGCGCTACAACGGCACCAATTCGCTCCAGTTCCAAAAGGGCACTAATCCGCTCTTCAAGGACAAGCGCGTGCGCCTGGCGATTGCGCATGCACTCGATCGCGCCGCGATGTCGCAGTCGATTTTGGCCGGACTTTGCGAGCCGGCCACGCATTTCTTCACGCCGGCAACCTTCGGCTTCGATGCGAGCCTGAGCCAAATCCCCTACGACCCCGCGCGTGCCAAACAACTTTTGGCCGAAGCCGGATTCAAGCCGGGCTACGAAACCGACTTCATCATTCATTCCGAGGAGTTCGCTTCGTCGCCCGGAGGGCCGGAAATGCTGGAAGCCATCGCCGGCGCCATGGAGCAGCTTGGCTTCAAGCTGAACCGCAAGCGATGGGACACCGCCGCCTATCTGCGCGCGCAGCGCGGCAATTTGTTCACTGGCGTCTTCTACGGCACGTCGGTGATGCCGACCGACGGCGGCGGCTTGATGTCGAGCTACTACATCACCGGCAGCATCCCCAACAATGGTGCGATCAGCTTGCCGGAGTACGATAAATTTTATGCCGATCAGCTGAAGGAGACGGATCCGAAGAAGCGCGTGGAGATCCTGCACCAGTTCACCAAGCTCGAGCGGGAAAACGTCGAAGCCATACCGCTGTTCTGGTGTCACTATTCGTTCGTGCTTGGGCCACGCGTACTCGAGATGAAGCCCGGCCGCGGCAGTGCCTATCACCTCAATCTGAATCAGGCGAAGCTGGCCAAGTAACGGCGAAACGGAGCCACCTGCATGTCCCGCAGATTCATCCTGCAACGCCTGCTGCAGATGGCTCTCACGCTGTTCGGACTCAGCGTCATCGTCTTCGCGCTGGCCCGCCTCACCGGCGATCCCGTATCGCTGATGCTGTCGCAGGAA
The DNA here is from genome assembly GCF_050250235.1 of Pseudorhodoplanes sp. Classification (GTDB taxonomy): domain Bacteria; phylum Pseudomonadota; class Alphaproteobacteria; order Rhizobiales; family Xanthobacteraceae; genus Pseudorhodoplanes. The sequence goes on from NZ_JBFWPA010000098.1 coordinate 5,105, forward strand.
GCGACGCCGGAGGATATCGCGCGCGTTCGCCACACCCTCGGCCTCGATCAGCCCTATCTGGTGCAATACCTGCACTTCGTCCGGCTGGCGGTGGTCGGCGATCTCGGCACGTCCATCACCTGGAAGGCGCCTGTTTCGGCGTTACTCATCGAACGTTTTCCGGCCACGATGGTGCTGGCTGGATGCTCGATGATCTTTGCCGTTCTGCTGGCCCTGCCGCTCGGTATCGCCAGCGCCGTACGGCGCGACAGCTGGCTCGACACGGGCGGCAAGCTGGTGGCCCTTGTCGGCCAGAGCATGCCGACGTTCTGGATTGGCATGGTGCTCATCCTTCTCTTCTCGCTCAAACTGCCGCTGTTGCCGTCGTCGGGCTACGGCACGGTCGCGCACGTGGTCTTGCCGGCAATCACGCTCGGCAGCTTCGTCGCAGCTTCGATTATGCGCATCACACGATCATCGATGCTCGATGTGCTCGCGACCGACTACATTCGCACGGCGCGCAGCAAGGGCCTGTCCGAGCGCAGGGTCGTTTGGGACCATGCGCTACGCAATGCCGCCATCCCGATCCTAACCATCACGACGCTGCAAGCGGCGATGATTCTACGCGGAGCGGTCGTCACCGAGACCGTGTTCGCTTGGCCGGGCATCGGCAAGATCGCGATTGACGCCGTGTACAATCGCGATTTCCCGCTGGTGCAGGGGGCCGTGCTGTTCATGGGCGCGCTGCTTGCGGTGGTTAACCTGGTTGTCGACCTGCTCTATGCCGTATTCGATCCGCGCATTCGTCTGATGGGCGGTCGCAATGAGTGAGACCGTGGAGGCCGATACCGGATCGCAAGAGACAACGGGGAAAGGCCGCGGACTTGCCGGTCGGCTGTGGCGTTTGCCGCTGCTTCCGTTGCTCATTGTGCTCGTCGTCGCGGTGTGCGCGATCGGCGCTGATCTGATCGCGCCCTTCGACCCGGGCCGACAGAGCCTGCGCGACTTTCTGTTGCCACCGAGCCACGCCCATCTCTTTGGTACGGATGCGCTCGGCCGCGACGTATTCAGCCGGGTCGTGCACGGTGCGCGCGTGACGATGATCGTCGGACTGGCCTCTGTACTCCTGGCCGGTGTGATCGGGGTTGCGCTCGGACTGATATCCGCAGTGGCGCGTCCGACGATCGGCGAGGCGATCATGCGTCTGGTCGACACGGTGTTGACGCTCCCTGCGGTGTTGGTCGCGCTTTCGGTGGCTGCGACTGTCGGACCAAGCCTTATCAACGTCATCCTGATCATCGGATGTCTCTATTGGGCGTACTTCGCGCGGATGGTGCGCGCCGAGGCCCTGATGCTGCGCGAGAAGGATTTCGTTCAGGCCGCGATCTCGATCGGCTGCTCGCCGTTTCGCCTTGTGCTCGTCCACTTGGCGCCGAACCTGATGAATACGGTCATCGTCGTCGGCACGCTCCAACTCGCCTCGGCGATCTTGCTCGAATCGACCCTGTCGTTTCTCGGCGTCGGCGTGCCGCCGCCGGCGGTCACCTGGGGCACGATGGTCGCTGAGGCCCGTCCCTACGTCTCAATCGCATGGTGGACCGTGACGCTGCCGGGCCTCGCGATCATGGCGACGGTGCTCGCAACGAACCTGCTCGGCGATCGCCTGCGCGATGCGCTCGACCCCCGCCTGCGCGGCCGCTAAGGGCAGGCGCTGCCAACACACCTGAAGGAGCGAACGTGAGCACGATCACGTCGGCATTCGCCGAGTTCGTCTCGACCCTGCGTCTGAATGCGATCCCAGCCGAAGTGCGAGCATCGTGTCGGCTAGGCGTGCTCGACACCATCGGCGCCGCGCTCGCCGGCTCCGATGCCCCCGGCACCGGCGCGGTATTGAGCTGGTGCGCAGCCGCGGGCGGTGCAGCGCAGAGCACGTTGATCGGTCACGGCATCCGCCTCCCGGCGGAGAGCGCAGCGATGTTCAACGGAACAGCCGCGAGCGCACTCGACTACGACAGCTATGATGCGGGCAAGGGCTACTTGCACACCGACATCGTTGTCATTCCGGCCGCGCTGGCCGTCGCCGAAGCTATCGATGCCGACGGCGCCCGGCTGCTCGAGGCGATTGTCGCAGGCACCGAGGTCGCGACCCGCATCGCCCACACGATCGGCGAACGCAAGGGATGGTATCTGACGTCGGTGCTGGGCCCGCTCGGAGCCGCGGCGGCTTCAGCGAAGCTGATGGCGCTCCCGCCCGCGCAGGTGCGCCACGCCCTCGGCATCGCATTCGCGCACTCGGCCGGCACGCATCAGTCGATCATGGAGCAGGGGCTGACCAAGCGGCTGCATGCGGGTCTGGCCGCCCGCGCCGGCGTCACGGCGGCGGGCCTTGCTCGACATGGGATTACGGCGCCGGCCGAAGTGATCGAAGGCCAATACGGATTTTACCGAATGTACCAGGACGGCGATCCGGACGGGATCACCGATGGTCTCGGTCGTCAGTTCTCTCTCGCCGGCAAGGTGTTCAAGAAATATCCAACATGCGCGCTGACCCACGCCGCGCTCGATGCCGCCGCCGCGCTCCGGCGCGACCATGGGCTGGAGGCGGCGAAAATCGGAGCGGTCACGGTCCGCATCACACCCTACATGGAGCGCCTCGTCGGCGGGCCCTTCCAGCCGGAGGACAATCCGCAGGTGTCGGCGCAATTCAGCCTTCGCTATTGCGTCGCCTCGATGCTGATCCGCGGCAAGCTCGGCTTCGACGAACTGGAGACCCCGGCCGTCCTCGATCGTGGCGTGCGTGAACTCGCCGACCGGATCGACTTGAGGACCGAACTCGATGGCGAGATGGAGCCGGCCATCGTTGCCGTTGAGGTTGCCGGATGCGGCAGGGTGACGTCCGCCCCGGCTGCCATGCCGGGCACGCCCGAGCATCCGCTCAGCGCGGAGGATCTCGAACGAAAATTTCGAGATTGCACGCGGCGCGGACACGGCACCGTCGCTCCCGCGCGCGCCGAGACGTTCGCCGAGCGCGTCTCCGCGCTCGAAAAGCAATCCTCGGTCCGCAGCCTGCTTGCTCTCTTGGCTGACGCGTGAGGCCCGGCGTCAGGACGCCGAGCGCACCGGATACCAGTTGTCGGTGTCGACAGCGGTCAAGAAGTCCAGCAGCGAGCTATTGAACCGATCGGGCTCCTCAAGGCTGATGGGGTGGCCCGTGCGCGGAAACACTTCGAGCCCGGCGCGTGGCATCATCTTCTTCATATAGAAGCTCGCTTCGAACGCCGGTTCGTCTTCATCGCCAAGAATGATAAGGGTCGGGATATCGAGCGTCTTGAGACGGTCTCCGAGGGTCATGATGTCGGGGCGCTGCTTGGAGGTCGCGCGTGCCGTGTTGGCCATGCCGACAGCGGAATACTGATGGTAGCGGCTCTTCCATTCGGCCCACGCCCGCGGGTCCTTCCGCTTCGTCTGCGCCCAAGATTCGGTATAGGACTGCCCGCGGGGGCCGTTCATGCCTTCGCGATCATAATCGTCCGCCAGCTTGTCGAGCGCGGCGAGCCACGTCTGGCGCGGTTTACCGCTGCCGTAGCCCGCGGCCGCGAAGGCCAGCGAATGCACCCGGTCCGGATATTTCATGCCAAAGCTGAGCGATATCTCCCCGCCCATGGAGAAGCCGCAGATGTGAGCCTTGTCGATTTTGAGCGCGTCGAGCAGGCCTTTCAAATCCTCGACGACGATGTCGAAGCCGTACTTTGAAACGTCCTTTGGCGTGTCAGATGGTTCATAGCCGCGCATGGAGAATGAAACGGTTCGATAGCGGCGGGAAAAATAGCGCAATTGCGGCTCGTTGCGGCGGAAGTCACTGGCATAGCCGTGAACGAATATCAGTGGCCGGCCGGTCCCGGCCTCCTCGTAGAAAAGCTCGACCCCATTCACCGGAATTTTCGGCATTGATACCTCCAGAAATTCGCTGCCCTGCGCGCGCTAAGCGGCCTTACGCGGTTGACATTCGAACCTGCGGTTCGCATTGTCAACGAAGTTGGAACGCCGTGCCGTCGCACGGCACGAGCGCAAGGTTACAGCCGACATGACCGTCTCCAGCCATAAGGTCGGCGTGCTCCGCTATGCGCCTGCGGTCCAATGGGAAGGTGCGCATGCCGAACAGACGGCGGTCTTTGTCGTACTCGCAGACGCTTACGGGGCCCGCGGCGCTAGCGTGACATGGGCGGACTCTCGGTCGTCGAAGGGCTTAGCGCTAACGATCGCGGCTTGGCTTGACGAATTCTCGTCGCGTCTCGATCCCGACCAGCACCCTGAAGGCGCCGCGCCGCTGATCAATCGCATGCGCCGGCTCGGCACTTCGTTTCTCGCCGTGGCCGCGATCGACAATGCGCTGTGGGATTTGCGCGGACAGCGCGCTGGCAAATCGGTTCACGCTTTGCTCGGCTCGCATCATCAATCATTGCCTGCGCAAGGAGCGTCCCGCCGCGAACTTGGGCTCGCCTCTGCGGAGTCGATCGCGGAACTGATGCACGATGCGAAGGCCGAGGGCCTGCTGGCCTTCAAGCTGCACCTGTGGGGCGATCCGGCGCGCGACATGGCCGGCGTGCGCGCGTTGCGCACCGCGATGGGGCCGGACTACGGGCTCGTTCTCGATCCCATGGGACGCTACCGCCTCGAGGATGCCGTGACCGTGGGCCGATGCCTCACAGAGCTCGGCTTCCTTTGGTTTGAAGACCCGATCTCCGCGGAGGATCATGCGTCCTACCCGGCGCTCACCAGCCGGATCGCCATCCCGCTCGCTGGTGCCGATGCGCTTCTATGGAGCTGGAACGACTACGCGGCCGCGATCGCGCGCAACGCGCCGCAGATCCTCCGATTAGATCCGGGTCGGCATGGGATCAGCTTCTGCCACAGCTTGGCTCAACTCGCCGAGGCGAAGGGTCTGCGCGCCGAGTTTCACAGCTTCGGCCCGGAGCCATCATCGATTGCGGCTCTCCACTGCGCCGTCGCGCAGAAGGCAACCTCCTATTATGAAGTCTGTCACCCGCAGGCCGATTTCGCGGTGCCGGGCATTCGCACGCCGTCCACGCTGTCCAAAGCCGGCAGTGTCTCGGCTCCGAGCGGCCATGGATTGGGATTGGAAATCGATTGGGCGGCTCTCGAAAAGCGCGCCGAATGGATCATCGCGGTGAATTGAGCGTGCAGCACGGAAGACGGAAGCGTGCCATGATGACCGAGATCAAGAAACGCCCCGCATTCTAGCGGCAGCGGATTCCGACATTTACGGTTGCCGCACGGCCGCACACGCGAGGCTGGTATCGCAGGGAGACAACGGCAAGTGGAAGGTCCGGCGCTCACGGCAGATCGACCCATCTTGGAGATCGACAATCTCAAGACGTATTTCTTCTCACGCTCAGGCGTCGTGCCGGCTGTAGACGGAATGTCGTACTCGCTCCGCCGGGGTGAAATCGTTGGCGTTGTCGGAGAATCTGGTTGCGGCAAGAGCGTGACGGCGCTGTCGGTGCTCGGCCTTATCCCGCCGTCAGACGGCCGCATCGTCGGCGGCCGCATCCTGTTCGAAGGCCGCGATCTCGTACAAGCCGGCGACGAGGAGATGCGTGCCATCCGCGGCAACAAGATCTCCATGATATTCCAGGAACCGATGAGTTCGCTCAACCCGGTGCTCACCATCGGCCGGCAGATTAGCGAGACGATCTGCCTGCATCAGGGCCTCGACCGTAAGTCCGCGCTCGACAAGGCCGTGGCAATGCTGCGGCTCGTCCAAATTTCCGAGCCGGAGCGGCGCATTGGCGAATATCCGCACCAGCTTTCCGGCGGGATGCGCCAGCGCGTCATGATCGCGATGGCGCTGGCCTGCAATCCGCAAGTACTTTTGGCCGACGAACCGACCACCGCTCTCGATGTCACGATCCAGGCACAGATTCTTGATCTGCTCCTCGATCTGCGCAGCCGGCTCGGAGCCGCGATGATCATGATCACCCACGATCTCGGCGTGATCGCGGAGATCGCCCAACGGGTCGTCGTCATGTACGCCGGACGCAAAGTAGAAGAAGCGAGCGTCGTGGATCTGTTCGATTCGCCGCAGCATCCTTACACGCGCGGGCTGCTACAGTCGGTCCCGAAGATCGAGGACGCGCGCCGCGATGCTCCACTCGGGCGGCGGCCAAGGTTGACTGAGATCAAGGGCAGCGTGCCGTCAGTCAACAATCGACCAAAAGGCTGCCTGTTCGAGCCGCGCTGTACGTTCGCCACCGACGCCTGTCGCGCTGCCTATCCACCGCTGGAAGCGAAGAGGCCCGGACACCTGGCGGCCTGCTGGCATTCGGACCGCGTGAGCGGAGCGTCGGCATGAGCGGCGCGGACGACGCAGCGCCGCCGCGTGCCCCGGCAATTCCCGTCCTTCGGGTTGCTGACCTCAGAAAATATTACGCCGTCGGCGGCGCCGCTCCGGTAGGCGTGGCGAACTACGTGCACGCCGTCGACGGTGTGAGCTTCGAGATCGGCGTGGGCGAAACGCTTGGGCTCGTCGGCGAGTCCGGTTGCGGCAAGTCGACGGTCGGCAAATGCATCATGCGCCTCGTCGAGCCGACGGGTGGGTCCATCGAGCTTGCCGGTGAAGATATCACGCGCCTTCGCCGTCGCGACCTGCAGCCGGCTCGGCGCCAGATCCAGATGGTCTTCCAGGATCCTTATTCATCACTCAATCCTCGCCAAACGGCTGAGACCGTCGTCGGTGAGCCGATGCTGGTGCACGGGACGGCAAGCGGCCGCGAACGGAAGGAACGCGTGAGTGCGCTCTTCGATGCGGTCGGGCTCAGACCGGAGCAGATGAGCAAATTCCCGCACGAGTTTTCTGGCGGGCAGCGCCAACGGATCGGCATTGCCCGCGCGCTTGCGCTCAATCCAAAGCTGATCGTGTGTGACGAACCGGTCTCGGCGCTTGATGTCTCGATCCAGGCGCAGGTTCTCAACCTTCTGATTGAGCTGCAAGACAAGCTGAAACTATCTTACCTCTTCATCGCGCACGATCTCGCGGTGGTGGCGCACATCAGCCACCGCATCGCCGTGATGTATCTCGGTCGCATCGTCGAGATGGCGCCCAAGGCGGCACTCTTTGAACGGCCGTTGCATCCCTACACGGAGGCGCTGCTGTCAGCCGTGCCGCTGCCGAATCCGCGTGCGGAGCGCGGCCGCCGCATCATCCTGAAAGGCGACGTTGCGAGCCCCATTCATCGGCCCACGGGATGTCATTTCCACCCGCGCTGCCCTTATGCATTCGACCGCTGCAAGCGGGAAACGCCGGCACTGCGGCCGGTCACCAACGGTCATTGGTCCGCGTGCCATCTCAACGAAGGGGGCGCCGGCTCGCAGCCGGCTTTCTCCGGGATGACCGCCGCAACCGACGCCGCTCCGTAAGACCGCGCGCTCACCTATTCCGCTAGACATCATCGTTCGAAGGGAGAATCACATGGATCTCGAGCTCAAGGGCAAGGTGGCCATCGTCACCGGCGCCAGCCGCGGCATCGGCAAGGCGATCGCGCGTGAATTGGTCAACGAGGGCGTCCATGTCGCCCTGGTTTCGCGCAGCGCAGCCAGTCTCGATCCGTCGGTGGCCGAAATCGCGGAGAGCGCTTCTGCTGGTGGCGGAAGCGCGCGTGGCTTTCCCTGCGATACGACCGACGACGCCTCCGTCAAGGCGATGGTCGACGGCGTCGTGAAGGCGTTCGGGCGCGTCGATGTTCTGATCAATTGTGCGGCCAAGCCGAGCGGACAATCACGCCCGCCGAAACTGGCCGAGATCACGACCGAGGAATTCTGGGACCATATGAATACGAAGGTGATGGGCTATCTGCGCACCGCGCGGGAGGTGGCGCCGCATATGATCAGGGCCGGCTCCGGACGCATCATCAATGTCAGCGGCCTCGGCGCACGTGTGACCGGCACGACGATCGGTAGCATCCGCAACGTCGGCGTGGCCGCGCTGACGAAGAACCTGGCCGACGAGCTGGGCGAGCACGGCATCTCGGTCGTTTGCGTTCATCCCGGATTGACCCGCACGGAAGCGACGCCGGGCGTCGTCGCCGCGCAAGCCAAGGCGCAGGGCATTCCAGAGGTCGAGGTCGAGAAGCGCATGGCGGGCCGCAACTTGCTGAAGACACTGATAGGTGCCGAGCAGATCGCCTATGTGTGCGTGTTCCTTTCGTCGCCGAAGTCGGTCGCGATCAACGGCGACAGCATCGGCGCTGGTGGCGGAATGCCGGGCGCCATCTTTTATTGAGAATCGTGTCGTAAGCCGGTTGAATGATCGGGCGTAGGCAGCAAGCGCCTCTTTGCCTGGCTGACAACCTTTCGCTGCTTCATCGAATCTGCGGATCGGATCAGCGCCCTTACGGCTCCGGGTCCTCGGGACACCGCTCGTTTGCTCCGCGAGCTTATGTGTCTGGGCATAGGTAAAGACTGATTTCGCGCAACGCTGAAAACTTTGCCCGGTTTCCCCGCTATCCATCCACAATTCAAACGTCGCTACTTCCCCGCCGTGCGGGCTTGGCTTGACCAGCACAACGGAGTCACCGGCAATGCCTCAACCTTCAATTCTGACGCCGAGGACGGACCGGAAAACTTCGATGCCCCCGAGAGGCGCCAGACCAGGGTTCAAGCGCGGCCGCCATAGCCTGCCGGACTGGATCGCCAGTCAGGTGGTCCGAGACCACATGGGTTTCCCCGACAAATGCATGCCGCTCCCTCCGGACGCCGATGGGGCCGAGCTCGCGCGCCTCTGCCGGAAATACACGGAAGCGCGAAATGTCGAGAAAAGCGAACTCGACCTCGTGATCACCTTTCAGCAATTCCTGAACGAGCTGCTTGATCGCGTCGATCTCAACACGCTTTAGCGGCTTGTAGACGTGAAAGACCAGGCGGACGCGGTCGCGCGGCTGCCAATTATTATCTTTGCGCACCGTATCGATCGTCGTCTTGAGGCTTGCGAGCAGCGCGTCGGCGTAATTCTCGAACTCGACCTCGCGCGTCTGTCCCCAGACGAGATAACGGCCTGGAATACGGTGGTGATACCCACGAACCGTGACTTCGGCCCGAAGCGGCCTTCGCTGACCTCGGTATAGCCCAGCTCCAAGACAAGCTCGTGCGTCGCCGGCATCCGGGTCGAGATCACGAGGGTCAGGCACTGTGGCTTCGTCGGGGGGCTCCTGGTTGCGCGCGTTCGCGGAGATGACACTGAAGAATTTCTAAATCAGCCTCTTACGAAAACCGTACCAACCCCGTGTAGTCGGAAGGTTTGGAGACAAATGGGTCACGAGAGAGAATTTAGGCGCTCAGTCGGCATGCCGCAGTACGGAGCTTTGTGCGCGAAGCCCGTGATTATTGGCAATTTCAGCGCGCCAAAACCGAACGGAGAAGGTTAGTCATGGAAAACTGGCGGCGGACGTAGTCAGCTGCGAACTTGTCTCCACGAAATTCCCGGTTTTGCGGGAAAAAAACAGGGAAAATCGTGAAATTCGACGCCGTTAATAGCCTTTGCGCTGTGATTTTGTACGACAGCTCAATGCCTTGCTGACGTTTTCCCTGTCGCTCGTAACAGGGAAAGTTCTCGCGGTATCAGGGAAAAAATGTTGCGTTACAGGCAAGCGGTAAGCGTCAAGGGTAAGCGCCAATTCCTCGCACACTTGTTGTCGTTGGTCTCGGACGCGATCTGTTCTCGCCGGCAAATTTGCGGGTGAGGAGATGGAGATAGCCTCGAACTGGATTGCGTCGCGAGTGCGTTATGGAGAGTCCTTTTGGCGGGCGCATCATGAAGCGTGGCGCCGCAGCGAGTTGAATCAACGTGAGTATTGCGAGGCTCACAAGATTCCGCTGAAGGCGTTCGGCAATTGGCGCGCGCGGTTCAAAGCGCAGCCCCAGCCGCCGCAGCGCAAGCTGCTGTATCGGCGCGGTGGCCTAAGTCATGACGCAAGTCATACGCTTGGTCATATGACGGACGCCCAGCCGATGGCAGGGCCGATCGTGCCGCCGGCCTGCGAGGGCTATCGGCGCCGGTTCAGCGAGACGGACAAACGTCGGATCCTTGCGGAGATGATGCGGCCGGGTGCGAGCCTGTCCGCGGTGGCGCGTCGCTATGGGATTGCGGCGCGCGTGCTATTCCACTGGAAGCAAGAGCGGACGGCTTCTGCCGCGCCGATGTTCGTCACGGTTGGCTGAGACCGTTGCATGCGCGGCTGACTGCGCGCATGTGTTCGCCTCAAACAAGATCTTTGCCGACGATACGCCCATCCCGGTGCTCGATCCCGGCCGAGGCCGTATCAGCACCGGCCGATTGTGGGCCTATATCCCTCAATACTCCTGCCGAAGCGTGGTCCTCGTTGCAGCAATCTGGTCAGAACAGACCAGTTGGATAGCCAACTAGCCCACACTGTCAGGTAGCCCAGTTTGGTGAAGCATCTCGCGACCTTGTACATATTTCGAATCCGTTCTCTTCCGGCGGTCGACGGTTCGAACACATTTCGAGTCTGTTCAATACAGGGTTGGGAAACATGATCGATTTAAGCCTGAAAAATGCGACGCTTATCACACACGAGGGTGGGATCCAGGCGACGGTCAATCTTGATGAAGGAAAGGTTCACTCCATCGGCGGCCCGCACGAGATGGTTGAGGCGACCGCGATACTGAATGCCGAGGGTTGCTACATTCTCCCAGGCTTAGTGGATGCGCATGTCCACTTCCGCGATCCCGGTCTCGCGCACAAGGAGGGCGTCGAGAGTGGATCGGCTGCGGCTGCGGCTGGCGGGGTAACCACCGTCATGATTATGCCCACCGACATCCCGATGACGGCAACCCAGCGAGACGTTGAGCAGAAAGTCGAGATAGGCCGGCAGGCCCACGTCGACTACGCAATCAGCGCAATTGTCGGTGGTGATATGAGCCATATTCCGGCACTCGCAAACGCTGGTTGCTGCGCCTTTGATCTTTTTCTGGCCGATGTTCCGGAGCCCTATCGCATCAAGATCTGGCAATGCTCATGCAAGCCATGTCCGCGATTGCTGAAGTTGGAGGGATCGCCGGTGTGACGCCCGCAGAGCACACACTGGTTACGTTTCTCACACAAAGAGCGATAGAGCGCGGGGCCAAGGCGCCGATCGATTTTGCGCGTTCGCGTCCCCCGGTTTCAGAATCGGCGGGAGTAGCGCTTGCGTGCGAAGCTGCGATCGCCACAGGATGCCGACTGCATCTGAGACAGATCAGCTGCCTACAATCCGTTGACGTCATCCGTCACTACAAAAGCCGTTCAGATGGTCTCATCTCCGCCGAGACATTGCCGCACAATCTCTTCTTGAATGAAGCTGATCTGCTAAGGCTCGGACCGACAGCGAAGATGTCGCCTCCTTTGCGAGATTCGAAACATGCCGATGCACTATGGGAGGGATTGAAGGACGGTACGATCGATATTGTCGTAACGGATCATGCTCCGCATCTTCTTTCGGAGAAAGCGAAGGGGGCCGACAACATTTGGGATGCTCCTTCTGGGATACCGGGTCTCGAGACACTTCTTCCGGCGATGCTGGAGCGCTGGCGTGAAGGTGATATTTCCTTGCCGCAGATTGTTCGATGGCTTGCTCACGCTCCGGCGGAATTGTTCGGGCTTGCGAAGGGGCATTTGAGTCCGGGGGCAGACGCGGATTTTCTCATTCTCGATCCACGCAAGCCCGGCGTGATTTCCGCGGAGAAGATGTTCACGAAGGGAAAATATACACCCTTCGACGGACGCGCCACCGCCGCTACGATCACGCAGGTGTTCTTGCGGGGAAAGACCATTTTCCACAACGGAGGCTTGGCCGGCCCCCCATGCGGCCGCTTCATTCGCCCAATGCGATGAGCGGCGAAGCTAGATCTACGAGGTGTTCGATCTGAGAGTGGCGAAGGAGGGGGCCACATCTGTCGCTTCGGATCCCATCCGAAGCAACTCCGAAACCAATTGACGTGCGCCGAGACTCAAGGGTTGATCTCTCGCGTGACAAGCGACGATACGGAATTGGGACAAGATGGCGGGCGCATCTACAATGCGGATGTGTGCAACGTCCGCGCCATCGATCAAGCGGGCAGGCTGGTAGCTCAGACAGTCCGATCGCCGCAGATGGGCAAGAAGGTAGGTGATTGAATCCGTCGAGATAATTTTCGTCGGAAGTTCGATGCGCTCTGCTTGCAGCAAAGGCACAATACTGCTGGAAGCATGGAAGTCGCGACCCACATGGACCCAAGGGTAAGTCACGATCTCGGCTAAGCGCACGTCATTGCGAGCTGCAAGTGGGTGTCCGTGCCGCGCAACGACAGCATAGTCCTGATTCAAGAGTTCAATAATTTCCAAGGAAGACATTTTGGAGCGTCGCGACAAGGACGTGATGCAAAGGTCGAACGCGCCATTCAGCGTTGCTTCAAGCAGTACGTCGCTGACGCCGCTCGATATTTCGATCTTTAAATTCGGGATGAGTTCGAGAAGGTGGCTGATAGCAGGCGGAAGAATGCCGCTTACGACATAAGAATCGGCGCCTACTCTCAAATTGCCGACCTTGCCGACTGCAAGTGCCGACAATTCATTTTTGGCTGCTTCTATCTCCGCAAGGATGCGCTGGGCAAAGGGAGCGAATGCTTCTGCGAAGAATGTTGGTTCCAATCCCCGGGCGCCGCGCTTGAATAGCGTCACGCCCAGATCGGCTTCCAAAAGCTGAATGGTCTTGGTCAGTGCTGGCTGCGTCAAATTCATTTCATGCGCAGCCTTAGTGATCGAGCGGTACGTGTGGGCCAAAAGAAACGCCCGAATGCTCCGCGTACGCATTTGCGCCTCGTGCAATGCGGGCGACCTCGATTGACGTCAATCACCTCACTAGCTGTGTGCCAGATTTGAGATGGCACTTCTGGTGGAGACGCTCCAAGAAGGTAGCCCAGAATGTATAGTCAAATGTTATCATCCCGTCTTTCCGGACGGAAGAGAATTGATTGGCGGTATCGTTCCTATGATATTCAGTTATTTCGATGATCCTTAAAAGTAATATTTGGTCTAGATGCTTTAGATACTCGCAAATATTGGTAGATATTCCATTTAGCTATGACCGTATAAATTGGTTTCACTTGCAGCCCACGAAAATGTGGGAAATCCTCCCCCTAATAGTCGATTGCGATGACCTGTGTGGGGGATACCGTGGAAGCTGGCTGGGCGAACTATGCGGAGCAAATCAAGACCTCTCCGGTAGCTGCGGGATTGTCATCTGTCACGGAGAGTGAAGTCCGACGCTTCTGCTCAGCGCTTCTGCGTGCGAATGGCGTGAGCGGGGAGGATGCGGACCTCGTCACAGACGTTTTTGTCCAATCCGATCTGCGCGGCGAAGAATCTCACGGCATCCGCCTTCTGCTGCAGGTGATCTACCGTATCCGAGCGGGCGGGGATCGCCCCAATGGGAAAACGATCGTGGTCAGCGATCGTGGTGCCACGGCGCTGCTCGACGCCAACCGTGGCTTAGGTCAGGTCGTGGCTGCGCACGCGATGAATGTCGCTATAGAAAAAGCGCGCCAGTTCGGGATCGCCATCGTGGGCGTTCGCAACGCAAACTCCTACACATCCGCCAAATACTATCCGTTGATGGCTGCCGAAGAGGGCATGATCGGCATTACGTACGCCAACAGTGGCGTGCAATTGGTTGCTCCGCACGGAGGTCGTAAGCCACTGGTCGGCACAAATCCGCTTGCGATAGCAGCGCCTGCCAAAACGAAGTATCCGTTCGTGCTCGACATGGCAGTGAGTACCGCCATGGAAAAAGTCTTTCAGGCGTTTGAGCGCAAGGAAAGCATCCCGACGGGATGGGCGATCGATGCCGACGGGAACGAAACAACCGAGCCTGCGAAAGCTCTTTCCTCCCGTGCGCTCCTACCGTGGGGTGGATACAAAGGATTCGGTCTGGGGCTGGCGCATGAAATTCTCACGTGCGTTTTGATGGGCGGACAATTGTTTGGTGCTGGTGGCAGTGGCTTTCTGCCACACGACAACCCGATGAACGTCAGTCAGACATTTATCGCTATCGATATCGCCCATTTCATTCCTCTTGATTCGTTCAAGGAGACGATGGATCAGGCGTTGGGAGCTGTGCAGCAGACCGAGGCGCGGCCGAGTTTCGATCGTGCCTACTATCCCGGCGAAAAAGGGTTTTTCGAACAAGCGCGTCGCGAACGTCATGGCATACCGATCCAGAATCGCGTCGTAGCCGAACTGAACGCATTAGCGGAAGGAAGCGGCGTCCCGGCACTTCGCGTAAAGCCTCAAGCCTCGGCGTAAAAGTCAGGAAAGTCTCTCTGAGGACACCGACCTACATGCTGCAAGTCAACGCTGAACGGCTGCTGTCGAATCTGCGCTCACTCGCGGCGATAGGCGGATGCGGCTCCGGCGTTAAGCGTATTGCGTTCTCTGAGGAAGATGTCGTCGCGCGGTTGTGGCTGGTCGATCGCTTTCGAGAAGCCGATCTCGATGCAGGCATGGATGGGGTAGGCAATGTCTATGGTTTGAGCAAGGCGCCGAACCGAAGGCTTCTGATCGGTTCACACACCGATACTGTCCCGAGCGGAGGCTGGCTCGACGGCAGCCTCGGTGTCATCTTTGCGCTGGAGATCGCTCTGCGACTGCGCGAAGAAAATCGTCTCGAGGAGAACGGCGTCGATGTCGTCTCTTTTGCCGACGAGGAGGGAACATATTTCAGCTGGCTTGGTAGTCGGTATGTCTGCGGAGAGATGACGGACGCGAAATTCGATGCGGCCCGTAACGCTGCGGGCCGGCCATTACGAGAGGCCCTTAAAGCGCTGCCTTCGCCGTTCGGGCCATCGCTCAGCCTGGATCGCTATTGCGGCTATTTTGAAAGCCACATCGAGCAGGGACCCTATCTCGAACGAACTGGGAATTCGATTGGAGCGGTGACCTCAATCGTTGGCATTCGCAATCATATCGTGCGTTTTTTCGGGCGGGCCGATCACGCTGGGACGACGCCGATGTCGATGCGCGAAGATGCCAGCCTGCAGTTGTTCGATTTCGTGACAGCCTTTCGTCAAGCTCTCGAGGAGAACGCATCGTCCGAATCTGTGTGGGTGTTCGGCAATGCGATGTTTTCGCCAGGGGCTAGCAATGTCGTTCCTGCGCAAGCCGATCTTCTCGTTCAATATCGTGATCCGAATCCCGATATTCTGGCTAAAATGGACGCGCTTATGAAATCCGCATTGCGCCGCGTCGAACGACAACATCAGCGCGCGACGCAAGTAACGACAATTATGGAATCAGAGCCTGTCGCGATGGACGCCAATCTCCGTCATGAGATTGCTGCCGCCGCCAAAGATCTCGGCGTTTCCTACGCTGATATCCCGAGTGGCGCGGGTCATGATGCTGCAGCGATTGGCGCGCATCTTCCGACTGCTATGCTTTTTGTGCCGAGCAAGGGCGGACGCAGCCACACTTTCGAAGAAGATACCGATGAGCGCGATATCGTTGTCGGTGCCAACGTTGCACTGAACGCCGCGTATAGAATTTTGCAGAGATAGCCTCGAGTGGTGACTTTTCGACGAGCGGCAGTCCCCGGAGAGGTTGGCGAAGGTCAAGATACATCACAGGAGGGGAAGATGATGATGTCTCGCGGTCTGTTAAGTGTTCATGGTTTCATCTTGCGGTTTGCCATGTTGGCAATCGTGGCTGCGGTCGCAACGGTGAGTTCAATGAGCCACGCGAATGCGCAGTCACTCGACGAAATTTTGAGCCGGAAGAAAATTGTCGTCGGTCTCATTCAAGATTTTCCCCCTTTCGGCTTCATCAATGCTGAGCAGAGGCCCGCCGGCTATGATGTCGATGTCGCGCAATTGATGGGAAAATATCTCGGGGTTGATGTCGAGTTGGTCCCGGTGTCCGGCGCGAACCGCATTCCGTATCTGTTGTCGAAACGAGTCGATATTCTTGTGGCCAGCCTCGGCATTACCCCCGAGCGGGCCAAGCAAGTTGTGTTCACAATTCCCTATGCTGCGACGCAGTCGACAGTCATTGCGCCAGTCTCTACGCGGATAAAAACACTCGACGATCTCGCCGGTATCCGTGTTGCTGTTGCGCGCGGCAGTTCAAACGACATCTTCATCTCGAAGATGGCGCCAAAGGGCATCAATCTCCAACGTTTTGACGGAGAGGGCGTGACCAGCCAAGCATTGCTTTCGGGGCAAGTCCAGGCGTTGGTCATGACCAACACCATGCTTCCGTCTGTTTTAAAGTCGGCAGGGGACAACAAACTGGAATCGAAGATCGTGTTACAGCAGCAGGAGAACGCAATTGCGCTGCGTCGCGACGCAATGGAACTTCGACAGTGGATCAATACCTTCATTTACTACATCAAGAACAACGGTGAGTTGGATGCGATCCATCGCAAATGGCTGGAAGCTCCGCTGCCGACCTTGCGCACCTTCTAAAGGATGTCTCGCACTGACCTCGCCCGTATATTGGTAGATGCAGTTGTCGCATGAATTATACCTTTCAGTTCGGGCAGGTCTTTGCGCACTTCAATGAGCTGCTGTGGGGGGCGCTGCTAACGTTGCGTCTCTCCGCTTTGTCGATGGTGCTGGGGCTTCTGATTGCGATTTTAGCAGCGCTTGGGCTGACATACGGAAATCGGCTCGTCCGTACCTTGATCACGGCGTACGTGGAAGTCATCCGGAATACGCCTTTTCTTGTGCAGATCGCGCTCGTCTTCTTCGGCTTGCCGTCCTTCGGAATCCGGCTTGATCCCAACCAAGCCGGTCTTTTGGCGATGGTGATCAACATCAGCGCCTACTCGACAGAGATTGTCCGCGCCGGCGTCGAGAGCATTACGCGTGGGCAAATTGAGGCTGCAATTGCACTTGGTCTGCGCAACCTCACTATTTTTCGCCTGATTATTTTGCCTCGGGCATTGCAGATCGTTTACCCGGCGCTCACGAGTCAGTTCGTTCTTGTGATGCTGAGTTCAAGTGTTCTTTCGACTATCTCAACGGAGGAGCTGACGGCAGTTGCGAACAACATCGACTCCACGACATTCCGCACAATTGAAGTCTATCTCGTCGTCGCGGCGATGTATTTCGTGCTTTCGATGATTTTCTCGCTTCTCTTTCACGTGCTTTACAAATTCTATTTTCGCTCAATTCCCGCTGCGCGAGGCTAAACAGTGCGGCATCTCACGAGCAGTGATTTTATTTTTCTTATCATGTCGGCTTGATGGACGCTCCTGCTGTTCATCATCGCCGTTCTGGGAGGCAGTATTCTCGGGCTGCTTCTTGTGGTTCTACGTATATCGTCCCGCCGGATGCTGAGTGGATTTGCCATCGCATATATTCGTTTGGTGCAAGGCACACCGCTTTTGATCCAGCTTTTTCTTGCGCTTTTTTTACGGGGAATTTTTGGACTCCGTCTTCATCCACTGACCGCTGCCTCTATTGCACTCAGCATTAATGCGTCGGCATTCCTGGGCGAAATCTGGCGCGGTAGCGTTCTGGCTGTAGGGCGTGGGCAGTGGGAAGCGGGTTCAGCGTTGGGCCTGCGCCATTTTCATCGATTGTGGCTCATCGTTCTTCCGCAAGCTGTGCGGATATCGATCCCGCCGACGGTCGGATATCTCGTGCAGTTGATGAAGGCCACATCTCTCGCGTCGATTATCGGATTCGTAGATCTGATGCATGCCGGCCAATTGCTCATCAATGCGACGGCCCAGCCGATGCTGATTTTTTCGACTGTTGCCGCTGTCTACTTCTGCCTCTGTTGGCCTTTATCGTTTCTCAGTCGGCGACTGGAATTGAAACTCGCGGAGCGGCGCTAGGTGCACAACAGTCAACTCAGGGAGTACCCAACGTGAGTTCAAGTTTGATCGATCTGCGATCCGATACCGTCACGAAGCCGAGTGATGGCATGCGGGCGGCGATGGCGAGCGCGTCCGTTGGAGATGATCAGTACGGGGAGGACCCCTCCGTCAATAGCCTTCAGGAGCGAGTGGCCAGTCTCCTCGGCAAGGAGAAGGCACTATTCTTCCCGAGCGGGACGATGACAAATCAGACTGCGCTCAATGTTTTGACGCGGCCGGGTGACGATGTCCTGATCGGTGACGAGGCGCATCTGGTTTGGCACGAGACTGGCGCCGGAGCGATGAACTCGGGGGTCCAGTTTACCGTCATCGGAGAAGGCGGACTGTTCACAGCCGACGACGTCGTCGAGGGATGCAAGGTCCGCGATCACATCGTCTTTCCACCGACTACTCTCGTCGTGGTGGAGAATACGCATAATCGCGCTGGCGGGGCGGTTTTTCCGCAAACTGACGTAGAGAAGGTTCTTTCAGCGGCCCGCGCGTTGAAACTGGCCGCCTATCTCGATGGCGCGCGATTGTTCAATACGGCGGCCGCGACAGGACAGACGCTGCAGGCTCTGGCAGCCGGATTTGATCTAGTCGGCGTGTCGCTTTCGAAAGGCCTCGGTTGTCCGGTGGGAAGCATGTTGGCTGGGTCATCGGATGCCATCCGTGCGGCCGTGCGTGTGAGACGCCGCTTTGGCGGCGCCATGCGCCAAGCTGGCATTCTTGCCGCTGCCGCTCATTATGCACTCGATCACAATCTTAACCGTCTTTCCGAAGACCATGAGAACGCGAGGCGCATTGGGGAGCACATCAATGGCGCCCCACGCATTCGCTTCGACCTTAGCAGCGTTCAGACCAACATGGTTCTGTTCCATTTGGAAGCCCGCGACAACAGTGCAGAGGCTGTCGCTGCAAAAGCGCGCGAGCAAGGAGTGCTGGTAGCGCCGTTTGGTCCAAGAACCATTCGGATCGCGACGCATCTCAACGTTGATAGACAACAGTGCGAGCGCGCCGGTGAAATCCTTTCCAAGATTTTGCGCAGTTGGTGACAGAGCTAGGCTCCATACTCAATTGTTGTTGCGTGCTGTGATTGGTCCTGATTCCGTGAGGTCTGGGAGGATTTCCGGATGTCGAGGAAGCGAGAAGTCTATTGGCTTTCGGATGCGGAGTGGGAAACGATC
>NZ_JBFWPA010000099.1:0-24173 GCF_050250235.1 Pseudorhodoplanes sp.
GATCACCTGACCACATCCCGCAAGTCTCAGGCGCGACCGGTGTTGCTGCGTGCAATCCTCGAACGGCCCCGCCAGCGCCGCATCCGCAAGCAGCAACGGGCACAGGACCAGGACAAGTCTGGCGCCACTGGTGCGCCAGCCGCTCGCGGCATGCGTATCGCGTTTCACGATAGGGCCGGGTCAATGCAACACGGGCGCTACGCTCACCACCGCGATTGCTGCACATAATGCAACAGACAGGACCTTGATGTGGGCGTCACGGTCGAGACCATAAAGCGAGCCGTTCATTGCGTCCCTCCTGTGGCGGCGTCACGCGGACGCCGCATCTTCCAGAAGAGATCAGTGCGCAGAAAGCCCGTTATCGCCCCTAGGGAGGATTACGTAGATCGCGGCGACAACTCGGATGTCGCGCAGACAGCCGCTGCATCCGGATCACCAGACGTGCCGATCCGATCAGTTTCGGTTCGAGCAGGGAGAAAAGCGCCCGTAACCGTCATCGTAATAGCACTGGTTGCGGAGATATTCGGGAACCGGATAGAGCCTGCCGTCCGGCCCGAACGAGGGATCGGCCATGCCTCGCGGGTGGACCTGCGGCGCGACAGGGCGCGACGGACCCGACCGCTTGCGCTTTGCTGCCGAAATGTCGGTGCTGCGCTGCAATATCGAAAGGCTGTCGCTTACCGGTTCCGGCATCCCGTTCCAGGCGAATATGAAAATGCCGCAGGTGCACATCGCAATTGTTGCTACAATTGAATTGATACGCATGAGATCCTCCTTCGGCCACTTGCCTATCAGGTAAACCAAACTCGGCGCCGATCATTGCGTCCGCAATAAAAAAATGGACGACATTGCGCTTGAGGCCAGTTTCAGGGATCGCCGACACAGTCGGATCATGAATTTCGGGTATCGGCGGTCGTGGCCTTGACCAGGGTCAAGACCAACACGAATTCAAGCTGCTGAATACATCAATCCGTTGTCGAGGAGAAGCAGTGATGGATGAGACGGGGACGAAATGGACCTTGCCGGCTTTCAACGCCGCCGAGTTCACCAAACTCGGAAAGGAGCAAACCGATGCGCTGATCGAGATGCAGCGGGAACTCGCGAAACTGATCGAGCAGGCGAACGCGGACTGGCTCGCGCGCATGGAGACGGAGCGTGAGTTTGCATCGGACCTCGCCGGCAAGCTTTCGTCGGCGCGAACGCTGCCCGATGCGGCGAAGGCCTATCAGGAGTGGATGGCTCGCCGGATCGAGACGATGACCAAGGACAGCCAGAAGTTCTTTGCCGACGGCCAGAAATTCGTCGCCTCGATGAACCGGCTCATGTCGCCCGGCCGTGGCTCCGGTACATGAGTCTCGATGCCGATCCGAATTCGTCATCGCTGAAACAGCAGCGGCGACGCAACGACCAAGAAACGTGGACAGGGAGAAATGTCATGGAGCGCAAGCATCCCGGCCAGTCCGACACCGCGATGGAGCGTAGTCAGGAGCCGCCGCAGGCGGCCGGATTCGCGCCGGAGGAAATCACCTCCGCCGAGCTTGTGAAGCTGATCCGCAAGCTGCGCTGGATCGGCCTCGAAGAAGAGGCGCGCCAGTTGCAGATCGCGCTGAACCGGTTTCCGCCCGATCAGCGCGCCGTGCTGCCGAGCATTCCGGCGGAGTGTGATTGAGATCGCAATCCCCCAGATCGGCGTTGACGCCGTCGGCGGATCGGGACAGAACGGCTCGCATACGACGACCAGGATCGGATCGTGTCCGAGCGCATGCGCCGCGACACAGCACCGAGCGAGTGCAGATGACGGATCGGATCATCGACGGCAGCGCCACCGGGCGGCAACAGCTCCTGCACATGCTGCGCGACGTGTGCAAAAGCGCGGCGCCGGTCTGTGAAGCGGCGCCGTCCCCGGCTCTCTGGAAGGACCGCGCCGAAGCCGCAATCAAGGCCTGCACCAAGCTGCAGCGAGGACTTTTCACCTCGCATCCGCAGCTCGCTGACGAACTGAATTTCCTCGCCGCCGAAATCCAGATCGCGCTCGCGGCGCAATCTGACGAGCCGCTATTCGCGGCGCGAATTCAGCGCATCCGGGCCGCGATCCACCGCCTGCAGCAGGTCGGCGCGGGCCTGTAAGTCCCCGCGCCTTCCCGGACAGCCGCTACCGCTTCAGTCCGGCCGATGAAACGATCTGTTTCATCTTGCCCAGGTTGTTCTTCAGCATGATGCCGAACGCTTCCGGCGTGCCTCCGACCAACTCCGCGCCCGTCGGTGCGATCCGCGCCCGGATTTCGGGTGACTTGAGCGCATCATTGACGGCCTGGTTGAGGCGCTGAACGATCGGCGCCGGCGTGCCCCTGGGAGCTGCGAGCCCGTAGAAGGTCACAAAATCGTATCCGGGATAGCCCTGCTCCGCCACGGTCGGAATCTGCGGCGCGCTTTTGAGGCGCTCCGGCGAGGAGACCGCGATCGGGTGCAACTTGCCCGCCTTGATGAATTCCTCGGCGACCGCGACACCCAGATACATGCCCTTGATCTGGCCCGCCACGAGATCCTGCAGCGCGGGCCCTACGCCGCGATAGGGCACGATCAGCGCATCCATTTTGGTCAGCGTTTTGAGCCAGGCGAAGCCCACCTCATGCGGACTCCCGGGCCCGAGCGAACCGAAGGTGAACCAGCCGGGATTGGCCTTGCTGTGCGCAATCAGCTCCGGCAGCGACTTCATCGGTACGAGCTGCGAGTTGACGATCAGCACGAGAGGTACGCGCGCCAGTTCGATCACCGGCGTGATGTCCTTCTCAGAATCGTACGGGAGTTTCATGTCGAAGGCGGCGTTGATTGCGAGCGAATCGAACACCATGCCGACCGTGTGGCCATCCGGCTCGGCCTGGGTCAGCGCCGCCGTACCGGTCACGGTCGATGCGCCAGGCTTGTTCTCGACCACGATCGGCTGGCCGAGAGACTTTTCGAGCTGAGGTGCAAGCGCGCGTGCCAGCAGATCGGTCCCGCCTCCGGCCGGATAGGGCACGATCCAGCGGATCGGTTGCGTCGGCCATGATTGCGCGGATGCGGAATGCCAAGCCAGCAGCAACGCAGCGGCGGCAAGCCAAAATCTGCTTTTCATTGTTTCCTCCCTTTGATGTTTTGTGGCTATGGGTCTCTGGTTTCGAACACCTCTTCTTCGGCCCGCTCCCAGATCTCGCGGGCGACCGGATTTCGCATTTCTTCGGCAAGATGTCCGACCAGTCCCACGGCACGTGAGATCACCGCGATGCCGCGGCAGATGCGCCACGGGAAATCCAGTTCGCTCAGGATCGCGCCGATCGCACCGGTCGCGTTGATCGGCAGTTCGCGCTGAAGGCGGGACGCGGCGCGGTCGGAAATCTGCTCGAGCAAGGCGATGTGGCGGCCGCGAAAGCCGTTGCGCTCCGCAATCGCGAACAGCACCGGTGTTCGCGGATCGATCGGCTTGTGAAGCGGATGCCCGATGCCCGGGATCGGCTGACGCTGGGCGACAAAGGCATCGACGATGCGCGCCGCAAGCTCGGGCAGCGGCGTGGCATCCGAAGGACCATCGAAGGCGGTCTGCAGCATTTTCGCGGTCTGTTCGGACCCGCCGGCGAAAACGCTGCCGACGCCGCAGAGGCCGGCTGCGACCGCCGCCTGCAAGGCCTCCGGTGCCGCCAGATTGACCAGCCGGGCGGCGATCGCCTGCGGTGTCATGCCGTGTTCGACCAGCGTGATCAGCACCGCGTTGAATGTCTCGGCCTCGCGGGCGTCCGGAAGCCGTCCCCTGATCTCGAGAAACGCCATCCCGCCGAGATCGACCTTGCCGAGCAGTTCACTCGGGAGATCGTGACCGCGTACGGTGATGCGGTCGCGTGTGCTCCAGCCCATCGCGGACTTCAGAGGCTTGCGTGTCTTCATCCTTTGCTCTCCCGCAGCAACCGGCGCGCCAGCGCCGTACGCAGCACTTCGGTCGGTCCCTCCGTGATCATGAAGCTGCGCTGATCGCGCCAGAACTTCTCGATCGGAAGCTCGGTCGTCAGCCCGATGCCGCCATGCAATTGCAGACAGCGGTCGGCGACCCGAAATCCCATCTCGTCGCCATAGACTTTCACCATGAAGGTCTCGGTGCGCGCATCCTCGCCGGCATCGAGCCTGGCTGCCGCGTCACGCACCATCAGTTTCGTGGCATGCAGTTCGATGGCGCAATCCGCGAGCATCCATTGCACGCCCTGCCGTTCGGAGAGCGGCTCGCCAAAGGTCTTGCGCTGCCGCGCATAGTCCATGGCCATTTCCAGGCAACGCTCGGCGACGCCGCAGGCGCGGGCGCCGTGCCGGATGCGGCCCTCGTTCAGCCACCGCTGCGCCACCGTAAAGCCTTCGCCCTCGGCGCCCACTCGGTTGGCTTCGGGCACTTCCACGTTCTCGAACACCAGCTCGCAGGGCGCATCGCCCATCATGGTGGGATGACGCGTGGCGATCACGAGGCCCGGTGTATCCATGTCCACGAGGAAGCATGAGATGCCGTGGCGTGCGCCCCCTTGCGGGTCCGTGCAGGCGATCAGCTGAACGAAGTCGGCCTTTTCTGCATGGGTGATGAACCGCTTGGTGCCGTTGATCACGTAGCGATCACCCCTGCGCACCGCGCGGGTCCGTATCGCGGCGGGGTCCGATCCCGCGTCGGGCTCGGTCTGGGCGAAGCAGGAGGTCTTGTCGCCGCGAAGGACCGGATCGAGAAACCGGCGTCGCTGCTCGCCCGCAAGCGACATCAGGATCGGACCGGTCACGGGCCCGAAGATCGAATGATCGCGCGACGGAATGGCGATGGTGCGCGATACCTCGTGCCAGAATACCGACATGCCGAGAAATCCAAGCCCCTGTCCGCCGAGAGCCTCCGGTATGTCGGGCATCCAGAACCCGGCCGCTCGCGCCTTTTCCTGGATATGCCGCCGTTCGGACTCGCTCATCGTGCGCCGCTCGAACGGAAGGATCTCCCGCTCGATGAAGCGTCGCAGGTTGTTGCGGAAAGCTTCGAGCTCCGCCTCTGTCGGCAGTTCCGCGCGATGACCCTCGGCGGGCGTCAGCATCAGGCGCGCTTGCGGTCGTGAGATTCGAGACCGGGCTTGTATTCGCCCTTCAGAAAATCGGCGATGCCTTCGGTCCGCCAGGCATCGTTCTGCCGCGCGACCAGTTCGAATTCCTTGGCTGAGGTGAAGCTCATCGAGGCGTCCCAGCTCATCTCCAGCGAGAAGCGGTAGCCTTCCTTGGTCGCCTTCAGGGCGAGAGGGTCCTTGCTCGCGATCTCGCGCGCGACGGTCATGGTCTCTTCGCGCAGCCTGGCGAGTGGAACCGCGATGTTGACGAAGCCGATCTGTGCGGCCACCCGGCCGTCGAACGGACGGCCGAGCATGCCGTACCAGAGCGCGTCGCGCGGACGCAGCAGATTGGCCAGCGACTTGCTGACGCTGCCGCCCGGAAACAGTTTGAAATTGATCTCGGAGAGCCCGAATGTCGCTTCTTCCGCCGCGATCGCGAGATCGCAGCCCTCGACGATCGAAAACGCGCCGCCGAAGCAGAAGCCGTTCACCATCGCGATCGTCGGCTTCGGATAATAGCGCAGGGTCCGGCCGCGCCACTCCACCGCAAGGCGGGTGATGCGGTCATATTCGGCCGGTTTGCCCTTCAGATCGGTGAAGAACTCCTTGAGATCCATGCCGGCGCAAAAGGATTCGCCGGCGCCGGTGATCACGATGACGGCGACATTGTCGTCATATCGCAGCGCTTCCAGCGCGTGCGTCATCTCCTCGTGAAGTCGCGGGCTCATTGCGTTCTTTTTCCCGGGACGATTGAGCGTGATCGTCGCGACTTTGTTCGCGACTTCGACGAGAAGCGTTTCGTATTGCATGGACTGCTCCGTTGCCGTGCTTTTGCGACGAAGCGGCAGTATGCGCGGCCGCTGCGCCATCGCCAGGATTGGGCAATCCGTACGATAATCGCCCAATATATCTTTATTCGCCCATAATAACATGCGCGGCCTAGACTGACAACGCGTCGCGCATTGAGGCGTCGGGCAGTTCAGACACCACGCGACCGGCCCTGCCAGTAAGGCTCCCGCAGTTTCTTCTTGTCGATCTTGTGGTTGGCAAGCCGCGGCAGCGCCGTTACGAACTCGATGCTTTTCGGCTTCTTGTAGCTCGCGATTTTGGTCTTGCAGAACGTGATCAGCTCGTCTTCGGTCACGGTCCGGTTGGCGATTGTCACCGCGAAGGCCTTGACCGCCTCGCCCCATTTTTCATCCGGAACGCCGATGACCGCCACATCTTCCACTTCGGGATGGAAGTGCAGCGCCTCCTCGACTTCGCGCGGATAGATATTCTCGCCGCCGGAGATGATGACTTCCTTCTTGCGGTCGACGATGAACAGGAAGCCATCCTCGTCGCACCAGCCGACGTCGCCGGTCTTCAGCCAGCCGTCGCCGAGCGACTCGGCCGTAGCGATCGAATTGTTCCAGTAGCCACGCAGCAGGCTCGGAGTATGCGCGACCACCTCGCCGGGTTCGCCGACGCCGCACTCCCGTCCAGTGTCGTCGACCACCTTGATGGCCGCCGATGGCGGCGGCACGCCGGCGGAGGCGAGGCGGCGCACCAGCCGCTCCGGTCCCTCCAGCACATGCTGATGCGGATAGAGGCAGGTGATCGTCCCGGCCTCGGTCATTCCGTAAAGCTGCATGAAGATCGGGCCGTAGAGCGCCACTGCCTTGCGAAGCTGCGCGACCGGCATCGGCCCGGAAGCATATTGCACGAGGCGCAGGCTGCGGTGATCGAACTTTTCCTCACCCGCGAGCGTGATCAGATCGTTGACCATGAGGGGGGCCAGATGAGCGACCGTCGCCTTTTCGCGCGCCAGCGTCTCGGCCGCCTGCCGCGGATGGTATTCGCGCATCATCAGCAGCGTGCAGCCGCGATACAGCGCGGCGAGCTGATTGCACTTGGCGCCGACGTGATAGAGCGGCATGACGATGAACGACACGTCGGTCGCGCGCAGAGCGGTTTCTTCGGCGACCACGCGCCCGAAAGCCAGCTGCCCCTGCTGATCGAGCATTGCGCCCTTCGGGCGGCCGGAGGTGCCGCTGGTATAGATCAGATACGCGATGTCGTGGCCGTTCGCACGCGGCACCGTGTCTGCGTCTGCCAGCGGCAAGCCGTCGTAGGCGTGCGCCCAGGCCGGAGGCCTGCCGATGCACACGAAGATGGTGTCGCGGGCGATGCGGTCCCTGAATCGCTCGACGGCGGGGGCAAACTCCTCCTCGAAAAGCAGCACCTTCGGAGCGGAATCGTTGACGATATAGGCCATCTCGTCGGGGGCCAGCCGGTAATTGATCGCGATCGCGACGAAGCCGGTGCTTTCGGCCGCGCCGTAGAGTTCGATATATTCCAGCGAGTTTTTTGCAAGGATCGCGAAGCGGTCCTGATGCGTGAGCTTCAGTCCGGCGAGCCGCCGCGACGCTTGCTGCACCCGGGCGAGCAGTTCCGCATGCGTGACCCTCTGCTCGCCGAAAATGACCGCAATGCCGTCGGGATCATGCCTGGCATTGCGGCGGTAGAAATCTCCGATGGTGATCATGCGCTTGCTCGATGTTGCGGCCCGACCGCGGCGCTCAAGCCAGATCGAATTCGGTCATGATCGCCTCGGTATGCTCGCCAAGTTCAGGCGCGGCCATGCGGCTCGGCCCGCGCTTTCCATCAATCCGTACCGGACGTTGAATTCCGGTGACCTGGCCAATACCCGGCCGATGCATTTCGTAGAACGTGCCAAGATGCGCGACCTGCGGATCGTCAAAGACTTCCGGCACGGACCAGACCGGCGCGTAGGGCACATCTTCCGCCTCCAGCCGCTGGCACCATTCGGCTCGCGGACGGGTCTTGAAGCTTGAGGCAAGTTCCGCTTTCAGCGCCGCATAATGGGTCACGCGCCGATCACGGGTGCGGAAGCGCTCGTCGCGGGCAAGCTCCGGGCGGCCGATCGCTGCAAGGAGACCATTCCAGAACTTGTCGGGAGACGACAGGTGAACCGCGATCATCCGCCGGTCACCGCATCGGAGCGCGTAGGATTGCGAGGCGGCAACCCGCGTATAAGGCGTGCTTGAAATGCCGAGCTGGGTGTAATTGGCAAAGGTGTCGGGGATGAAGGCGATGGACGCCTCGAGCATGCTGGTCTCGACCCGCGCTCCGTTTCCGGTCTGCGCCCGGTTCAGCAATGCACCGAGAATGCCGTAGCATGCATACATCCCGGTGACGTTGTCGGCGATCGTGGGACCCGCGGCATGCGGATCGTCGGGATCCAGCAGCAGGCTCGCAAGCCCGCTGAGCGCGATCCCGACCGAGTCGTAAGCGGGACGATCGCGATAAGGGCCGTCCGGGCCAAATCCCGTAATCGAGCACCGGATCAGCGCCGCATTGAGCCCTGACAGCGTTTCCTCGTCGAGACGCAGCCGTTCCAGCACGCCCGGACGGTAATTGTCGAGCAGCACGTCCGCCTTCGCGATCAGCCGATGCAGGGCGAGCCGCCCGCTGTCGCTCTGCAGATCGAGCTGGACGCTTTCCTTGTTGCGGTTATAGGCGGCGAAATGCGGGCTATAGAGATCGCCGCGATAGTTGCGGAACGGATCGCCGCCATCGGGATGCTCGATCTTGATCACGCGCGCGCCGAGATCGGCCAGCATCATGCCGGCCAACGGCGCGGTGATCATGGTTCCGAGCTCGATCACGAGAATGCCCGCGAGTGGCTGCGTCATCGCTCAGCTCTTCCGGCCCTGTTGTCGCAACGGCTGCGCGGCATCCCTGCGCGAGTGTCCTCGCTCCCTTGTGCGAAGATCGCACTTGGGCGATAATCGCTCTACCTTTTTTTTATCGCTCAAGCATGGCCACGGCCTTGCAGCTTGTCAATGCCCGTTCCGGCTGGGGACGGTGAACAGGGGAGCATCGCGCCATGGCTCAGATCGGCCTTGCCTGAAATCTCGGAACTTCATTCTCCTGTCCCCGACGGTGACGCCGTCGTGACGCGCGGCGGGCAGGCCGGTCGTTGTCAAACAGGACGTTCCATATTAAGCCGTCGCTGCCCCTTGCAGCCGAAGCCATGAGCCGAGCAGACAACCCACCGAGCTGGTATTCCGAGTCGCTGGCGCGCGGACTGCTTGTGATCCGTGCATTCGACGCGACCGCGGCCTCGCTGCGTCCAACCGACGTCGCCAGGCGCACCGGTCTCAACCGGGCGGCCGCGCGCCGTTACATGCTGACATTGAAGGAGCTGGGATATCTCGGCTCCGACGAGGACCGCTTCTATCTGCAGCCCAAGGTCCTCGACCTCGGTTATGCGTTCATCTCCTCGATGCAGATCGACCGGCTGGTGCAGCCATTCCTCAACGATCTGGCCGCACGCACGCGTGAGTCTTCGAGTTTCGCCGTACTGGACAAGAGCGAGATTCTGTTCGTGGCGCGCTGTCCGAGCGAAAAGATACTGCAGATTTCCGTGAGCATCGGCGGGCGCCTTCCGGCATTCGCCACTTCGCTCGGGCATGCGCTTCTGTCGGGATGGCCGGAGCCCGAATTCGAGCAATATCTGAAATCCCTGCGCGGTGCCCCGTTCAACAAGCCGGCCAGCGTCGTGAAGGACATCAGGACCTCGGTCGAGAAGGCAAGAAAGCAGGGCTGGGCACTGGTATCGAACATGCTTGAGGGCGTTGCCGGCATCGCCGCCCCGGTCCGCGGATCCGGCGGACGAATCCTGGGCGCAATCAATGTCGCGAGCTATGGCACCGGGAATGCGAAAGCACTGAAAGAGCATCTCCCGCTGCTGCTTCAGACGGCCGGCAATCTGGAGCGCGCACTGCAATCGCGCGGTGTATCCGGGCCTTCGCAGCATCTATCCTTGCCGGGACCGACCGGCCGCACCGCCGCGCTATAAGCTCAGACGTTCGACAGCGGCCCAGTCGACCAGCGAGGCGACAGACGGTGTGTCCGGTAGCGCCATCGCGCCGTCGACAATTTGCGGCTGAAGGTTCGTGATCCGATCGGTCATGGCGTGGAACCATGTGAGTTCGGCTGGAAGCAGCGGGTCCCGCACCGCTGCGGCGAATTGCAGCCCCGCAACGGTTCCGAGCGTGCTCTCGCCCATGAGGCCCGCCACCACGCGGCCTCCGGCCTGCTCGACGCCCTGCTGCATCAGCCGGCAATCGGAGAGCCCGAAGCGGCCCGGCTTGGTGCTGAGCGCCTGCGCGCCCTGCGCGACAAACAGGTTCGCGTCCCGCAGGTACCAGCAGCCGAAATCGACCAGTAGGGGAATCGGGCAATGCGCCCTCAGTCTGGCGAATTCCGAATCCGGATCGAGCGGGCAGGGGTCTTCCAGCACCGCCACACCGGCGTCGGCGACGGCGGTCGCGTAGTCGAAAGCCTGCTCAAGAGGATAGGCACCATTGGCATCGACATACAACGTGACCGCGTCGCCGACCGCCCGTCGAATCTCCCGGATGCCGGAAATGTCGGTCGCCAGACCCTGACCTCCCTTCACCTTGATGGTGCGGAAGCCATGCCGGTCCACCATCGTTTCGGCTTCTCGGGCCATGGCCTGCGGCGGTTGCCGTGTCACCGCGAAGGACAGCGCGACGTGCTGCACTCCTCCCCATTGTTGCCAGAGCGGCCGGCCGTCTCGCGCGGCACTGAGGTCCCAGCAGGCATTGTCGATCAGCGCCTTGGCGGCGAGGTTTTCCGGTATGCGGTCGAGTGCCCGCCGCACCTGCATCGGATCGGAGAGGTCGAGGGTTCGGAGCAGTGGAATGAAGATATCTTCGATCGCCGCAATCAGGCTGCGCGGGGTGAAACCGCACCAGGTCGGCTTGACGGTGATCTCGGAGACGCCGACCGCTCCGTCATCCGACACCAGACGCAGCAGCACGAAGGGCGCGGCGTCCTCGACGATGTCGCTCCATGTCACCGGCCGCTCATAGCGCAAGCGGTAGGCATGGAGCGAATGTTCGACGAGACGCATCGGCGGGTCAATTCGTCCTATTTCTCGGCCTTCGAGTCCTTCAGCAATCTTCCCCATTTCGGCGATTCCACCGCGACGAAATCGGTGAGCTGCTTCGGATTCATGAAGCGCGGCTCGGCGCCGAGCTTGGCCATCTTTTCCCTGATATCGGGGCGCTTCAGGATTTTCTCGATTTCGGAGGCGAGCCGCTGCACCACCGGCTCGGGTGTTCCGCGCGGGGCGAACAGCGCGAACCACGCCAGCACCTCGTAATCGGAGAAGCCGGATTCCGCCACGGTGGGCACCTTCGGAACCAGCTGGCTCCGCTCGCGCCCCGTGATCGCCAGTGCGCGCAGTTTGCCGGATTCCACCTGCGGCAGCAGCGCCGGCAGCGTGAAGAAGATGAAGCCGACATCGCCCGACAGCACTCCGGTCACGGCTTCGGGTCCGCTCTTGTAGGGGATGTGCGCCATATCGAGCTTCGCATTATCCTTCAGCAGCGCTGCCGCAAGGTAGCCGGACGTTCCGGGTCCGGCGGAGGAAAATGTCAGCTGGCCGGGCTTCTCGCGCGCATATTGCACGAGTTCCTTGACCGAATTGACCGGAAGCTTCGGATTGACCACGAGCAGATTGGGGGCGATTGCAATCATGGCGACCGGCGGAACGTCGCGCATCGGATCGTAGGACAAATTTTTGAACAGGTGCGGTCCGACCGAATGGGTCGGGCTTCCGCTCATCAGCAGGGTATAGCCGTCCGCCGGAGAACGGGCGACCACAGACGCGCCGAGATTTCCGCCGGCGCCCGGCCGGTTCTCGATCACCACCGGCTGGCCGAGAACCGGCGAAAGCTCCTCCGCAATCATGCGCGCGATGATGTCGGCGGTGCCACCGGCGCCGAACGAGACGACCATCTGGATCGGTTTGCTGGGCCACGGCTGCTGCTGCGCCGCAGCGGGCGCCACCGCAAGTATCGAGACGCAGGCAAGGGCGAAGACTCGCATTTTCATTTGGCATTTCCCCCCGTTTGACTTGCTTTGACGTGTGCGGTGCTCGGCGCACGCATCCTCGCTCACACAGCCAAGGAGCGGACGGCTCCAGAGACGTTGCGATCGATGCGCGCAATTCCCGGATCGCTGCTTCACTCCCGTGATTGGGCGATTAACGCCCTTATGCGCATTTAACGTCCACAGCTTGTCTTCCGTCCCGCCTCATTGTCAATACGCAGCCCGGCCGCTGCGATTCACTACAACCGGAATATTGGCTTGTGCTGCCAGGCTCGGCCGAAATACCAGTTCCAAAGCCGCATCCACTCCGCCCTTCGGAGGAGCGATTGTCCCATGCGCCCCGTAAACGTCTATCACTGCACAGAGATCGGGGACGGAACGCCGCAGCGCCCCTGGCATCTCGATGAAATTTCCGAGCGAGGAGCGCGGCTGCGCGTCGATGAACCGCAGAATGTTCCCGATCACTTCACGCTGCTGCTGAAAGGCGGCGTGATCCGCATTCGCAAGTGCCAGGTGATCTGGCGTTCAGCGTCGCATGTCGGCGTCAAGTTCGTGCACGTGACGCATGCGAATCGCGAGGAAAGTGCATGAGCGGCCGCGATTAACGCTAACAGGTCATTTTCGTCGAGCCGCCGATCCAGTTCGAATAACGTCCCGCGAAATCACGGATTTGCGTTCAGGAATGGGTATCATGTCCTCCGATTTGCCCGCCGGCAGGGCGGAGTGGGAGCGAGCGGAGCGGGCGGTCGATCGCCTGATCGCGGCGCGCAACAATCTGATGCTCGCGCACGATCAGGCCGGTCAAGATAGCGGCGCGCCTCTCGCCAGGACGGTGAATACGGCCGAGCGGCCGAGCGGGCGATGGCCGACGGTGATCCTGCTGGCAGCCTTGTCGATTTCGGTCGCGCTGATTGTGTCCGCCGCGTTCATCAGCATCGCGCTGCTGCTGTGATGAAGCGGGGCCAGGACAAAATCGCCCGCCCGGAAAAGCCCGCGTCGCTGAAGCGGCGCGCCTTTCTGAACATGATACGGGGTACGACGATCGGCATGTCCGCCGCGGCGGTTCCGCTGGCGGCTGCGCACGCGCAACGTGCGGAAACAGACGGGCGATCCGGTGCGACATTCGACGTCCGTCAGTTCGGTGCCAGGGGTGACGGCGCGAGCGACGATTCGCGAGCGATCCAGACCGCTATCGATCGTGCGTCCGCCGCCGGCGGCGGGGTCGTCGAGTTTCCGCCCGGAGACTATCGCTGCATCGGGATCGTGCTGAAACCGAATGTGGACCTCAACGGGCTGCAGCGGCGCTCCATCCTGCGCGCGAGGAGCATCGGGACGCTGCTGACGGTGCCGCAGGATGTCCGCGATTCCAGCGTCCATGGTCTGAGCTTCCGCGGCGTCACGGACCGAAGCCCGAGCGTGGGATTGAGGCTGCATGGCATCGGCAATTTCGTCAGCCGCTGCGACTTCAACGGATTTGCCGATGAAGGCATCCTCATTGCCGAAGGCGGGCTCGTCCATCATCTGGAATATGTGTTCGCGGACAATTGCCTGCGCGTGCCGCGTTCCAAGGTCAGCGGAGTCCTGACTGTCGGTGCTCATGACTGCACGTTGTTCAACGTCGAAATTGCCGGCGGCCTTGGAACCCGGCTCGGACAAATCCTTGAGCCGGATGACAACAACTGGTGCATATACATCATCGGTGCCAACACCTTCATGACCGACTGTGTGGCGGAGGTCGGGCAAGGCGGCATCCGGATTGCTGCCTCATCGCAGCAGAATCGCATCGAAAATACCCGTTCGGATCTCAATGCCAGGCACGGCTGGTTTATCGAAGGGACACGCAGCCAGTTTTCGAACTGCATCGCGCTGAATTGCGGACTCGAAGGCATGCAGTCCGGCAAGGCCGTGGGCTGGCCGGGCTGGTATCTTCTCGCCGCGGCGCACAACACCTTCACCAATTGCCGCAATCACCTGGAAGGATACGACGGCAACGTCACCTTCGGCTTCGAGGAATACGGCGATGATCCCGGCAGGGATGGCAACCGCAGGATCAACAATCTGATTGGGTGCACCTCCTTCGGGCACAAGATCGCCGCGTTCGACACCAAATCGGCGGGGCCGTTGAACGGCAACAACGTGCATTCTGTGGCTGTGACGATCGGCAGCGAGGAAATCGAGGTCTACAATCTCGCGATCCTCGAGCTTCGCAACGCCGCGGCGACCCGCATCGCCAATTTCAGGGGCACGCGCGGTCAACGCGTGGTCATCGTCGGCGGAACGGTGGCGGCCACCATCGTCCATGGCCGTCACATCAAGACCAGAACGGGTCAGCCGCTGGTAGTCCAGCCCGAAACGGCGTTCGAGTTCGTCAACGTTCGGGACGTCTGGTACCAGCTCGTCTGAATCCACGGACAATCGGCAAACGAGCCGAATCCGGCGCTGCTGCGCTCGATCAATATGCGTTCTGGTAGGACTTCGGAGAGAGAACGGTCCGTATCAGGATCAGGATATCCAGGGTCAGAGACCAGTTCTCGATATAGTAGATGTCGTATTCCACGCGCTTGCGCATCAGGAACGCATCGGTTTCGCCGCGATAGCCGTGGACCTGGGCCCAGCCCGTGATTCCCGGCTTCACATTGTTGCGTCGCGCGTAGAAATTGATCTGCGGCGCGTATTCGAGATTGTGGGCGATGGCATGCGGCCGGGGTCCGACCAGCGACATATCGCCCTTCAGGACATTGAAGAGCTGCGGCAATTCATCGAGATTCCACCGCCGCAACCAGCGACCGACCCGTGTCACACGCGGATCGTCGCGCATCGCCTGCGGGACAGCTGGTCCGTCTTCCATGACGCTCATGGAACGGAACTTGATAATGCGAAATTCTGCCTGATTGTATCCGAAGCGGCGTTGCCGGAAAAACACCGGACCCCGGCTTTCGAGCTTGATCAGAATGGCGATCACAAGCATCAGCGGAGACAACATGGCGATCGCGACCGACGACATCACGATGTCGAAAATCCGCTTGCTGACCTGCTGGAACAGACCGAGCGGCGTCGAGGTCAGCTGAATGGTATGGATCGGGCCGAGCTTGTGGAGTTCGGCGTTCCTGAAATCCTCCAGCAGGCGGTCCGGTCCGACATGCAATTCGGCCGGCAACGACGCGAACTTCTCTGCTCCGTGCAGCACAGCATCGGATGCGGTCCAGGGTGCAAGCAGGAAGATTGCATCGGGATGCGTCTCGCGCGCCTGCGCGACAGCATGTTCGAGTTCGCGCTTGAGGACCGCAACGCTCTCCTGATTCAGCGGACCTGGCATCAGCGGCAGCAGGAACCAGCCGGTCACCTCGATCCCGAGGGTTTCCGGCTGATATTTTGCTAGAAAGGCGCTGATACGGGGCTCGGCGCCGACCAGGAAAATCCGCTTGGCTGCGACGATTCCCGAGCGGCTTGCCGCGATGGTTGCCCTCATGAGCAGCAGGCGAAGCGGGCCGAGAATGACGAGACCGGAGAGGTAGAAGATGACCATCCACGCCCGCGAATAGTCCACGCTGGTCTGAGCCAGGAATCCGAGCGCAAGCAGGCAGAAGAATGAACCGTGCCAGTGGATCAGGATCCGGCGCCACTGGAAGTCGCCGGACAGAACATTGCCGATGTTGTAATCGCGACGTGCGACATTCGCTACCGCATAGATCGATGCGGCAATGATGCCGACTTGAAGATAGAGCGGTGACAGGTGGCCGCTGCCGTAGGCGAAAAAATGATAGGCCAGGCCCGACAGCAGTGCGAGCGCGATCACGGTGCCGGCCTCGATCGACAGAAGGAGAGCGCTCAGCCCGGGCGCGGAAATTGCGGCCCGCCGCCGCGTACGGGGCTCCTGTCGGACGAGGTGAAGATATGACGGCGCGATGTTCATCCGGAGCGTCTTGACTGCATTGCGAGACATGTCCCTGTCTCTTGCCGCCGCGCGCGCGCGAAGCGGGCAACGGCTGCCTCAGGTCCCGGTGTCGCGTGCCGCGGAACTCGCATTGGCGACTGCCTTTTCACTAACGTCTCTTTCCGTCGTAAACCGATTGTTGAGGATGTATTTGCAGGATTTTTGGGGGACGTCGTGAGCAATGGCTTGTTAGTATTACCGAAGGGAAGCCGGTGCCTATCTTGAATCGGACACAATTCGCGATGCACGAAAGCGGGCTCTGGTTGGGACCGTTAACGATCTTGCGCGCTGTCGCTCGTTAATGCCTTTCGTGGAAATGTCTCGAACCGCGTGAGGAAGTCCGGTTAGATCGCAGTTCAGCGCCACCGCATTTCAAAGAGTACCGCGTGCCGATCAAGATCGTATATCTCTGGGGTCAGTGGACCGGCTACATGGCTGCCACGGTCGAGGCCATCAAGGCCGCGCATCCGTCCGAAGTCAGGGTCATGGTTCCGGATCCGATGCTCGATCCGCAGTCCCGAATCAGGCTGTTCAATCTTGACGCGCTCGGCCGAAGCGTCGACGAATTCGTCTTGACCGAGCACGAGCCCACCTACGCCGAGGTGAAGGAACTGCTTGAGCGGGTTCAGCCGGACATCGTCGTGGTATCCGGCTGGAACTATCGCGGCTACATGCGGGCGATGCGAGAGAATGCCGGACGCTTCGTCCGCGCGCTCTCGATGGACAATCAATGGAGCTGGAAGCTCAAGCAGGTCGGCGGCCTGGCGGCCTCGCCCGTCATGTTGCATCCCTGTTTCGACGTGGTTTTCGCTTCCGGCGCGCGGCAGCGCCGATTTGCGGCCAAGCTCGGCTTCGCCCATAGCAGGATCTACGAAGGCTATCTGTCGTGCGATTGGCCGCTATTCTCCGCCCAATGTGCAACATTTGAGTATCCCGAGAAATTTCTGTTCGCCGGCCGCATCGTCGACGACAAGGGCATCGAGGAACTGGTGCGGGGCTATCGTCTCTACCGCAGCCGAACGCGCAATCCGTGGCCGCTGGACATCATCGGGACCGGCCCGCTCGAGTCAACGGTGCGTGGCGAGGCCGGAATTGAGTTGAAGCCATTCAAGCAGCCGGCTGAACTGGCCGCGGCCTTTCGCGAGGCATCCTGCTTCATATTGCCGAGCAAGATTGAACCGTGGGGCGTGGTGCTGCACGAGGCCGCAAGCGCCGGACTGCCGCTGATCAGCTCTGCCGCGGTGGGATCGGGCGACATCGTGCTGCGTCACGGCTGGAACGGGCTTCTGCTCGACCGTGTGGACGAGGCTGCAATCGCCGAGGCTCTGGGTAGGATGGCAGCGCTTGACCGCACCGAACTGAAGGCGCTCGGCGCGCGAAGCCGGCAACTCGCCCGCGACCTGACCCCGGAAATCTGGGCGGAAACGTTCTGGCGCTGTTACGGTACCGCTTCCGCGCAGCCGGCTAGTGAAGCAGCGGCAGCACCCGATGCCCAGCCGCGCGCGCCGCTGCCACAAAGCGCCTGATGTCGCGCTCCTCGCTGGCGCGCCATCCGGTCGCGCGACCGGGATGTACTCCAACCTCGATCGTACCATTCAGCTGCGGAAGCCGTTGAAGCAGCGCGCGCGGCCAGTTCGTGGCGCCGTCCGTCTCCGGCATGTAGAAGTGAGCCGTCGTTGCAAAGCGGCGGCGCAGGCCGCCGTTGAACATCGGATAAAGATAGGACATCGGTCGAAAGCCGGCGGTTTCAAGAAAGACGTTCTGCGCCAGCCGAACCGCGCGGATATTGAAGCGGGGAAGAATTTCTGCGAGCGCGCGCTGAAAGCACGGGATCTTGTGCAGGTGTCCATGCGAATCGACGTAGCGGACCTTGACTCCAAGGTCGGAGAGCCGGCTGAGCTGTGCGGTGGCTTCCGCGGCGACCTGCGCGGGCGGAATGCGTCCCATCAGGCCGAGAAGCCGCACCCGGTTTGACGGAAGAAACGATCCGCCAGGCGCCGTGATTGCCGGGATCAAACGCGGATCGCAAAGCGGCTTCTCGACCGTATCGGTACAAAAGACGAGATGCGCCCCGAAACACAATTCCGGGCGAGCGCGTGCATAGTCCGCGGCGCGTTCGGTCGCTGGCATGTTCGCCATGATCGACGCCCCGGTAAGGATGCCATCCTCGAAGCAGGCGATGGTGCGTTCGGTGGTGTCCTCGTCATATCCAAAATCGTCGGCGGACGTGACGATATTCATGCCGGGATCAAGCCTCGATCCACCGGCTGCGCAATCGTTGCCCGGGTGTCCTTCACATCATCCGGGCGCGGAACGCGTTCGAACAGAAAGTCTGCCTGGGTCGTTCCGTAGTCTCGGGTATAGGAGGTATTGTACACGCCGCGGAACGCGAAGCCCTCACGGTCAAGGAAGGTGACGATATCGGTGATCAGGGCCTGACCTTCGTACAATTCAACGAAAGAGCCTTCGAGATAGATGTAGTCGACGTCCCGAAGCAGCGAACCACATCCCGCCAGGACGTCAAGCTCCGCTCCCTGAACGTCAAGTTTCATCAGTGCCGGTCGCGCGATCTGCGCCGCCGTCATCACGCCGTCCAGCCTGTGAACGTCGACATCCACCGCGCCGGCTACGCGGCTGCCATAGGCACGCTCCTGCGCAATGCCCGGAAGCAACAGCGAAGAGGAATCACTGCGCTCGGTGACATAGAACTGGGAGCGGTTATCGATCGCACCCAGCGCATGGACATGGACCTGTGAGTTCGCATTGCCAATGGCTGCCTCGCAGCGTTTTGCGACATCCGGCAGCGGCTCGAACGCAAAAATGCGGATGCCGGGAAAGAGATACTGGCATAGAACCGAGAATTGTCCCTTGTTGGCGCCGATATCGATGCAGGTCCTGAGGTCCAGGCGGTGCAGCGCGGCGTGATGCTCCATGCTTGCGACCGCTCCTCTCAGGAAGGGGCGCCAGAGCGCGGGACGCGCCGCAATCATCATCAACTTTTCGAACTTGTTCATGCCTCTTCGACCCGCGCCATCACAGTTCCAGGCCGGTGTTACGACGCAGGAGCGCGAGGCGCTGCTCGTTGGTTTCGCAGCCGTGGATCAGACGCTCGAATTCCAGGAGCTTGGTCGCGACGAGCGTGCGGTACCAATAGCCTTGCAAGAAGTGATAAAGATATCCTTCTCGCCCATCGAGAAATCCAAGGCGCACGATGTAGCGATAGACGAAATACAGGAGAGGTGCGAGCGGGCCCCCGATCGAGTAATAGAGCGCGCGCAATCGCGATGGTT
This sequence comes from Pseudorhodoplanes sp., assembly GCF_050250235.1. Taxonomy (GTDB): domain Bacteria; phylum Pseudomonadota; class Alphaproteobacteria; order Rhizobiales; family Xanthobacteraceae; genus Pseudorhodoplanes. Next base: position 19,248 of record NZ_JBFWPA010000099.1, read on the forward strand.
TTGCCTCCGGTTTTCCGCCTCCGGTTTCGAAAAAGCGATATCGGTCGTTGAGGACATCGATCGCCTCGCGGTTGGAATATGCGTTGTGCTTGGCGATCCATTCGGTCAGGGGCTTCTCGTTGCTGTGCAGCAGCAGGCCGTCGAGTTCCTGAACATTGCCGCTGTCCAGTACCATGTGCTCGTCCATCCAGCGCTGCTCGATGCGAGCGCGCCCGAAGCGCCAGAGCCGCAGAAGATGCATGGCGCGACCGCCGAACCGGATGGGACGGCCGAAGAAATGCTCGCGCAGGCAGACCGAGAAGCCGACAACGTCATCCGAGGCCTTCGGGACCTTGGTGAGGATTGCCTGGCGCAGCCGATCGTCGAACTGCTCGTCGGCGTCGATCCGCATGATCCAGTCGGTCTGGGCTTCGAGTTGCGACAACGCCCAGGCGAATTGGGTTGCGTAGTTCCTGAAGGGATTTTGCTTGACGGTTGCGCCATTCTCGCGCGCGATCTCGACGGTCCGGTCGCTGGAAAACGAATCGACAACGAGGATGTGCCGCGCGACCGGACGGATTGAGGCGATGCAGCGCGCGATATGCATCTCCTCGTTGCGGGTGAGGATGATCGCCGTGATGCTCGGCGTCAGCGCCCGCTCGATCGTCGCGTCCGCGCTGCGTTGTTGTCTCTGGAGGCCTGACATCACTCCGCTGCCACTGCGATGGGGGTCATTCCGGTCACGCGATCGAAGATCGCCTCAAAACGGTCGGCAATTCTCGCGATGTCGAAGGTTTGCTCGGCATAGCGCCGCGCCGCGCGGCCCGCCGCTGCGCGTTCATCCGGATCGTCGAGCAGCCGCGTAATAGCGGCGGCGAATGCCTGCTGATCGTGGGGTTCGACCGAGATGCCCGCCTTGCAGGCGGTGACCGTCTGTGCGGCAAGGTTGCTGGCCGGAACTGAAAGCACAAGCGCCCGGCCGCTGCACAGATAAGACAATACCTTCGATGGAACGGAAAAGCGCGCCGCGTCCGGCTCGATGATGGAGATCAGGATGTCGGCTGCACCGAGAACGTCGGCATATTCGGCCATCGGCTGAAACGGCAGCACCACAAGGTTGCTGAGGCCGCGCGCACGGGCTTCGGCCGTGAGATAGTCCGCCCCCGGTCCTTCGGACACCACGAGAACGCGGGTATTGACGCGCGCCGACATGACTTCCGCGAGATGCACGAGGCTCTGCGGATTGTGCTTGAAGCCGAGCGTGCCGGTATAGACGACGAGCGACTGATCGGAGAGCCCGGTGCGCAGGCTCCATGGGTTGACCTTCGGGCGCACCTGCAAGGCATCAAGCGGCGCCCAGTTCGGGATCACGACCGCCTTGCCGGTATCGATGTTCCACGCCTGCAACTGGCGGAGAAAGTCATTGGAAATCGCGACGATCGCCGCGCTGGCCCGCAGCATCCGCCTTTCAAGCCGCTGGTAGTGGCGGCCGACAAATGCGCCCGGCAGCGAGAATTTTCGGCTGAGCACCTCGGTGATGGCGATCGAGTACAAATCCTGCAGCCAGAACACGAACGGCACGGATGCATTGCCGCACCAGTTCTGAATCACATGTTGCGCATCGAGAGGATTGTTGCAGCCGACGACGATGTCCGGGCGGAACGATTGCAGGCGTCGGCAAGCCTCGTGGCCATAGGCGATTTCCTGTCGGCGCCGCCGGACGAAGGTCGATTTTTCGAACGGCACGCCGAGCGAAACGCCCTCGATCGCGAGGCTTGAAGGGTCGTCCGCCCGCAGTTCCAGATCTCCCTTCGGGGTCTGGAAGTCGGAGAAGTGCAGGTGCAGCAGATCATGTCCCCTCCGGGCCAGCTCACGGCTGAGCTGAACCTGGAAGGGATGACCTGAGTAATCGTTGATAACAATACGCATGACCGGACGGACTGGTTCAGGCTGCCCGAACTCTGCGTGCCTCGATCACCTGCCGTTCGATCCAGGCATAGGTGCGCTCGATACCGGCGCGCAGTGGCTGCGACGGCTTCCACCCGATCGCTTCGTCAATCAGCCGATTGTCGGAGTTGCGGCCGCGGACGCCGACCGGACCGTCGATGTTGCGGATCGAGATCCGCTTGCCGGCAACCTCGGCGACCAGCGTGGCGAGGTTGTTGATGGAGACCATCTCTTCGGAGCCGATATTCACCGGTTCTGCGAAGTCCGAACGCATTACCCGCAGCGTTCCTTCGAGACATTCGTCGATGTAGAGGAACGAGCGCGTTTGCAGTCCGTCGCCCCAGATCTCGACTGTGCCCCCATTCTCGGCTTCCGCTACCTTGCGGCAGATCGCCGCCGGAGCCTTTTCCTTGCCATTGTTCCACGACCCTTCCGGTCCGAAAATGTTGTGATAACGCACGGTCCGGCTCTCGATGCCGTAATTGCGCGCATAGGCCGCGTACATGCGCTCGCTGAAGAGCTTCTCCCAGCCGTATTCACTGTCCGGCGCGGCGGGATAGGCGCTGTCCTCCGAACATTTGGGATTGTCAGGATCAAGCTGATTGTAGAGGGGATAGATGCAGGCCGAGGACGAATAGAAGATGCGGCCCGAAAACTTGTTGCGCCGGCAGGTGTCGAGCACATTCAGATTGATGGTGGCAGAATTGTGCATTACGTCGGCGTCATGCTCACCCGTGAAGATGTAGCCCGCGCCACCCATGTCAGCAGCGAGTTGATAGATTTCATCGAACGGCATGTTGAGTGCGGCGCTGACCGTTGAAAGGTCCCGCAAGTCGCCGACGATGAAGTCGTCTGCGGCAGTTGCGGAGAATTGCGGACGAACGAGGTCGATGCCACGAACCCAGAACCCGTCCTTCTTCAGCTTCTTGACGAGATGACTGCCGATAAAGCCACCGGCACCGCAAACCAAGGCTTTGCGCATGAGATACTCCTGCAACTGATTGACGCGTTTTTTCTTTGAGAGTCACGATTGCGCCGGGCAGGAAGGAGGGTCAAACCGAGCTTGGCGTAAACCTTACTGAACATCGTTAAGACCGCAGCGGCATGGTATTAACGCTTGTTGCAAAGTGATGGCAGCACGAGGGCAGCGCGTCGTTGCAATGCGGCTCTTGAGGTTTTCGCGGGCATTTCTGCAGATGCGATTTCGTGACGCGCGAGGAGCGCAGGCGAAGTACTGCGGCTTTCACACTTCAGTGATGCGAGGCGGCGGGAAGCATGTTCGCGAGCAGTCGCACAACCGCCTCGGTATCGAGGTCGCGCAAGCCGAGGCCTTCGTGCAAGACTACAATCAGCACCAGCAGCATGATGAAGGGCCACGCCGGGACGGCATCCTGACTTTCCACGGTGCCGCACCGGCCCAACAGGATTGCAAGCGGCACCAGCCCGGCCAGGCCTGCAAGAATCCCTTCCATGACCTCGAAGAGCGTGTGGGCACCATTGTCGATGCGGCTGAATGCTACGGCCGATATGGCAAGCGCGACGCATCCCGCAAGAAACCAGCGCACTTCCATGGACCGGTTGTGGCTCAGCACAAGCGCGATCGAGCCGCCAAACGCGGTAGCGAGGGCGGCGTGTCCGCTGGGGCTTCCGATCAATGCGCCGGCCGGCCAGTGTTCGAGTACAAGCCCGATGATTTTCAGCGCGGCGGTTGCCGCCATGCAAAGCAAAATGCCGATCACGAAGGCGCGGGCGAGCTCGAAATCTCGACGATAGGCGAGGAAACCGGCACCTGCCGCAGTGCCCGCAAGAACCAGCCGCAGGTCGCCAAGCCCGGCCAGGAGCGGCGCCCACGCGCCGGCGGTCACGGCAGAACCAGGCGCATGCCTGGGGCCTCTCCGCGGACGACCCGTTCGAAGTCCTGCAGATAAAGGTCGGCAATCGCGCGCGGCTGAAACCTTGACGCGGTCTGCACCGCTGCGTCCCGCATCGCCCCGGGATTGGGGTCCTGAACGATGGTCGAAAGCGTATCGAGAAGCGCGCCGACCGGGTTGGCGCGATGATCGAATACGAGAGCGTTGCGGCCAGGCTTGACATACTCACGAAAGCATTCGAGTGCCGACACTACGACACGGCATCGGGCGGCCATTGCCTCCACCGGCGCGACGCCGAAGGCCTCGCCGCGCTCCGCGATGCTGGGATAGACGAAGATGTCGGCGGCCATGAAGATGCTGCGAAGCGCGTTGCGGTCGAAGACCGGGCCTTCGAAGGTGACCCGGTCGCGAACCGGTTCGGCCAGCGATTTCAGTTCGGCCAGATAGGCGTCCCCGTCGCCCTGTTCACGGATTTCGTGGGGACCGACAATGTGAAGTCGATACGGCGCGAGCGCACCGCTTTTCGATCCCCGCGCGAAAGCCTCGATCAGCAGATGGACACCCTTCTCCCGTGCAAGACGGCCGACAAACAGGATGGTCTTGGCGCGCGGTTCGCCATCGGGCGGGGCGAGCGAGGCGAGTGGCCCGGACAGGGGATTGGGTATTGAGATGACGCGGTCCTGAATGGACGGCGATTGCCTCCGAATTTCTTCCGCAACGGCTTCCGACACGGCCTGGATGCGGGAGGCTCTCCTGTAGAGCCACATCTGTCGCTTCGGATACCGCGCGACGTGAACATAGATATGACCGGCACGATCGAGCGGCAGCAGCAGCGGCAGAAAAACACTGTTGGTGATCGTGACGTCGGAGGCCGGAAGGATTTTTGCGACGCGGCGGGAATATACGTAGTCATAGAGACGATAGAGAACCTTGGATGTCGGCGCATCGAATGACGGGATGCGAATATAGCGGACGCCGTCCCTCGTCTCCTCGTGCGGGAAATCGCCAAACCGCCGCGAGACGATCGTCACCTCATGCCCGCGTGCAACGAAATAGGGCGCCAGCGTGGACAGCACCCGTTCGACCGCGCCTCCCAGTGCCAAGGGGACCGGTTGGTAGGGGCCAATGA
>NZ_JBFWPA010000100.1:0-24051 GCF_050250235.1 Pseudorhodoplanes sp.
GATGCGGCGCCGGCCCAGATTCCCGCGCCCGACGCGGTCAACCGCGCGCTCGATGTGCTCAAATCGGCGAAGAAGCCGCTGATCATCCTCGGCAAGGGTGCCGCCTACGCGCAATGCGACGACCTGATCCGCCAGTTCGTGGAAAAGAGCGGCGCGCCGTTTCTGCCGATGAGCATGGGCAAGGGCCTTCTCCCCGACACGCACCCGCAATGCGCGGGCGCGGCGCGCTCGACGGTGCTGAAGGATTCCGACGTCGTGATGCTGATCGGCGCGCGGCTGAACTGGCTATTGTCGCACGGCAAGGGCAAGGCCTGGGGCGACGCCCCGAAGAAATTCATCCAGATCGACATCGAGCCGAAGGAGATGGACTCCAACGTCGAGATTGCGGCCCCGGTGGTCGGTGACATTGGTTCCTGCGTATCGGCGATGCTGGCCGGCATGGGTGCGAACTGGCCGGCGCCGCCTGCCGACTGGGTCAATGCGGTCAGCAAGAAGCGCGAAGAAAACATCGCGAAAATGGCGCCGCGCCTGATGAACAACAACTCGCCGATGGATTATCACGGCGCGCTGGGCGTGCTTCGCACCATCATCAAGGAGCGGCCGGACGCAATCCTGGTCAACGAGGGGGCCAACACGCTCGACCTCGCGCGCGGCATCATCGACATGTATCAGCCGCGCAAGCGCATCGATGTCGGCACCTGGGGTATCATGGGCATCGGCATGGGTTACGCCATCGCGGCCGCGATCGAGACCGGCAAGCCGGTTCTCGCGATCGAGGGCGACTCGGCCTTCGGCTTCTCCGGCATGGAGATCGAGACCATCTGCCGCTACAAGCTGCCGGTCTGCGTGGTCGTGTTCAACAACGACGGCATCTATCGCGGCACCGACGTCAACAATGCGGGCTCCGACCCCGCGCCGACCGTGTTCGTCAAGGGCGCCCGCTACGACAAGATGGCAGAGGCTTTCGGCGGCGTCGGCGTCAACGCGACGTCTCCGGACGAGTTGAAGCGCGCCGTCAATGAAGCGATGGATTCCGGCAAGCCGACGCTGATCAACGCGGTGATCGATCCGGCGGCAGGCAGCGAATCGGGGCGCATAGGCAACCTCAATCCGCAGAGCGCGCTGAAGAAGAAGTGATGCGGCTGTCATTCCGGGCGCGGCGTAGCCGCGAACCTGGAATCCAGTCACGAAAACTGGTGTTGGTATTCTGGATTCCAGGTTCTGGCGCTGCGCGCGAGCCCCGGAATGACGAAGGAGAATTTCGATGGCCAAACGGAAAGCGAAAAAGCCGGCAAAGGCGCGTAAGCCCGCCAAGAGGGTCACGACGCAACGCAGCAAGCCCGCGGCAAAGAATGCGACGAGCAAGCGTTCCGCGACGAAAAAGCCGAAGCTGCTTCGTACCGTCGCCGGAGGGCTTGCTACAGCAGCCCTTGCAGCGGGAACTGCCGCCGCGGCAATGAAAGGCGCGCAAGCCCTACGAAAGAGCAAGAACGGCAATGGCAGGGCCGCGATGCCGGCACCCTCGAAAAAGCCGTTCGGCCAGGCCGGCAAGGCGCTCGACGGCGTGCGCATCCTCGACTTCACCCATGTACAGTCCGGCCCGACCTGTACCCAGCTGCTCGCCTGGTTCGGCGCGGATGTGATCAAGGTCGAACGCCCGGGGGTGGGCGACATCACCCGCGGCCAGCTGGTCGATGTGAAGGGCGCGGACTCGCTTTACTTCACCATGCTCAACCACAACAAGCGCTCGATCACGATCGATTCCAAGCATCCGCAGGGCAAGCGCGTGCTCAACGAGCTGATCAAGAAATGCGACGTGCTGGTCGAGAATTTCGCCCCCGGCGCGCTCGATCGCATGGGGTTCACCTGGGAGCATATCCACAAGCTCAATCCGCGCATGATCGTCGCCTCGGTCAAGGGGTTCGGCCCCGGCCCGTACGAGGATTGCAAGGTCTACGAGAATGTCGCGCAATGCACCGGCGGCTCGGCCTCGACCACCGGATTCCGCGATGGCCCGCCGCTGGTCACCGGCGCCCAGATCGGCGACAGTGGCACGGGCCTGCATCTCGCGCTCGGCATCGTGGCGGCGCTCTATCAGCGCAACCGCACCGGCCGTGGCCAGAAGGTGCTTTGCGCGATGCAGGACGGGGTGCTCAACCTCGCGCGCGTCAAGCTGCGCGACCAGCAGCGGCTGGCGCATGGCCCGCTCACCGAATACAGCCAGTATGGCGAAGGCGTCCCGTTCGGCGAGGCGACGCCGCGCGCCGGCAACGATTCTGGCGGCGGACAGCCCGGCTGGATCCTGAAATGCAAGGGTTGGGAGACCGATCCCAACGCCTACATCTATTTCATCACCCAGGCGCCGGTCTGGGGCGCGATCTGCGATCTGATCGGCGAGCCGTCCTGGAAGACCGATCCGGAATACGCCACGCCGCGCGCGCGGTTGCCGAAGCTGAAGGCGATCTTCGCGCGCATCGAGGAGTGGACCATGACCATGACCAAGTTCGAGGTCATGGAAAAGTGCAACGCGGTCGACATCCCGGTCGGCCCGATCCTGTCGATGAAGGAAATCGCCGAGGACGAGTCGTTGCGCAAGACCGGCACCGTGGTCGAGGTCGACCATCCGGTTCGCGGCACGTATCTGACCGTCGGCAATCCGATCAAGATGTCGGACTCGATTTCCGATGTGAAGCGTTCGCCGCTGCTTGGCGAGCACACCGACGAGATCCTGACCAAGGTGCTGGGCCTCGACAAGAAGACCGTAGCCGAGATCAAGGGCTCGGGTGCCCTGTCGGCGCCGGAGAAGGAAGGCAAGGCAGCGGCGTAACAGGTCTCTTGTCCCGGACGCAGTGCAGCGCGAAGCGGTGCACCGCAGGTCCGGGACCCACAAGAAAATGGTGCGTGCGAAGGTCCCGGTTCTGCATCGCACCACTTCGCTTCGCTTGTGCTGCGATGCGCCCGGGACACGAGGACGGAGTTAGGGGGACATATGCGTATCGTGGTCCACGGCCAGCAGGCCTTCGGCAAGGCCGTGCTGGAAGCACTGCTGAAGCGCGGCGAGAATGTCGTCGCCGTCTATGTCGCGCCGGAAAAGCCGGGCGCCAAGGCCGACCCGCTGAAGGAAGCGGCGCTCGCCGCCAAGCTTCCGGTCTTTCAGCCGGACTCCTACAAGAAGTCGGAAGTGTGGGAGCAGTTCAGATCGCTCCAGCCCGACCTGCAGGTGATGGCGTTCGTCACATTGTTCGTGCCGGAAGAGTTTCTCAACATCCCGACGCACGGCTCGATCCAGTATCACCCCTCGCTGCTGCCGCTCTATCGCGGCGCCTCGGCGATCAACTGGCCGATCATCAAGGGTGAGAAAGAGACCGGCCTGTCGATTTTCTGGCCCGATAACGGGCTCGATACCGGCGACATCCTGGTGCAGAAGAAAACGCCGATCTCCGACAAGGATACGCTCGGCACCGTCTATTTCGACCGCCTTTTTCCGATGGGCGTCGACGCCATGATGGAATCGGTCGATCTGGTGAAAGCCGGCAAGGCGCCGAAGATCAAGCAGGACCACTCCAAGGCGACCTACGAAGGCATCTGCGGCCCCGGAAATGCGCATGTCGATTTCGGCAAGCCGTGGGAGCAGATCGACCGGCTGATTCGCGGCTGCAATCCGGCGCCCGGCGCGTGGGCGACAATCAACGGTGCCAGGCTGAAAATCTTCGAAGCCACCCCGCTGCCCGCCCGCGACCCAAAGGGCATCGCCGGCAAGGTCGGCGAAGTGGTGGTGGTCGACGCCGACAGCGTCACCGTCGCCTGCGCCGACGGACGCATCAAGCTCACGCGCGTGCAGGCGGATGGGCCGAAAGTGGGCGCAGGAGAATGGGCCGCGTCCGCGAAGATCGAAAAGGGTGCGCGCTTTACATGAGTTTCTCTCTGCGTCATTCCGGGGCGCCACGAAGTGGCGAGCCCGGAATCCATACACGCGAGTCGTGGTTATGGATTCCGGGCTCCTCGCTGCGCTCGGCCCCGGATGACGATTTAATAGTTTTCCTCCTGACGGATCAGCAACCATGCCCGCCTCGCAACATCAGAAGCCGCTCTCCGATATTGAAATCGCCCAGGCCGCCAAGATGCGGCCGATCGTCGACGTCGCCAGGGAGCGGCTCGGCATCGATGCGAAAAATCTCGAGCCCTACGGTCACTACAAGGCCAAGGTATCGCTGGACTACATCAAGTCGCTGGCCGGCAAGAAGGACGGCAAGCTGATCCTCGTCACCGCGATTTCGCCGACGCCGGCGGGCGAAGGCAAGACCACGACCACGGTCGGCCTCACCGACGCGCTGAATGTCATCGGCAAGAAGGCAATGTGCGCGTTGCGCGAGCCATCGCTGGGCCCCTGTTTTGGCGTGAAGGGTGGTGCGGCGGGCGGCGGCTACGCCCAGGTCGTGCCGATGGAAGACATCAATCTGCATTTCACCGGCGACTTCCACGCTATCACCTCGGCGCACAACCTGCTCTCGGCGCTGATCGACAACCATATCTACTGGGGCAACGCCACCGGCATGGACTCGCGCCGTGTCGCCTGGCGCCGCGTCCTCGACATGAACGACCGCGCCTTGCGTGAGATCGTCTGCTCGCTCGGCGGCGTCGCCAACGGCTATCCGCGCGAAGCCGGCTTCGACATCACGGTGGCGTCGGAAGTCATGGCGATCTTCTGTCTCGCCAAGGACCTGAACGATCTGAAGCAACGGCTCGGCAACATCATCATCGGCTATACCCGCGATCGCAAGCCGATCCGCGCCCGCGAGGTGAAGGCCGACGGCGCGATGACCGCTCTGCTCAAGGATGCGATCGCCCCGAACATGGTGCAGACGCTGGAAGGCACACCGGCCTTCATTCATGGCGGCCCGTTTGCCAATATCGCGCATGGCTGCAACTCGGTGTCGGCGACCACCGCTGCGCTGAAGCTCGCCGATTACGTCGTGACCGAAGCCGGCTTCGGCGCCGATCTCGGCGCCGAAAAGTTTCTCGACATCAAGTGCCGTAAAGCAGGTTTGAAGCCGGATTGCGTGGTGATCGTCGCCACCATCCGCGCGCTGAAGATGCATGGCGGCGTCAAGAAAGAGGACCTGAAGAAGGAAGACCTGAAGGCGCTGGAAGCCGGCATGTCGAATCTTCAGCGCCACATCGAGAACATCAAGAAGTTCAATCTGCCGGCGGTGGTCTCGATCAACCGCTTCTCGGCCGACACCGATGCGGAAATCGCGCTGGTGAAGGAAAAATGCAAGGCGCTCGGCGTGGAAGCGCTGATGGCCGATCACTGGGCCATGGGCGGCGAGGGTGCGGCCGATGTCGCCAGGGCCGTGGTGAAGATCATCGACGAGGGCAAGGCCGACCTGAAGCTGCTCTATCCCGACGACATGCCGCTGTTCGAGAAGATCCGCACCATCGCCAAGGAGATTTACCGGGCCGATGACGCAACCGCCGACAAGTCGGTGAAGGATCAGCTCAAGGCCTGGGAGGAGATGGGCTTCGGCAAGCTGCCGGTCTGCATCGCCAAGACCCAGTATTCGTTCTCGACCAATCCGGACGCCAAGGGCGCGCCGACCGGGTTCAATATCCCGGTGCGCGAAGTGCGGCTCTCGGCGGGCGCGGAATTCATCGTCGCGATCTGCGGTGAGATCATGACGATGCCGGGCCTGCCCAAGGTGCCGTCGGCGGATTCGATCGACGTCAACGCCGAAGGCCGGATCGTCGGGCTGTTCTAGGTTTTCCGGCGGCTCCGTCCTTGTCATGCCCCGCGAAGGCGGGGCATCCAGCAAACTATCGAAACTATTGTGTTTACTGGATCGCCCGCCTGCGCGGGCGATGACAACGGGGACAACGCGCGTCTCTTACTTCGCCGGGTTCGGCCCGACGCGTGCGCCGTGCTTCACGCGCTCCGCCGCCTTGTGCACCAGCGTGTAGGCGTAATCCACGCCCATGCCATAGGCGCCCGAATGTTCCTGCACCAGCGCAATGGTCGCGTCGTAGGTTTTCTTGCGCGCCCAGTCGCGCTGCCATTCGAGCAGCACCTGCTGCCAGGTCACCGGGACGACGCCGGCCTGCACCATGCGGTCCATCGCGTATTTCTGCGCATCGGCGGATGTTGCGCCCGATGCATCGGCGACCATGTAAATCTCGTAATCGCCCTCGCTCATCGCCGACAGCGCGAACATCAGGTTGCAGACCTCGGTCCACAACCCCGACACCACGATCTTCTTCCTTCCGGTCGCGGCCAGCGCATCGCGCACATTCTGGTCGTCCCAGGAGTTCATCGACGTACGCTCGAGAATCTTGTTCTCCGGGAACACCGCGAGCAGCTCCGGATAGGTGTGGCCGGAAAAGCTTTCGGTCTCGACCGTGGTGATGGTGGTCGGAACGTTGAACACCATGGCGGCCTTGGCGAGCGCGACGACGTTGTTCTTCAGGGTCTGCCGGTCGATCGACTGGACGCCGAAGGCCATCTGCGGTTGCTGGTCGATGAACAGGACCTGGCTGTTCTCGGGGGTGAGGAGGTCGAGGAAGTTGGCCATGGGTCTCTCCGTTGAGTGGCTCGTTCGATGTGATGCAAGACCCTATTCCGATGATTTAATCGCAACAATCTGGTAATATATCAACATATTGGTTCCAAAAAGGACGCAATGTGGACCGTCTGGATGCAATGAAGGCCTTCGCGCGGGTGGTGGCCAGCGGCAGCTATGCGGAGGCAGCGCGGCAGCTCGGGCTGACGCGGTCGGCAGTGTCGAAGGCGGTGACCGAACTGGAGCATCATCTCGGCGCGCGGCTGCTCGATCGCACCACACGGCGCGTGGCGCCGACCGAAGCCGGGCGCGCCTATCACGAGCGCGTCGCCGGCATTCTCGCCGATGTCGAGGAGACCGAGGCCGCGGTCTCGCGCCTGCATGTCGAGCCGAAGGGATTGCTGCGCGTCAACGCACCGATGTCGTTCGGCACGCTCTATCTGTCGGCGGCGATCGCCGATTTCATGGTAGCCTATCCCGATCTGCGGATCGAGGCGATCATGAATGACCGCTTTATCGATCCGCTCGAAGAGGGCGTCGATGTGACGGTGCGGATCGGCGTTCTCAGCGATTCGAGCCTGATCGCGCGCAAGCTGGCGCCCGCGCGGCGCGTGCTGGTCGCGTCACCCGGCTATCTGGAAAGTCACGGCGTTCCGGCCGCACCGGCCGATCTCGCCGCTCATCGCGCGCTCAATTTCGGACATGCATCGGGACCGCAGCGATGGCAATTGCAGGATGGCGACGAGGTCACGACCGTGCCGATCGACCCGATCCTGTGTTCGAACAACGGCGATGTCCTGCGTGCCGCTGCGATTCACGGTAACGGCATCACGCTGTTGCCGACCTTCCTGGTCGGGCCGGATATCGCGGCTGGCCGCCTCTCGATCGTGCTGCCGGGTCATCCGCCGGTTGGTCTTGGCATCTATGCGCTTTATGCGCCGAACCGGTATCTGGCCGCCAAGACGCGTGTGTTCGTTGATTTCCTGTCCGCCCGCTTCGGCGACCGGCCGGAATGGGACCGGTTCTGAATCGTACAGTTAGGCGCTTTCGCGGGGGCGGCCGGTTGGATAGGATCGCGGCCCCAAGTGAGGACAGAAACCAATGCTGAAATTCTACTACAGCGGCGCACCCAATCCGGTGAAAGTCGCGCTCTTTCTCGAAGAGGCCGGTATTCCCTATGACGCGATCCCGGTGGATACCCGCAAGGGCGAACAGCACAGCCCGGACTATCTGAAAATCAATCCGAATGCCAAGGTGCCGGCGATCGTCGACGGCGACGTCACGGTGTTCGATTCCAACGCGATCCTGCTTTATCTCGGCGACAAGACCGGCAAGTTCATGCCGCCGCCGTCGGACAAGAACCGCGGCGAATTGCTGTCCTGGCTGATGTTCGTCGCTTCCGGCGTCGGACCGTTCTCCGGGCAGTCGGTGCATTTCCGCCATTACGCGCCCAAGGACGGTTCCGACTATGCGGTCAACCGCTATGTCTACGAGGCGCAGCGCCATTACGGCGTGATCGATGCGCGGCTCGCCACCCGGAAATACATGGTGGCGGAGACGTATACCATTGTGGACATGGCGCTGTGGGGCTGGGCGCGGATGGCGCCGTTCGTCGCCGGCGACGACACATGGGCGAAGTTTCCCAATCTGAAGCGGCTGATGGACGAAATCGGCGCGCGTCCGGCCGCGAAGATCGCTGGCGCGTTGAAGGATCGCCACGCCTTCAAGACCGAAATGGACGACGAGGCCCGCAAGGCCATGTTCCGCCACATGGACGTCAAGGTGGCGTGAGAAGCGGCCGCTCATTCCCGCGAAAGCGGGAATCCAGTTCTTCGCACTGGGTCCCCGCTTTCGCGGGGACGAGCGGATGCTGATCAGGCCTCGCCCATCTCCTTGGCCACGCGTCTGGCTTCCGCGACCAGCGCCGCGGTGAGCGGCGTCATCGGCTCGCGCGCCGGCACCACAAGTCCGATGGTGTGCACCGCTTCCGGCTCAACGATCGGGATCGCGCGGATGGTGTCGGTCAGTCCGAGCGTCTCGGCGAGCTTGGAGGGCATCACCGTCGCCCAGCGCCCGGTTCGCACATGCGCGAACAGCACGACCACCGAGTTCGATTCCAGCGTGGGCTGCGGATCGCCGCCCGCGGAGCGCAGCAGTTCGTCGATGATGCGCCGGTTCTGCATGTCGGGCGTGAGCAGGCAGAGCGGCACGCGTGACACCTCCGCCCAGGTTACGCGGTCGCGGTTGCCGAGCGGCGCATCCGGCGCGGTGAGAAGCTGGTAGCGTTCCTGATAGAGTGGCACGGTGTTGACCCGGCCAAGTGGCTCGTTGTCGAGATAGGTGATGCCGGCGTCGATCTCGAGATTTTCCAGATGCGTCAGCACCTGGATCGAGTTCTGCGACAGGATCGTGAAGCGCACGTCCGGATGGCGCGCGCGATAGGGTGTGGTGATGGCGGCCACCATCGCCAGCGCCGTCGGGATCGCCGCGATCTTGAGGCGACCGGTGAGGCCCTTCTTGAGCGCGGAGATTTCCTGCCGCATGGCGCGAGCGTCGCTGACGATGCGCCGCGCCCAGTCGAGCGTGCGCTGGCCTTCCGGCGTGAATCCGATGAAGCGTGAGCCGCGCCGCACCAGCAGCACGCCCAGCGTTTCCTCGAGCTGCTTGATGCCGGCCGAGAGCGTGGGCTGCGTCACCCCGCAGGATTCCGCGGCCCGTCCGAAATGCTCCTCGCGCGACAGCGCCATCAGGTATTCGAGCTTGTCCAGCATGCCTTGAAAACTAGCGCGTTCTCAGAGGCCTGGAAAGGATGATAGAAAATCTCTATCGAGGCATTGGTTGTTGGGGATTGTTCTAAGGAGGCTGCTTCGCGATGGTATCGCTATGAGCGCGACAGACACACTAACCCGTTCCCAGCCCTTGAGTTTTGACGGTTCCGGCGGCCGCGGGCGGCGTGCCCGGAAGACCCCCAAAGGCCGCCAGGTCGACACCACTGCCCTTGAAGAGATTCAGGGCCTGCTGACCGACCGGCCGCGCCGGCGCGATCTTTTGATCGAGCACCTTCATCTCATCCAGGACAAATACGGTCATCTCTCGGCCGCGCATCTCACGGCGCTTGCGCAGGAGATGAAGATGGCGCTGGCCGAGGTCTACGAGGTCGCGACCTTCTATGCGCATTTCGACGTGGTGAAGGAAGGCGAGACGCCGCCGCCGGCCGTCACCGTGCGCGTCTGCGACTCGCTCTCCTGCGCGATGGCGGGATCGGAGCGGCTGCTCGAGGAACTGAAGGGCAAACTCGGCGAAGATGTGCGCGTCGTCCGCGCGCCCTGCATGGGCGCGTGCGAGCGGGCGCCGGTTGCCGCGGTCGGGCATGCTCAGACGTTTCACGCGAACGTGGACAATGTGGCCGAGGCGGTGAAGCGCGGTGCGCATGCACATGCGGCCACGCCGGATGCCGACTTCGACGCCTATTGCAAGGCGGGCGGCTACACGCTGCTGAAGGATTGCCTCGACGGCAAGCGCACGCGCGACGAGATCATCAAGATCGTCAGCGATGCGGGCTTGCGCGGTCTCGGTGGCGCCGGTTTTCCGACCGGCCGCAAATGGTCGCTGGTGCGCGCGGAACCCGCGCCGCGACTGATGGCGGTGAACGGTGACGAGGGCGAGCCCGGAACCTTCAAGGACCGTTATTATCTCACGCGCGATCCGCACCGCTTCATCGAGGGCATGCTGCTCGGCGCCTGGGTGGTCGAGGCGCCGGATGTGTATTTCTATCTGCGCGACGAATATCCGGAAGTGCGCCTGCTGATATTGAACGAGATGGAGAAGGTCGAGGCGGCTGGCCTTGTCCGGCACACGCGCTTCCATATGCGCCGCGGCGCCGGCGCCTATATCTGCGGCGAAGAAAGCGCGATGATCGAATCGATCGAGGGCAAGCGCGGGCTGCCGCGGCATCGCCCGCCCTATGTCGCGCAGGTCGGCTTGTTCGGCCGGCCGACGCTGGAGCAGAATGTCGAGACGCTGTACTGGATCCGCGACATCGTGGAGAAGGGCGTGTCGTGGTTCACCTCCCATGGCCGCCATGAACGCAAGGGCTTCCGGTCGTTCTCGGTGTCGGGTCGCGTCAGGGAGCCGGGCGTGAAGCTCGCGCCCGCCGGCATCACGATGCGCGAACTCATCAATGAATATTGCGGCGGCATGCAGGACGGCCACGACTTCAAGGGCTTCCTGCCGGGCGGCGCGTCCGGCGGCGTGCTGCCGGAAAGCATGGCCGACATCCCGCTCGATTTCGGCACGCTGGAACCGCATGGTTCGTTTGTCGGCTCGCACGCGGTTGTGATCCTGTCGCAGCATGACGATATGAAAGCCGTCGCGCTGAACCTGATGAAGTTTTTCGAGGACGAGAGCTGCGGGCAATGCACGCCCTGCCGCGTCGGCACCGAGAAGGCGGTCAGGCTGATGGAGCAGGGGCCCTGGAATGAGGGTCTGCTGAACGAGCTGTCGACCGCGATGCGCGATGCGTCGATCTGCGGGCTCGGGCAGGCTGCGCCGAACCCGTTGCAGAGCGTGATGAAGCATTTCCCGGAGGATCTCAAAAAGCCTCTGAAGGGCTGGTGAGCGTTTGGATTTGATGAGGACACTGGCTGTCACGTCTGTACCCCTCCCCCTTGTGGGGAGGGGTGGCGCCGCAGGCGCCGGGGTGGGGCCATTGCGAGAAAGAAAGATGCCGCATACGGCGATCGCAAAGCGGACCAGGCAGCATGCGCAAAGGATGCGCCGTGCGCCGACAGATGCCGAGCGTCGCATGTGGTTCATCCTGCGTACACTTAAGCCACTCGGCATGCACTTTCGCCGGCAGGCGCCAATCGGCGCGTACGTCGCAGACTTTGCCTGGTATGAAGGCAAGTTGTTGGTCGAAATCGACGGCAGTCAGCACGCGGATCGTCAGTTGTCTCACGACCTGAAATGCACCGCATGGCTCAAGTCGCAAGGTTATCGCGTGCTGCGCTTCTGGAACAACGATGTGCTGAAAGCGCCCCGGAGCGTCGGTGAGGCTATTCTCGCCGCGCAAGCTGACATGAAGACCCCACCCCCGGCCCCTCCCCACAAGGGGGAGGGGAGAACGGCTGTGCAAGCCGATGGAATGCGATCATGACCGAGAACCCGAAACATCTGCACGGCGAAGCCTGCATCACCTTCACCCTGGACGGGCGGCAGGTGCATGCGCATGACGGCGAGACCATCTGGCAGGTGGCCAGGCGGGAAGGCATCGACATTCCACATCTGTGCTACACGCCGGAGCCCGGCTATCGGGCAGACGGCAATTGCCGCGCCTGCATGGTCGAAATCGAAGGCGAGCGCGTCTTGGCGGCAAGCTGCATCCGCACCCCGACCGAGGGCATGAAGGTCAATGCCTCGAATGATCGCGCGCAGACCGCGCGCAAGATGATCTTCGACCTCCTCGTCTCCGACCAGCCGGAACGCGCGACCTCACACGATCCGATTTCGAAATTCTGGAATTGGGCCGACAGGATGGGGATCGAGACCGGCCGATTTCCGGAGCGCGAAAAGATGCCGGCGCCGGACCGCAGCCATGTGGCGATGGCGGTCAATCTCGACGCCTGCATCCAGTGCAATCTGTGCGTCCGGGCCTGCCGCGAAGTGCAGGTCAACGACGTCATCGGCATGGCCGGCCGCGGCCATCACGAGAAGATCGTGTTCGACTTCGACGATCCCATGGGTCAGTCGACCTGCGTCGCGTGCGGCGAATGCGTGCAGGCCTGCCCGACCGGCGCATTGATGCCGTCGACGCTGGTCAACGCCGACAATGTCCGCACCGAATATGCGGACAAACAGGTGAATTCGGTCTGCCCCTATTGCGGCGTCGGCTGCCAGCTCACCTACAATATCAAGGACGACAAGCTGCTCTATGTCACCGGCAAGGACGGTCCGGCGAACGAGAACCGGCTCTGCGTGAAGGGCCGCTTCGGCTTCGACTATGTGCACAATCCGCAGCGCATTCTGAAGCCGATGATCCGCAAGGAGGGCGTGCCGAAAGTCCCGCACGAATTCATCGATCCGGCCAATCCCTGGACGCATTTCCGCGAAGCCACCTGGGACGAGGCGCTCGACAAGGCGGCGCAGGGCTTTCTGAGAATCCGCGAGCAGCAGGGCCCGAAGGGGCTCGCCGGCTTCGGCTCGGCGAAATGTTCCAACGAGGAGGCCTATCTGTTTCAGAAGCTGGTGCGCACCGGCTTCGGCACCAACAATGTCGACCATTGCACGCGGCTCTGCCACGCCTCGTCGGTCGCAGCGCTCCTCGAAGGCGTAGGCTCGGCGGCCGTGTCGGCGACCTTCAACGAGGTGAAGAATTCCGATGTCATCATCGTGATCGGCGCCAACCCGACCGAGAACCATCCGGTCGCGGCCACTTTCTTCAAGCAGGCCGCGAAACGCGGCGCCAAGCTGATCGTCATGGACCCTCGCGGTCAGGCGCTGAAGCGCCATGCCTGGCGGATGATGCAGTTCAAGAACGGCGCCGACGTCGCGATGCTGAATGCGATGCTGAACGTCATCGTCACCGAAAACTTGTACGACAAGCAATATGTGCAGACCTATACCGAGGGTTTCCCGGCACTGGCCGAGCACGTCAGGGACTTGACGCCGGAAGAGATGGCGCCGATCTGCGGCATCGAGCCGGACGTGCTGCGTGAAGTGGCGCGCACCTTCGCGCGCGCCGAGAATGCCATCATCTTCTGGGGCATGGGCGTGTCGCAGCATACCCACGGCACCGACAATGCGCGCTGCCTGATCGCGCTGTCGCTGATCACCGGCCAGATCGGCCGGCCGGGCACCGGGCTGCATCCGCTGCGCGGCCAGAACAACGTGCAGGGTGCCTCCGACGCCGGCCTGATCCCGATGTTCTTCCCGGATTACAGGTCGGTGGAGAATCCCGAAATCCGCGGTGCCGCCGAGAAGAAATGGGGCGTGCAGCTCGATCCGAAGCGCGGGCTGACCGTGGTCGAGATCATGAACGCGATCCACAACGATGTGATTCGCGGCATGTATGTCATGGGAGAGAATCCCGCGATGTCCGACCCCGATCTCAACCACGCGCGCGAGGCGCTCGCCCATCTTGAGCACCTCGTGGTGCAGGATATCTTCCTCACCGAGACCGCGGTCTATGCAGATGTGGTGCTGCCGTCATCCGCCTGGCCGGAGAAGGACGGCACCGTCACCAACACCAACCGTCAGGTGCAGATGGGCCGAGCCGCATTGCCGTTGCCGGGCGACGCGCGGCAGGACTGGTGGATCACGGTGGAGATCGCAAAGCGCATGGGCCTGAACTGGACCTATACGCATCCGCGCGACGTCTATCCGGAAATGGCGTCGATGATGCCGGCGCTGGACAACATCTCCTGGGACCGTGTCGAGCGCGAGGACGCGGTGACCTATCCAGCCGATGCGCCGGACAAGCCCGGCCGTGACGTGGTGTTCGAGAACGGTTTCCCTCGTCCGGGCGGACTCGGCAAGCTGGTGGCGGCAAAGCTGACCCCGCCCGACGAGACCCCGGACCACGATTATCCGTTCATTCTGTCGACCGGCCGCCAGCTCGAACACTGGCATACCGGCTCGATGACACGCCGCGCCACCGTGCTCGATGCACTGGAACCAAGCGCGATCGCGCAGGTGTCGCGCGGCACGCTTGCCAAGCTCGGCATCCGTCCGGGCGACATGATTCGTGTCTCGACGCGGCGCGGCAGTGTGGAATTGCAGTCGCGCCAGGACGATGCGGTGCCGGACGGCGTGGTCTTCATCCCCTTCGCCTATGTCGAGGCGGCGGCGAACCTGCTCACCAATCCGGCGCTCGATCCGTTCGGAAAAATTCCCGAATTCAAGTATTGCGCGGCCAAGGTGGAAGCGGTTCCGCTGCGCGAGGCGGCGGAATAGGCGTCCGCGTTGTGTCGGGAATGTGGCGTCACCTTGAACGGCTCCAGCGTTGATCGTGCAATGTAGAGTTGCTGGATCGGCGCTTGTGTTCCGCTGGACTTGGGGATAGCAGCTGGCCTTCCTCAAGGACGAAGCATGCAGCCCGCATCGACAGGCCATATCCGCTTCTTTCAGCGAAGCGGGCCACACCGCTTGGCCGAAATCGCAAACGCAGCGGGCGGAGTGGTGGCCTCGGAGCACGAGCGGGTGTTCGAAGGCGTCGCGCCATTGCAGACCGCCGGACCGCAGCAGGTCAGCTTTCTGGACAACAGGCGATACGCAGCGCTGCTCGAGGTGACGCGCGCAGGTGCGGTGATCGTCCATCCGGACATGCAGTCGCGGGTACCGCAGAGCGCGGTGGCGATCGTGATGGCCGACCCCTATACCGGCTGGGCGAAGGTCGCAAAACTGTTCCACCCGGCACGGGCGGCCTCTCCCGGCATTCATCCTTCGGCGGTCATCGACGAAGCCGCAACCATCGATCCGTCGGCGGATATCGGACCGCTTTGTGTCATCGAGGCGGGCGCCGAAATCGGTCCGGGATGCCGCATCGGGCCGGCTGCCGTGATAGGCAGCGGTGTGGTGCTTGGCCGTGACTGCCGGGTCGGCGCACATGCCAGCATCAGCCACGCCTTGCTCGGCGATCGGGTCTATGTCTATCCGGGCGCACGGATCGGGCAGGAGGGTTTCGGCTTTGCGGTAACCAAGAGCGGCTTCGTCACCGTGCCGCAACTGGGTCGCGTCATGCTGCACGACGACGTTGAGGTCGGCGCCAACTCGACGGTCGATCGTGGTTCGGCGGGTGACACCGTCATCGGCGCAGGGTCGCGCCTCGATAATCTGGTTCAGATCGGGCACAATGTGGTGCTGGGCCGCTGCTGCATTGTGGTTGCGCAAGTGGGCATTTCCGGTTCCACGATCCTCGGCGATTTTGTTCAGGTCGGCGGTCAGGCCGCCATGGCAGGACACATCAGGATTGGCGATGGCGCGCAGATCGGTGCGCAGGCCGGCGTGATTTCCGATGTCGAGGCCGGCGCGCGGATGCTCGGCAGCCCGGCGCAGCCGAGCCGCGAATTCTTTCGGCAGGTTGCGACGCTGAAACGGATGAGTGCCGACCGCCTTAAAGACTGAGCGCGCGGGGCGCCGCGCCGGCCAGGGCCTGCTGCAGCACCTGTCGCAGCACCGCGGCGATCCCCTCGGCCAGCAGGGTCTGCGGCCGCCGCGCCGGCGTCACCAGCGCAACCGTACTCTTCAGGCTGGGCCGCATGATCGGGCGCGCGACAATACCGGCGCCCGACATTCCGGCGCGCACCACGTTGTAGGGCACGACTGCGTGGCCATAGCCTTCCCGCACCAGCTGCAGCATGTTGGCGATGGCGTCGATCTCCAGGACGATCCGCAACTTCATGCCGCGCCGGGCGGCTTCCGCCTCGACCATCGAACGGATCGGGTGCGGCGCGGTCGGGGAAATCAGGTCGAATTTTTGGAGCGCGCCGAACCCGATCGGTCCGCTGCCGGCACCGCGCGCCGCGCTGAGGAGGCAGGTCGACTCGGTCAGGATCGGTTCGACCCGCAGCAGCGGGGAGGGCACGACGTTGTGGACCACGGCGACGTCGATCCGCCCGGCCAGGAGCCGCTCCTGCAGGGACACGCTCAGCGCCTCGATGATGGTCAGCTCGGCGTTGCGATAGCGTTCGCGCACCGCGCGTACGACCGGCAGGGTCAGCACCTGTCCGATCGAGGGCGGCAGTCCGATGACGACCCTGCCGGCCAGATCGGCCTCGCTGCCGGTGACCGCATGCCGCGCGCCGTCGAGTTGATGCAGGATGCCCTTGGCATGCACGAGAAAGCGCTGTCCGGCATCGGTGAGCATGGCGCCGCGCCCGTTGCGATGCAGGAGATCGAGCTTCAAAGCGCTCTCCAGCGCGCGGACCTGCCGGCTGATCGCCGGCTGGGTCATGCCGAGCACCGCGGACGCGCGGCTGAAACTGCCGAACTCGGCCACCTTCACGAAATATTCGAGCTGACGCAGGTTCATCGGACGCTCGCTTGGATATGCCTGATCGGCATAATTGATAGAGAGCTTTGTCAAATTGTATCCGCTGCGGCGTCTGCGTAAAGTCGCTGCGCTGGACCAGGACTTGCCGGACCCGACGCAGCCACGGAGACCCGACATGACAGCCAGACTTCCCGGAATTGCGCTCGCCATCGGAGCGCTCGTTTTCACTTGCGTTGCCGGCGAGGCGCCGGCGCAGACTTATCCCGACCGCTCTCCGGCGATGGTGGTCACCTTCGCAGCCGGCGGCTCTTCGGACGTGCTCGCGCGCGCGGTCGCGGCCGCAATGTCGCAGGGCCTCGGCAAACAGATCGTGGTCGAGAACCGGCCCGGCGCGGGCGGCAATATCGGCGCCGAGGCCGTCGCGAAGTCGACGCCCGACGGCTACACGATGCTGTTCGGCACCAACGGGACGCTCGGCATCGGACCCGCCCTGCACAAGAACCTGCGCTACGATCCGCAGAAAGACCTCGTGCCGGTCGGCATGCTGCATCAATTGCCGCTGGTGCTGATCGTCAACCCGCAGGTACCTGCGACCAATCTTCGCGAACTGATCGACTATGCGAAGAAGAATCCCGGCAAGCTCACCTTCGCCTCCGCCGGTGTCGGCTCGGCCTCGCACCTGACCACCGAACTGTTCAAGATCGCGGCCGGGATCGACCTGCTGCATGTGCCTTACAAGGGCGGCGGGGCGGCCACCCCCGACCTGATCTCCGGGCAGGTGTCGATGATGCTCGAAACAATACCGAATGCGCTGCCGCTGGTGCGCGGCGGCCAGATGCGGGCGCTTGGGGTGACCACGAAGGAGCGGTCGCCCAACGCGCCGGACATTCCGACATTCTCGGAATCCGGAGTGCCGGGATTTGATGTCGGCGCCTGGACCGGCCTGTTCGTGCCGGCCGGCACGCCGAAGGACATCGTCGAGCGGCTGAACAAGGAAACCGTGCGGATCGCCAGCGATCCGGCCTATGTCGCGCAGATCAGGAAGATGGGAACCGACGTCGCAAGCTCGTCTCCGGAAGCCTTCCGCGCCTTCGTTGCGAAGGACGTGCAGAACTGGACGGACGCGATCGAGCGGTCCGGCACCAAGACGCAATAGCGCGCGGCGCCCGCAGCATTCACTGGAGTTCGACCATGTCCTACGAATCGATCACGGTCACCCCGGTCTCGCCGCATATCGGCGCCGAGATCGGCAACATCGACCTCACCAAACCGCTTCCCAACAATCAGGTCGAAGAGCTGCACCGGGCCTTCATCCAGTTTCAGGTGATTTTCTTCCGCGACCAGAAAATCTCCTTCGACGACCAGATCAGGCTTGGGCGCTATTTCGGTCCGCTCGGCCAGCATGTCGGCAAGTCGACCATCAGCAAGACCACCGAGAACCCTTACGTCCGCAAGTTCCACTACGACGAGACATCGAAGCAGATTTCCGGCGAGAATTTCCACTCCGACCAGTCCTGTGCGGAAATCCCGCCGCTCGGCTCGATCCTCTACAATCACACGGTGCCGCCGGACGGCGGTGGCGACACCATGTTCGCCTCGATGTATGCCGCCTATGAGGCGCTGTCGCCGCGCATGAAGACCTATCTCGACGGGCTGACCGCCACCCACGATGGCACCCGCGTATTCGGTCCGGGCACACCGGTTTCGGTTCACCCTGTCATCATCAGGCATCCGGTCAGCGGAAAGAAGGTGATCTTCGTGAACACCGACTTCACCGCGAAGATCAACGACCTGCCCCGGCTGGAGGCCGATCGCCTGCTGCAATTCCTGATCGACCATTGCAATAAGCCGGAATGGACCTGCCGCTTCCGCTGGCGGCCGCATTCGATCGCGTTCTGGGACAATCGCTGTACCCACCACAAGGCGATCTGGGACTATTGGCCGAATGTGCGATCCGGCTTCCGCATCCAGGTCGAGGGCACCGAGCGGCCGGTGGCAGGCTGAGCCGGGCCGGATGGCCGTGCCGTTCTTGATCAGGATCAACAGGCCCCGGGTCATTGCGCGCTATGAATGTCTTTCACGGGAGGAAGACATGGCGGACGCGGAGGCGAGTTTCGAGCGCGCGCGCAGAGCGTTCCGGCTTGCGGCCGAAGCCAGGACCATCGCGAGCATGCGGGTGCAGGCCGAGCTTGGCTTGGCCTTGCTGGAACATGCGGAGACGTCGTCGGCTGTCGTAGCGCTGGATTCCCGGCGGGCGCCGCGCGTACAATCCGACGGGTAGTCATGCGCGAAAGCGAACGACTTCTCGACCTCGCGCGCAAGTCCTTCGAGGACGCCGCGGATTGCGAAAATCCCGCGCAGATGAAGTTGCACGCCGATATGGGCCGCCGTTATCTGGAACAGGCGGAAGCGGCGGCGCTTCGCGAAAAGCGCATGGCAGCCGGGAACGGCGAACACACCCAAAGTTGAACGGCGTCCCGATCCGCGCAATTGCGCCTGGAGCCGGCATGCGGGAGATTGCGGCACGGAGATCCCCATGCACCGGCTCGCCATCGCTTTATCGGGAATGCTGGTTTGGACCGGCGCAGTCTGGACCGGCACCGGTCTGGCGCAGACCGCGGCGCCGTCACCGGGCATTCCCTACGACACGGTCGCCGCAGCGCTTGCTGCACTGAAGGCCAAGCCGGGCGTGAAGTTTTCGACCGGCGACGGCTGGACCTTCGCGGACGACACCGACGGCGCGCAATGGTCGTTCACGCCTCCCAACCACTATGCCAATCCGTCAGTCGGGCGGCGCGAACTGCATCAGCAGGGCGGCCGGTTTTTCGTCGTGACCCGCATCCTCTGCGAGGCGCAGAAGCCGGCCTGCGACAGACTGAACAAGGACTACGAGCGGCTGAACCAGCGTATGAACGAGGCGATCCAGCGCGACCTGCAGAAGAAGAAATAGAGCGTCTGGCTTGCGTTCCGCGGCAGACGCGGCCCTCTCTCCCAGCGGCGGGGACGACCATGAGACGCGTTTTGCTGATTGCGGCGCTCTTATCCGGAATGGAGTACGGAATTGCAGGCGACGATTCCAGCACGCCAGACAACGATGATACCGGCTTCAACAACAGTTTTGAGAAAGCTCAATCGTTGGGATTGGTCGGTGTTCCTGAGAAGGACGGTAAACTAAGGGCGGCTGTTTTCGAGGGAAGAATCGGGCAGGTTGTGAACAAATGGGACAGCGTTGATTTTCTGAAGTTCGGCTTACCTGCAGGAAACTTTTCTGTTCATTTGCGGCTCGAAGAATCGCCGCATACGACGCAGATTCTTGAAATATTCGACAGCAGGCGAAATCAACTTGGGCCGACCTTGAATGGCAACGCTCATGAGGAAACCACTCTTCAACTTTCAAAAGGAGAGTACTTTCTGAAAATTCAGACCAGCAGAGATTACACAGCTGATCCAAAGCGATCCTATCGGATGTCGGTCACGCCCACACTTATTCCGAACGTTGACCAGGGCGCGCTTGCATGTGCGATCGGGGCAGCTTCAAAAGGAAACGCTGGCCAGCAGCAGAAAATTATCGGTTCGGTCAGTTGGGACAAGCCGCGTGATGTGTATCATTTCTATACCCCGTCCGGCGCCGTGATCACAGGGAAAAAGTTCGAATATGACAAGTCGTACACTGTGCAGCTTGTTTTGCTGCCGCAAAAAAAGACCTTGCTGTTGTCGGGTCGAGATGAAGCAAATTCGCGCGAAATCCGTGTCGATCCAGGTCATTATTGTTTAGAAATCGAAGATCCGTACGTCAAAGGAACAAGAAACTATCGCGTGGACTTATGGGCCGAACCAACAAATGCTCGACCTCCAAATTCCAGTCGTCAAGCAGCGCACCAGCTGACGTGGTACGACCTCGGTCCATTGTCGACAAACGGAAGTTATGCGAACAGGGAACGTTACCTGAACCCGTCACCATTCCCACCGCAGCTGAACAAGGGTCAGCAATATGTACTGCGGGAGTGGATCGAAAGGACCCGTCAGCAACAGTGGTTCTTGTTCAAGCTAGACGGACCGGGAACCTTGACTCTTGGTCTTTATGGCCATCTTCGGCTCTTGGGAGTTGAAGTTACAGATCAAAAAGGTGAGACGTTGTCCGTCGCTGCCGGACGGGAGGCTGACCCCTCAGCGAAGAGACTGGCGCCTCTTTCTCTGAAAGCTGATTTGGCTGCGGGATGGTATTATGTCAAAGTGAGCTTTCTCAGCAGCACCGGGGATCACACGCCGTATCAGATGGAATTGGTGTTCAGGTAATTCTTCGATTCCAAATGTAGGCGGCGAACCGGCGCAGCATATCAGCCTCGGTCCTTGAAATAGGGCTCGACCGCGCCCTTCAGCTTGATGGTCAGCGGCTTGCCGTGGCGGTCCCTGGCATTGCCGGCGGCGACGCGAATCCATCCCTCGCTGATGCAATATTCCTCGACATTGGTCTTCTCCTTGCCGGCGAAACGGATGCCGATGTCCCGTTGAAGCAGCGCCTCGTCATAGAACGGGCTGTCGGGATCGTTGGATAGGCGGTCGGGCAGCGTGTCGTCCATGGCACGTTTCTCGCGGGTCGGGTTTGCGTCCTCCTAGGCCTTCCCCGCTTCGCGCGCAACGCTCAACCTCAGCGGCCGGCTTCGAGGTGGCGGCCCAGTTCCTCGATTTCCGCTTTCGAGAAATGGCGCGCCCCCACAGCCATGAAATCCGGCCAGGGGCCGTCCTTGAACACGCAGGTACCGATCTTGATGCCTTTGGTCCGGTCGCGGAACGGCACCTCGATCCGCAGACGGCCGTCCGCGGCCTTCGCCCGGTTGCCGGGGGCAAGCGTCACCTTCGGTGCGACAAGCTGGAAGTCCGACGGCTCGGCGAGCGTCTGGCGCGTGAGCGCCACACAGATCTGCTCCGGGGTATAATCGGCCGCCGGCGCCGGCATTGCGACCGGCATGGCCAGTGTCAACGTTGCCAGCATTGTCGCGATCGGGCTGCGCGTCGCGGCACCCTGGTGTCCGGAATCCGAAGTCCGCTTCATTCTGCGGCTTGCTGGTGAGCGGATTTCGGATTCGAAGGACACCGGCAAACCTGTGATTCTCGTGTGGTCCGGATTCGGAAATCCGCCTGAAGGGAGTGCTGCAAGAACCAACCGGTTTCCCAACCCCCTAGTCCAGCGTGAACGCCTCGTGGACCGCGCTCTGGATCGAGCCCCCCATCACCGGACCACCGCCCGCGACGTGGATGAAGTTGCCGATCGCGGCCGCGCCAAGCCCATGACGCGGGGTCGGCATCGGCGCATAGGATTCCCAGATATCGCGCTCGATATCGTAGCCTTCGTTCTGGCCGTAGACGCGGTTCGTGCCTTCGCCGCCCATCACGAAAATCTTCCCGTTCAGCAACACCGCGCCATGGCCCGAGCGCGCGGTGGGAAGCGGCGCGCGAGGCTCCCATTTGTCGGTCTTCGGATCGTAGACATGGTGCAGGTTGGAGTTGGTGTGGAATGAATCCACCCGGCCGCCGATCAGGTGGATTTTGCCGTTCACCGCAAGTGTGCCGGTATGATCGCGCCCGGTCGGCATCGGCGCACGCGCGCTCCATTGGTCGATGCGCGGATCATAGACCAGATGCCAGTCGACCGATTTCTTGGTCGGGAAGGTATCTCCGATCGCGCCGCCGATCGCATGCAGGTGTCCGTTGACCGCGGCGCAGCCAATTGCCGCGAATGGCTTCGGCAAGGGCGCAATGCCTCGCCAGGTTTCGCCGTCGAGCACGAAGCAGAGATTGTCGGGCTTGCGGTTCTGCTCGATGAAGCCACCGATGGCGTAGAGTTTTTCCTTGACCACGACGATGCCGACATGGTTGGCGCCGCGCGGCAGGAACGGCGCGTCCAGCCACTTGTCGGAGCCCTGGTCATAGACATGGTGATAGGGCCGGTCGACTCGCTGCTCGCCATATCCGCCGACCACATGCATGCGATTGTTCAGCGTCGTGGCCCAGGCCATCTCGCTGCGCGGCAGCGGCAGCGGGGCCTTGGCCACCCAGCGGCCCTGTCGGGCCGCAGGCGGTGCCGGAGATTCGAACACATGCTGCAGCTTCATGGTGTCGAGCGGCGGCTTCTTGATCTTCGGATCGGTGAGGTGGGAATAGACCGGATCGTGCCCGGCATGGTGCTGTGCATGGGTCTGGTTGAAAACAGCCGGTGCCGCGACGGTCGCGCCGAGGCCCGCCAGTATCGTCCGCCGTGAAATCATCCCCGCTCCCCGTCCGCTATCGCCCGCTCGCCAGCTTGGCTTGGCGGCGGCACTATGACATGAAGCCACAGGCGCAATGCAAGAGCCGGGTTGAGACCTGCCGATGACCCTTGGAACCTACGAAAAGGCCGGATTTCCGGATGCGGACGGCGCGATCC
Source organism: Pseudorhodoplanes sp. (assembly GCF_050250235.1). Taxonomy (GTDB): domain Bacteria; phylum Pseudomonadota; class Alphaproteobacteria; order Rhizobiales; family Xanthobacteraceae; genus Pseudorhodoplanes. Next base: position 22,967 of record NZ_JBFWPA010000100.1, read on the forward strand.
GGCACGACTGGACCCGCGCCGAAATTCGCGACCTGTTTGCCCTGCCTTTCCCGGAACTCATGTTTCAGGCGCAATCGGCGCACCGTGCCAATTTCGATCCGGCCGAGGTGCAGGTCTCGACGCTGCTCTCGATCAAGACCGGCGGCTGCCCCGAAGATTGCGCCTATTGCCCGCAGAGCGCGGCATACGACACCGGGGTCAAGGCCGAGAAGCTGATGAGCCTCGACAAGGTGCTGGCCGAGGCGCAGGCGGCGAAGGATGCCGGCGCCAGCCGCTTCTGCATGGGCGCGGCCTGGCGCGAGCCCAAGGACCGCGATCTCGACAAGGTCTGCGCCATGATCGAAGGCGTGCGCGCGATGGGGCTGGAAACCTGCGTCACGCTCGGCATGCTGACCGGTTCGCAGGCGACGCGGCTGAAAGCCTCCGGCCTCGACTATTACAACCACAACCTCGACACTTCGCCGGAATTCTATGGCGCGATCATCACCACCCGCACCTGGCAGGAGCGGCTCGACACGCTGGAGCATGTGCGTGACGCGGGCATCCATGTCTGCTGCGGCGGCATCGTCGGCATGGGGGAGGGCGCGGAAGACCGCGTCGGCATGATCCACGCGCTCGCGACGCTGCCGGTGCATCCGGAGAGCGTGCCGATCAACATGCTGGTGCAGGTCCAAGGAACGCCGCTGGCCAGTGGTGCCGGAATCGATGCGATCGAGTTTGTGCGCACCATCGCGGTCGCGCGCATCACCATGCCGCGCTCGATGGTGCGGCTGTCGGCCGGGCGCGAGGACATGACCGACGAGACCCAGGCATTGTGCTTTCTTGCCGGTGCGAATTCCATCTTCTACGGACCGAAACTGCTGACGACGGCGAATCCCGCGGCCGACCGCGACCGGCGATTGATGGATCGGCTCGGCCTGCGCGCCATGCAGGTGTGATTGCGAACGTACGATTGACTGCGTCCGCTCTTACCCTCCCCCTCGTGGGGAGGGTCGATCGACTGAGCGAAGCGAAGGAGATCGGGGTGGGGTCTTATGATGGGGAAACCTCTTTCGCGTGTGAAAGTCCCCACCCCGCCTGCCTCA
>NZ_JBFWPA010000101.1:0-23853 GCF_050250235.1 Pseudorhodoplanes sp.
GCTTTGCCAGCAGATTGATCAGCCGCATGTCAGCTAGTAGAAGGGATAGTTCGTGTCTGCCCGAAAGGTCTTGATCGCCCGCGCAGTTGCAGACATCGCGTCATCGACGTCGCGAACTCGCAGCCACGTGAGGTAGGTGCGGGAGAGTATCCTCAGTATCAACGTCACGGCTTTACTTCCACTCCAGGCGTTCGGCAAGCAGGTCGGCCATGAGCCTGTTGCCGTGGTCATTGAAGTGACAGGAGTCGGTGAACAGGTTCTCGTCGCCGAACCTTGGTTCATTGAACCATTCGTTCGCGTCGCAAAAGCGCAATCCGGCTGCATTGCATGCCCGCTCGACATGCTCGCGGAACTTGAGGTAGAGCCCGCGATCGGTGAAGCGCTTCATGCTCTCGATCCTGCGCAGGTCCTCCTCGAAGCATTCGGACTCCATCTGGGTCAAGGGCTTTCGGGTCCAGCCGATCGAGGCCTGCAACACGTAGTGAACCCGCACCCCGGTAGCGGCCTGCAGCCACCCCCAAGTCTGCAAGGTATTCGCAACCAGCCTGCATACGATGCCGAACTGCTCATCGGCCTGGATTGCCGGGGGCTCTAGCTCGACTCTGCGTACGCCACCTTGAAGGAACAGTCGCGCGATCCTCCGAAAGTTGTCGTTCTTCAGCCAAAGCTCATCGAAGCGCTCGTGCGCCCTCCTCAGTTCATTGGTTAACTGCTGTCCCGGTGTTTCCGATTCCAGGAATCCGCGGAAGAAGACATCCTCGCTGTACACGCCGCCGATCGCGGGGTAGCTCATCGCGCCGGGCAGCATGGCGATGCATACGTCGTTCATGCCCGAAAGCAGCACGATATTCCGCTGGGGCGGCAGCAGGTACTTGAGCAGCAGGTAAAGCAGCAGTTCCTGCTGGCCGGTCGCGCCACGCTGCCCCCAGTTGACGCACGGCAGGCCCGGCTTGGTCAGGTGCCTGGTGATCGTGGCCTCGTCGCTGCTGGCGGTTACGCCGAACAAGGTGCTTCCGCCCAGCATCAGGTTGCACTCCGATACGCGGTGCGCGAGGTCGCGGAAATCCACTGGCCTGCCGTCGTAATAGTGCTGCACTCGGAAGCCGAACTCATCGGTATTCAGCGACGCGGACCGGTAGTTGGGTTCGCCCATCGACGTAATGAACGGGCGGTACTCGTTCGCGTGCACGAGATAGTCCGCGTGGTGCGGATAGTATCTAAGCCTCGGATGCATGGTGCTTGGGTACCTGGTCGGATGGTTTCGGACTGCCGCGCTCGTGCCTTCGCCGGGGCATGAACAGCCCGTCCGGCGCGCATTGTACGCGCTTCGCGATAGCCCTCGCCGCGCAGGGGCCGCCGCGTCTGCTATTCCGCGAGCTCGTACGGCGTGCCGGATGAGACTGGCGCGCCGGCATCTGCACCATTCATGAGATGCTCGAACAACCGTCGCAACCGTTGCGATGACTTGCCATCTATCTCGCCCCAGTATCCTGCTTCCTTGACCGCTACCTCTGCCTGATCACGCAGGAATCGCTCGTCGTTCGCGTATGCCTGCAACGCGGATGAAAACTCTGCCTTCGTCCCTGCTTGGAACACTGCCCCAGCAGAATTGTAGTCGACGTACCCGTACGCAAACACATCATAGTTCAGTACCGGCTTTCCCATGGCCAACGCCCAGCGTATGGTTGCCGACACACTCGCCACGTACAGATCGCAGTCGGGAATAAGCTTCGCTGTCGGAGCGTCGGAAACAAAGAAACCTGACCGTCGCAGCAGCTCAACGTCCCCTGCCGGCATGAACGGATGCGGCCGAATAACAATCTTCCAGCCGCGAAGCGTCTCCAATTCCGTAAGCCAGAACTCCATCAAGTCGGCATAGTCGCGAAACTCGCATTTCGGCCTTCCCACACCGAGCTGATTTGGTGGAAACGCGCACAGCAGAACTCGCTCATCGCCATTGCGCATCATGCACTTGACACCGGACCTGCCTGCTTCGCGAGCAGCGAACAGTATGTCGTCCGACAGGCTTCCGGTCAGCACCAGCTTGTCTTCCGGCACGCCGAGTCTGCGGTAGTGGTCAAGCATCGCCCGGCTCTCTACCGCTATGGCATTGCCCAGCGTGCTGTTCAGGATCCAGGGCAAAGGCGGCGCAACGCCCAGCCACTCGGCGGCAACGGCGGAGATGCCCGGCCTGCGGAGTAGTCGCTTGCCCTTATATTCAAGCACCCATTGCGGATAGAGTTGCGCGACAAGCCTGTTGTATGCATTTGCATCCGCAGCGAACATGGGATCGTTCACGTGCGCCTCTGCCGGCTCCTTCTCGTCAGCTATCGTGAATGGCACGATCGCGGAAGGGACGCCCAGCCCCCGAGCCGCAACCACCCAGATGCCGGTCTCGGATTCAGCGTTGTCCTCGAACAACAGCAAGATGTCTGCACCCGCCTGGTGGAGAAATCCGGAACAGGCCTCGCGCAATCCATTCTGGAACTGAAGTTCGTCGCCCAATCTTGCAGGTACAACCCATTTGTCTTCGACCAAGCGTGACCACTCGGCATGCCGGTTTGCGTACGAGACTTTGCCCGGAGTTCGATAGGTGGCCTGGAAGCTGATATCGGTCGGCAGATCCTCCACGAGATGAAGCGGTTTCAGTTCGTGATTCACCACCCCGACTCCCTGCGACCTGCACATCTCGACCAGAACGCCATAGTGCGCGCTTACGTACGACACGACGATTGGCCTTATGCGCGCAACGCGAAGTTCCGTGAGAAGCAATTCTGCCTGGCTGATTTGTGTCGTGGTGGTTACGAGAACAACCGCGACCGCTGACTCGCTAGTGCCACCGGCAGCCTTTCGCTTCAACGCCGCCAGCCTCGCGGTTTCCCGGAGGCGCTCCTGCGTTGCTTGAAGCCGCGCCTCCAAGCTCAACCGGACTCCCTCACTAGCGTGATATCGCTGTTCTAGTGCTTCGCGCTCCCCCTTTAGCTGGTGGATCTCGATGGCCGCCGCAGCTTCGCGTTGAACATACCCATCAAACGTATGCTTTCTGAGCAACCTCAGTCCGAGCCAGGAAAGTCCAGCATTCATCGACCGCCCGAGGATGCGTATCAACATGGTGATATCTTTTTTCGTCATCCGTACAGGTTCTCACTCCCAAAGTCGCGCGTTCGTGTTCTGACCCAACGCGAGGCACCAGTAGAGATAGGTGAACTCGGGACGGTAGAACCTGTAGTCGATCACCTCAAAGCCCTCCGACTCCAGGAGACCAGCGTAATTGTGGTTCCAGCAGAGGTAGCCGTAGCTTCCCGTCAGCGGATTCCTCTGGACGTACGCAGGCACCGACTCGGTAACGGAAATATCCAGCCCCTTCTGAAGCACATTGCCGGGGCGCAGCCATACGGGCTCGCTAAAGAGTACGTACTTTGCCGAGCCACTCAGCACACGCAGATACCGCCGGATCTCTTCGTTCCGGATGACTGTTGCCGTCGAAGACATGTACACCAAGTCTGCGCGGATGTCGCCGGCTTCTAGCAGGTCCAGGGCATATCCGGCTCGGAAGTTCAAATTCGGCAGCACGAGGTCGGCGTTCTTGCTCGGTGTATCGTCGTTGACATCCACCCCGAGCACAGAGACGAGGCCATGCTCCTTTGCGAGCAGGTAGTCCATGTATCCGTAGTTGCAGCCGATGTTGAGGATGGACCGTATAGAGGAGTCCCGACCAAGCAGGCTCTTGATCGCGTAGTAGGCGATACCATGAAAACTGGATCGATGGTCGGTCTCGCGAAAGTATTTCCGCCGCTGCTCTACCGCCATCGTGTCTTCCTGGTGCGCCTTGAGCTGGGCGTACTGGGACGGCGTGAGCTTGTCGCCTACTGACTGCGCCTTGATCACGGCCGCCAGGCGATCCAGTTCCTCGGTCAACCGATAGAGCTCGAGTGCCTCGTTCAACTCCTTTCCCAGCGCGAGCTTCTTCTCATACTCGGGATCTCGGGCGGGTGGGTCCATTTCGATGGTGTTGACTTCCAGCATTGGCCGCATCTGTCGAGATTTCTCCATAACGCTTGCAGGAACTGGGTCCCTATCCACCGATGGATGTCGCCCGCTGATTCATCGAGATGTCATCCCCGTCCGCGGCGAGTAGCGGCGCTACCGATGCATGCTTCCATTGCAGGCGGGGCCGCAAGATGGAGGAGAACCACTCCCGATTCCAGTTGCCGCGAACGCCTTCGTTTCGCATGTCATCGATGACATAGAACGTGACCGCGTCCGGATAGCTGCAATACTCGGTCGTGGTCGGCGCCGTGCAGATCAGGAACTCAACGGTGAACATCCCCTCGTTCAGGAAGTGCGCAGGGATAACGCAGGTTGCCGCATAGCGCCCTACCGGGGCTACCGTGTCGCGCCACGGGGAATCGAGGTTGTCCATGGACAGGAACACGCAGACCCCCGATTCGTGACGGACGTAGATGTGCACGTTCAGCGCAAATCGCGCGACGAGAACATCCCATTCCATGTCGACGACGATAGGTTCCTTGACATCGAACCTCGACGAAACTTCGCCGGTGGATCGCCTGAGCCGGATCGCGCGCAGGCGGAAGGAGCGCTCCTCGGTGGTAGGGGCGTCCCGGGGCTGCCATGTCCGCTCCGCCACAATCGTCATTTCACGGGACAGGTAGCTCTCGACGATGACCTGCGGTAGGCCGTCCTCAACCAAGCGACCATTCTCCATCAGGATGCAGCGGGTGCATACCTGCATGATCATGCTCGTGTTGTGACTTACGAACAGCACTGTCTTCCCCGATTTGACCTCGGAGTCGATCCTGCCTATGCACTTCTTCTGGAAATGTATGTCGCCTACAGCTAGCACTTCATCGACGATCAGGATGTCGCACTCCATGTGCGCCGCCACCGAGAATGCGAGGCGCATGTACATGCCGGACGAGTAATGCTTTACCGGCGTATCGATGAAGCGATCGACTTCGGCGAACGCGATGATTTCGTCCAGGCGCCGGTCGATCTGGGCGTGTGTCATCCCCATAATCGAGCCGTTTAAGTATACATTCTGCCGCCCGGTAAGCTCGGGATGGAACCCCGTTCCTACCTCGAGCAGACTCCCGACCTGACCATGTACGTCGGCATATCCGGTCGATGGCTCGGTGACCCTGGCGAGGATCTTCAGCAGCGTGCTCTTGCCGCTGCCGTTCTTGCCGATCACGCCAACCACCTCGCCCGGCTTCACCTCCAGGTCCAGGTCGCGCAGCGCCCAGAAGTCGTTCGGCGAAGGTTGATCGATCGGGTCGCCGAATATGATCGGCCACAGGCGCTGTAGCGGCAGATCAAACCCGAGGATGTCATAGCCTGTATAGGTCTGCTGCGACAGGGTACCGAGCCGGTAGCGCTTGCCCAGCTTGCTGGTTCGTATCGCAAAAGTGCTCATGCGGCTAGATCACGTCTGCGAACACGCGCTCGATGCGGCGAAAAAACCAGATTCCCGACAGCACGAACGCGCAGGTGAGACCGAAAGCAATGAAGTCATTCTCTCCCGGCGGGTTGCCCTTCTGCAGAAAGGCCCAGCGGAACCCCTCGATGATGCCCACGAAGGGGTTCAGGTGATACAGCTCCTGGTAACGCTCGGGAATGGCTTCGGTCGGATAGACGATCGGGGAGAAAAAGAAGCCGACTTGAATTACGTACCCGAGACTCTGGTAGATGTCCCGATAGAGCGCGTTGAGCCCCGCAAGCCACAGGCCGAAGCCAAGGCCCATCAGCAGTGCCCAGAGCGCGAAGAACGGAACGAAGATCAGGTTGGCGTTGAGCGGCATGCCCATGTACAACAGCAGCGCGAAGAGCAGCGCCGTGGCGAGGACGAAATCGACCAGCGCGTTGGTGACGCTGACGATCGGCAGGATAATCCGCGGGAAGTATACCTTTCCGAAAAACCCGGCATTCGCCACGATGCTGGAGACCGCGCCAGTCACGATCGCGGAGAAGAGGGACCATGGCAGCATCGCTGCGGACATCATGAAAAAGTATGGCACCCCGGTGCCGAAGTCCACCTTGCCGACCTGCTCGAAGAGGAGCGTATACGCGATGATGGTGAACATAGGCTGCAGTGCGCGCCAGAACCAGGCTGTAGGCGTCTGGTTCTTCAGCGCCATGACGTCCCGATGCAGCAGCCCTAGGATCAGCTCGCGATAAGCCCAGATCTCGTCGAGGCCGAAGCCCTGGACGACCCGGTTTGGCTCGATCCGATGCGTAGCCCGGTGACGCTCTTCCAGGTTGTCGCCGCTGAAGAGCGGCGGCTCGCCTCGCTCCGGGTCCGTCTGCTGCGCCTCGCTCATGGGCAACCGTGCTCAAACTGCTGGATGTGCCCCATCCCGTAACCTTACTGGGCGGGAACCGCAATCTGCGGATTCGCCCCTCCACCCATGACTATGATCTTGACCTGGTTCTTCTCGACGGCGCGCTGCAGCGAATCGGCGCGCTGCTTGTCCGCCAGCGCATAGAGTAGCTGGCGTACCTGCTCGGTCGACATACCCTTTGGCAACTGGTCGAAGAGCTTGCGCACACCCACGCCTTCGTTGGCCCGCCGCTCGGCCTCCCGGGCGGCAATCTCATTCAGCACCTCCTGGCGCTTCAGGTCCTCCTCTGCCGCCCTCGCTTCGGCCACCGCGGCCAGGATGCGCCGTGGCGGTGCGAGACGCCGGATCTGCGGGGGCATGAGGCTGAACGCCTTGCCCGCCTCGTCCGGGGAGAAGCCGGAGATCCGGAGGTTGTCCTTCACCAAACTATGGAATATCAAATGGATGCGCTCCTCCATTTCGGCCCGCTTTGTCGTTACCGCGTCCGTCCAGGCGAATGTCCCTACAGCATCTCGCATCGCCGCCCGAGCGGCAGGCATCAGCAACTGCTGCTCGTAGTTCAAGCCAACGATGGCATAGACCTTCCAAGCGAGTTCCGGGGACACTTGATAGGGGAACGCCACGTCCACGGAAAGCGGAATGCGATCCAGGGAAAGCGCTATGGTTCTCTGGGCCTCGAGGGCCGCGGCGGATGGCGCGGGCACAGCGGGCGCAGGGGACGGGGACGCAGCCGGCCCGACCGCCGGCTCGGGCGCATCCAGCGAGCCGCCGGAAAGCTCGAACAACTGGCGGCGAACCGAGATCGGATAGTGCCGCGAGCCGGGCACGACGACATGGAATCCGGCCGCATACGGCTGCGGCCGGACATGCCCCAGGAACGACACTACCCGCACGGTGCCGACATCCACCGTCATCATCCCATCGGCAATGAAAGTCGCCAGCAACACGGCTAGCGGGAAGCCATACATAACGCGCCGCGGGACCCTTCGTCCTTGCTTCGACAGTGCGCGCCGCGCAACGTAGAGCACGAATAGCGAGCCGAGCAGCGCCACTGTCAGCGACTGCATCAGCGGTGAGGAGAACGAAGGTAGCGTCATGTCTGATACCTGCAAGCGGATTGAATATTCAAGCGTCGAATCGACTAGCGCGACGGCCTGAGCTTGGCCATCGCCATCTTGGCTGTTGCAACCAGCCCATAGTCGCGGAAGAAGATCGCGAGCGCGACAACCCTGTCTGCCAGCCGCTTGTCGCGCCTTACCCCCGGGTTCGCCTCCGACTGCTGTCGCGCACCGAGGACGCGTGCCAGACGAATAATGCCATACGCGATGACCGTTCGCACGCTACGCCATAGCTTGCGTAACACCTTTCGGAGCACGCCGGTGACACCTTCCCAACGATACGCGTTTGCAAGAGCGATCACCGCATCAGCGGTTGCGTCGCGGACGCGCGCATAGGCAGCGGAATCCCGCTTGAGCGGCCAGGTCGCCGCCAGCATCACATGCCATTTGGGGCTGAGTTCCTTCACCCGGGCGAGAAGCTCGTCGCGCGGGGCTGCTTCGATACGCACCAGTTCATCTATGGCCGTCCGGACAGACAGAAAGATATCGCGCGTGATGTGCTCCGGGTCAGTGTACTTGGCCATGCCCAGCACATAGGTTTCGTTCGCCCGGATCTCCTCGTCCCGGCCCAGTTCCAGATCCACCGACACGCGCTTGATGGCGCGCCGCCAACGGCTCGGCTTGTGCATCACCTGGTGGAAATGGAACGTCTCACCCACCTTTCCATAGCGGAACCCCGCGTCGCGCACCAGCTCAGAGATGATGATGTCCTCGTTGCGGTACAGATAGTCGTCGTCGATACGTGGAATCACCTTGTCGAATGCCGCCCTGCGCCCCATCTGGCTGCCCGAGTACGCCCTTTCCAGCTTCGTCGCGTCGAACAGGTAATCGGCCATCACGGTGATACGCTGGTTGCACTCGAACCAGTCGAACTCCCCACGGCGCCCGGCCATCCGGTCGAACCAGCCCGCGGGCAGGAATACGTCGGAGTGCAGGTAGACGAACCATTCGGTCTGCACCGCCTCGATGAGGTGGCGGATGCTGTAGCCCAGGGAGACAAAGTTGCGGTGATCCAGCACTTCGACGCGGGGAAAGGCACGTGCGATTTCGAGCGAATCGTCGATGCAGCCGCCATCCCCCAGCAGCAGGCGGGCGACCGGAATCTCCCGATAGATCGACAGCAGGTTGGCCCGCCAGAGGTCGTTGGTATGGATGATCGGGATAAGTACATCCACCGCTTGGGCGCGATCCGCCTGATACCGGTCGTGGAACTCCACATCCGAGAAGTAGCGCTCGAAAATGGAGCGCGACTCATGGTCTTCCATAGCACCCTTCTGGGCCGTCTGGAGCTGCTGGTGATGCTGCTGAGCCCGGTTCACCCCGTTACCCCGGGTCTTGACGGCGAAGGATACTCGATCCGGCATCCCGGCACCGAAACACGCCGCGGGAGGCGCGCATTGATGGCACAGGTCGCGTTCATGCCTGGAGCTGGAAAATGGTGACCTTGCACCGTAGGGATATGGAGGAACTCCAGCGCTGTGCTGCGTCCACGTTGCGCGGCGTGTCGAGCAGGAGCTCTGCACGGTCCAGGGCGCCGAACATCACGTACGCGCGGCGCAGAAGGCCGGGCAGGCCAGCCATGCCGGCTTCCAGGGAGAGCACCGGCCCGGTCTCAACCTGAAACCGCCCCCTGGGGGCATCCCGATTGATGTGGCGAACCGGGAACTCGAGCGAATGCGCCGGATACCCCGGCCCTTCGGCGATGTCGATTCTGGCCAGCAACCGCATTGGCGCTACAGCACCGGAGATCAGTTCGTCAGCTTGCACTTCCCGGCACGGGCACGAATGCAGGTCGATGCTGACGAGACGAAACAGGTCTGAGTGCATTCCAACGGAATCACCACCCCCAGCCTGGCCATGCACCGGATCGCGGAAGATTCGGAACCGTGTTTCCGAGAACGCGGCGCTATACCCGTAAGGCGGGAGCTTGAAGAGCCCGGAGCCTGCATAGACGTTGCCAGCAAACACCTGCGCCGTAAGTACGTATCGCTCGATTGGGGCTTCAGATGGACCAATGGCGAGGACTGCGTCGAGGGCAAAGGTCCCCCGACTATCCTCGTCGCGGAGCAGCCAAGTGCAACTCGATCGACCGAAATCGATACCGCGACGATTGACATCCCGCGCTGCGACTCTGGCGGTCATTGAGCGCTCAGACCATCTGGCCAGGGGCGGATTCATTTTCGCTTCCGCGAGGACGCCCATGTCCCGCGCCTATTCCGGAAAGTCTCGCGACCACCGCCAGCATGCGGTCGCCAACCTTCCCATCAAGAAGCCCCCACCGGGCGGCGCTGCGCTTCTGTTCCTCGGCAACCTGCGCCCGGTACGACGCGTCGCCGGCAAGGCGCTGGAGCAGCTCGCGGAACTCGCCGCGCTCTTCGGTCGCCAGTACACCCTTCAGGCCAAGGAAATCCGTGTATCGATATCGATAAACGTCGTAGTTCACCACCGGCTTGGCACATGCGATTGCCCAGCGAATGGTCGAGGAGATGCTTGCGACATAGACATCGCAGAGCGGCACCAGGCTCGCGGTTCGCCCTGGCGCGATTCGCACGTTTGGCCGCTCGATCCACCGCATCGACTCGACGTCCACCGATGGATGGAGCGCCACCAGGCAACTGCAGCCGGTCAGGTCAGCCAGGGAGTCAATCCAGAACAGGACCAGTTGCCGATAATCGTCAAAATCGCATTGCGGACGTCCCCCGGTCACATAGAGAAAGTCAGGGGGCAGCGCGGTTAGAAACATCGGGAAATCCGGATCGAGTCCGAGCGGACGACAGAGTTCTTCCCGTAAGCCCCGGGCATGCTGAAGCCGACTCGTCATCACGTCGTCGGAGAGTGCGCCAGTGAGCACCATCCGGTCGCGCCCCAGGCCGGATTCGACGTAGTAGTCGATCATCGCCTCGCTCTCCATCGCAACCGCATCGGCATGACCGCTGTTGAAGATCCAAGGCAAAGGCGGCGCTATGCCGGCCAGTTCCATCGCCAATACCCGTCCGGGCGGACAGCGAAACAGCCGCCGGTCTTTATGTCGACGCACCCATCTCGGGAATAGCGCAGCAATCAGGTTCCGCACCACGCCACGGACATGGTAGCTGGGGTCGCCGTAGTAGACCTCGGCCTGCTCAAGCCCGTTGGACATGGTCGATGGCACGATCAGCACCGGGACTCCGGCATCGTGTGCCGCCTTTACGAAGATCCCCGTGTCGTAACCGGGCATCTCGCCACCGAGCACCAGCAGGCGCGGCTGGACTGCACCCAGCAGCGCCTCGATATCCCTTCTTCGTGCCGCGAATGCGCGACGCTCAGCATCAAAGCTCGCGCCTACTGTCGGCAATGCTGCAATTGCGCGCTCCAGCATACGGGGCCAGACACCGGTGCCGTCACTGCCCGCGCCAGATCCCGGATTGGCACGTGTCGAGCAGTTCATCTCCAGCCGCGCCAGGCCTTCCCCTATGGGCTCCAGCAGACAGGCTATTCCATCCGTTGCGCAGCTTCGCGCGAACTCGTCTGCCGTCCAGTGCTGGAATGCGCAGTAAAAGATGACCTCGGCATCAGTTCTAGTCCTGATCAGCTGGCCGAAGAGCGAAAGTTCCGTGAGAAAGGTCGTCGTATGGGCGACGACCAGGACGCGTTGCTTGTCTTGTGTAACGCCTGCCATGCGGGAGCCAGATCAGCCGCGCCGAAATCAGCCGACTCGGAACGGCGATCCCAGATAGAGATCTGGAGCATCGGGATTGTTCGGGCTATCCAGCTCGCTGCGGGGCTCCTTTTGCGCCTTGCCGGCTCGGTAGATAGATGCATTGACAAACGTCACCTCGAACACCTCAGGGATCGGCACCCCCATGACATTGGCGAAGCCGACGAAGTTGTTCGCATGCACATGGACCGGAAAGAAGCTCTTGCGGATGTTCTCCACCGCGCGCAGACAAAGCGCGAAATGTTCCGGATCGGCGAGTTTCGATGACCAGTGAAACTCGCAGGATATCTGGCGGAATCGCTTGAGGCTATCGACCGGGAAACCTGCGAAGGTGGTCCACTCGTCACCATCGATATCGATCTTCAACAGGAGATCCGTCCTGGCTGGATCACCGACTTCACTGACGACATCCCAAAGTCGCACTGACCCGGGAATCGTGCCGAGCGCGTCGATCGCCTGCTTTCTGAACTGAAACTTCGGATGCGGTACTGGCGGGCCGTCAACCGTGTGGTCAAACTGCACGACAGGCTTACCCAGCTCCGCAAAAGCGAGATCGCAGGTAACGTCGTTCGAGATGCCGCACGAGATCACCTGCGAGATCTCCTGAAAATCATCCAGAAAGATGTAGCCACCATCGTGCGCATTGCCTAGCCGTATCTTACGAAATCCCTCGACGCCAGCGGGAGCCATCAGGCCGCACAGGTGCAGCAGGTCGTCCTGGCTCACCTCTCCCGACAGGATGAGTGGCATGCTCTGCGCAAACGACTTGGCTTTCTTCTCTTCCAGCAAGCTCGCGAGCGAACGGTGGGATTCGCGAATCGATGCTTCCAGCTTAGGTATCCCGATGGCGCGCCTGAGTAGGCCCAGCATGGAGCGAGCGATCCGTCGGATCATGACATCACGAGGAACTGCACGGCCAGCGCAATTGCTCGCGGGGAAACCTCCCGGCATGCGAAGTCGACGGGGTCGGTCATGTTATGTCACAGGAAGTAGCGTGTGGCCCAAGGTGGCCGAGAAAGACGTCAAGCATCTTCAGGTGAAGTGCGCTGGATTCGTCATAGGTCGGCAGGGCGCTGGTTCCATCCTTCAGCATGTCGCCAAGCACGAGGTGGGTGAGCTTGCTTTGATACAGCGGGCTTACCTTCTCTTCGCTCCACTTCCAGCCGGTCGATGCCTCGGCGAACCGCATCGATTCGTCCTGCACATTCCAACTTGCCTGGAAGTCCTCTGCCCGCACCTGAAAGGAGAATGGTGCATCGCCGTCCCGATATGAAGTCTGCACCACCCGGTTGCCACGCAATCCAAGCGCATACAGCGTGCCGGTAAATTCGATGAATCCTTGTCGTTTGCTCGGGATGGTGCCTGCATCCAGCCCGGATACAAGGTGACAGTCTGCACTCCCGGTGAGAAACGACAGCAGGTCGAGGTTATGGATCGCATTGCAACCAAGGCCCCATTGCGCGCCGGTCACGCCGATACAGATGTTCGATCCGCCGAGCGTGCGCGGGCGCAAGTCGCGGAAGAAGGGCCAGAGCCGCTGCGTGCAATTGACCCAGGCCCGCGTCCCGACCTGCTCCAGCAGGGTCCCGACCGCCGCGTAGTCCTCCGCTCTCTGGAAGAGGACCTTCTCCAGCAACGCGACCTTAACTTCCGACTGCTGTAGGAGTGATTCGATCGCCTTCCGCCGCACGTTTGCCGCCGTGGCGACGACTGCGCCGTCGAGGCGCTTGGGCAGATCGCCAATATGTTGCGTGAACACCGCCGTGATCCTGTCTTGCTTCACCTGCTCGAAGCGCTCCTTTGCGACTGCAAGTGCGGCCACGGTCGGATCAACCACGGTAACTCGCGCAGCCTCATCGAGCAGCGCCAGCCCTTGTAGATGGCGGCTGCCGAGCTGCCCTGCACCTATCAGAGCGATCTCGAGCATGCTAGAGGGAAAGGAAGTTCTGAACGATCTTCAGCCCCACCGGCCCGCTCTTCTCCGGATGGAACTGGACACCGTAAGTCTGCCCAGAGCGTATCGCCGCAGAGATGCGTCGACCGTCGTAGAGGGAGTCGGCGAGGCGGTGTTCACGGAGCGCCGGCACCGGGGCAAACGAGTGAACGAAGTAGACCGCCGGGTGGCCCGGAAGGCCCCGGAGAATACCAGTCTCCCATGCGTTCCCCGCACCCTCAGGATGTACGAGTATGTTCCATCCTATGTGCGGGATTCGATGTGGCTTACCGTCTATTCCCGTCCTTGGGACTGGTTGAACACGTCCGGGAATTACCCCGAGACCTGCGTGCTCGCCAAACTCCTCACCCACGTCGAGCAGCAGTTGCATGCCTACGCATATGCCAAGGAAAGGACGACCGGAAGCCATGAACTGCCGAATAGGCTCGATCTGCCCGCGCTGTGCAAGGCCCTTCATGCCATCCTCGAATGCGCCTACGCCCGGTAAAACGATGCGGTCGGCATCGTCGATGTGTTCATGATTCTCGGTAACGCGAACGGTGGCACCACTTACCTCGAACGCCCGAGCGACGCTATATAGGTTTCCGATGCCGTAGTCGACGATCGTGACTTTGCGATTCATGCCTCACGCACTCCAAGACCCGCTGCAATGGCTGCCGCGCGGATCTGACGCAACCCCATCCTTTTGTAGTGCAACACGTCGGCCATCGCCACCGCGTCGGCATGGCCATTCTCGACCACTTCCACCAGATCAGTGATGGCGCCCATGCCCCCGCTCGCGATCACAGGTATGGAAACGCTCGCCGCGACCGCCCTCACCAATGCCGTGTCGAAGCCCTTCCGCGTACCTTCCTGATCGACCGACGTAAGCATGATCTCGCCCGCACCAAGCTTCTCGGCCCTGCTTACCCAGTCGATCACGTCAAAACCGGTCTTTTCGCGCCCGTTGTCCGTGTACGCCTCCCAGCGCTCCGGGCCGACGCGCTTTGCCTCGATCGACAATACCATGCACTGCGACCCGAAGCGCCGCGCAACTTCGGTGATCAGGCTTGGCCGTGAGATTGCCGCCGTGTTGATCGCTACCTTGTCCGCACCTGCTCGCAACAGAGTATTGACATCATCCGTGGAGCGGACTCCACCACCAACGGTAAGTGGCACGAAAATGTCATGTGCAGCGCGGCGTACGATATCCGTCAGGTTATTGCGCCCGTACAGGCTCGCCACGATGTCCATGTAGATCAGTTCGTCCGCGCCCTGCTCGTAGTACTCGCGCGCGAACTGCTGTGGGTCTCCGATCACGCGCAGCCCCTCTAGGTGGATCCCTTTGATCAGATTGGGACCCTTTATGTCCAGGCGTGCGATGAGTCTTACGTTGGCCATCGCTTCGGGCTCAGCCTGCCGAGCCCTGCCAGACAGTATGTCGAAGTGCCCACTTGCCCCCGTCACGCTTCCACAGATGAGGCGAACGAAAACGGTCGCAAAGAGCCATGAAGTAGTCCCGGGTCATCTCCGGCTGCTCGAACATCCGCGAGGCGACCGGGAACTCCTTGGCGGTGATGCTCAGGTAGCGGAAGATCTCATCCGCGAATCGCTCAGGCCATTCGCCGTCGAACCGCTTTACGAGCGATACCCCCTCGTCACGCGTTATGTCACCGGACCTGATCTCCTGCGCGGCGTCATAAGTCGCCCTGCCGATACCGAACTTGATGAACGTCGTGTAGTAGTGAAAGTCATCTATACGGTCGTCTATGCTGTTGTACTTGCTGTAGGTGCCTGGGGTTCGCTCGGGCGACGCCTGAAACCCACCGTTCTCGACCGCATAGTAGTAGCAGCTCTGCGGATGCCACTTCAAGTAATAGCCGAGATAGTGCACCTCGATCTTCTGCTTGGCGATCTCCTCCGGATTTGCCGGGAGATACGGTTGCAGATCATTGTCGTCCACGCCGAACTGATCGCGCAGATCCTTGAGGGAAGTGCCCCCCAGGTAGATCTTTGACTTGTCGGCAGCCGCGAAGTACGACCAGTCCCGCCGGGCAGTCTGCGTGTCAGCAATCGGATTGCCGTACTCTGCCTCGTTCTCCCCATAGAACACCAGGGGGATCCGGTGCAGGAGAGCCATCTTGGGTGCGAGGGACTTCTGGCCAAACATGAAGGCCTGGAAAGGGTGGAACAGGTTCTCCACGGCAAGCCTCGTCAAGAGCCGGTGCACGCGGCCATTGGGAGTGCAAAGAAAGTTGTCGAATCCAGCGTGAATCCAGGATTGAAGATTCCTCCATCCCCAATCGGTGTATACATGCGGAGCCCACGTCACCGTCAGCGGGTGCATCCCGTACTTGTATTTGAGTACATGCGCGGCGTAGAAGCTGTCCTTGCCGCCCGATCCGGGCGTAATGCAATCGTAACCGCCATCGTTGCGCCGATGGCGATCACAAAGTTCCTTCAACTGTCGCTCTCTGTCGGCCCAGTCTATGGTGCCGCGCTTCTGCTCGCCAAGCCGGCAAGCGTCACAGACTCCCTCGTCGTCAAACTGGATAGTCTGCTTCCGGCTGGCTTTGGTGTGCTCATACTCGACCGCGGAGTTCGGTCGCTGGTTTGAGATGACACATTTGCGGCAAAACTGCACCTGAAGCGGCAGTCCATACTTCGCCTCAAGCGGTCCCTTGGCATCGTCGAACCGGTCCAAGTCTATTTCACCGAGTACCGCCTTAGGGTAACGATCCATTCTGCTTCCTTTGAATTAAGAATTCTGCACACGCAAGGTCCAGCTCTGTGTCGATATCCTGGGACCGCTCAGCCGGCATCACATACCCCAGCGTTTTCTTGTTCACTAACGCGCGCTCCTTCGTCAACGACTCCGTCCGTATCGCATAGACCGCCCCGTTGAGCGCATACACGGCCGGCAGATCCTGGCGCCTCTCGGGGAGACTGTCGACACCCATAACATTCTGCATGCGTGAATTTTCATCCAGGGTGAACATCCAGTACGGGCTTTGCGCAGACGTGACGGAAACGCAGGATGAAGCGCCCGCCCGCACACAACTCTCGATACACGCATCTATATCGCCCGCCTCCCTAAGCGGAGAGGTCGGTTGGAGAAGTACTACAAGATCGTATCCGGGTAGCCGGGCTACCGCGTCCAGCACCGGAGCGATCCCCGGGGTATCGTCCTGCGCAAGACACGCATCCCGGACGAACGGCGCTTCGCACCCCCATTGTTCTGCGACGCGAATGATCTCAGCGTCATCCGACGAGACGATGACTCGATCCACATACCGTGAGCGACGAGCCGCTTCTATGGTCCATGCGATAAGCGGCTTACCGGCGAGATTCCGGATGTTCTTCCGCAGGACTCCCTTCGAACCCCCGCGCGCGGGGATGATGGCGAGCACCTTGAGGTGATCAATCACTCGAAATGGACTCCAAAGTCGCCGTGCGCCTTCTCGAGGTCGGCGATGTGCCCGATGTCGAGCCAGTACTCCCTGATGGGAAAGACCGCGGTCTCTCGTTGCATCTGTACCAACTGTTCGAAGAGCATCGGCATGTCGTAGTAACCCCGTGGCACAAGCCTCACGGCATCAGGGGAAAGTACGTAGATGCCTGCATTGACGAAGAAGCGCTGCACAGGCTTTTCTTCAACACCAATCAAGCGATGATCCTGTGTCCGCACAACCCCATATGGAACCTGAAAGTCGTACTCCCTGATGCACATCGTCGCGGCAGCTTGGTGCGAATTGTGAAAGTCGATGAGACTTCCGAAACTGGCCTTTGTCAGCAGATCCCCGTTCATGACGATCATTGGATGATCGGGAATCTCGGGAAGAAGATGCAATGCGCCTGCGGTGCCCATGCGTTCGGATTCCTGGAGATAGCGAATCTCCGCGCCCCATGCAGAGCCATCTCCGAAGTGCTCCTTGACCATTTCTGCCTTGTAGTTGACCGAGATGAAAAATCGACGGAATCCACAATCCAGAAAGTTCAGGATGATCGTCTCGAGAATGGGGCGATTGCCTATCATCAGCATCGGCTTTGGGCGCTCTTCAGTCAGCGGGCGCAATCGCGTACCAAGTCCGCCCGCCATCAGCACAACAACATTCTCGCGTTCTGACGGACGTACAAGTTCGTCAAGGGTTTCCAGCCCAATGATGTGACCCCCGGAGTCCAGCACCGGAATCCTGTGCAAGTGCCGCGCGCGCATGGTCGCCAGCAGAACATCCCTGTCCTCGCCAGGACGGACTACGGTAGGCGCTCGATTCATGATCGTTTCTGCTGGGGCATCAAGCGGGATTCCTCTCAGGATGCAACGGCGCACGTCGCCGTCAGAGATGGTCCCTAGAAGCCTATTGTGGTCATCCGCAACCAGAGCGATCTGCATGCCACCCGCGTCGATGTGAGCGATGGCGTCGCGCACCGTACTTCCGGGTGGGAGCAGCAACCGCGTCCACTCGCTCATCGACGCAAGCTCCTCGCAGGCACGCCTGCGACCCGGGCGCCATCCGGGACATCACGGACAACGACCGCGCCGGCGGCAACGAGGCAGCCGGAGCCTATCCGCACACCCTGTATCACGGTAGCTCCGACCCCTAAGTGAGAACATTCCCCGATCCGCACGCTCCCGGACAGGGTCACGCCAGGTGCAATGTGCGAATGCGCCCCGATAACACAGTCGTGGTCTACCTGGGCTCCGGTGTTAAGGATCGCATTCTCACCTACCGTAGACCCGGGCTGGAGTATCACTCCGGCCATAAGCTGCGCCCCGTTCCCGACTTCCACATGGTTACCTACTATTGCGGAGGGGTGCGCGATGGAAATGAACGCATACCCCAATGCCCGGAAGCGCTCGTAGACCAGCCTTCGGCCCGTCGGCACATCGACCGTACCCACGGCATTCACTAGCCTTGTGCTGGATGCCGGGAACTCACTCAGCACTGAGTCATCTCCCAGCACCGGCGCCCCTCCGACCATGGCACCGTGTAACCTGCTGTCCACATCGGTAAGACCAATTACGTTCCTGCCGGAAAACGCGAGCGCGTCCAATAGTACTTTCGCATGACCTCCCGCCCCGACCAGGACAATCGCGGTGTGTTCCGCAATCACAACAACTCATCCTTCCGGAAATCACGCTCAGCAACTGTCCCCACCAGTTCCCAGAATTCCATCGGCGATTTACCGGTGCCCGGCCGCTTCACTGCCAAGTCCTCGGGCCGGATCCGCTCCCCGCGGCTGATTCCGCGGGCTGCCACCAGACTCCGCCTCGCGATCGGCAGCGTGCCCTGCTCCGAAAGAGTGGGGCCTTTCCGCTCCTGCCCCAGTGCCAATTCCACCTGGCGGATACCTGCAATCATCGCAGCAAGCTCTTTCGGCTCTAGCGATGCGCGGTGATCCGGTCCGGGAAGACTGGTGTCGAGGGTAAAGTGCTTTTCGATCGCGACCGCGCCGCGCGCGGTCGCAGCGATCGCCGCGACTATGCCATCACTATGGTCCGAGAATCCCGTTGGAAGCCCAAAGCGCTTCCGCAATTGGTCTATAGCACGGAGATTGATCTCGGCAATCGGTGCAGGGTACTCGGATGTGCAATGCAATAGCGTAACGTGGCGCGACAACGCCGCTTGGCCGTCATCGCTGGCGAACGCAGTAGAGAACGACGATCGCCCGTGCGGCTCCTCATCCGAGACTAGTCCGAACGAAATGACGCCCAGCGCGGCCTCGACTTCCTCGATCGTTGCCATGCCGGTGGAAAGTATCAAGGCTCTGCGCTTGCGAGCGGCGTGAAGCAGGAGAGGCCCGTTCGTGATTTCGCCTGATCCGAGCTTGATCCGCCGCACGTCAAGCACGTCAACCAGGAAATCGAGGCTCCACGGATCGAAGGGCGATGACATGAACTCGATTCCACTGGCTGCCGCATGGTCCCGCAGCATGCGTTGCGACTCTTCCGACAACTCGAGCTTCCTTAGCATCTCGAGTTGGCTCTTGACACCAGGGTCGTTCCTCTCCTGATACGATGCCCGTGGCGCGGCACCACTAACCAGATTCTCGGCGCGAAAACTCTGAAATTTCACGGCATCAGCACCCGCAGCCACCGCTGCATCCACGAGCCTGCGCGCCATGTCGACTGATCCATTGTGATTGACACCCGCCTCGGCGATCACAAACGTCCGCTCGACTTTATTAGCGCACATCGAAAAACTTCTTCTTGAGCAGCGCCCGTGGCTCAGGCACGGCCGCGAGTTCTGCGATTATTCTCCGGGCACTTTCCCCGTCGCCATACGGATTGATCGTACCGGAACAATCTAGCAAGAATGCCCGGCGGATCGCCGCTGCCACATCTCGAGCATTCGGTGCGCACGAGATCACCGAACTCGCCAGAAGTCGCCCCTTCTGTCGCTCCCCAATATTAACGGTCGGCACCTTGAGTGACGGCGCCTCGTACAATCCACTCGAGGAGTTACCGATGACCACGTCGCTGTTTGCCATGAGGCTCAGGTAGCGCTTCGTACCGAGTGAGACGAAACTGTAAAAATTCTCCTCCGATCGGCTGTCAAGAAGGCGCGAAATCCTTTCATTGCCCGCATCGGCGTTCGGTCGTGTGAACACGACGGTTGTTTCCTGTTCAGCACAGATTTCGTCAATCGCCGTCAGCACCTGGGCAAACTGAACCTCCGGAGGATCCGCTTCCAAGGTTGCCGGATGAAACGTCACGAGCAGGTTGCGCTTGCGGAACCGGATGCCAAGTTCCTCTTCGAGAGATGCTCTGGACAGCAGCACCGTTCGTTTCAGATAGTCCAAACCCGGGCTTCCAGTGTTGAATACACGTGCAGGATTCTCACCCAGCTGCCGAACGCGCGCTTCAGCATCGGCATTCGTCACGAAATGTAGATGCGCCATTTTCGTGATCGCATGTCGCATCGCCTCGTCAACTGCGCCTTCCGTGACATCGCCGCCGGCTATGTGAGCAATAACCCTGTTTCCCAGTAGCGCCGCTTGTGCTGCCGCAAAGATTTCGAATCGATCACCGAGAACGACGACAAAGTCCGGATTCAACGTCGTTAATGTACCCGCGAACCCGGATACACCCACCCCCACCGACCGTGTGATGGCTTCGGGCGTATCCTCATTCTCCAGCAGGGTCTCTACCCGGGCGTCGATTGGGAAGCCGTCCGCCACTACCTGGCGCCAAGTTTCCCCGAACCGGCTCGAAAGATGCATTCCTGTTAGGACTACCTGCAAGTCAAGCAAGGGGTGATCGCGAATCTCCTGCATGACCCAGTACAGTAAGCCGTAGTCTGCGCGGCTGCCACTGACGACACATACCCTGCGGCTAGCCATTGCTGCGCCGCAGGCGCGGACTACTTGGTAAATTCACTATGCGCGCCTCCAGGGACTCGGCAACGGATACGTCCATCCTGGGGCAGGCAGAAAAATGGGGGAGCCTGTGCATCAGCGTCCAGACCGGCCGGGTGAGGATTCCGCGCCGATTAGTCTCTTCCAGAATCTGATCACGGACCTGGGCGTTCGGGCGATCAAGCAACAGGACATTCAGCCAGTAATTGCTACAAGCCCATGGTTGCTCGAGAAACAGCGAAACCCCATCAACAGCACTCAACGCCTCTGCATACTTCTTCGCGAGCAAGCGCTTGCTTTCAACAAACTGCGAAAGATTCTCCAACTGAGCGCATCCGAGCGCAGCGTTGAGATTGGGCATTCTGTAGTTGTATCCAACCTCGTCGTGGATAAAGAACCACTTCTGCGCGACTCGCGCCGTAGTGGTTAGATGCTTCGCGCGGCGCGCTATCACCGCATCATTCGTCAGGATCGCGCCGCCGCCGCCTGTCGTGACAACTTTGTTGCCATTAAAGCTCAAGGCCGCAACCATCGCAGAGTTACCGGTGTGCCGTCCACGATACCGGGATCCCAGTGACTCGGCAGCGTCCTCTACGACGGCAATCCGCCACCTGAGACAGGTCTCCACTAAGGGGTCCATGTCTACCGGGTGCCCGAACGTATGCATCGGCACGACCGCCCGAATAACTGCACCGGTGCGGCGGTTCACGCAAACTTCGCCCTCGAGGCAGGCAACTTCCCTGAGGTATGCGTCCAGCTTTCCGACATCCAAACCAAGCGTTCGAACGTCCGCATCGACGAAGTGCGGTGTCGCGCCACAGTAGGCAACTGCGTTGGTGGTCGCGACAAAGGTCAATGTGGGAACGAGCACTTCGTCATCTCTGCGCACACCAGCCAGCAGAAGGCAGATATGCAGAGCTGCCGTTCCATTCATGACGGCCGCAGCATGGCGCGCACCTGTAACCTCGCACAGGTTTCGCTCGAATCGATCGACATACTTGCCCGCCGATGAGACCCAGCCCGTATCAAGGCATTCGCGCAGATACTCCCATTCATTGCCCGTGAAAATCGGTTCATGGAGCGAGAGCACGCCTGGGCCAGGCGGCAATACCGACTCCACTGCCGATACGACCCGATTGACGTCCACGTATGAGTCGCTAGATGTTGTAGACATCGGCTTTGTATGCTGCCAGATTCGCAGGATCTCGGAACCACTCGATGGTTTCCGCCAAGCCTCGCCGCAAGCCTTCCTTTCCACCATATTCCGGAGCCCAGCCGAGTAGTTGCTTGGCCCGGACATTGCTCGCCCAGAGCCTCTCCACCTCACTTGCCGCCGGACGCATCCGCTGTGCATCGCTATGGATCTCGAGGGGAACACCGATGATCTCTGCAATCATCCTTGCCGTCTCTCCGATCGAAACCTCGAAGTTGCTACCGATGTTCACAACATCACCGACCGCATCGTCACATGCGGCCGCGCAGACGAATCCCCGCACCGTATCCGCCACAAAGTTGAAATCTCGCGTTGGATCCAGCGCGCCAAGGCGGATTGGCCCCTTGTGCGATAGCAACTGTATTATCGTCGCCGGAATCACGGCCCTAGCCGACTGACGGGGACCGTACGTGTTGAATGGTCGAACTATAGTTACCGGGAGACCAAACGAACGATGAAAGGCAAGCGCCATCTGATCCGCGCCTATCTTGGTCGCCGAATAAGGAGATTGCCCTTGAAGCGGATGGTCTTCGTCGATAGGAACGTAGCGCGCGGACCCATAGACTTCGCTAGTCGATGTATGGACTACACGCTTCACCTCAAGGTCTCTCGCGGCTTGGAGAACGTTCAAAGTACCGCGGATGTTCGTGTCAACGTAGGCGTCTGGCGAGTGGTATGAGTACGGAATAGCGATCAGCGCTGCAAGGTGAAGCACGATGTCACAACCCCGCATGGCGGCACGGGTGCCATGGGGATCGCGGATGTCGCCGGCAAAAACCTCGAAGCCTCCGCGCACATCGGGAGCAGCATGATCAAGCCACCCCCAGGAGTTGAATGAGTTGTAAAGGATAAATGCGCGTACCTGATGCCCGGCACGAACCAGGGCTTCAGTGAGATGCGAGCCGATGAATCCGTCGGCGCCTGTTACTAGAATCCGACTACCATCCAACTTCAATCTTCGATCCTCATTCATGTCGGTTGAAAACTGGAAATCCTTCGCTGCGAGTGAACTGTTCCCGCTCGGCAGCACGCAAGTCGGCTACTGCCATCTCCGCGACTAGCTCGTCGAATTTCACTCGCGGTTCCCATTTGAGGATCTGCCGCGCCTTCGCTGCGTTTCCAAGCAATGAGTCAACTTCCGCGGGTCTGAAGTAGCGTGGGTCGACCTCAACTACGCAGCTTCCCGATTGGTCGTAACCCTTGGCGTCGGCCCCCGACCCTTCCCAGCGAAGCGGCATGCCGATCGCCGCTGCGGCAGCGTCAACGAACTCGCGCACACTACGCTGCACTCCTGTCGCTATTACGAAATCACCAGGGACAGGTTGTTGCAGCATCAACCATTGAGCTTCGACATAGTCCCGTGCGTGGCCCCAGTCCCGCTTTGCATCGAGGTTCCCCAGAAAGAGCTGCTTTTGCAACCCCACCTTGATTCTCGCGAGCCCCCGAGTGACCTTGCGCGTAACGAAGGTCTCACCCCGGACCGGGGATTCATGATTGAAGAGAATGCCGTTGCAAGCAAAGAAACCATACGCCTCTCGGTAATTGACCGTGATCCAATGAGCGTAGAGCTTTGCGACGCCATAAGGGGAGCGCGGATGAAATGGGGTGCGCTCGGACTGTGGCGTTTCGGCAACCAGGCCGAATAGTTCAGACGTAGATGCCTGATAAAAGCGCGTACGATCCACCAGCTTCAGCACTCGGATTGCCTCAAGAAGGCGGAGCGCACCTAGTGCATCCGAGTTCGCCGTGTACTCAGGTTCCTCAAAAGAGACCTGGACATGGCTCTGTGCGGCCAAGTTGTAGATTTCGTCGGGCTGAACTCGCTGAATCACGCGCGTTAGGGCACTGGTATCTGTCATGTCCCCGTAGTGGAGCGTGAGGCTCGGGCGGCCCTCGTGAGGGTCTCGATAGAGATGATCGATGCGATCGGTATTGAACAGCGAGATTCGGCGTCGAATCCCATGAACTTCATACCCCTTACCCAGAAGGAACTCTGCGAGGTATGAACCGTCCTGCCCGGTTATCCCGGTGATGAGCGCTACCTTTGGCATGTGGGGTGGCTTCGCGCCACTCTGCAACTCGAATGAAGATCACTCATATAAGCGATTGATTATACTCGATCATCGAAGGCAGCCTCCGCTACAAAGTGGTCGCGAATCTAGTCGACTACCACC
>NZ_JBFWPA010000102.1:0-23682 GCF_050250235.1 Pseudorhodoplanes sp.
TCGTCATTGCCGGCATAGCTCGCCGCAACCTTGTAATCCGCGGCCTTGAGCGCCTTGCAGATTGCTTCCCCGATCCCGCGCGTTCCCCCCGTTACCAGCGCCACCCGAGCCATTGCTTCCCCCGTTTTCTTGTCCGGTCATCCAAGCCGGAAAACCTACACTAGACACGTAGATGGCCGGGGCAAGCCCCGGCCATGATGCAAGTCAACCTGTTGCGGCGTCTCGACGCTGCGGCGCAAAACGCCGCGCGTCTCACGGTCGCTGCGTTCTGGCACCCGTTCCCGGCTATGGCCGCTCGAGGCTTGTTGGTGCCTGCTCGCGCGCTACGCCCGCTCCAGGCTTGTTGTTCAGGTGCCTGCTCGCGGGCTACGCCCGCTCCAGGCACATCGCAATCCCCATGCCGCCGCCGATGCACAGCGTGGCGAGGCCCTTCTTGGCATCGCGCTTCTGCATCTCGTAGAGCAGCGTCGTCAGCACCCGGGCGCCGGAGGCCCCGATCGGATGCCCGATCGCGATCGCGCCGCCATTGACGTTGACCTTCGAGGTGTCGAGGCCAAGCTCCTTGTTCACGGCGCAGGCCTGCGCGGCGAAGGCCTCATTGGCCTCGATCAGGTCGAGATCGCCGACCTTCCAGCCGGCCTTCTGCAGGGCCGCGCGCGAGGCCGGGATCGGGCCGGTCCCCATGATCGAGGGGTC
This sequence comes from Pseudorhodoplanes sp., assembly GCF_050250235.1. Taxonomy (GTDB): domain Bacteria; phylum Pseudomonadota; class Alphaproteobacteria; order Rhizobiales; family Xanthobacteraceae; genus Pseudorhodoplanes. Next base: position 697 of record NZ_JBFWPA010000102.1, read on the forward strand.
GACGCCGGCATGGGCCCAGGAGGCGATGCGGGCGAGGATCGGCCGGCCTTCCTTCTTGGCCTGCGAGGCCTTCATCAGCACCACGGCGGCTGCGCCGTCATTGATGCCCGAGGCATTGGCGGCAGTCACCGTGCCTTCCTTGTCGAAGGCCGGGCGGAGCTTGCCGATCGAATCCGGGGTCACGCCGGCCTTCGGATATTCGTCGGTGTCGACAACGATATCGCCCTTGCGGGTCTTGATCGTGACCGGCGCGATCTCGTCCTTGAACTTGCCGGCCTTCATGGCGGCTTCGGCCTTGTTCTGCGAGCCCGCCGCAAACTCATCCTGCTGCTGGCGGGTGATTTGATATTGCTTGGCCACGTTCTCGGCGGTGGTCCCCATGTGATAGCCGTTGAAGGCGTCCCAGAGGCCGTCCTTGATCATGGTGTCGACCATGGCGAAATCGCCCATCTTCACGCCACTGCGCAAATGTGCGCAATGCGGCGCCATGCTCATGGATTCCTGGCCGCCGGCGACCACGATGTCGGAATCGCCGTTGAGGATCGCCTGATAGCCGAGCGCGACCGCCCGCAAACCCGAGCCGCAGAGCTGGTTGACGCCCCAGGCCGGGCTCTCGACCGGAATGCCGGCCGCGATCGAGGCCTGGCGGGCGGGGTTCTGACCCTGACCGGCGGTCAGGATCTGTCCCATAATGACTTCGGAGACGTCCTTTCCGTCCACTCCGGCGCGCTTCAATGCGGCCTCGATGGCGACCTTCCCCAGTTCATGCGCCGGCAGGTTCGCAAAAGCCCCGTTGAAGGCCCCAACCGGCGTGCGCGCGGCACCCACGATGACGATATCATCCTGCATGAAGTTGCTCCCTGTCTGTTGCGGATCGCCATAGCATGGCGCGTTCGCGCGGCAAAACCGCCCGCCATGCGATCCGGCCGGATGCGACCCGCACAAAACGGTGGCTTGGCCGCTTGAAACCGCCTATTTTCGATCTACAGGCCCAATTCCGGGTGTCAGCGGGCGCCGCACAAGCGATATCATGGCAAAATCCGACGAACCCATCACGATCAAGAAATACGCCAACCGGCGCCTCTACAATACCGGGACCAGCACCTATGTGACGCTGGAAGACCTGGCGACGATGGTGAAGGCCGGCGAGAATTTCGTTGTCTACGACGCCAAGAGCTCCGAAGACATCACCCGCTCGGTGCTCGCGCAGATCATTTTCGAGCAGGAAAACAAGGAAGGCCAGAACCTCCTGCCGATCAATTTCCTGCGCCAGTTGATCCGCTTCTACGGCGACTCCATGCAGATGATGGTGCCGCGCTATCTTGAGGTGTCGCTGGAATCCTTCACCAAGGAACAGGAAAAAATGCGTCAGCAGATGGCGCAGGCCTTTGGCGTCGGCGTTGGCGCGAGCCCGTTCGGGCCGATGGAGGATCAGGTCCGGCGCAACATGGAGATGTTCGAGAAGGCGTTCTCCATGTTCACGCCGTTCGCCCGCGGGGGCGCCGCCGCCAATCAGGAAAAAGCCGACGCCGACAAGACCGCCACCTCTTCCGAGGATATCGACGCGCTCAAGCGTCAGATCGAGGAGATGCAGCGGCGCATCGATCAGATCAGCGACAAGAGCTGACGCACGGAACGCCGGTCGTCAGATCCGCTCCACTAGGCCCGTGCCTGATCGGGGCGCGAAGCGGACTTGTCGTGACGCGTGCCGTACCAGTCGAGGCGCGCCAGTCCGATATGTTCGCCCTGCAGATAGTCGCAGCCCCATGCGGCGAGTATGGCGGCCGATTGCTCGTCCTGCACCCATTCGGCAACCGTTTTCAGTTTCAGCCCGCGTGCAAGGTCGAGCATGGTGCGCACGAAGGTGCGGTCGTCTTCCGAGCGCGTCAGATTCTGAACGAAGGCGCCATCGATTTTGATCATGTCGACGCCGAGCTGGCGCAGGTTGCGAAATGAGGTATAGCCCGCGCCGAAATCGTCGATGGCGATGCGGGCGCCGAAATCCTTCACCCGGCGCACGAAACCGCGTGCGTTGTCGATGTCGTGAATCGCGGTGGTTTCGGTGATTTCCACGATCAGCCGCGTCGCCACGGTGTCGTATAGCCGCAACAATGCCTCGAGCCTGGACCACCAGTCCGGATCCATGGTTGAAGACGCCGAGACATTCAGGCTCGCATGCAATTGCGGATGCGCCGCCATCTCCGCAATCGCCAGTTCGAGCACGCGCTGATCGAGCAGCCGCGCCAGACCAAGCCGTTCGGCCACCGGCACGATCTCGCGCGCCGGAACAAGGCTGCCATCGACTCGGCGGATGCGAAGCAGGCATTCGTGGAACACGAGGTCCCGGGTCTGAGCGTCGACCACAGGTTCGTAGGCCAGAAGGATGCGCCGTTCGTTCAAGGCGGTCACGATCTTGTCGGTCGCGCGGATATTCGCGCGGCGCTGCGCTTCGCGCTCGGGATTGGGCCGGTAGGCGAGAAAGGAGCCCGGCCGCTTTTCCTTGGCGCGGTCGAGCGTCTCCTGCGCCCGCGCCAGCACCTCCTCGATATTGGCGGCGTGGCGCGGCACCGTAACCCCGCCGATCGTGCCGGTGACCGAGACCGGCCCGGCCGTCGTCATCACGACGTCGTCGCGCATGATCGCGAGAAAGCGCTCGGCGGCAGCGCCGATCTCTTCCGGCGCGCAATTGGTCAAAATGATTCCGAACTTGTTGCCCGAAAACCGGCCGAGCGTATCAATGGCGCGCGTGCGGCTGCGCAGGCGCTTGGCGATGACGCTGATGACCTCGTCGGCGACGTCGTAGCCGTAAGCCTCGTTGACGCGACCGAGATTGTCGACGGCGACCAGCAGAAAGCCGCAGGAAGTTTGTGCCTGCGCGGCTTCCTGCAGCACGTGCGCCAGTTGTTCGGTCAGATGCCAGCGATTGATTTCGCCGGTCAGTGCGTCGAAGCGCGACAGAAAAGCGAGCCTCTGTTCGCGCTCATGGCGGTCGTTGATGACGCGGATGACGCCATGCGCCAGGTGCGGCTTGCCGTCCGCGCCGGCGAACCAGCGGCCGGTATCCTCGATCCACAATTTGGGCGAACGCGGGCCGGAACGAAGCGCATATTGGACCTGGTAGGGGACGCCCGCACCCTGGTCGGCTCCCGCCGAATGCACGATGGCATCGAAGCGCGTGCGGGCGTTGCCGGGATCAAGGAGATTCGCAAAACCGCGCCCGGTGGTGATGGATGCGGTGTCACGCAGGTCGAGCAGTGCGGCGGCGCCCGCGCCCCAGGTCAGGGAGTCGGTATCCATCCGCCATTCATAGGCTGCCTCGCCCGCCGATTGCATGATCGCGGCACAATCCAGCGGTTCGGCCGCGAAGGCATCCTGGCGCGGCTCTCCGGACCGCGGGTTGCGCGGAATGTCAGTGTCTCCAGCCAAGGTCGGTCCTTTCTGAGGGTGCCGTTCCGCGCAGAAACGTCATCCGGAGCCGCCAGCCTAACCGGTAAGAACTAAACAAGAGGCAAAGCCGGGCGTTTGCTTTGTAGGAACGCCGGATCGCGTGCGGCGTTGGTCGGCACGGGCCTTGCGATTCAACCGGTGAGAGGGCGATCGCGTCCCATTTTGACCCAGGAGCCGCCGTGCCGGCCGACAAAACGAAGCGTGACGCCGATGCCCCGGTTCAGGCTGACCCCGTTCGGGACAAGGCGAAGGCAGATAGTCGCGATCTGATCGCGGTTAACGAAAAGTCAACGCCACGCAAGCCGCGACCGTCGCGCTATGCCGACACGCTGTTTCTCGCGCATGTTTTCGCCAGCAAATTCGACGCGCCGCAGCAGCGCGAGAAGCGCAGGGCCGACCCGGCAGACGCCAATGCGAGCTACCGCAAGACGGCGAAGCGTCCGGTAAAGACCGGGCGCGTGCTGTCGAAGAAGGTGTGAGCCGTCCGTCGTTCCCGGCCGTGGGCGTCCCGGAAAGACGAATATCAATACCCCAGCGCAATGCCGTCCTTGCGCGGATCGGACGCCCCGATCAATACCCCGTGCTCCCAGTCGATGCGGATCGCCTGACCGCCGCCATGCGGCATGGAACGCCGGGCCACATCGTGGCCGCGCGCGCGCAGCGCCTCGATGACGTGGGAGTCGATGCCGGTCTCCGCCTGGACCTGTTCGCCCTCGAAGAAGACCCGCGGCCAGTCGATCGCGGTCTGCAGGTCCATGCCATGATCGACGATGTTCGAGATGAGATGGGCGTGCCCCATCGCCTGGTAGGCGCCACCCATCACGCCGAAGGTCATATCGACGCGGCCGTCGCGCCGGGTCATCGCCGGAATGATGGTATGCAGCGGCCGCTTCGACGGACCGATGCAATTGGGATGTCCGGGTGTCAGATTGAACCCGGAACCGCGATGATGCAGAAGGATGCCGGTCTTTTCCGTCGCGATCCCCGATCCGAATGCCGAGAACAGCGAATTGATCATGGCGACGGCATTGCGGTCGCGGTCGACGACGCAGACCAGCACCGTTGAGCCCATCGGCCGGATCGCCGTCGGAAATTGCGAGCGCTTCGTGGGGTCGATCATGCCTGCGAGCCTTGCAGCAAAGCCGCGGTCGAGCAGGGCCTGGACCTGTTCGGACATGAAGGCAGGGTCGGCGATATTCGTGTTGCGCATGCCATAGGCGAGACGTGCGGCTTCGATCAGAATATGCAGCCGGTCCGCGCCGCTGGCAGCCAGCGCGCCCATCTCGAAGCGTTCGAGAATGTTCAGCAGCACCAGCGCCGCCAGGCCTTGGCCGTTCGGTGGCAGTTCGACCACCTCGAGCCCGCGATAATCGGTCGAGATCGGGCCTGCCTCCTCGCCACGATGCGCGGCGAAATCCGCCGCCGTCAGCACGCCGCCCTGCGATGACAGGCTCGCGACGATGTCATCGGCAATCTCGCCCTCATAGAATGCGCGCGCGCCGCCTTTTGCGATCGTGCGAAGCGTCGCGGCGAGTGCTGGAAACCGCACCACATCGCCGGCCCTGGGCGCCTCTCCTTCGCGCAGCAGATGCTTTGCGGTGGCGGAATGCTTGCGCAGCTTCTGCACCGCGAGCGCCCAGTCGAGCGCGACACGCGGCTGCACCGGGACGCCGGCTTCGGCTGCCGCGATCGCGGGCGCGAGCACCCGGTCAAATCCGAAACGGCCATGCGCCTTCAGGATTGCATCCCAGGCCTCGATCGCTCCGGGTACCGTCACCGCATGGACGGAGTCGATCGCGATCCCCGTCAATCCCTGTTCGATCAGCGCTTCGGCGTGCATCGCGCCGCCGGTTCGGCCGGACCCGTTATAGCCCCAGATCGGCCGGCCCGGCCGCGCTACCAGACAGAAACAGTCGCCGCCGATCCCCGTCATATGCGGCTCGCCGATGCAGGCTGCGGCCATCGCGGCAACCGCGGCGTCGGCCGCGGTGCCGCCCGCGCGCAGGATCTCGATCGCGGTCAGCGAGGCCAGCGGGTGCGACGTCGCGACCATGCATCCGGTGGCATAGACCAGCGACCGGCCGGGCGCTTGGAAATCGCGGGTCATGACGGCTGGTGAATGTCGGGATCAGTGTGCCATCGGATGATGGCCATCGACGGTATAGTCGCGCGAGGCCGCGCGGATCGAGATCGAGAATCCGCCGATCACGTCGACGGCGCAGATCACCAGGAAGATCAGGAAGGTCGAGGTCGCCGCCTTCTGCACCATGATGAATTCAAGCAGGGCCGCGACGAAGACGACGAAAGACAGAAGGTGATCGACGATCGACTTCACGCCGAACCGCGTGGCTTTGAGGATTTCGACGAACAGCAGCAGAATCGAGAGAATGATCAGCAGGTCGGCGGTGGTGACGCCCAGCGTTGCGCCGGACATCATCGGAATGGAGAACACCGTGTCCGCGAAACCGAGATCGAACAGAAACGCGATCATGTTGTAGATCGCGAGCGGGATAAGCAGGAGAGGAAAGCCGACGAGATACATCAATCATGCCCTCCGGGACGTTCTCTCCTGTCCCCCGGTGCGCAATCAGCAAAAGGGGCTGCCGGATTTGCGTCGCAATCAAGTCTACGCAGATTGCGTCACCTTATCTGCTGTTGCGCGCCCATCAAACCAGACGATCAGGCTTCGGCGCTCTTCACCTTCAGCACCTGCCGGCCCTTGTACATCCCGGTCTTGAGATCGAGATGGTGCGGACGGCGGAATTCACCGGAATCCTTGTCCTCGACATAGGCGGGCTGCTTGAGGGCGTCGGCGGACCGGCGCATCCCGCGCCGCGACGGCGAGGTTTTTCGTTTCGGAACGGCCATTGGCGAAACTCCTGAAAAAAGACAATCCGGTCCAGGGAACCACCGAAGGAAACCCTGCCGGACCGGATGTGACGGATTGCGGCGGCTTATAAAGGAACGGTCCTGCCGGCGCTAGTGGTCCGATTCCAACATTCGCACGCCTTCTAGGGCGGCCAGTTGGGTAGCGAATGTCAAATCCGCTCCACTGGGGTTTTTGGCCGGAACTCGCGCCGCCCGGGGTGTCCGCTTCAGGCAGGCGTCGAGGCCTGCCGTGTTGGCCCGCCGCTGGTAGATGCCGGAAAGCCGGCGGACCGCCGGCCCCGGCTTCTGGGCGTCCCGGCGCCTGGGATTGGGCAGCATGGCCGCCATCAGGGCGGCCTGGCGTGCATCCAGATCGGCCGCTGACTTCCCGAAGGCGCGCCGCGCCCCAGCCTCCGCGCCAAACTGGCCGGTCGGGCCCCATTCCGCGACGTTGAGGTAGATTTCCATGATCCGGCGCTTGCCGAGGATCAGGTCCATCCAGACCGCCAGCGGCAATTCCAGCGCCTTGCGGATGTAGGATCGCCCCTGCCACAGGAACAGATTCTTGGCGGTCTGCTGGGTGATGGTGGAGCCGCCCCGCAAATCTTCGAAGTCTTCGGCTTCCTGGATGATGTCGCGCAGGCCCCGCCAGTCGATCCCGTGATGGTTGCAGAATTGGGCATCCTCGGAGGCGATGACGGTGCGCGGCAGCACCGGCGCGAAATCCTCCAGCGGACGCCAGAGCCGCGTCACCGGCTGGAACGTCACGTAGCGCCACAGCATGGGTGTGGAGATCGGCCGCGCCACGAGGTAAAGCGGCGTCAGCAGATACGGCAGGACGATCAGGATCAGCGCGAGGAGCGCCGCGACCCGCAAGGCCCGGCGCAGACCGCTGCGGCTGGAACGCGTCGACGGTTGCTGCGATAACGTCACCAAATCCGGCCCGATGGATCGTCACCCCTAGAGAGTCTCATGCAGCGTGACAAGACAATGAATGCGGCCCAGCGTCGCGAACGCGGTGGATCATGAAGAGCGCCTTTGACCGCGCCCTCGATGCGGCCGCGGAGGACAGCGAGCATCTGCTTGGAACCCTGCTGGCCGATGCCGCAGGCGAGGGCGAGATCGCGCGTCCGGGACGCCTGCTTGAGGCCATGCGCTACGCCGCACTCGGCGGTGGAAAGCGGCTGCGTCCGTTTCTGGTGATCGAGAGCGCGGCGCTGTTCGCGGTCCCGCGCGCGCGCGCGCTGATGGCTGCCGCAGCACTCGAATGCGTGCATTGCTATTCGCTCGCGCATGACGATCTGCCGGCGATGGACAACGACGACCTCCGGCGCGGACGCCCGACGCTGCATCGTGCCTATGACGATGCAACCGCGATCCTTGCCGGCGACGCGCTTCTCACCTTCGCCTTCGACATTCTGTCGCAGGACGCGACCCATCCCGATCCGGCGGTACGGATCGCGCTGGTGCGCGAACTGGCGCGCGGCTCCGGTCTCGGCGGCATGGCCGGCGGACAGATGCTCGATCTGGCAGCCGAGGGGCGTTTCGGAGCGACCTCCGCGACCGAGGAATCCGTTGTCACCATGCAGGCAATGAAGACCGGCGCTCTCCTGCATTTCGCATGCATCGCGGGCGGTCTCCTCGGCAATGCCACGCCGGTTCAGGGCGAGGCCCTGTCGCGCTACGGACGCGCCATCGGAACGGCCTTTCAGATCGCCGACGACCTGCTGGACGTCGAGGGCGATGCTGCCACCGTCGGCAAGGCCACCGGCAAGGATGCCGCGGTTGGAAAGGCGACGCTGGTATCGCTGTTCGGGATTGCAGCGGCGCGCGACCGCCTTGCGCGCTGTGTCGCGGAGGCCGAAGCGGCGCTTGCGCCGTTCGGGGAGCGTGCCGCCATCCTGAGCGAAACAGCCCGTTTCATCGCAACACGCGAGAAGTAGCTTTCACGCCGGCGCCCATATTTCGGAGCAATTGGAGCTCACAATTGAATTGCAGGTCACATTTGCGGGGATTGTGACGCTTTGTGTCTGCCGACTGTCCAATCTGTAAGGTGACGAAGCCCGGGTCCGATACTACATCTGGTTGCCGGGGTAGACGATCATGCGCAAGTTGCCCGTTTTAGTCCTGTTCCTCGCCGCGACCGGCGCGGCCGCGCTTTACTTTGTCCCGGGCTGGAACGGGGCGCCCGCCGAAGGCAGCTACCGCACCGCCAAGGCCGACCGCGGCGAGATTGTTGCGTCCGTCAGTGCCACCGGGACCATCAATCCGACCACGACCGTCATCGTCGGCTCGCAATTGTCGGGACAGGTCGTCGAAATCCTGGCCGACTACAATTCCGAGGTGAAGGCCGGGCAGGTGGTGGCGCGGCTGAACCAGGACCATATCCGGGCCAGACTCGATGCGGCGCGCGCCGATCTGGCGCAGATGCGCGCCCAGAAACTCGTGACCGAAGGCCAGATCGAGAAGGTCAAGGCCGAGACCGAAAAGGCCAAAGCGGCGCAGGCCGACATGGAAGCGCAGGTCTCCCGCAACGATGCGCTGCTGGCGGACAACGATCGCATCTACAAGCGCCAGAACGATCTGCGCAGCCGGGGCTTCGCTGCCGAAGCGGCGGTGGACACCGCGCGCGCGAACCGCGATGCGCAGGAGGCGGCGCTTGCCTCGGCGAGGGCGCAGGTAAATTCCGCCAAGGCCAACATTCTTGGGCTCGCGGCGGACCTCCAGGTCGCACAGGCCAACCTCGCCGCGGTCAGCGCGCAGATTCAGCAGCGCGAAGCGGCGGTGCGGCAGATCGAGGTCGATCTTTCCAATTCCGAGATCAAGTCGCCGGTGTCAGGCGTGGTCGTGCAGCGCAACGTCGAGCTTGGCGCCACCGTCGCCGCGTCGCTGCAGGCGCCGATTCTGTTCCTGATTGCCGACGATCTCTCCCGCATGGAGATTGCCGCCAATATCGACGAGACCGATGTCGGGCGCATCAAGCCCGGCCAGCGCGCGACATTCACGGTCAATGCCTTTCCGGGCCGGACCTTCGAAGGCATTGTCAAGCAGGTGCGGCTCGGCTCGCAGATCGTGCAGAATGTCGTGATCTATACGACGATCATCTCCATCGAGAATCCGCGCCGCGAATTGCTTCCTGGCATGACGGCGAATTTGCGCATCGAGACCGAGCGGCGCGACAATGTGGTGCGGATTCCGAATGCGGCCTTGCGCTGGCGCCCGCCGTCGCTTGCCGACCAGCCCCTGACGCCAGTGCCGTCGGCAGCCTCGCGGGCGCCGCGCCGAGCCGGCGGCAACAGTGCGGAATTCGTCGAAGCGATCCGGAAAGAGGTCAAGCCGAGTCCGGAACAGACGCGTGAGATCGACGCCGCGATTCTCGAGATGCGGCAGAGCCTGTTCGAGGGCGCGGCGGGGGACGGCGACATCAATGCCCGGCGCGAACGCCTGCGTACGGCGCGTCAGTTGCTGGAGCAGCGGATTGCCGCTCTTCTGACGCCGGCACAGAAGCCGGCCTTCGAGGCCATCGTGAAGCGCAATGCGGAGAGCCGCGAAGCGCGCGCGACCCAGACCGGCCGGGTGTTTGTGGTCGGCCGCGACGGCAAGCCGGAAGGCGTCACGGTTCGCATCGGCGCGACCGATGGCGGCTCGACCGAAGTCGTTGCCGGGCTTGAGGTGGGCGCCGAGGTCATTGTCGGCGGCGCATCGCGGGCGGGCGCGCCGCGTCGCGGGCCGCGGTTCGGGTTCTGATGACACAGGGCGTATTGGGAAAATCCGCGCCATGCCGCTGATCGAAACCGGCCACCTTACCCGCCTCTACAAGCTCGGTGGTGAAATCGTCAGCGCGCTGGACGGCGTTTCCATCGCGGTGGAGGAAGGGGATTTCGTTGCGGTGATGGGGCCGTCAGGCTCGGGCAAGTCGACCTTCATGAACGTGATCGGTTGCCTCGACAAGCCGACGTCCGGCACCTACCGGCTCGATGGCGACCTGGTGTCGACACTGAGCGGCGACGCGCTCGCTGCCGTCCGCAACCGGAAAATCGGCTTCGTGTTTCAGCAATTCCATCTGCTCGACCGGCTTGAAGCGCTAGCCAATGTCGAGTTGCCGATGGTCTATGCCGGTGAGGATCGCGCTGCGCGCCGTGAGAAGGCGGTGAGCGCGCTGAAGCGCGTCGGACTTGGCGAGCGGATCCATCATCGGCCGACGCAGCTTTCCGGCGGCCAGCAGCAACGGGTTGCGATTGCCCGCGCGCTCGTCAATCAGCCGAAAATGCTGCTTGCCGACGAGCCGACCGGCGCGCTCGACAGCCGGACCTCGGTCGAACTGATGGCGCTGTTTCAGGAATTGAACCGCGACGGCATGACCGTCGTGATCGTGACCCATGAGCCCGACATCGCGGCCTATGCCAACCGCCTGATCCGTTTCCTGGATGGTCGCGTGCAGTCCGATCGGCGCCATACGCCGGTGGACGCAGCGAAGCGGCTCGAGGAGCTTGGCAAGGCTCACCACGCGCATCACGAGGCCGCCGAATGACCAACGGCGACGCCATCCTGTCGGCGCTCGATGCACTGCGCCTGCACAAGCTGCGCAGCGCGCTCACCATGCTCGGCATCATCATCGGTGTCGGTGCGGTGATCGCCATGGTCGCGGTCGGCGGCGGCGCGCGCGAGCAGGTGGTGGCGCAGATCAGAAGCCTCGGCGCGAACCTGCTTTTCATCACACCCGGCAACGTGACCCAGGGTGGGGTGCGGCTCGGCATGGGCGCGGCTTCGACCCTGACCGAGGACGACGCCATCGCGATCGAAAAGGAGGTTGCCGCCGTGCAGGCGGTCGCGCCCTATATGCGCGGCAGCGCGCAGCTGATTGCCGGCGGGCAGAACTGGGCGGCCAGCGTCTTCGGTGTCGATAACGGCTTCTTCGAAGCCCGCGAATGGGATGTCGAGCATGGGCGCGCGTACGAACCGGAAGAGCTTTCGCGCGGCGCGCAGGTCGCGGTGATCGGCCAGACGGTCGCGCGCAATCTCTATGGCGGGCTTGATCCGGTCGGGCAGGAAATGCGGATCCGCAACGTGCCGTTCCGCGTGATCGGGGTGCTGGCCAGGAAGGGCCAGTCGACCTGGGGGCAGGATCAGGACGATGTGGTGATGGTGCCGCTCGCAACCGCTCGCCAGCGCGTGCTGGGCCGCAATCAGGCCAATGCGCGGGCGGTCGGCTTCATCTATGTGAAGGTGGTCGACGGCGAGGACATGAGCCTGGTCGAGGATGACGTGAAGCGCCTGTTGCGACAGCGTCACCGTCTGCAACCCGGACAGGACGATGACTTCACGGTGCGCAATCTGGCTGACATTGCCGCCACCCGAGAGGCGAGCGCGCGCACTCTTGCGATCTTGCATGCCGCCGTTGCCGGCGTTTCGCTGGCGGTCGGCGGCATCGGCATCATGAACATCATGCTGGTTTCGGTGACCGAGCGCACGCGCGAGATCGGGCTCCGCCTCGCGCTCGGCGCACGGCAATGGGACATTCTGCGGCAGTTCCTGTTCGAGGCGACCGGCCTTGCGGCAATCGGCGGGTTCGTCGGCGTTCTGCTCGGGGTCGGTGCGGCCTATATCATCTCGAACGCGGCCGGCTGGCCGCTGCTGATCGAGCCTGTGTCGATCGTGCTGGCAGTGGTTTTCTCGGGTCTCGTCGGTGTGTTCTTCGGCTGGTATCCGGCGCTGCGCGCTTCCAGGCTCGATCCGATCGAGGCGCTGCGCCACACGTAAGCCACTGCGCAACCGAGGCTTTTGCTGGCTTAAGACTTTTGCCAGACAACCGGTTCACATTTCCTGCGAACGGGAGTGTGGATCGTGGCGCAGTCAATGCCGAAAGCAAGTGTCGCCGGAGCCGTCATCGGGCTCCTCGTCGCCGCGATCGGTTTTCCGTTCGTCCTGATGGCATCCGGATTGCTGCCGGCCAAGGGCGCAAATGCGCCGCTCTGGGTGCTTGGCGCGGCCGGCATGGCCTTCGTGCTGGCCGGCGCTTCCGTGACCCTGTCGGCCCTTGCCGGGTCGACGGCACGCGACGGCACGCTGCCGGATCGCGCGCCCTTCGCATTGCATGTGCTTCAGCTTGCGCTTGGGCTCGGCATCGTGGCGATGCTGGCGCTGGCCGGCACCTGGGTGGCGCTCGGCGCGGGCGGCGGGTTCCGGTCGGCGATGTCGATCGGCGGAGCGAGCCTCTCCGGCCCCGCAAACGAAACCATGGCGCGTTTCGTGTTCGGTTTCGGCGCGCTGGTGACCTGGGCGATCTTTGTTGCCTTCGCGGTGCGCGGCTGGCGCAAGCTACGCGCGCGCATGCAGCAATAGCGTCTACCGCCAGCGGCCCTGAAACCGCCGCCAAAGGTCGCGCGCCGAAACCGAAAACACTGCGAACAGGATTCCGGCGATCACGATGGGGATCCATAGCAGCACCAGCCCGGCGAGCAGCAGGAAGACGATGCCGACGGCAAGTCCGACACCAAGCAGGATCAGCGCCAGCGTGAACGGGCCGATCTTCTTGATCTGAACGCGACGGATGCCGTCGTCGCTCTCCTCGACCCGGACGAAGATGTTTTCGAACGCGCCGCGCCCGTCCCGTCGCGCATTCGGCGGAATGATTTCGGGCTCCACGCGCGGGCGTTCCACGGGTGGGCGGGTTGGATCGGTGTACGACATGGCCAGCATATGGGACCTGCGCGGCGTGGCCGCAATGCGGCCTCCCGGAGGGTCAGAATGCCGCAAGCCCGCCTGCGTGGAAAACCGCGGAAACGTCACCGGTTGCGTTCCATTGCTGTGGCCGCGAGGGGCTTGTGCGCTGCATCCATTAAAGCCTTGTCATCAAGCAGCGCCGCTGGAACGCAGATGGCCGGCTTTCGTTTTTAGAGGTCAGAGGCGACAGGAGGACCGCCCCAGATGCTTGAGAACCTCATTCCGCTGGTGCTCGTGAGCGCCGCCATTTTCGGTCTGCTGTATCTGGTGATGGAAGTAGCGTCACTGACCGGCGACCGCAGGAACTGACGCGCCGGGCTCTATTCCGCCGCCGTCCGCCCGGCGCCGCCGGAGCCGTAGCGCCGCTCGATATAATCGATCACCAATGTCTTGAAATCCGCAGCAACGGTCGGTCCGCGCAGCGTCACCGACTTCTTGCCGTCGATGAACACGGGTGCGGCCGGCGCTTCGCCGGTACCCGGAAGTGAAATGCCGATATCGGCATGCTTGCTCTCGCCGGGACCGTTCACGATGCAGCCCATCACCGCGACATTCAGCGCTTCGACGCCCGGATAGCGCGTCTTCCATTCCGGCATCGAGGTGTGGATGAAATTCTGGATGTCGCGCGCCAGTTCCTGGAACGTGGTCGACGTCGTGCGCCCGCAGCCGGGGCAGGCCGCGACCAGCGGCACGAAGGTGCGAAACCCCATGGTCTGCAGGATTTCCTGCGCGACCTTCACCTCGACGGTGCGGTCGCCGCCGGGCTCCGGCGTCAGCGAGACGCGTATGGTGTCGCCGATGCCCTGCTGCAGCAGGATGCCGAGCGCGGCGGATGAGGCGACGATGCCCTTCGATCCCATGCCGGCTTCGGTGAGGCCGAGATGGATCGCATAATCGGAACGCTGCGCCAGCACCTGATAGACCGCGATCAGGTCCTGCACCGCGGAGACCTTCGCCGACAGGATGATCCGGTTCTTCGGCAAGCCCATTTCAACCGCGCGATCGGCCGACAGCAGCGCGGATTGCACCATCGCCTCGCGCATCACCGCGCGCGCTTCCAGCGGCGCCGCCGATGTCGCGTTTTCGTCCATCAGATGCGTGAGCAATTCCTGGTCCAGCGAACCCCAATTGGCGCCGATGCGCACCGGCTTGTTGTGCCGGATCGCGGTCTCGATGATGGCGCCGAACTGCTTGTCCTTCTTGTCCTTGAAGCCGACATTGCCCGGATTGATCCGGTACTTGTCGAGCGCTTCGGCGCAGGCCGGATGATCGGCCAAGAGCTTGTGGCCGATATAATGGAAATCGCCGATCAGCGGCACCCGCACATTCATCCTGGCGAGGCGATCGCGGATATGCGGCACCGCGGCTGCGGCCTCGTCACGGTCGACGGTGATGCGCACAAGCTCGGAGCCGGCACGGGCGAGGGCGGCGACCTGCCGGGTGGTCTGTTCGACGTCGGCGGTGTCGGTGTTGGTCATCGACTGCACGACGATCGGGGCGCCGCCGCCTACCGTGACGCCGCCGACATCCACGGCAACGCTGGCGTGGCGTGGCGCGGGTCCGCCGAGAACTTGCGGGGTGGTAATCTGGTCCATGGCTCTAATCTAGCATCGGAATGCGAAAACGGGAGTATGACCTTCGCGCGGGCCGCGCCGGAACCCGGATAAACACGACGAAAGACGCATGCGATCTTGGCTCACGATCTTGGCTCAGCGCGGCCGGTTGACCAGGATGAGGCCGCCGATCACCAGCGCGACCGCGCCCGCAAAGGCCGGCGTGATGGGATCGCCCATCACCAGATGCCCTGCGAACACGCCGAATAATGGTGTCAGGAATGTGAAGGCCGAAAGACGGCTTGCCGAATATCGCGCCACCATGGTGAACCAGATCAGAAAGGTGATCGAAACCACCCAGAAAGTCTGATAGGCGAGTGAGGTCAGCGCGACCGCGCCCGGCATCTGCGTGACCCGCTCGCCAAGCAGCCAGGCCGCGACGGCGAGCATCGGCGCGGAAACCACGAGCTGATATTGGAAGGTCTTTTCGGGTGCGGCGCGGGCCAGCGAGGTCGATTTCAGCACCAGCGTCGTAAAGCCCCAGACGATGCCTCCCGACAGCGCCAGAAAGTCGCCGAGCAACTGGTTCGCATTGGCGGACGGTGTAGGCACGCCGAATGCGAGCACAAGGCCGGCGAACGACATCACCAGGCCCGCCCATTGCGTCCATCGGAACCGATCGGTCGGGACCAGGAAATGCGAGCCGAGCACCACGACGAACGGCGCGGCATAGATGAACAGGGTGGCGCGGCTTGCGGTGGTGTAGAGCAGCGCCGGGTAGATGAAGATGAATTCCAGTCCGAACAGCACGCCTGCGATCAGCCCCGCCTTCAACGTGTGGTCGCGCATGTCGAGTGAAATGCCGCGGGTCCGCGCATAGGCCCAGATGATCAGCGCGGCGCCGGCCGAGCGGATCGCCGCCTGCGTCAGCGGCGGAATGTCGGGCAGAGCCAGTTTCACCGCCACCTGGTTGAAACCCCAGCACATGCAGAGAAATACGATGAGAGCGGACGCGCCGAATTCCAGCGAGCGTGTCGCCGCATCGTGCGGCGCCTGCGTGGTCGAGGTCATTCAGGATTCCCGGCGGGGAGACGTGGGTTCTGGTAACGGACTTTGGTTCGCTGCGCCAGCAAGCGGATGGAATGGCGGTCATGCCGCCTTCCGGCGAGCTACCGCTGAGCCGGCAGTCGCACCTATCTGCAATTTGCGCACACGCCGGTGATCTCGATCACCGGCGCCTTGGGCGAAAAACCGGCGGCGCGGGTCGCCGATCTCAGGGAGTCCGCCACAGCCTGCGATGGCGCTTCGCCAACCTCGCCGCAGCGCTCGCAGATCAGAAACACCACGAGATCGCTGGGGTCGTGCCCGTGCACGCAGGCGATATAGGCGTTGCGGCTTTCGATGCGGTGCGCGAGCCCGTTCTCGATCAGGAAATCGAGGGCGCGGTAGACCGTGATCGGCGCGTGTCGCGTGCCGTGCCGTGCGGCGCGATCAATGATCTCGTAGGCGCCGAGTGGCTTGTGGTTCTCCAGCAGCACCTCCAGCACCTGGCGGCGCGTCGGCGTGAGCTTCTGTGCGCGCTGGTCGCAGAGCGCCTCGGCATGGCGCAAGGCGTCGGCGCTGCAGCGATTGTGGTCGTGATCCGGAGCGGGAAAGATCGGGCTGCTCATGGCTTTCTCATATAGGCCCCAATTCGAACCGCAACATGGGCGAATGTGTTGCAATTGGGTTGTGCAATGCACAAAATGAATTATTGCAATGCAACAAAATGCCCCTAGGTTCGTTCACTGCGGGTGACGAAACCAGGAAGCGGAATGCTCAAGGACATGTCGGCCGGCGTTAACCGCCTTTTGACGGGGCTGCGGTTCCGTCCGGGCGTCAGGCGGGTCAATCTGGCGCTGCAGGGCGGCGGCGCGCATGGTGCCTTCACCTGGGGCGTTCTCGATTATCTGCTGGAGGATGGACGGCTCGTGTTTTCGGGTGTGTCCGGCGCCTCGGCGGGCGCGGTCAATGCGGTGATGCTGGCGGACGGGCTGGCGCGGGGCGGGCCTGTCGAGGCGCGCAAGCGGCTGGCCGAATTCTGGCGCGCGGCGAGTCTCGGCGGCGCTCTGCCGGGGCCGCAGCGTGCGGTGCTGGACCGCGTGCTCGCGCTGTTTCCGGTGGGCGGTTCACCGGTTCAATTGTTCGTCGACGCGATGTCGCGGCTGATGAGCCCGTATGATTTCAACCCGCTCAACATCAACCCGCTGAAGGATCTGATTGGCCGGTTCGTCGATTTCGAAGCGATCCGCGCCTATGCGGAGATGGAGCTGTTCATCTCGGCGACCAATGTCCATTCCGGTCGGTTGCGGGTGTTTCGGCGCGAGGATATCAGCGCCGACGTTGTGATGGCCTCGGCAGCGCTGCCGCATGTGTTCCGCGCGGTCGAGATCGACGGCGAGCCCTATTGGGATGGCGGCTTTACAGGCAATCCGGCAATTCTGCCCCTGGTTGCCTCGAACGCGGACGATGTGCTGCTGGTGCAGATCGCGCCGTTGAAGCGCGACGATACCCCCACCTCGGCGCGCGATATTCTCAACCGCGTGAACGAGATATCGTTCTCCTCCTCGCTCGCGGCCGAGCTGCGTGCACTCGAATATGTGGGGCGCGGCACCCGGCACGCGCCCGCGGTCAACGTGCATCGCATTTTGCTCGAAGGCCTCGACAAGAGGCTCAACGGTTCGCGGCTGAAGACCGACTACGACTTCTTCTCGCTCCTGCATCGCGCCGGCCGCCGCGCCGCGCGACGCTTCCTGGACCGGCATTTCGCCGATATCGGCCATCGCTCCACGCTCGATCTGGTGAAGGAGACCGCGGCGTAGCTGCCTCGTGGTCCCGATTGTCCTTTTCCCGAAGCGGAGAGGGAGTTGCCGCGTTCGCCGTGATACAATGCGGTCATGTCCAACTCCCCGATCCTCTCCATTGAAGCCGGGCAGGCTCACATCGATCTGTTGATCGGCGACATCACCGCGCTCGACGTTGATGCCGTCGTCAATGCGGCCAATGAGGCGCTTTCGCCCGGCGGCGGCGTCTGCGGCGCGATCTTTCGCGCGGCGGGCCCCGAACTGAAGACCGAATGCGAAAGTCTGGGCGGTTGCGAGACCGGCGACGCAAAGATCACGCGCGGTTATCGGCTCAGCGCGCGTCATGTGATCCATGCGGTCGGTCCGGTCTGGGGCGGCGGCAAGCGGGATGAGGACGCGCTGCTGGCGTCCTGCTATCGCCAGTCGCTGGAACTCGCGGTTGCGAACGGGCTCGCCAGCCTTGCCTTTCCGGCAATATCGACCGGCATCTATGGCTATCCGGCCGACCGCGCTGCGCGCATCGCTACCGGCACCGTCGTCTCTGAATTGTCGGCAAAGCCGCGTGGCATCACGCGTGTGGTGCTGTGCTGCTTCGATGCGCAATCCGCACAATGTTATGTCGAGGCGCTGACAGAGATGGGCCTGGCTTAGGTCCCCACGTCCGGCACGCGAGATCACGCCTTCCGCATCAACCGTTCCGCAACCGCGACGCAACCAATCAGGCCCGGCTCCGCGCAGGTAATCAATGCGGACGGCATCGCCTTCAGCATCGCCTCATAGGGCGGGTGCCGCTCGAACGCCGCGCGGAACAGCCGCGCGTCGAACAGCGGGCCGAGCCCGGTCGCAACTCCGCCGGCAACATAGACGCCGCCGCTCGCCCGGAAACTCAGCGCCATGTCGCCGGCGAAGCGGCCGAGCAGGCGCACGAACATCGCGACCGTGGCGCGCGCCTCGCGATTGCCGGCGGCCGCCTGGCGCACGATCATCTCCGGCTTCACCCGGAGGGTCCCGGGATGCATGGCGTCATGCAGCGCCGCTAGGCCCGTGCCCGAGAGCACGGATTCGGCGGAGAGCGGCGCATTCTGTTCGGCGAGCCGGTGAAACACGGACTCTTCGTCCGCATAGGCCGGACCGAAGGAGCTGTGGCCGGCCTCGCTTGCGATGACGTGCAAGCCGTCGCGGGTCGGCACCAGCGCAGCAACGCCTAGGCCGGTGCCGGGTCCGATCACGAGCTTCACGCCGGGCGGGAAAACACAATCGCCGCCGATCGGCTGGAGATCGTCCCGCCGCAGCAAGGGCAGTGCCCAGGCGAGAGCCTCGAAATCGTTGACGGCATGAATTGACGAAATTCCGAAACGCGCGGACAGGTCCGGCAGCCGCACACACCAGTTGCGGTTGGTGAGCGCGATTTCATCGCCATTCACCGGAGCGGCGAACGCGAGCACCGCCGCCCGCGGCCGATGCGGAGCACCGTCCAGCAGGCGTGCCAGCACGCCCTCCGGTCCGTCGACGCTGTCATTGGCGATGGTGACGATCCGCTCCGGCCGGCCACCGATCGAGGCAAAGGCTGCACGGCTGGTGGTGCCGCCGATATCGGCAATCAGGATGTCGGCCATCGCCCCTTGGTCCACGCAAACCCCGTGCATCCAACACGGACCACGGGTTCCCGCAACCTATTTCCCTTCCGCCGCGAACACCTCGCGGGCGATGCGGAAGGAATCCACCGCGCAGGGCACGCCGGCATAGATCGCGACCTGGAGGAACACCTCCATGATCTCGTCCTTGCTCACGCCGTTGGTCAGCGCGCCCTTGATATGCGCCTTGAGTTCATGCGGCCGGTTGAGGATCGAGATCATCGCGAGGTTCAGCATCGAGCGCTGCTTCAGCGGCAGGCCCTCGCGTCCCCAGACATGACCCCAGCAATATTCGGTGACGAGTTCCTGCAGCGGCCGGTTGAAGTCGTCGGCATTCTTGAGCTGGGTGTCGACATAGGCATCGCCCAGCACCTTGCGGCGGATCGACAGGCCCTTGTCGTACATGTCCTTGTTCATGGTCGCTTCCCTTCGTTGGTGTTTCCCAGAAACTCTTTCCGGATGTCGTCGCTGTGCTGGCCAAGCGCTGGCACCGCGCCATAGCGCCGCGGCATGTCGACGATCGGCGCCGGCGCCGGAATCGTCGCCGGTCCGCTGGGCGTGTCGACCGTGATGCGCCGCAGATGCGGATGCGCGGACAGAAGCGCGCAATCGCTCACGCGCGCGAAGGCGATGTCGGACTTCTCCAGCATCGCCATCAACTCTGCCACATCGAGACGCACGAAGGCCGTGGCGACCATGGCGTCGGTCTCGGCCCGATGAGCCACCCGCTGAATGCTGGTTGCGAATTTCGGGTTCGTTCCGAGCGCGGAATCACCCAGTATCTTGTCGGCCAGCACGCGCCATTCGCGATCGTTCTGGATCGAAATCAGGATGTCGGCGCCGTCCTTCGACCTGAACACGCCATAAGGCGCGATCGCCGCATGCGCGAGCCCGATACGCCGGAACGGATGCCCGCCTTCGTGCGACAGCAGCGGCACCGTCATCCATTCCGCCATTGCGTCGAACAGCGACACCGAAATGCTCGCGCCTTCTCCGGTGCGGCCGCGCGCGATCAGCGCCTCCAGGATCGCCTGATAGGCATTCATGCCGGCGCCGATATCGGCAACGGAAAAGCCGACGCGGGCCGGTGCCTCCGGTCCGCCGGTGATGGAGGCAAGCCCGACTTCCGCCTGCACCAGCAGGTCATAGGCCTTGCGCGTCATGAAAGGGCCGCTCTCGCCGTAGCCGGAGATCGAGCAGCAGATCAGCCGCGGATGCCTGCTGCGAAGCTCCGCAATCGCAAACCCGAGTTTCGCGATCGCGCCCGGCTTGAGGTTCTGCACGAATATATCGGCCTTCGCCAGCATGGCCGCGAACAGCTGCTTGTCGTCGGGTTTGCCCAGATCCAGCACCACCGATTCCTTGCCGCGGTTGAGCCAGACGAAGTTGGCGCTTTCGCCGTGCACGTAGCTGTCATAGCCGCGCGCAAAATCGCCCTCCGGCCGTTCGACCTTGATGACGCGTGCACCGGCATCGGCAAGCCGGCAGGTGGCCTGTGGCGCCGCCACCGCCTGTTCGAGCGAGACCACG
The DNA here is from genome assembly GCF_050250235.1 of Pseudorhodoplanes sp. Lineage (GTDB taxonomy): Bacteria > Pseudomonadota > Alphaproteobacteria > Rhizobiales > Xanthobacteraceae > Pseudorhodoplanes. The sequence continues at coordinate 21,295 of NZ_JBFWPA010000102.1, forward strand.
AGAATGCCGGAGAGCGGGAGGGTCATCGAAATAGGCTGGTCATTCCGGGGGCGCGACCATCGGCGGAATCGGGCTCACGTCAGAACTTGTTCTTCCGCTCCCGTATTTCCCGGAACACCTCCGCCGCGGACTTGCCCGTCATGCCGACGGCCGCCGCGACCGAGGGAATATCCGCCCGCAGGAAGACATTGGCGGCCTTTTCGGTGCCGAGCGTCTGCGGCAGCGTCGGCTTGCCGGCGGCACGCAGTTCGTCCACCTCCGCCGCCCGCTTCTGCAGGGCCGGATTGTCCGGCTCGATGGTGAGCGCGAACTTGATGTTGGCCTGGGTATATTCGTGCCCGCAATAGAAGGTGATGTCGTCCGGCAGCGCACGGATTTTCAACAGCGAGTCCCACATCTGCGCGGGCGTGCCCTCGATCACGCGGCCGCAGCCGATCGAGAACAGGGTATCGCCGAAAAACCCGATCTTGTCCTTGTCGAACACGAGCGAGATATGGCCCGCCGTGTGGCCGGGTGTATCGATCACCCGCGCTTCCAGAGAGCCGACCCTGACGCTGTCGCCTTCGCCATAGGTGGCGTCGGTATCCGCGATCTTCGCCGCCTCGGCCTTCGGCGATGTGACCTTGCACTTGTGCTTCGCCTTCAGCTCCGGAATGCCTTGCGTGTGATCCGCATGATGATGGGTCACCAGAATGTCGGTCAGCGTCCAGCCGGTCTCTTTCAGCGCTTTCTCGACGGCCGCCGCTTCGGGGGCATCGATCGCCGCCGTGGCGCCGGTTTCGGGGTCGTGGATCAGAACGCCGAAATTGTCGGAGAGGCAGGGGAATTGGTGGACTTTGGCCGGCATGTCGGTTCCGTTGCGCAGGTGCAAAAAAAACAACGCTAGTGTGGTGGTTCGGAAATCCGCTTCATTCTTGCAGCACGCCCTTCAAGCGGATTTCCGAACCAAACCACACCAGAATCACAGGTTTGCTAGTGTCCTTCGAATCCGAAGTCCGCTCACGAGCAAGCCGCAGAAGGAGGCGGACTTCGGATTCGGGACACTAGCACGATGCTCGCGGTTCGAGAATGTTGACCATGGGTGCCGTCGTCGCAGTCGGGCGGACGCGTTTCATGCTACCATTGCGCCATGTTCATCGACGTTGTCGATTTGCGGAATTTCTATGCTCAGCCGCTCGGGATCGTGGCGCGGCGTTTCGTTGGGCAAGGCATTCGCGCGCATTGGAACGAGGTGCGCGGCGAGCGGATTGCCGGAATTGGCTACACCACGCCCTATCTCGGCATTTTCCGCGAGGATGCGGAACGCTGCCTCGCCTTCATGCCGGCCTCCCAGGGGGTGGTAAAATGGCCGTCCAACCGGGCCGGGCTCGCATCACTGGTTGACGAGACCGACTTGCCGCTGACGGACGCCGCGGTCGACCGCGTGCTGCTGGTGCATGCGCTGGAAATGGCGGACGACCCGGTCAGGCTGCTGCGCGAGGTGTGGCGGGTATTGTCGGCAAACGGCAGGCTTCTCGCGGTGGTACCGAATCGGCGCGGCTTGTGGGCGCGCGTGGACACGACGCCATTCGGTCACGGCCGGCCCTATTCGCGTTCGCAGATCACCCGCATCCTGCGCGAGACGCTGTTCGCGCCCAAGGGCTGGGGAGAGGCATTGTTCGTCCCGCCGGTGCAGCGCAACTGGTTCCTGCGCTCGGCCGGTGCGTGGGAACGGGCGGGTCCGACCGTTCTGGCTCCGTTTCCGGGCGTGCATATCGTGGAGGCCAGCAAGCAGGCCTATCGAGCAATTCCGGTGCGGCGCGAAAAGCGCGTCCTTGTGCCGCGGCTCGAGCCGGCGCTGGCGCCGTCGCCCGGCGGTGCGGTGCGGACCTCAACGTCGTCCTTCCTGGGCGCCGGCGTACCCGGGCAGGGGCGCTAACTTCGGCATTGGCAATAACGCCCGATTCGGCGCCCCGCGCCTTTTCGTCTGTCCTGTAATGGCGGGACGAGTTACTCCCCGGCCGGCGGCTGGCTCTGCGCCTCGTCGCCGCCGTCGCCGGCTCCCTCGGGGCGCGGCCCGCGCGGGCCGCGCCGACGCCGGCGATGCAGCGGGAAACGGTCGCCCTGAGCCTCGTGGCCGCCATTGGGTTGTTCGCCCGCCGCGGCAGGAGCCGCACCGGTAATGAAGGACGGCAGCCGCTCGACATCCTCCTCCTGATTGCCGTTGGCCTGCTGCGGCTGACGGTTTTCATGCTGGCGCGTGTCGTGCTGCCGATTGTCGTGCTGACGATTGTCGTGACGATCCTGACGATTGTCGCGATTGCGGTCGTGTCGCGGCTGATAATCGCCGCGCGGCTGGTACGGCTGGTCGCGCTGCTCGCGCGGCTGATAGGGTTGTGCCTCGCGCGG
>NZ_JBFWPA010000103.1:0-23183 GCF_050250235.1 Pseudorhodoplanes sp.
GGTCGAGAGGGAGGACTGCATTATCTCTCACCCGTGGTTGATTTCGCTAACGCGTCGCATGAAGTTACAAAGGTCCTCTCTCATTCCGAGAGCGGACCGATCGTTTGAAAGTACGAGATGACGCAGGAACGGCACGATAGCGAGAGACTTGCCGATCTCATGAAGGCCGGCCAGGACGGGGACAAGCGCGCCTATTCGCAGCTTCTCGAGGAAATTGCGCTCATCGTTCGGCGGTTCGTCCGCCGCCAGCGGTCTTTTCTCGACCGGGAGGACGTGGAGGACATTGTCCAGGATGTTCTGATTTCGGTTCATTCCGTCCGGCAGACTTACGATCCCGAGCGGCCGTTTCTTCCCTGGCTCATCGCCATCGCCCGTAACCGCATGATCGATAGTGGCCGGCGCTATGTTCGCCGTGCCGCTCACGAAGTGCGGGTCGAGGCTCCGCCTGTAACCTTTTCCGATCCGGACGCGAATCTCGAGCAGGCAGAATACGGCGACCCGGAAGCGTTGAGGCGCGCGATCGGCCGACTCCCGGCCGGACAGCGTGAGGCGCTCGAACTGTTGAAATTGAAGGAGATGTCGCTCAAGGAGGCGTCGGCGGTCAGCGGATCCAGCGTCGCTGCACTGAAGGTTTCGGTGCATCGTGCGGTGCTGTCGTTGCGCAAGACGCTTAAGAAGGAATGAAATGATGGAGACCGATCGGCTTATTGAACGGCTGGCAGAGGCGTCGGGTTCGGTTCGCCCACTCGCGCGCCCGTGGCGACGAACGGCGATCTGGCTTGCTGTCGCGGCTGCTTATGTCGCGCTAGTCGTTCTTGTCATGACGCCGCGCAGCGATCTTGCGGAGAAATTCGTCGATGCGCGTTTCATGGTCGAGTTGCTCTCGGCGCTCGCGACCGGGATCGGGGCCGGCTACGCCGCCTTTGCGACGACCATTCCCGGATATGACCGAAGGGTGGTGTTGCTGCCGGTCCTGCCGCTTTCGATTTGGCTCATGAGTCTGGGGCAAGGGTGCCTGTCGAGCTTTGCGCAAACCGGGTCTTTCGGTCCGGGCTTCAAGATCGACTTGTTCTGTTTCCCGGCGATCGTGCTCGTCGGGATTATTCCCGCTGTCGCCATCGTCATCATGCTGCGGCGGGGAGCGCCTCTGGTGCCATATCTGACGGCAGCTCTGGGTGGATTGGCGGCGGCAGGGATTGGCAGCTTCGGTCTGAGGCTGTTTCATACGCAGGATGCCAGCCTCATGATTTTGGTCTGGCAGTTCGGAACCGTCATGGTTCTGACGTGCCTTGCGGGTGCCGTTGGCCGCCGCTTCTTCAATTGGCCGGCGGTTCTGCGAGGGACACGACGAATTGCGGGTCAATCCTGATCGGTCATCCGGGGTACGTCGCGAGACGAAAATCATTAAGTAACTCTAGTTTCTGGAGCGTCGTTTGAACCGTTCAATATTTGCGCGTTGCGCATTGTCGCCTCATTATTGGCCGATCGTCATACTGCTGACCCTTCTATGCGCAGTCGTTGCGACACCGCGCACGGCAGTCGCGGCAGAGAAGGTGAGATTTGCGGTAGGGCCGTTCCAGCCGACTCCGGGTGACACCCGGCGGGCCTATGAACCTTTCTTCGCGCATTTGTCGAACAGCGCGGGTGTCGAATACGAACTCGTCGTGACGACAGACTGGGCCGGCATCGCGACCGCGCTGGCGAACGGCCAGGCGGATGTCGCCTGGATGGGGCCATGGGGATATGTGCTTGCGCACCGCAATGGCGGCGCACAGACCATCGCGACCGTGAAGTACGACGAAAAGCCATTTTACCATGCGATCATTGTCGGGCGGCCTGGTCTGACGATTTCCGAGTGGCCAAATGGAGCCAAGGGCCTCAGCATTTCTTTCGCGGATCGGGGCTCCACGTCCGGCTGGCTGATACCGACCTTCTGGTTCATGAGCAGAGGCATCGATCCGAAAACGTTTTTCAAATACAGGGAAGGGGCGTCGCACCCCGCCAATGAAATAGCGGTGGCCAACGGTCAGGTCGATCTGGCGAACGATTACGACCGGAATCTGTACAGCATGATCGAGCGCGGCTTGATATCGAAAGATGCTGTCGAGGTTGTCTGGAAGTCCGATCCGCTTCCGAACGACGCGCTGGTCGTCCGGAAGGGTTTCGACCCCGTTCTGCTGGAAAAGATCAGATCGTCAGCGCTGGCCTTGACGAAGGATCAAGCCAAATCGGTCATGCCGCCGCACTACACTGGCTGGATATCCGCGACACACGAATCCTACAAGATGATCGAAGATGCGGGAGTCGCAGTCGGGGTCATCAAGAGATAGCTTGCTTAAAACCCGTTCGCATCACGTGTCTCATCGCTATTCCGAGCGCTGGCGGCCGATTCGCTTCGTGACGATCCTCGCGGTCGTGCTGGCGTTCTATGCGGTCTGCTTCCATTTCGCCGACATCGACCTCCATCGCCTTTGGCTGGGCTTGCCCCGCCTCGGAGCGTGGAGCGCGCGGGCGTGGCCGCCCGATTTCTCGGAGTTTCAGGCGCTGCTGGTGCGCGCGGCAGAGACCATCGCAATGGCGACGCTCGGTACGACGCTCGGTGCGTTGATTGCCGTTCCGCTATGCATTGCGGGAGCGCGCAATATCGCAACCTGGTCCATTGTATATCTGCCGACGCGATTTCTTCTGAATGCTCTGCGCGGCATAGACAGCTTCGTCTTCGCATTGCTGTTCGTCGCTGCGGTCGGACTGGGGCCGTTTGCCGGTGTGCTGGGCGTCGGCTTCCATACGGCCGGATCGATCGCAAAGCTCTGGGCCGAAACGATCGAGGCCGCAGAGAAGGGGCCTCTGGACGCTGCGCGCATGACCGGCGCAAGCGAGTTGAAAGTAGTATCGTACGCGCTGGTGCCGGATATCCTTCCTGCATCGGTATCGATCGGGCTTTATATGTGGGAGTTCAATATCCGTGCGTCGACCGTGCTTGGGATCGTCGGTGCGGGCGGCCTCGGACAGGAGCTCAAAAGCAGCATCGATCTCCTCGACTTTCCGCGCGTATTCGCAATTCTGATCGTCATCCTGGTCATGGTCACCTGTATCGACCAAGCCAGCGCAATCATTCGCAGGCGCATCACGTGACAGCGCGGCGCGGCATTCACGTGGAGGATGTTCATCTCCGATACGGCGAGAGGCGCGTGCTCAGGGGCTTGACGTTGTCCGCAGAACCCGGCGAGTTCGTTGCCCTGGTCGGTCCGAGCGGCGCTGGAAAAACCAGTCTTCTTCGCTGCATTGCGCGCCTTGCCGAAGCCGAGAGAGGCGAAATATGCGGCCGGCCACGCGATGCATGAACTGAGCGGTGCTGCGCTTCGCGCGGCGCGGCGCGATATCGCGTTTATTTTCCAGCAGTTCAACCTCGTCCGCCGCAGGACGGCGCTTACGAACGCTCTCTCGGGCGCGCTTTTTGACATGCCGCTTTGGCGTGTGGTGTCCGGAGCGGTTTCGCAGGACCATCGAAAAGCTGCCTTATCGGCGCTCGAACGGGTCGGCCTCCTGGAATTCGCTTCACAGCGGGCGGATCGTTTGTCCGGTGGACAGCAGCAGCGAGTGGCGATTGCGCGGGCCCTTGTCCAAAGATCTCAAGTCATACTCGCGGACGAGCCGGTTGCCAGCCTCGATCTCGTAGCTTCAGGTGGGATTTTGCAGCTCCTTCGCGACATCGCCAGCGAGCAAGGCGTTTCCGTTCTTTGCAGTTTGCATCAGCCCCATTTCGTCACGCAATTTGCGGACAAATCCGTCGAATTGGATGTCCCCGGTCGCGCGGCGGGCTGCGCTGAAGAGCGCGATCAGTGAGCTGAATCTTCCGCTCTCTGGCGAGGGTAGGCATTGCGGACATTCGGCTCACATCATCGTGAAAGCGTAACCGGATCGGTCCCCCGAGCGAATGGTCCGGTGGCGCCACCACGGTGGCTTTCTTGTCGAGGATCACGCATGTCAAAAAATCCCATATCGCTGCACCGCCGTACGCTGCTCCAACTGGCGCTGGGTGCGTCCGTTATTGCTTCGTCCTTGTCCGCATTGCCGGCGGTGTCGCTCGCTTACGATGAGGGCTCCAAGGCTGCGATCAACGTGGATGGGTCTGGTGTCGCTCTGCGCGGCCATGACCCGGTTGCCTATTTCACCGCGGGCAAGCCGACGACCGGTGACAAGCAATTCTCCGCGAAGCACGACGGGGTGACCTATTATTTCGCCAGTGCCGCAAATCGCAGCGAGTTCGAAAAGAATCCGGCGAAATATGTTCCAGCCTTCGGCGGCTTTTGCGCCATGGGCGCGGCACTGGGCAAGAAGCTTGACGGAGATCCGGCGTATTGGCGAGTGGTCGATGGTAAGCTTTATCTGAATGTCGGCGCGCCGGCTCAGAAGCGCTGGCTGGAGGATACGTCCGGGAATATCTCGAAGGCCAATGCCAACTGGCCGCAGATCCGCGACAAGGCGCCGAAAGAACTCTAAGACCCAGCCGAGGGCTGTTCGGGCTTCGCGAGGTTGCGTCCTCCAGCGCATGCGGAGCCCGAACGCTTGTCGGAATTTGATCTATGCAGCGAGACGAAGGATATTCGTCATCCTGACAGGGACATTTCCAGCGAGCGATGATCGGATGACCAAGCTACGCGACGTGCAAGCCTGCGTCTTCGATGCCTACGGCACATTGTTCGATTTTGCTTCTGCGGCGCGCGGTTGCAGGGCGGAGATCGGCGACGATTTCGATAAGCTGACGGTGCTGTGGCGCGACAAGCAGCTTCAATACACCTGGCTCCGCGCCGCGCAGGAGCGGCATGCGGACTTCTGGCAGGTCACCGGTGACGCGCTCGACTTCGCACTCGATACGCTGGGCCTGCAGCGGGCAGGGCTGCGCGACCGTCTGATGGAGCTCTATCTGGCGCTCGATGCGTTTCCCGAGGTGCCGCGTGTGTTAGGCCAGCTCAAGGCCGCCGGGCTTCGCCTGGCTATTCTGTCGAATGGTACCCCTGCGATGCTCGAGGCGGTGGTCAGGAACGCAGGGCTTGGTTCGGTGTTCGACGCGGTTCTTTCGGTCGAGGAAGTCGGTGTCTACAAGCCCAGTCGCAAAGTGTACCAGCTTGCCGTCGATCGGCTTGGCATCCCTGAAGCGAATATGTGCTTTCTTTCATCCAATGCCTGGGACGCTTACGCTGCGTCGGCCTTCGGAATGCAGGTGGTCTGGTGCAACCGCTACGGACAGAGACCCGAGCGCCTTCCGGGCAAACCGGACGATGAAATCAAGAGTCTCGATGATCTGCCAGCCCTCCTGGAGACAGCATGAGTATTTCCGCGTCAGAGCGACACGATTTGGTTTCCAAGATCACGGCTTGCCTTCAGTGCGCCATCTCCGACGGGATTCCGCTTCGTTCAATCTATGTGGCCGTGATCGTCGGAACGGTCCTCAATCTGATCAACCAGGGTGATGCGCTGTTTGGCTACACGGATCTGAATTGGGCGAAGCTGCTGCTGACATATTGCGTACCCTATCTCGTCGCGACTTACGGTGCGGTTGCGTACAAGATGCGCGTGCAACCTGATCCGTCCGAGACGACCGACCGCTGCTGATGCGGCTCGAAAGTAAATGCATCGTCGCGAAGCGGAGGTTGCCTACGCGTTCACGGCGCTGTGGTTTGAGACATCGCACCAAGCGGCGATGGAGAAGCAGTATGAACGATGCATATACTAGGAGACGACACTCAACCGGCCGCCATCGACGCCAAGCGGCTCGCCGGAGTGCTGCCGGTTGGGCGTGCGCAGCCCTCGCCGGTCTCATACTGACCGCAACTTTCATAACATCGGCTGTGGCCGATATCGCCCGCTGGCAGCGCTCCTGGAAGACCGATTTCAGTCGCCTGACTGTCCCTTCGTCCGAAATAGTCGCCGGCGGTCCGCCCCGCGACGGCATTCCGCCAATCGATCAGCCACGCTTCGAGTCTGCGTTCATCACCAAGCGTTATGCCGATCGCGAGCCCGTCATTTCATTGACGCTCAGTTCGGAAACCCGCGCGTATCCGCTGAGCGTTCTGACATGGCACGAGATCGTCAATGACGAGCTTGGCGGCAGATCCGTGGCGGTCACCTACTGTCCCTTGTGCAATGCGTCCGTGGTGTTCGACCGAACGATCGGAAACGAGTTGCTGTCGTTCGGCACCACCGGAATGTTACGAAACTCGGATCTGGTCATGTATGATCGGCAGACGGAAAGCTGGTGGCAGCAATATACGGGTGAAGCGATTGCAGGCCGGTTCGCTGGACAATCGCTGGTCATGCTTCCGTCCCGCGTGGTTTCATTCGCGGAATTTCGCGATAAGCATCCGCGGGCGGACGTGCTTGTTCCGTCAAATCCGGATTTGCGTCCATACGGCAAGAATCCTTACGTCGCTTACGACACCCGCGCGGAGCCTTATGCGCTGTTCGAGGGGCGCCTGCCGGACGGAATAGATCCGATGGCCCGTGTCGTCGTGGTGCCCCGGAACAAGGCAGCGATAGCGGTGTCGCTCGCGTTTCTGCGGGAGCGCGGACAGATGACGATCGACGGCGTCGAACTGTCCTGGAAGCAAGGAGTGGCCTCTGCTCTCGACCGGAGTCGGATCGCCGAAGGTCGCGACGTTGGCGCGGTATCCATCGTGGATCTGTCCTCCGGACAGCCACTCGTTCACCACGTGACGTTTGCGTTCGTCGCATTCGCTTTTCATCCGGAGCTTCCGATCCTGACCAGCGCCGGGATGTTGGCGCTGAAGCCCCGCTCGGAGCCCAAGCGTTGAAACCGCCCGTGCCGCCGCGATGAGTGAGCGCTTCGACCTTTGCATTATCGGCGGCGGCTCAGGCGGGCTTTCCGTCGCCGCGGGTGCTGCGCAGATGGGCGCCAAAGTCGTGCTGGTCGAGCGCGGCCGGATGGGAGGGGACTGCCTGAACACCGGCTGCGTACCCTCGAAGGCACTGATCGCCGCCGCGCAGCGCGCCCAGTCGATCCGGGACAGCGACGGTTTTGGAATATCGGGGGCGCCTCCAAACGTGCTTTTTGACAACGTGCATGACCACGTTCATGCGGTCATCGCGGCCATTGCCCCGCATGACAGCGTCGAGCGATTTGCCGGGCTTGGTGTCAGGGTCATCCCCGCGGAGGGCCGCTTCGTCAGACCGGACATGTTAATAGCGGGTGACGTGCTTGTCCGGGCCCGTCGGTTCGTCGTGGCGACAGGATCGCGCCCGGTCATTCCGCCAATCCCCGGTCTGGATCAATTCGGGTATCTGACAAACGAGACTGTTTTCGAACTTCGCGAGCGGCCGGATCATCTTCTGGTCGTCGGAGGTGGTCCGATCGGAGTCGAGCTTGCGCAAGCCTTCCGCAGACTCGGATCCGGGGTCACCCTGATCGAGCGATTCGGGATATTGCCGCGCGACGAACCCGAAGCTGTCGAGATCGTGAGAGACGTCCTTCTGAAGGAAGGAGTCAGGCTACTCGAGAATGCGGAAATCTCGGCGGTCGTCCGCGTCAATGGCAAGGCCGAGGTGATGGTGCGGACCGCGGGAGAGACTCAACGATTGATAGGGTCGCACATCCTCGTGGCCGCCGGCCGTAAACCTGACGTCGACAGCATCAATCCCGCCGCGGCGAAGATTGAAGTGGGCCCCGCGGGCATCAAGGTGGATGCCCGGCTGCGAACATCCAACAAGAGGATTTTCGCGATCGGAGATGTTTGCGGCGGCCCTCAATTCACGCATATCGCCGGGTACCAGGCCGGTATCGTCATTCGCAATGCGCTGTTTTCTCTGCCAGCGAAGGTCAATTACAACGCGTTGCCGTGGGTCACCTACACGGAGCCGGAATTGGCGCATGTGGGGCTGACGGAGGCGCAGGCGCGTTCGGACGGACACACGGTTTCGGTACTGATTGAGCCTCTGCATGCGAATGACAGGGCCCAGGCGGAGAGGGCGACCGACGGTATCGCGAAGATCGTCGTCGGCTCGCGCGGTCGAATTCTCGGTGCCACTCTGGTCACGCCGCATGCCGGTGAACTGATCGGGCTATGGGGGCTGGCGATTGCCCAAGGTCTGAAACTCTCGGCAATCGCCGGCATGATCGCGCCTTATCCGACGCTGTCGGAAATCTCGAAGAGGGCTGCGGGCCGGCACTTCACGCCGACCCTATATGGCGATCGGATGAGGACCGTGGCCAGACTCATCCAGCGCCTGCTGCCTTGAGTCTTGCGGGAGCGTGCGAGCGTCATGACGGAAGCACCGGAGTATCGAAGGTCTGTGTGGATGCGCATTGCTCGAGACCGGCGCGCGTGGGTCGCTTTGGTCGTGCTCACAGCGATTATTGGGCTCCATCTCGCCGGCGTCAGCGAGCTTCTGTCTGTCGATACGCTCAGGGAGTACCGCAAATCGCTGGCCGGCCTGGTGGAGCGGCACGCCTTGGCGGCCGCAGCCACGTATCTTGCGATCTACATTCTCGCCACCGCGCTTTCGATCCCTGGCGCCGTCGTTCTGACGCTGTCGGGCGGTCTGCTTTTCGGTGTGTTCTACGGAGCCGTTCTGACCGTCATTGGCGCGACCATCGGCGCCACCGCATTGTTTCTCATCGCCCGGAGCCTGACGGGGGGAAGGACCCTCGATACGTTCGGTCCAAAAGCCGCCGCGCTGGGGAAGCGGGTTCGCGGCAACGCGTGGTCATATCTGCTCGTGTTGCGTCTGGTGCCCTTGTTTCCGTTCTTTCTCGTCAACATCGTGCCCGCTTTCGTTGGCGTGCGATTGACAGTCTTCGTGCTGACCACCGTGTTCGGCATTATTCCTGTAACGGTGATCTATAGTCTGGCGGGAGCAGGTCTCGGGGCGGTCTTCGATGCCGGCCATGAGTTCTCCGCCGGCTCAGTCTTGACGCCGCAGATACTGTCGGCGCTTGGCGGACTGGCCTTGCTCGTGCTCATCGCCATACCGCTTCGAGCGAGATTTGGTGCCGACGACAACTCAGGTGTCTCCAACGACGACGGCGAATCGAGCGGCAACTCGCCGGTGATGAACATGGTCTCCACGCTCACGTGCCCGAACTGTGGCCATCGCGAGTCCGTCGAAATGCCAGTCGACGCCTGCCAGTATTTCTATCATTGCAAAGGCTGCGGAGACCGTCTCCGCCCGAAACCCGGCGATTGCTGCGTCTTTTGCTCTTACGGAACGGTTCCATGCCCGCCAATGCAGACCTCCGGTCGGTGCGATTCCTAGACCCAGCACGTCGACATCGGGGAAGACGCGACCACCGCCCGAACCTTTTGCCGTCCAAGCGTGGCAATGCTCACGGTCCGTTGATCGCCGTTATGTAACCTACGCCGCGCAGAACGCGAATCCTTGGCAGGAAACCTCGATGGCGAGGTTCGAGCTTTTGATCTGTCGAAAGGCTCAGGCCGGGCGCACGGATCATCGTTCTGCAGGCGATTGCTGTTTGCAATCGACGTGGTCGGCAGACGCCCTCGAACAGCGAGCACGGACCCGCTCAGGGAGATTCACGATGCGCAAGACCGTTCTCACGCTGGCCGCTACCGCTGCTCTGCTGGCGGTGACGGCGGCCTTGATTCCGAATGCAATGACGAAGGCGATCGCAGTGCCGAAATGTGATGCCAGCAACGGTTATTCCGGTCCGTGGGGCGGCATGGGTTATCCAACGAAGGACTGCCCGGATGGACTTGTCGCGTGCGGGTTGATCGTGTGGTAGCGGAGGCGAGGCGATGGATAGGTCGGCTATGATCGTTAGAAGCTTGCGCGATGTCGGCGAATTTCCGGCTCTCGTCATCGCAGCCTTCTTCGTTCGAAATATCGGTATCCTATTTGCGCTCTTGGCCTTGGCGTTATTTGCTCTCGTCGCTGCCTGACTAGCGGCGACAACGCATGAGCGTCAAGGGACGAGGCTGCAACCCAAAAGGTAAAACGGCGGTCCTTTCAGGGACCGTTGCTTTGTTTGTTCAGTCACGCGGCATTCTTGCTGCCGGCTATCTTGCGAGGATCGTCATCGATGACGGGCGCTCCAGCGACGCCCAGGCACCGGGCTGCGCGTCCTCGAATTCGTTCAAAGCACATTTGTGTGAAGTGCTAACCTCAACCTTATTTGTCACATTACTATGGTTGCAAGGGTTGCGGTGCAAAAGGTAAAGATCAGAATGCTTCGACGCATCTTATCTTTAGCGCTTGTCTGGAGCATGGCGCTTTCGGCCTACCAGCCGTCAGTTGGTATGACTGACGCAGCGTCCTCGATTGTGAATATAGCTGCCCACGCCGATTGTCCGGGGCAAAATGGCGATTGCTGCGACCACACCAAAAAGGGCCGGAGGCTCTGCGTCTGGAACGATGCTTGTGCGGCCAGCTGTCATGTCAATGCAGGTCTCGAAGCTGCTGCTTATGTCCCAGCAGTATTTGATGGCGTTGCTGCTGCTCTGCTATCCCGCGAACCCCTGGCGGTAGAGGCTGTTCGAGCGGGTCCGCTGTTCAGGCCTCCTATCTTCTGATCCCTTGATGCCAAGTCTCCCGTCGCGCGTATCACGCGCGTGAGGAAGACGCGCGCGTGCGGGCTCGTTGTGCCGGGTAACGCGCAGCAACATCCAACTTCAAGAGGATCACATGACGAACGTCACCGCAGTGCTGCGGATCATGTTTGTTTGCATGACCGCGATAGCTCCGATTCCTTCAATCCGCGCGGCCGCCCAGAATGCGCCCGCCTTCGAAGCGGTCAAGCCGGAGGTTTTAGTCGGCCGGAACATTCGCATCGAACTGAAGCTGGCCGGCATCGAACCGGTGCCAGCATCGCGGGATGTCACAGTCGAAAAGGCGCGGCTTGATATGGGCCCGGACGGCATGGAGGCGATGGCGGCTCCGCTGAAGCCGGTGCCCGGCGCCTCGCCAGGCGTCCTCGTATATCAGGCCGATCTCGCGATGGCAGGCCGATGGGCGTTTTCGATTACGGCGCGCATCAAGGGCCGCGAGGAGCCCGTTGCTTCGAAGGTAATCTTCACCGCGGTCGAACCGGAAACGCGTGCGGACGCTCCGAGAAAGGAGGGGCCACGCAAGATTCTCTATTACCGCAACCCGATGGGATTGCCCGACGTTTCCTCGGTTCCGAAGAAAGACTCGATGGGGATGGACTACATCCCGGTCTACGAGGACGAAACAGGCGGACCGCAGGGTACCGTGCGTATCTCGCCGGAAAAAGTGCAGCGGGCCGGGGTGCGGACGCAAAAGGCCGAGCGCCGTGTCGTTTCCCGGACCGTGCGCGCTCCGGGTACGGTCGCAGCCGATGAAACAAGGCTCGGGGTCGTCACCGCGAAGTTCAATGGGTTCGTCGAAGAGCTTTATGTTCCGTCTGTCGGTGAGCCCGCCAAGCGCGGGCAGAAGCTCATGAAAGTATGGATTGAGTCGCCGGACATCCTGCAGAAGCAGGCGGACCTTACCAGCACAATGACCGGCGCCGGGCGCGGCGGAACGGTTCACGAGAGTGCTGAGCGAAATCTTCGCTTTTTCGGATTCTCAGACGAGGCGGTGGAAGAGATCAGAAAAGCGGGCCGCCCGCTTCGGTCGCTGACACTCAACGTGCCCCGTGACGGAATCGTGCTAGAGAAACCCGCCATCGTCGGAATGCGGTTCTCTTCCGGTGATTCCCTGTTCCGTACCGCCGATCTCTCAATGGTCTGGGTCATCGCGCAGGTCGCGGAAGGCGATCTCGCTTCGATCCGCGAAGGCCAGGCCGTAAGCGTGCAGCTCAAGGCATTCGCGAACGAAAGGCTGCGGGGGATTGTCGGACGCATCTATCCCGAGTTGAACATGGCGACGCGCACGGTGCCTGTGAGGATCGTCTTGCCCAATCCGGATGGCCGTTTGCGCCCTGGGCTTTTCGCGGAAATCGCATTTGAAAACGACGGGAGCGATGCCGTGGTTGCGATCCCCGAAACGGCTGTGATCGACAGCGGCCGGCGCCGCGTTGCTTTCGTGACCAGGGGAGAGGGGCTGTTCGAGCCGCGCGAACTCGAAATCGGCGCGCGGGGCGACGGCTTTGTCGAAATCAGGAAGGGCGTGGACGAAGGTGAAGACGTGGTGGTCCGCGGCACCTTTCTGGTGGACGCGGAAAGCAACCTGAAAGCCGCCCTCGCAGGCTTCGCACCGGCGGAGAACGGTAAGTGATCGCGCGGCTAATCCGATGGTCCGCTAACAATCTCGTCCTTGTGATGATAACGGCCCTGTTTTGCGTGCTGGCGGGCCTCTACGCGATGACGCGCATCCCGCTCGACGCGATTCCTGATCTCTCCGATACGCAGGTCATCGTCTACACGGAATACCAGGGTCAGGCGCCGCAAGTCATCGAGGATCAGGTCACCTATCCTCTGGCGAGCGCCATGCTCAGCGTGCCGCGTTCGCGTGTGGTCCGTGGATTTTCTTTCTTCGGCGTATCGTTCGTGTACGTCATTTTCGAAGACGGGACCGATATCTACTGGGCGCGGTCGCGCGTTCTGGAATATCTCAATGCTGCCGCGGGCCGGGTGCCTTCTGGCGTCACCCCCACGCTCGGTCCGGACGCCAGCGGGGTGGGGTGGGTTTATCAGTATGCGCTGAATTCTAAAAACCACGATCTTAGCGAGCTTCGGTCCTTACAAGACTGGCATTTGCGCTTCGGTCTGGCGAAGGCGGAAGGTGTTGCCGAAGTCGCCGCGGTCGGGGGCTTCGTGCGGCAGTACGCGATCGTGATCGATCCGCAGCGCATGAAGACGTTCGGCATTACGCTCGATGCCGTCCGCAATGCTGTCCGTGCCAGCAACATGGATGTGGGCGGGCGGACGATCGAGCTGTCGGAAACCGAATTCATGATCCGGGGGCGCGGCTACCTGCGAACGCCGGCGGACCTTGAGCGTGTGGTCCTGAAGGCGCAGGGAGGAACGCCGGTCACGTTGAAGGACATCGCGCGCATCGAACTGGCGCCGGACGAGAGGCGTGGAATCGCGGAGCTGAACGGCGAAGGCGAGGTGGCAAGCGGCATAGCGCTGCAGCGTTACGGCGGCAACGCGCTAGACGTGATCACTTCGGTGAAGGAGCGGCTATCGGCCCTCCGGTCAAGTCTGCCCGAAGGGGTCGAAATCACGGAGGTATATGACCGTTCGGATCTGATTCATCGTGCGATCCGTACGCTGATCGTTACGCTGACGGAAGAAAGCGTGATTGTCGCGCTCGTGTGCTTTCTGTTCCTGCTCCACGCCCGCAGCGCTCTCGTTGCAATCATCACGTTACCGATCGGCATATTGATGGCTATGGTAGTCATGCATGTGCTTGGGATAGACTCCAACATCATGAGCCTGGGCGGCATCGCTATTGCGATCGGCGCGATGGTGGACGCTTCAATTGTCATGGTCGAGAACGCGCATAAGCGTCTGGAGCATGCGCCACCGGGCAGTGACCGGCGCGAGGTCCTGATCGCTGCCGCTCAGGAAGTGGGCCCGGCGCTATTTTTCAGCCTTCTGGTCATCACCGTTTCGTTTCTGCCGATTTTTGCGCTTGAAGCGCAGGAAGGGCGGATGTTCAAGCCATTGGCCTATACCAAGACCTTTGCGATGGCGGCTGCGGCCATACTCTCCGTGACGCTCGTGCCGGCGCTGATGCTGCTGTTCATAAGAGGCCGCATCATGCCCGAAAGCCGCAATCCCATAAACCGGGCCTTGATCTGGCTCTACCGGCCCGTCATCAGAACGGTCTTGAAAGCCAGGCTCCTGACCGTCCTGCTGGCCGGCGTTATCCTCGGTGTCTCGATCATCCCCGCCACGCGGATCGGGTCTGAGTTTATGCCGAACCTGAATGAGGGCACATTGTTTTACATGCCCACGACGCTGCCCGGGCTCTCGGTCACAAAGGCTGCCGAGCTGCTGCAGACGCAGAACCGTATCATCAAGTCATTTCCCGAAGTGAAGAGCGTGTGGGGCAAGGCCGGGCGGGCCAATACGGCGACCGATCCCGCGCCGATCGAGATGTTCGAAACCATTATCAATTTGAAACCGCAAGGCGAGTGGCGCGCCGGCTTGACCGTCGACAAGCTCATCGCCGAAATGGATGCTTCCTTGCAGTTTCCGGGCGTCAGCAACGCCTGGACGATGCCGATCAAGGCGCGCATCGACATGCTCTCCACGGGCATCCGCACGCCAGTGGGCGTAAAAATCTTCGGGAAAGATCTGGTGACACTCGAAAGCCTCGCGAAGGAAGTCGAGACGGCATTGCGGAAAGTCCCCGGCACGTCGAGCGCCTATGCGGAACGGGTCAACAGTGGCTACTTCCTTGAGATTACACCTGATCGTGACGCCATAGCCCGTCTCGGCCTGTCCATTGAGGACGTACAAAAGACGATTTCATTGGCGATCGGCGCCGAAGTCATCGCGACGACTGTCGAGGGCCGGGAACGTTATGGCGTGGTGCTGCGGTATCCCCGCGATATCCGCAGTGACCCCGAGGCCATCGCCTCTGAAGTTCTGGTATCGCTGCCAAATGGCAGCGCCATCCCTTTGGGAGAGGTCGCGTCGATCACGCGCACGCAGGGGCCAACCTCGATCCGTACGGAAGACGGCCAGCTCGTCGTGTATGTCTTTGTGGACATTCGCGATCGCGATCTCGGAGGATATGTAGCAGAAGCCCGGAAGGCAGTGGCAGAAGCCGTGCCGATGCCCGCGGGCTTCTACGTGGCATGGAGCGGGCAGTTCGAATATCTGGAGCGGGCCGCAAAGCGTCTGCAAGTCGTCGTTCCGGCGACACTGCTCCTGATTTTTCTGCTGCTTTATCTGAATTTCAAACGTATCGGCGAGACGCTGATTGTGATGCTCTCCCTTCCGTTCTCGCTGGTCGGCGGCTTATGGCTGATGCACTGGATGGGTTTCAACTACAGCGTGGCGTCGATCGTCGGATTCATCGCGCTCGCGGGCGTCGCTGCCGAAACCGGCGTCATCATGCTAATTTATCTCAATCAGGCATGGGAAGAAGCCAAAGCGCGCGTTGTGAGCGAGGGAAGGCTCCTGCAGCACCAAGACTTGAGCCGCGCGATCATGGAAGGCGCGGTCGAGCGCGTGCGGCCGAAGGTGATGACTGTGGCAGCTATCATGGCAGGCCTGCTGCCTATCCTTTGGAGCACGGGTGTAGGTTCGGAAGTGATGCAGCGTATCGCCGTTCCGATGATCGGCGGCATGGTTTCCTCGACCCTTCTGACGCTAGTCGTCATTCCGGCCATCTATGCGGTAGTAAAGGGGGCCGGGCTGGAAACATCGAGGGGAATGACGTTTGAAATCGCCCAGGAGAAACGGACATGACAGCGGCAATGATCAACCGGCGCCGCGTTGTAGCTGGCGCCGCAAGCTTGCTCGCGACCGGATCGCTGCCATTGCGCACAAGCGCCGCCGCCGGCGCAGCAAAGGAGCTTCGGCTCGTCGCCGCGCCCGCGCGCTTGTCGCTCGTCGGTGCGCAGCATCCTGCGACGGAAGTGTGGTGTTATGACGGGCGAATCCCTGGACCCGAAATCCGCGTCAGGCAAGGTGAACGTCTGCGAGTGGTTGTCGAGAACCGTCTGCCTGAGGTAACCACTGTTCACTGGCATGGCATCCGTTTGCCGAACGCGATGGATGGCGTGCCGCATCTCACGCAGCAACCCATAGCGTCCGGCGGGCAGTTTACATATGAGTTCGAATGCCCCGACGCCGGCACGTATTGGTATCATCCGCACCACAGCAGCTCCGAGCAGATCGGCCGCGGCCTTTCTGGCAGCCTGATCGTTGAGGAACGGGACCCTCCGCGTGTGGATCGCGACGTTACGTGGCTGCTGAGTGATTGGCGCCTGTTGAAGGATGCTTCAATGAGCAAAGATTTTGGAAACATGCATGACGTCAGCCATGGCGGCCGCATCGGCAACGTGGTCACGGTCAACGGCGCCGTGCAGGAGACATTCGAGGTGCGGGCGGGCGAGCGGATACGGTTGCGTCTCATCAATGCAGCGAATGCGCGGATTTTCGCACTGGAATTCGAGGGCCATGCGCCGAAAATAGTCGCCCTGGACGGGCAGCCGGTCGAGCCGCATGAGCCGCCGCAGGGTCGCATCGTCCTTGGTCCCGCGATGCGGGCTGACCTGGTGCTCGACATGACTGGCGCCCCCGGTCAAATCTCACGGGTCGTCGACAGGTTCTATGCGAGCCTGAACTACCGGCTTCTTAATCTTGTTTATTCGCAGGAACCGGCTCGGCGCGCTCAAACCGTGTCGGAGCCGCTGCGGCTTCCGGCCAACGCTCTGGCGGAACCCGCTCTGGAAAACGCTGAGCGTCATCGGATTGTGCTTGGCGGCGGCATGATGGGGCAGATGTCCGCCGCGATCATGGATGGAAAGCGCACCGATATCCGGACGCTTTTTCAAAACGGCTTGGCATGGGCAGTCAACGGAATCGCTGCACGAGGTCACCTGCACGAGCCGATCCTCTCATTGTCTCTGAACCGTTCGCACATCATCGAACTCGTCAACGACACCGCCTGGCACCATCCGATGCATCTGCATGGACATTCGTTCCGGGTTGTCAGCAGGAACGGGCAACCGACCCGTTTCAGGGAATGGCAGGACACGGTGCTGCTGGCTCCCCGCGAACGCGCCGATATCGCGCTTGTAGCGGATAATCCGGGCGACTGGATGTTCCATTGCCATATCCTCGAACACCAGGCTGGCGGCATGATGGGCGTTTTCCGCGTCGCTTGAGCGGAAGGTTTTGATGCGTGTCGCTCTGTCTAGCGCACCGGCAAAAACTTGGCCCCTTCATAGCGCGCGAAAATAAACTGGCCGCTCGGGCCAAAAGCGATCACGCTGTAAGTTTCGGGCGGGGTGCCTTCGACTTCCATGCCAGGCGAACCGATTGGCATGCCGGGAACGGCAAGCCCCCTAACCTTCGGTCGTTCACGTAAAAGCCTGTGAATCGCTTCCGCTGGTACGTGACCTTCGATGACAAAGCCCTCGGTTTCCGCGGTGTGACAAGAGGCCAACGCAGAGGGCACGCCGAGCTTTGCTTTCACGCGATTGATTTGAGGATTGTTGATCAGTGTCACGTCAAATCCATTTTCCCGAAGATGCTCCGCCCACGCGACACAACATCCGCAATTCGGATCCTTTGTCACAACAATCCTTAAAGGCGCTGCGAGCCCGAATCGTATTGGTAGAATCGCGGCTGCGGTTGCAAGCCCGACGAGAGCGGTTCGACGATTGAGTTTGAGCGACATGCCGCCGACTATACAAGAAATTGAGAATGAAAAAAGCCACTCTTACCTATACTGCCCCCGCGCTTTCTTGCCGTCGGGCAGCATTAGTTGGACTACTCCCTTGGGGTTGCCTGCAATCGGGCTGGTCGCTGGACCCTGAAGCTTGTTGCTGCCCGCCGCGACAAGTTCAATCCGCTGCGATTTGCCGCCGACCGTTAAAATGGCGAGTCCCTTAAGGCTATCAGTTGCAACCGGCTTGTCGCTGGTATCCGTGACATAGACTTCGACGTTGCCGCCCTTCGCGACCAGTTCAACGTGATAATCCCCCGCATCCACAATCCGTCCGCCGTTTGGGCCGTTTGCTTCGTGGCCTAAAGCGAAGGTTGTCGCAAAAACGGCCGCAAGAAATCCAAGTGCGATGGGACGCATGTCAGTCTCCCTCAGGTCGATTTGAACCCTATATACTCCGAGAAATGGCGGCAATGTGAGGGGCTAACGGACCATCATGCATACGCACTCCCTCGACAAATGGAGCCATAGGCACGTGTTCCTAGGGAAGCGTCACGGCCTGTACGAACGTCGCACTTGGATGGTCGTCGGCATAACCCCAGCTATGATGATTGCTGAGATTGTCGCGGGAACCGTCTTCGGTTCAATGGCACTTCTGGCCGACGGATGGCACATGGCGACGCACGCCGCCGCAATCGGCATTGCGGCGTTCGCCTATCGGTTCGCCCGGACGCACGCGCACGATTTCCCGCTTTACATTCGGGACGGGCAAAGTCGGCGACCTTGCAGCATTCGCGAGTGCAATAATTCTCGGACTGATTGCGATTCTTATCGCATTGGAATCCGTCATTCGTCTTTATTCGCCAGTAGCAATTCAGTTCGGCGAGGCGACTCTTGTCGCGTTCGTCGGCCTTGTGGTGAACCTTGTTTGCGCGTGGCTTCTGTTCGAAGGAGACGACCAACACGACCACGGACACCATCATCACGACGGCCATAGTCACGACCACGGCCAAGGTGGCAAAGACCGGAATTTGCGTGCGGCCTATCTTCACGTCGTCGCCGACGCGCTTACTTCCGTGTTGGCAATCGTCGCGCTGTTGGCCGGTCGATATTTCGGATGGGTATGGCTAGACCCGATAATCGGCATTGTCGGTGCGATTGTCATTTCCAGATGGTCGTACGGTCTCATTCGTTCGTCGGCCGCAACATTGCTCGACACTGTACCGGACAAGGAATTGCAGTTGCGAATTAGGGAGCGTTTGGAGACGGGAACCGACCGCATTAGTGACTTGCATCTGTGGCAAGTCGGCCCAGGTCATCACGCGGCCATCGTTTCGATCGTTGCCGACGCACCCGAGCTGGCGCAAGTGTACAAGTCGAAGCTCGCAAATCTGCCGGGTTTGAGTCACGTTACCGTTGAAGTGGAACGCTGCCCCGACGCAGCGTAGGTGAATTGGCTTTTAGCGCTTTAGAGCACACTGGTTCGAACGCGGCGTGCTGGGCGCTTCAGAACCCGCTTGTTTAAACGTTCCGCGCACGACGTTTCGCGGCCCATTCCAAATGCTCGAACTATCCCGCCGGCCCGAACGTATCTTGTAGCTTACCATATAATTGAGAGCATGCGGCATCATTTCATGGCTCTCCGGCGCATGGGTTCTGCCCGCCGCAGCACAGTGATCTTCCGGAACGAATAGTATCACCGCCTGGCCAGTGCCCAAAATTGCGCTTGCCACCAAAGGTCGGTGGTAAACCGTTCCAGCCCGGCAATCGATTCCTCCGTCCTTGACTCCCGTCGGAAGGATGCAAAATCACCCGCCTGAATGTGGGGCATAACTTCACACCCAACTTAAGGTCGAGTCATAGCCGGTGCCACCGTATTTGAGAGCCAGGCAAATGCTATCGACTATGTCGTCCGTGTCGCCGTAAGGGTAGCTGAGCAGTTCTCGTTCGACTTGTTGCATGAACGATGCGTTTTGCGGAAAAAGCACCTGTCCGTTCTGAAACTTAGGTTGCATCACATACACTCGACCCTTCCTGTCCTCTTCGACAGGTTGGATCTTGATTAGAGAGCGTGATGACAACTCATGATCGCTCTTCAGGGCCAATGCTGTGGTGGTCTCCTCGAACCAGATTTGGTACGGACGATATTGCTTGACCAGCTCACTGAATGTTAGCCGCAATTCCGAGTATGCGTAGATGCCGCGCTCCATGTGTAGAAGATAATAGTTCTTTCCAATTAGCTGCCACACAGTGCAAACTGACCAGTCGCCCTGACCGCCGTCTTTCAGGGCAGTATCCCACGCCATGACAATGCGTTTGATTTCTTGATCAGGTAGCTCGGTATAGTAATGAAGCCATGGCCGTTTAATGAACGTGCCCGACCACCGAGGATTCTCGCCAATCCAAGCCAGCGCGTAAACCGTAGAATCGACCTGGTCATCATAGTGCGAGCTGGGAAACGACAGCAACTCGCTTAGGTAGCCTTCGAGCCAATCTGCTTGTTTGGGAAATAGAACAAACCCGCCTTCGATCATCGGAGTCTGACCGTTCAATCGCATAATCTTATTACCGTCCAAAGAGGGCGCGGCTTGGATCTTCGAGAATCCGTCGGCACGCAATTGTTGGATTAGTTGGGCTCCGGATGACATGTCTTCGATTAGGACGACGGTTGCATCGTGAAGCTTTGCCTGGTCTTCGACGGCTTTTTTTAGGGCCGGAAACGCCAGCTTCCTTCTGAAGACGTCGATTAGGTACGCTTTCCCGCTCTTGACGCCCCACGTTGTGCAGACGCTAAAATTTGCAAGCTCAGTGTCTTTGACCGCAGTGTCCCAGCTCTGGAGGATTGTATCAAATGTCTCTGGCTTCTCCGCTGTCGTGTAAAACGACAACCATTCGCGCTGGACCAGATTACCCGATGGCGGCTGAGGGTTCTGTTGATACTGAGCGGCGAACAGATAGGGCGTCATCGTTCTGCGAAGCCCTTCCAGAATGGGGCGCGGCGTCAATGAGGGCTGAAGAATGTCTCCCTCTTTTCGATTGAAGTCTGAAGTGTAGTAAGGGCTGCGAATTCTATAGACGTCATCGTCTTCGGCGATTGCCGAAAACGATAGCACCCTCCAATCTTCGAACTCCTGAACGTGGGCGACTAAGTCATTGGCATGCAGTCTTTGCATGACAATGATAATTGCGCCATGTGCTTGCCTATTGAGGCGGCTCCGCAACGTATTGTCGAACCACTCGTTGACGCCTTCTCGCCTTGCATCCGACAACGAATCGTCGGCCTTTAAAGGGTCGTCGATTACAATCACGTCTGCGCCGCGACCCGTGAACTTGCCTCCAACCGAAGTTGAGAATCGAAAGCCGCCTCGGGTCGTTTCGAATTCGGCCACAGTATCTTTTGCGGGAGAAATTCGCGTAGCGAACAGCGCTTGATAGAATGCACTCTCCATGAGGCGGCGCGAATGCCGTGCTAAAGTGTCCGAAAAGTCTTGGGCGTAAGAGACGCACGCCACCTCTTTCTCAGGAAAATGACCCAAGAACCAAGCCGGAAACGCGATGGATGCGGAGTGTGATTTAAGGTGTCTTGGAGGAACGTTGATGATCAGACGTTTGCAATTGCCGTAAGCAACGTCCTCAAGATTTTGGGCAATCAGCTCCAGATGCCAGTTGTATTCGAATGTTTGCGCCGGGTTCAGCTCAAGAAACGACCGATGGATGAATGCAAGTAGGTCATGCCGATAGATTTCGGCCGTCATTTTTGCGGGAGATGGGGCCATCAGTCGCTGTCCCGTTCGTCGTAAGGTCGCAGCCGCTTATAGACTTCTCGAATTACCTTTTTGTCGGCGTCGCTGAAAGGATACTCAGAAGGTCTGGCGGCCTCCGCGCGCGCTTCAATCTCTCCAATCAGATCAATGAACTTAAGCAGTAGCTTGGGATCACCCATCGCGCCTGCATTCGCAAGCCTTATCGCGGCTGATTGCTTTTTAGAAATCTTGCGCTTTTTGCCGTCGATGATTGCGTCAACCTGCGCATGGGCGGCTTCCAACACTAAGGTAGCAATATTTTTGCTGCCCTTGGGTCGTCCGGGCCGCTTTCGACCGTCGCCCTTTTTGAATTGAGTATGTTTTGGCGGTTTGCCGCGACCAACCGAGTATTCATCGTTGCTTTCGGCTGGTGCCTTTTCTTCGGCCGGCAATATCGCGCGTATTTTTCGCTGGTTGCGGCCAGCCCTTTTGTCGTTCCGTTGGTTTTTCTCTGGCGTTATTCTTACCCGCTCGGACTTTAATCGTATTCGCTTGACCATCCTTGTTGCTCTCCGTCCGTTCCGCCCGTACCCGGTCGAAACTCAAATCAGAATCCGCGTGTATTGCGCTTAAGCCATAGACTTCTTCGAATCGTTTAATGACCAGATCGGCATAGTGCGGATCCAGTTCGATGCCGTAACCGCGCCGGCCGGTCTTTTCGGCGGCGAGCAGCGTGGTGCCGCTGCCGGCAAATGCATCCAGGACAATGCCGCCTCGCTTGGAACAGTCGAGGATAGCGTCACTAACCAGGGCGATGGGTTTCGGCGTCGGGTGTCCGGCAAGCGAGGCGTCCCGGTCCCTCCCGAAACTACTCATACCGGCATATTCCCAAATATTTGTTCTGCTTCTCCCGAAGCGGCCGAGCTCGACGTTGTTGATGTGCTTAGCGCGACCATTTTTGTAGACGAAGATGAACTCATGGGCCGACCGGTACAATGAACCCATACCTGCGTTGCTCTTCGACCAGACGCAGATGTTCTTGAGCTCGCTGTATGCGTCGTCGGCGGCATCGGCCAATTCCCGGATATGTCTCCAGTCCATGCAAATGAAATGGATCGAGCCGTCGATGCTGAAATCGGCGAGATGGGTGAGGGCGCGTCTGAGGAAATTCGTGAACTCCCGCTCGGTCATTTCACCAGAAGCCATTGCGAACTCGCGGTGTCGGGCTTTGCCCAATCCGGAAACGTTGCCTGCGATCCGGACGTTGTAAGGCGGGTCGATAAAGACCATTTGCGCCCGCTTTCCGCCGAGCAGTCGTTCGTAGCTGTCGGGCTTGAGGGCATCTCCGCACAGCAGGACGTGATCGCCGATCTGCCAACAGTCACCAGGCCGCGATACGGCGGGCAGGGAACGGTCGATCTCCGGTATGACGTCGGCTTCGTCCGCCTCGCTAGCGCTGGTCTCGCTAATGATGAGGTCGATCTCGCCCATCTCGAAGCCGGTGACCGTCACGTCGAAGTTCGGCTGGACGGATAGCTCCTGAAGCTCGAGAGCGAGCAGGGTAGGGTCCCATCCGGCTTTTTCGGCAAGCCGGTTGTCGGCGATGACATAGGCTCGGATCTGATTGGGGGTCAGATGATCCACCCGGACGGTGGGAACATCGGCCATCCCTATCGATGTTGCCGCAGCGACCCGAGCATGACCCGCCACAATGCCGTCGGAGCCGTCGATCAGGACAGGATTGATAAAGCCAAATTCCGTGATGCTGGCGGCGATCTGTTTGATCTGACGGGGAGTGTGAGTGCGGGGGTTTCTAAGGCGCGGTTTGAGCTTACGCGGGTCCTTGTATTTGATGTCCAGCGTCGTCACAGCGCCCCCCAAGCCCGGCGTCTAAAGAGACTGTACAGCTCGACGAATCAAAAATATTGGGAATTTTCCCATTTCTTTTGCTCGCTTTCCCATTTCCGCGAATTCTTTTCCCATTTATTTTTCGCCATCAGAATCGTCAGAAACGCCTGTGCCGCAGTGGTTTTCTGCATTTCTACCGTCGCCCGCGGCAATTTGCGCGTTTTTCCCATTATTTTTCCCATTTCCGCGCGCGCCAGTTCGGAGACTGGTTCGACACACACTGCGCCGCCAGCCAGTCAG
>NZ_JBFWPA010000104.1:0-22790 GCF_050250235.1 Pseudorhodoplanes sp.
CGGATCGCGGATCACGCCCACACGCGCGAGCAGTTCGCTGATGTCCCGAACACCAAGCCCGCGGGGGATATTCACCACCTTGTCCTGTGCCAGCGGGCCTGGCTCTTCGAAGCGCTGGTTTCCCCAATAGGCCAGCAGGCCGACCACCACGACGAGCAGCAGCACCAGCGTGAAAATGGCATTGCCAATGATGACAAGCGGATGCCGCGCCCGGCGCGAACGCCGCTTCGGAGTCGCGAGCCGCTCCGGCTCAAGCGCGGCGCGGGCTGACCGCGGAGTGGCCCTGTTCTCATCCATCGCAGCGTCGAAGTCCGGAACTGGCTCTGCCACTCAAAGCCGCGGTGTGAGCCCGAATCGCGCAATGACAGGTTCGAGAACGGATTCGCGAAATCTTGCCACCGCGCGCTTGCACGCGTGGCAGGCTGTCGCGGCGCGTCAACAGGCTCTGGGATCCAGATGATAGACGAAGCATTTCCATGCCTTATGGACGATTCGATAGACCGGCGGTATGGCGCCGCTGTGGCAGGCAGTGTTACGGCACAGATTG
Organism: Pseudorhodoplanes sp.; assembly: GCF_050250235.1. Classification (GTDB taxonomy): domain Bacteria; phylum Pseudomonadota; class Alphaproteobacteria; order Rhizobiales; family Xanthobacteraceae; genus Pseudorhodoplanes. The sequence continues at coordinate 548 of NZ_JBFWPA010000104.1, forward strand.
AACGAATTCCTCCGCTTCCGAAAGGTGACCCACGGCCGCGTGATCTTCATGCAACAGCGGATGGGCGCGGCCAGCGACTTCTTTCAACCAATCCAAACTGCGAGGCCGGCAGCGGTTCCGTCAGTCAGGTGCCCGCAATACCAGCGTGGCATTCGTGCCGCCGAAGCCGAAGGAGTTCGACATGACGACCTTGATTTCGCGGTTGCGGGGCTGGTGCGGCACGAGGTCCACCGGGGTTTCCACCGATGGATTGTCCAGATTGATCGTGGGCGGTGCGATCTGATCGCGGATCGCGAGGATCGAGAAGATCGCCTCGACAGCCCCGGCGGCGCCGAGCAGATGGCCGATCGACGACTTGGTCGAGGACATCGAAATCTTGCCCGCCGCATTGCCGACCACGCGCTCGACCGCGGCAAGCTCGATTTCGTCGGCCATCGTGGAGGTGCCGTGCGCATTGATGTAATCGATATCGCCCGGCGAAATACCCGCACGTTTGATCGCGGCGCTCATGCAGCGGAAAGCACCCTCCCCGTCCGGCGGTGGCGCCGTGATGTGAAAGGCATCGCCTGACATGCCGTAGCCGATCAGTTCAGCATAGATTTTTGCGCCACGCTTCCTGGCATGCTCGTATTCCTCGAGCACAAGTGCTCCCGCCCCCTCTCCCATGACGAAGCCGTCCCGATCACGATCATAGGGACGCGACGCGCGCGTCGGCGTGTCATTGAACGAGGTCGACAGCGCACGGCAGGCGGCAAAGCCAGCGAGCGAGAGACGGTCCACCGGCGACTCGGCGCCGCCCGCCACCATCACATCGGCATCACCCAGCGCGATCATGCGTCCGGCGTCGCCGATCGCATGCGAACCGGTCGAGCATGCGGTCACCACCGCGGAGTTTGGGCCCTTAAGCCCGAACTCGATCGACACATACCCGGATGCGAGATTGATGATGCGTCCGGGAATGAAGAATGGCGACAATTTTCGCGGTCCACGCTCCTTCACCAGGATCGCGCCCTCGGCAATGCCGCCGACCCCGCCAATGCCCGAACCGATCATCACGCCGGTGGCGAATTGTTCTTCCGGGGTCGATGGCTTCCAGCCGGAATCGTCGAGCGCCTGCCGCGCCGCGCTCAATGCATACATAATGAAGGGATCTACCTTGCGCTGCTCCTTCGGCTCCATCCACTGATCGGGATTGAAGGTGCCGTCGGTGCCGTCGCCGCGCGGGACGACGCAGGCGATCTTGCAGGGAAGATCGGAGACTTCGAAGGTTTCGATCTTGCGGGCGCCGCTCTTGCCCTCAAGAATACGTTGCCACGTGGCCTCGACGCCGCACCCGAGCGGCGTCACCATTCCCAAGCCTGTGACGACAACGCGCCTCATGATCGGGCTCCCGTCGCGTCCGCTTTGCCCAGAACTGGTGTTCGGAATCGCGGGCGGTCGCTCTGCACCTGCACCCGCAGCCGCCAGCTGGACATCCGGACGGACGCGATCAGCTCTTGGCGTTCTTTTCGAGGAATTTTACAGCGTCGCCGACGGTGAGGATCGTCTCCGCCGCGTCGTCGGGGATCTCGCAGCCGAACTCCTCCTCGAACGCCATCACGAGTTCGACGGTGTCGAGGGAGTCCGCACCGAGATCATCGATGAAGCTCGCCTGCTCGGTGACCTTGTCGGGCTCGACGCCGAGGTGCTCCACCACGATCTTCTTCACCCGCTCGGAGATGTCACTCATCTGTTCGAACCTCTGCTTCCAGTGATGGGCTCAATCGACGGCGCGATCGAAGCTGTGGTGGCACGGCCAATGGAGTGGTTCAAGCGGCTTGATCATCTCAAGCGGCCGGGCCCCCGTGGCCCGCCCCCTTCGACCGTTCCAGAACCGAGATGACGGCGGCGTGTATTGGGTCGCAGACTTTGCGTCAAGTCCGCACCCGGACGCTTCCCCCCCGAGCCCGGCCGAAACGGGCTACCACACTTCAAAAGCCATGGCCAGCAGCCGCAAGCCATGGCAAAAATCCTGTGCGAACCGGCACTTAAATCATTGCCATGCCCCCGTTCACGTGGAGCGTCTGGCCGGTGACATAGGACGCCTCGTCGGACGAGAGGTAGACCACCGCCGCCGCCACATCGTCCGCCGTTCCGAGCCGTCCCGAGGGCACCATTTGCAGGATCGCCTCGCGCTGCTTGTCGTTCAGCTTGTCGGTCATCGGTGTCGCGATGAAACCCGGCGCCACGCAATTGGCGGTCACACCGCGCTTCGCATATTCCTTGCCGATCGATTTCATCATCCCGATCATGCCGGCCTTCGCGGCGGTGTAATTCCCCTGCCCAGGATTGCCGGTAACCCCCACGACCGACGTGATGCCGATGATGCGGCCGAAACGCCGCCGCATCATGGTCTTCATCGCTGCGCGCGAGAGCCGGAAGGTCGCGGTCAGGTTGACGTTGATCACGGTGTCCCAATCCTCGTCGCGCAACTGCACGAACAGGTTGTCGCGGGTGATGCCGGCATTGGCGATCAGAATGTCGAGCTTGCCCATCGCCGCCTCGGCTTGCGGCACCAGCGCCTCGACCTGGTCCTTGTCCGACAGGTCGCAGGGCAACACATGCGCGCGCTCCTGCAGGTCGGCCGCGAGCGTATCGAGCACCGCCCTGCGGGTGCCGGAGATCGCCACCGTCGCACCCTGTTTGTGCAGCGCACGCGCAATCGCTCCGCCGATACCGCCGGTCGCACCGGTCACAAGCGCGGTCTTCCCGGTCAGGTCGAACATGATATCCCCGCTCTCCTTTTGCAGCGGCCACATGCCGCGTCGACGCGATGGCGTCAATCGTGTCCGCAGCTTCAACGCCCAACGCGGATGTCGAGTCCTGGCAGAATACCGCGCCAGTTCCGATCCATCGTCACAATCGGAGCGGCTTCGCGTTCTCCAAGAGCAATGCAGGCGCGATCCCCAAGCGAAAGACCGCGATGTCGCGTCAGCGGGCGCAACTCGGCAGTGCGATCCGCCAGTTGGCGATTGAAGTCGGCCACTCCAATTCCGAGAGCGGAGACCGCACTCCTTGCGTGTTCGGGCACGGCACCCAGATCGATAAGCTTCGCAACAGTTTCGGCGTAATTGACCGAACTGATCAACCCGCGCGCCAGAAACGGGAGAACGACATCGGCTCCCGCCTCGCCGTTGAGAACCGCGAGCACGGCCGAAGCATCGAGCACCGCGTTACTCTCCGCCATTTTCGCGCCTCGCCTCGGCCCGGCGCTCAGCGATCAACTCATCGACCAAATTCACGCCCTCGGGCACGTAGCGGCGGACCATCGCTTGCGCACGCTTGATCGCAATGGGAAGGCTAACGAGACGGATGCCGTCTTCCTCCAATGTCAGGATGACCGGATCGCCGTCCTTGATCCCCAGCGCCGTGCGCATAACGTCCGGCAATTCGAGGAACCCGTTTTCAACAAATCGCTTGATGGGCAGATCCGCCTTTTCCGACGGCGCAGAATGCTTTTTCACCGGATCAAGAGCGGGCTGGATCGACGGCGCGGATCGTCCGACCCGTTCATCCTGTATCTGCACGTTTCGGACGTGCTGATAGCGGATGCCAAGATAGTCCGCGATTTCAGTCCGGGAATATCCAGCTGCGGACAATGCTCGGATTTTGTCGGACTTGGTGCCGAGCCCGGCCACAACCTCGTCCATCGGACGGCGCTTAATTTCAGTGGACATCACATTGCTCCCTGCTCAGGAGCGCATCACTACCAAAATTTGGTAGTTAGTCAATAGGTAGTTAGTTTGACAGTTCGCGCGCCTTGAACGCCGCGACATCCTCGGGCGTACCGATCGAAGCGCCGGCGGCACCTGCGGCGATGCGCTTGAGCAGCCCGGTCAGCACCCTGCCGGAGCCCACTTCATAGAATTGCGCGACGCCGGCCTTGGCCATCGTCTCCACGCATTCGCGCCAGCGCACCGTGCCTGTGACCTGTTCGACCAGCCGCTTCACGATCTCCTGCGGATCGTCGATCGGCTGCGCCACGACATTGGCCACCACCGGCACCACCGGCTTCTTCACTTTGGTCCGTCCGAGCGCCTCGGCCATGGCGTCGGCGGCCGGCTGCATCAGCGCGCAATGGAACGGTGCGGAGACCGGGAGAAGCATCGCCCGCTTGGCTCCCTTGGCCTTCGCAATCTCGACCGCGCGTTCGACCGCGGCCCTGTTGCCCGATACCACCACCTGCCCGCCGCCGTTGTCGTTGGCAGCCTGGCAGACCTGCCCCTGTGCGGCTTCCGCAGCAGCCGCCGCGGCCTCCTCGAACGAAAGTCCGAGCAATGCCGCCATCGCGCCCTCGCCCACCGGCACCGCCTTCTGCATTGCGTTGCCGCGGATGCGAAGAAGCCGCGCCGCGTCGCCGATCGAGAATGCGCCGGCGGCAGCGAGCGCGGAATATTCGCCGAGCGAATGGCCGGCGACGAACTTTGCGTCGCGCTCCAGGTCGACCCCGGCCTCGGTTTCGAGCACCCGCATCGCCGCAAGCGAGACTGCCATCAGGGCGGGCTGTGCATTCTCGGTCAGCGTCAGCCGTTCTGCGGGCCCCTCCCAGATGACCGCAGACAGTTTCTCGCCCAGCGCCGCATCGACCTCATCGAACACCCCCCGCGCGGCGGGAAACGCCTCGGCCAGCGCCTTGCCCATGCCGACGGCCTGGCTCCCCTGCCCCGGAAATACGAATGCCGCCGCCACGCACCCCCCCTTTCGCAGGCGGGTAAACCCGCCAAGAATCCGGGCCGAAAAACTATGCGAGCCCCCTCAAGTCAAGCGCAGGAAAACCCACTCCTCGCTTGCCATTCGTCCGAAAGTCCCTATAACCCGCGCTTCCGCTCGTCCCGGCCGGGGGCTGAACGGACGGCCGTGCGGTCCACTTGGGAGCGGTCCCTTGGGATCCTGCGGCAGGGCCAGTCGGTCCGTCGTCCCGTGTCCCCGCCAACCAGAGCATCGAGCTTTCCGAAGGCTGGCCTTCCTAGGTCCACACCTTTTCGAAGTCTCGTTTGGGCTTTGCGCCGGACAGCGCCAACAGAAGGAAGGCACGATGCCGCTATACGAGCACGTATTTCTCGCGCGTCAGGACGCCAGCAGCCAGCAGGTCGACGAACTGACCAACCAGTTCAAGGCGATCGTCGAGGGTGCCGGCGGCAAGGTCGCGAAGACCGAATATTGGGGCGTGAAGTCACTGTCCTATCGCATGAACAAGAACCGCAAGGCGCATTTCACGCTGATGAATCTTGAAGCGTCGCCGGCTGCGATCAGCGAGATCGAGCGCCAGGAGCGGCTGTCCGAAGAGGTGCTGCGCTACATCACCATCCGCGTCGACGAACTTGAGGAAGGTCCGTCCGCGATGATGCGCAAGGTCGAGCGCGACGATCGCGACCGCGAGGGTCGCGGTTTCGGCGGCGGCTTTGGTGGTGGCTTCGGCGGCGGCGGCGGTCGCTTCGGCGATCGGGACCGCGAGCGGGGTCCGCGGCGCGACCGCGACGACCGGCCGCCGCGCGATGACGCGCCTGCGGGCGCGGCGACGGAGGAATAAACATGTCGATGCAAAATTCCGGTGGCGGACGCCGCCCTTTCTTCCGCCGTCGCAAGACCTGCCCGTTTTCGGGAGCGAACGCGCCGAAGATCGATTACAAGGACGTGAAGCTGCTGCAACGCTACGTGTCCGAACGCGGCAAGATCGTGCCGAGCCGCATCACTGCGGTATCGGCCAAGAAGCAGCGCGAACTCGCCCAGGCGATCAAGCGTGCGCGGTTTCTGGGTTTGCTGCCATACGTCATCAAGTAGGGCATTCGGGTCAGCCTGCTCGCAGGCGCCTCGAATGACGAGAAAGCGAGGCGGCCGGAGCGATCCGGGCGCCGATGGTTGGGGCGGGCGCGGGAACGCGACTTGCCTCTAACCGCTGAACAAGCGGGACAGCTCGTGATGTTGCCATTGGCCTTGATCGGTTCGGGTGCGGGTGCCGCGTCAGCCTTGCTGATGGCGACCATAGCATCGCGCTCGCCGCTAGCGCTCTTCCTGGTGCTGCTGGCACCCTTGCCGATCATGATCGCAGCGCTCGGCTGGACCCACTGGACGGCGCTATTTGCGGCGCTCGCAGCCGCTGCAGCACTTGCGATCGCATTCGGCGAGCCATTGTGGATCCCGATCTATCTGGTTGGAGCGGGACTGCCGGCCTGGTGGCTTGGGTATCTGACGCTGCTCGCGCGCGGCGAACCCGACGGCTCGATCGAATGGTATCCGGTCGGGCGCCTTCTGTTATGGTGCACCGGCATCGCCACGGTCATCGTGGTGATCGTCATGTGGAATATCCGCATTGACGAGCAGCAATTCCAGACTGCGCTCAAGCTCGCGCTCGACCGCGTCGCGAAGGAATACGGAAAGTCCGCACCCGACTTCACCCAGATGGACGTCAGGCGCGTGGCCGAGATGATAGCAAGCTTCGTGCCGCCTGCTACGGCGGCCATGATCACCTTCACCTTCGCTCTCAATCTCTATGTCGCCGGCCGCGTTGCAGGCCTGTCGGGTCGGCTCAAGCGGCCGTGGCCCGACCTGTCCGCGCTGCGCTTTCCAAGACTCGCACCCGCCCTGTTTGCGATCGCCCTGGTCGCCTGGTTCATGCCGGGCAGTCTTGGCATGGCGGGGGCTATCGCCTCCGGCGCCTTCATCATGGCGTATGCGATGCTCGGCTTTGCCGTGCTGCACGAGATCACCCGCAATCTCGGCATCCGCCCGCTGGTGCTGGCCGGCGCCTATTTCGTCGTGATGGCTGCGGTCTGGCCGCTGTTTTTCATGACCATGCTGGGCCTGGCCGATGCCATCTTCGATTTTCGCAAAAGCAACACCGCCGGCAGACCGCCGGCCGTTACCTGACCTCACCGGACAAACCACCAGGAAATGGAGTGATGAGATGGAAGTGATCCTGCTCGAACGTGTCGCAAAACTCGGCCAGATGGGCGAGACCGTGCGCGTCAAGGACGGCTTCGCCCGCAACTTCCTGTTGCCGAAGGGCAAGGCGCTGCGCGCCACCCAGGCCAACAAGGAGCGCTTCGAGGGCATGCGCAAGGAACTCGAAACCAAGAATCTGGAGAACCGCGGCGAAGCCCAGAAGGTCGCCGACAAGCTGAACGGTCAGACCTTTACGGCGATCCGCCAGGCCTCCGAGTCCGGTCAGCTCTATGGCTCGGTATCGGCCCGCGACATCGCGGACCTCGTCACCGCCGGCGGATTTTCGATCTCGCGCAGCCAGGTCGCGCTCAACGCGCCAATCAAGATGATCGGTCAGCACAAGGTGGAAATCGCCCTGCATCCCGAGGTCGAGGTCAATGTCTCGATCATCGTCGCGCGCAACCCCGACGAAGCCGAGCGCGTGAAGCGGGGCGAAGACGTGACCGTGCGGCGCGAGGAAGCCGAGGAGCGCGCGGCAGCGGCCGCCGCCGCGGAAGCCTTTTTCGAACCCGAAGCGCTCCCGCAGGACGAATCGGAAGAAGCCGCGGAAGCGACGGAGCCGGCCGAAAAGGCCTGATACAGTCCGTCTAAAGCGGAATTTCGGGCCCTGCCGGTTTTTCCTCGACCGGAGGCGAACTGGCAGAGGTGCCGGCCTCGCCGGCCGCCTCTGGGACCAGCGGCGGTGCAGTCACGGGTGCCGGCGGCGGGGTGCGAACCGCTGCAGCCGCCGGTGGCTTGCGCTTGCTGGCCGGTTCGCGTTCGGGCGGCTTCGCCGCTTCCTGAGACTTGCGATCGTCTTCAGGGGTCCTGCGGCCCACCGGTGCCGGCGGCCGCTCGACCGGAGCCTGCCGTCCAGGCGCAGCAACCGCCGGGGCGCCGCGCCCGCCGGATGTCAGGAAATTCGCCAGCGCACCGGCATGCTGTACGCTTGAGGTATAGTGCTGGCGCAGGAAATTCGTCAGATCGCCTTCCCGGCGGCCCTTGGCCAGTCCGGCCGCGCTCTGGTGGCACACCGCGCACCCGGCCTGGAACAGTTCCGCCGGCGACTTGCCTTCATTGAGGTCCACCGGTTCGGACTGATGTCCGGTGGGCGGCAGAGGCGGCGGCGAAGAGCGGGTCGGAGTGCCGCGCGGCTGCGCCAGGGCGACGGACGCCGCCACAAGGCCAACCACCACGGCCAGCGCAACACGGATCAGACCGCCCCTCTGTTGCAACATCATGCTCCCGCCGCCGGTCGACCCGCCGGTCGCGCCACGCCCAACGCGCAAACTCAACCCAAACAGGGAATATCCGGCGGTTAACTGGGGATTGTGGCTCATTTTCGAACCGGACAAACCAGCGCCTCGAAGAGTTATCACCGCATTGCGAGAGCGGCCAGACTTTGGTCTAATTCCATGATCTCGCGCTGATGCCCGGTCGAAAGGACGGCGTCGTCATCAATGGAGGCGGCCGGTGGAACGGTTGCTTCGGGCTGGTCTGACACGGTTCATCCGCACCGGCAACCTGCGTTTGTCGGTCCGCGATGGAAAGCCACTGGAATTCGGGGACGGCACCGGCCCCCCGGTCGCGCTCCGATTCGCCACCGCGCGCGCCGTTTCAAAAATCTTCCTCAATCCGGAATTGCGCCTCGGCGAAGCTTATATGGCGGGCGATTTTATACTGGAAGCCGGCAGCATCGCCGACCTTCTTGCGATCCTGATGTCACAGGAGCCGCACGGTGCCGTACCCTATTTCGCGCGCCCGCAGGCCGCGCTGCGCTACAGCCGCCGGCGCCTGGATCAATTCAATTACCGCAGGCGCGCGAGACAGAACGTCGCGCATCACTATGACCTCGACAGCCGGCTCTACTCGCTCTTTCTCGACGCCGACCGCCAATATAGCTGCGCCTATTTCGAAAGCCCCGATCAGAGCCTTGACGACGCGCAGCTGGCCAAGAAACGCCATCTCGCCGCCAAGCTGCTGGTCGGGGACGGCCAGCGCGTGCTCGATATCGGGTGCGGCTGGGGCGGACTTGCGCTCTATCTGGCGGAACAGTGCGGTGCCACGGTCACGGGCATCACCCTGTCGGAGGAGCAGCACAAGCTTGCGCAGGGCCGCGCCGCCGAGCGGCACCTGTCCCAGTCGGTGGAATTCCGCCTGCAGGATTATCGCGACGTCAACGAGCGCTTCGACCGCATCGTCTCGGTGGGAATGTTCGAGCATGTCGGCATCGGTCACTACCGAACGTTTTTCAATCAGTGCGCGAAATTGCTGTCGGATGACGGCGTGATCGTGCTGCATTCAATCGGACGTTCCGAAGGACCGAACGCGACCAATCCCTGGATCGACAAATACATCTTCCCGGGCGGGTATATCCCGGCCTTGTCGGAAGTGCTGCCGGCGATAGAGCAGGCCGGCCTGATGGTCTGCGACATCGAAATGCTGCGGCTGCATTACGCCGACACGCTCAAGGCATGGCGCGCGCGTTTCCTTGCGCATGCCGAAGAAGCGCGAAGGCTCTATGACCATCGATTCGTGCGGATGTGGGAATTCTACCTCGCCGCGTCGGAGATGGCGTTTCGCCACCAGGGCATGATGGTGTTCCAGATCCAGCTCGCCAAACGGGTGGATGCCGTGCCCGTCACGCGCGGCTATATCGAGCGCGAGGAAGAGCGGCTGCGCAAGCGCGAACGCAAGATTCCGCCGCCGTTGCGCATGGCCGGCGAATAGTGCGTTCGCTGCTGAATTCGGTTTCCCCGTCAAGGCTTTTTGATGTCGGCAATCGTGATCGAGTGGGTTACGGGGACAGTCGTGATTGTGGCAGACGGGCCCCATCTACGGTGCTACAGCAATGCCGTCCGGGTCACGTCATATCTCGGAGGTGCCGAGTAAGACCGCGTAGAAGCGTGCGTTCGTTGCGATGCGTGCCGCAATTTGGGCCGATTAAGAAGACTCACTGATAACAACCGCTGCTGGACCGATGGCACCTTTGGATTCGACCGCGCGCAAGCTCGCCGCGGATCAAACGCCGCACTATAGAGTCGCCCCGCACAATATCGAGGCCGAGCAGGCCTTGCTGGGCGCGATCCTGGTCAACAACGAAGCGTTCTATCGGGTCTCCGACTTTCTCGAAGCGCGGCATTTCTACGAGCCGGTCCACCAGAAGATATTCGAGCTGTCCTCGCAGCTCGTGCGTGCCGGCAAGGTCGCAAGCCCGGTCACGCTGAAGACCTTTCTGCCGGGCGATGCCGATATCGGCGGGCTCACGGTGAGCCAGTATCTCGCCCGCCTCGCCGCCGAGGCGACCACGGTCATCAACGCGCAGGATTACGGCCGCACCATTTACGACCTCTCTGTGCGCCGCGCGCTGATCGTGATCGGCGAGGACATGGTCAACGAGGCCTATGACGCGGCGGTCGATTTCGCGCCGACCAAGCAGATCGAGGAGGCCGAGCGGCGGCTTTATGAGGTCGCCGAAAGCGGCCGGTACGAAGGCGGCTTCCAGGCCTTCTCGCAGGCGCTGACCACCGCCGTGGACATGGCCGCGCGGGCCTATCAGCGGGACGGCAAGCTGTCGGGCATTGCGACCGGCCTGCATGACCTCGATGCCAAAATGGGCGGGCTGCAACCGTCCGACCTGATCATTGTCGCCGGCCGGCCCGGCATGGGCAAGACCGCACTCGCCACCAACATTGCCTACAACATCGCCAGGGCCTGGCAGGGCGAGGTGCGGCCGGATGGCCATATCACCACCGTCAATGGCGGTATCGTCGGATTTTTCTCGCTCGAAATGTCCGCCGAGCAGCTCGCCACCCGCATCCTCGCCGAGCGCACCGGGATTCCGTCGAGCACGATCCGCCGCGGCGGCATCAACGAGCAGGATTTCGAGGTGATCCGCGACGTCTCGCTCGAATTGCAGGCCATGAAATTCTTCGTCGACGAGACCGGCGGCCTGTCGATCGCCCAGCTTGCTGCTCGCGCGCGCAGGCTCAAGCGCCAGCGCGGACTGGACATGCTGGTGATCGATTACATCCAGCTGCTGCAGGGATCGAGCCGCCGCGGACAGGAGAACCGCGTCCAGGAAATCACCGAAATCACCACCAGCCTGAAGGCGCTGGCCAAGGAACTCAACGTCCCGATTGTTGCGCTCTCGCAGCTATCGCGTCAGGTCGAAAGCCGCGACGACAAGCGTCCGCAACTCTCCGATCTTCGCGAATCAGGCTCGATCGAGCAGGACGCCGACGTGGTTCTGTTCGTTTATCGCGAGGAATATTATCTGCAGAACAAGGAGCCGCGGGCAGGAACCGACGAATACGGCAAATGGCAGGCCGAGATGGCGGCAGTCCATGGCAAGGCCGAGGTGATCATTGGCAAGCAGCGTCACGGCCCCACCGGCACCGTCCAGTTGCAGTTCGAAGGCAGCGTGACCCGTTTCAGCGATCTCGCACCCGACGACCGGCTCCCCGAACGCATTCCTTCGTGATTGCCTTAGTTTTGCTTTCGCAGACGTGCTGTCTTAATGAGTTGACCGCAACGCGAGAGAGTTGCGGCGGAGCGCCATGATGCTGTCACCGACGCCCGGGTCCGATACGACCGAACCGGCGCTAACCGCCGGACCTCCCGCCGACGAGGCCGGCGGTATCCTCACGATCAGCCTCGCCGCGATCGAGGCGAACTACAAGACGCTGTGTTCGGCTGCCCTGCCGGCCGAATGCGCGGCGGTTGTGAAGGCCGATGGCTATGGCCTCGGTCTCGAGCCGGTCGCGACGCTGCTGACACAGGCTCGCTGTACCACGTTTTTCGTCGCCGATCTGTCGGAAGGAAAGCGGCTGCGCAAGGTCGCGCCGCGCGCTTCCATCTACATCCTCAATGGGCTGCCGCAGGGAACCGGGCAGGTCTTTGCGGATCACAATCTCCGCCCGGTCATCGGCTCTGCCGCCGAGCTTGCCGAGTGGGACGCGTTTGCGAGCGGCGCCGGATGGGAGGGCGGCTTCGCGCTGCATGTCGATACCGGTATGAACCGGCTTGGCGTCTCGATCGAGGAAGCCGCCGCAATCGCGCCGCGCATCAACATGGAAAACCACGGCGTCAGGCTGATCATGAGCCATTTCGTGGCGTCGCAGGTTCCCGAGAACCAGCGCAACAACGAGCAGTTGCTCACCTTCCGGAACGTGCGCGCGCTGTTCCGCGGCGTGCCGGCTTCGATCGCCAATTCGTCGGGCATCTTTCTCGGCGGCTCGGCCCATCTCGACATCGTGCGGCCGGGCGTCGCGCTGTACGGCGTCAATCCGACGCCGGGCAAGCCGAACCCGATGAAGCCGGTCGTCGAGCTGAAGGCGCGGATCGCACGCGTGCGCGACATCGCCTTCGGCGAAACCGTCGGCTATGATGCGACCTGGACCGCGCGGCGGCCTTCGCGCATCGCAATCGCAACCATGGGATATGCGGACGGCTTCTTCCGCTCGCAGAGCGGCAGCGATCAGAGACCCGGCGGGACGCTGATTGTGAATGGCAGGCCCTGCGCGATCGTCGGCCGCATCTCGATGGACCTGATCGCGCTCGACGTCACCGATCTGGCGCCCGGCAGCGTGAAGCGCGGCGATTTTGCGACCGTGATCGGTGAAGGCCGCGACGTGGACGCCGTGGGCGAGATGCTCGGCACCATCGGCTACGAGGTGCTGACCGGTCTCGGACGCCGGTACGCGCGGGTCTACAGGGGCGGGTAGATTCCCGTCGTGGCGCACATGGGCGAAATTCGTCGGGCGGAATAGCGTAGCCCAATCCGCCGCCTTGTTGAGAAAATGGCGGATTACGCCGGAGCCTGTCATCGGGCCACGCTTCGCGTGGACCCGGTGGGCCAATCCGCCCTACAGTCACCCATGAGTCGCAAGACCCTCTCCTTCGTCTGCCAGAATTGCGGCGCGGCCTATACGCGCTGGCAAGGCAAATGCGAGTCCTGCGGCGAGTGGAATACCCTGGCCGAGGAAGCATCCGACGCGCCTGTCGGCAAGGGCGCGGCGAAGCTGCCGGGTCGGGCGCGCATGATCGACCTGCAGCCGCTCTCGGGAGTTACCGACGAGGCGCCGCGGCTGGCCACATCCCTGAGCGAATTCGACCGCGTCACCGGCGGCGGGCTGGTACGCGGCTCTGTCATCCTGGTTGGCGGCGATCCCGGAATCGGCAAGTCGACATTGCTGGTGCAGGTCGCAGCCGCGCTCGCCCGTCTCAAACAGCGGACCGTCTATATCTCCGGGGAGGAAGCGGTGGCGCAGGTGCGGCTGCGCGCCGAGCGGCTCGCGCTCACGGATGCCGCGGTCGAACTCGCGTCGGAGACCTCGGTCGAGGACATCGTCGCGACGCTGTCGCAGGGCGAGTTGCCGCGGCTCGTGGTCATCGACTCGATCCAGACCATGTGGACCAGCAGCGTCGAATCCGCGCCGGGTACCGTGACGCAGGTGCGTGCGTCGGCGCAGATGCTGATCCGTTTCGCAAAGCGCACGGGCGCCTGCGTGATCCTGGTCGGTCATGTTACCAAGGACGGCCAGATCGCAGGGCCGCGCGTGGTCGAGCATATGGTCGATGCGGTGATGTCGTTCGAGGGCGAAGGCTCGCATCAATTCCGCATCCTGCGCGCGGTGAAGAACCGCTTCGGCCCGACCGACGAGATCGGCGTATTCGAGATGACGGGTCTCGGCCTGCGCGAGGTAACGAACCCGTCCGAACTGTTTCTTTCCGAACGCGATCTCGGCTCGCCCGGCACCGCGGTGTTCGCCGGCATCGAAGGCACCCGCCCGGTGCTGGTGGAGATTCAGGCCCTCGTTGCGCCGACCTCGCTCGGCACGCCGCGGCGCGCGGTGGTGGGCTGGGACCCCAGCCGCCTGTCCATGCTGATTGCGGTGCTGGAAGCGCATTGCGGGGTGCGACTCGGCACCCACGACGTCTATCTCAACGTCGCAGGTGGGCTACGCATCAACGAGCCCGCGGCCGATCTCGCCGCGGCGGCAGCCCTCGTGTCATCGCTGGCGGGCGCGCCGCTGCCCGCCGATGCGGTCTATTTCGGCGAGGTCTCGCTGTCTGGCGCATTGCGCCCGGTGGCGCAGGCGCCGGCGCGGCTCAAGGAGGCCGCCAAGCTCGGATTCGCGCGCGCGTTCCTGCCTGATCCCGGCCGTGCCGACATGCCGGCCGATGCCGGGCTGACGCTTGGCGCCCATGGCAATCTCGCCTCGCTCGTCGCCGACATCGCCGCACGCGGCAATCGCAACCGGCTGCTGCGGGAAGCGTGAGGCTCGCTCGGCCTACCGGATCGGCGCGCTAACGATCTGCGCCCAGGCGATCGACTTGCCGCGATCGCTCGGCCGCAATTCGGGCTGGAACAGCCGGCTCTCGAGCATGGTCGCCCTGGCCACGGAATCGAGCGCGTAATGGACCGCAACATGCGTGCCGGCCGGCAACGAAACCGCAATGAGCGCCGCGCAAAGAGTTCGATGCGACATGACCCGTCCGCAAGACGTCTTGAGCCACAAGACTTCCTTAACCATAGGTCCCGGAGAGGAGCTTGCCCAGCCCGAATGTCGGCGGCCGTGGAGCCGTCGGGGCGGCCCGCGGGCCAGGCCAATCCCGGATCGCCGCGCCGCCCGGCGATCGTCTATGCCCGCGGATCGCTCACCCGACCCATGAACAGGATCGCACCCGTCTTGTCGTCGGCAATGACGAACAGGAACGGCCGATCGACAACAAACCGCTCCTGCTGCGGTTGCGGCAGCATGGTGCGGGTCGTGACCACGACCGCGGTCGCGGCAGCAGCCTCGGTGCCGGCTTCCGCGACTTCGATCACCGCGCGATGCGCGATCTGGTCGATGGTGGATTGCGCCTGGTCGCGCGGCAGCCCGGTCATGCCCGAGAGGTCGGATTGTGCCGGATCGAACACTTTGGTCATGCCGAGCGCCTTGAAAGGCGTGATCAGCTCAACAGAAAACTCGAATTTGAATTTCGGAAGAAGCAGCGTTGCCGGACGTTTCTGCGCCTTGCGCAGCCCCTCCATCAAGGCGTCCAGTTTGGCGCCGTCGAAGCCGGCGATCACAGGGCTTATTCCGCCGATGTCGTCCGGGCGCACGACGATCATTGACAATCCGTCTCGCGCATAGGGAATCCGGATCGCCGAAAAGCCGTCGCCCTTCTCGATTGCGAAAGCCGCGTTCTGCGACATGGTCGGGACCTCGACCTTCTCGGTCGCGGTCAGGTGAAATTCTCGATCACGCGTCGCATTCTCGGCGAAGGCCTGCGCCCAGGGCGCGTTGAAATAGACCGCATTCAGAAGGACGTGAGAATCCTGCGGGTTGAGCCGGTCGAGTATCTTTGGAATCCGGCCTTCGGTCTTTTCACGTACCCAATTGTTCACCGTCGTGAGGTCGGCCGTCTTGAATATCTCTGCGGCAAATTGCGTGCGGACCGCGTCCTCGTAGTCCTTGGCGATCGTCGCCGCGGGACTGACCAGCATCAGCGCATTGGTGACACGCAATATCGCAGCCGCGTTTCGCGCATCGGTGATGCAGAGATCGCCGTCGCGATTGGCGTCGTGCGGACATGGCTCGGCCTTGCCTTCGGGAGCGGCCGCTTCGCATAGCTGTCCGCTCAGCTTGAAGCCGTCCGGGCAGGACTGCGCACCGGCAAGCAGGGCTGCCAGCGCCTGCGCATTGGCATCGCCGACAGCCTTGCCTGAAAGCGTGTGCCGCAGCACCGTGCGCATCTCCGCCTCGGTGGCACCGCGTGCGCCCGCAAGCACCATTGCCATCGCAGTGCCGACCGACAGGGGCGAGAGCACCAGATTGCCGGGCGTGGACGAAAGCGCTCGAAACAGGTCCTGCCCGGAGGTGTTGTAGGCGCGTGTCAGCGAGCCAATGTCCTGAGCGGCCGCGGCCGACAAGCCGAACGCGAATGCCGATGCCATGACGATCGCACGCGCGCTGGATGCCGGGTTCATCGTATGCCTTTCGAGCGGTGCGGAAGACCGCTGCGTGTGACCCGTCGGATGCGACCGCGAAACCGCGCCGAGGTCAACCGTCGGATCGGCCGGCGATCCCGACCCCGCTCGGGCATTGCATGAAAATAGTACTGTGATTCATGACAATATCCCGGCAGAAAGACGGGTGACGCGGTCACGACAGGCGGCTATACAGGCGCGCCAACCGGCCTAGGGCCCCGAATCCCGCGCAACCATGCCGATCACGCTGCTCGACATCATCTTACTGGCCGTGATGCTGATTTCCGGCCTGCTCGCCATGATTCGCGGCTTCATGCGCGAAATCCTGTCGATTGCCGCCTGGATCGCGGCCGCTGCGGCCACGCTTTATTTTTACAAGCGGCTGATGCCATTCGCGGAAAGCTACTTCAACAACCAGTATGTGGCGGCCGGCGCGGTCATTGGCGGCGTGTTTCTGGGCACCCTGCTGATCGTGTCGATCATCACCGTCCGGATCTCCGATATGATCCTGGACAGCCGAATCGGTGCACTCGATCGCACCCTCGGATTCCTGTTCGGGCTTGGCCGGGGGCTGATCATCGTGGTTGTAGCCTACCTGTTCTTCGACTGGCTGGTCCCGCAAAAGTCGCAGCCGACCTGGGTTACGGGCGCAAAGTCGCGTGTGGTCCTTGCGGGTACCGGGGATTGGCTTAAGTCGATGTTGCCGGATGACCCCGAAAGCACCATCTTGAAACGGCTGAAGCGTCCCAAGGACGGCGAAGGCGAGGAACCACCGGCCGGACAGCAGAAGTCCGACTCGTCCGTACCCGGTCCGGCCCGGAACTCCGGTGAAGGCTATGCCCGCGCCGACCGGAGCGACATGCGTCAGTTGATCGAAACGAGGGCCACGCCCGCGCGCTAGCGGGTGCCCGACCGGGAGAGTGAGGGTTTGGACCGCGCGATGACAGTCTCTCCCGATACCAGACCTGCCCCGGATCGAGCCCTAGACCTTGACCTGAACGCCGACCGCCTCCGCGAGGAATGCGGCGTATTCGGCATTTTCGGCCATCCCGATGCCGCCGCCATTACCGCGCTCGGCCTGCATGCACTCCAGCATCGTGGCCAGGAGGCCGCGGGCATCGTGTCCTTCGACGGCCACCGGTTCCATTCGGAGCGGCGGCTTGGCCTGGTGGGAGACCATTTTTCGAAGCGGGATGTCATCGACCGGCTGCCCGGCATGTCGGCGGTTGGCCATGTTCGCTATTCGACCACCGGCGAAACCCTGTTGCGCAACGTGCAGCCGCTGTTTGCGGAACTGGACCCCTTTGGCCTTGCGATCGGTCACAACGGCAACCTGACCAACGGACTGACCCTCCGCCGCGAGCTGGTGCATGAGGGCGCGATCATGCAGTCCACCACCGACACCGAGGTGATCCTTCATCTCGTCGCGCGTTCGCGCAAGGCGCGTTTCGTCGACCGTTTCATTGATGGCCTGCGTGCACTGGAAGGCGCCTATTCCTTCGTCGGCCTCACCAACAAGAAGCTGGTCGGCGCCCGCGATCCGCTTGGCATCCGCCCGCTGGTGCTGGGCACCCTCGATGGCTGTCCGATCTTGACCTCGGAGACCTGCGCCCTCGACATCATCGGAGCGAAATATGTGCGCGACATCGAAAACGGCGAGGTGATCGTATTCGACGACAAGGGCGCGCATTCGCACAAGCCGTTCCCGCCCATGGCACCGCGTCCGTGCATTTTCGAATATATCTATTTCGCGCGGCCGGACTCGATCGTCGGCGGCCGCCCGGTCTACGAGGTACGCAAGACCATGGGCGCCGAACTTGCACGCGAGGCGCCGGCCGACGCCGACGTAATCGTGCCGGTGCCCGATTCCGGCGTGCCCGCAGCACTCGGCTTCGCGCAGGAATCCGGTATCCCGTTCGATCTCGGCATTATCCGCAATCACTATGTCGGCCGCACGTTCATCGAACCGACCCAGCAGATCCGCCAGCTCGGCGTCCGGCTGAAGCACAATGCCAATCGCGCCGTGGTGTCCGGCAAGCGCATCGTGCTGGTCGACGATTCCATCGTGCGCGGCACCACCTCGACCAAGATCGTGCAGATGATGCGCGACGCTGGCGCGAAGGAGGTGCATTTCCGCATCGCATCGCCGCCGATCACCCACCCTGATTACTATGGCATCGACACGCCCGACCGCGACAAGCTGCTCGCCGCCACTCATACGCTGGAGGAGATGCGGGCATTCATCGGCGCGGACTCGCTCGCCTTTCTCTCCGTCGAGGGCATCTACCGCTCCATGGGATATGAGAGCCGCGATCCGCTGCGGCCGCAATTCACCGACCATTGCTTCACCGGCGAATACCCGACCCCGCTGACCGACCTGAGTGCGGCCGCCCATACCCCGCGGCAATTGTCCCTGCTGGCCGAGGCGAGCTGACGCGCAGCCTGGTGCCTTGGCGCCGGCCAAGCGGGCGAGCCTCTGACGGGCGCCGCACATCGGCGCTGTGGTCACCATGAATTACTCCCCCCTCGGCAACAGCGGCCTTCAGGTTTCAGCCATTGGACTCGGCTGCATGTCGATGTCCGGTTTCTATGGTGCCGCCGATGACGCGGAAAGCATCGCCACCATTCACCGCGCGATCGATCTGGGCGTGAATTTTTTCGACACCTCGGTGAGCTACGGCTCCGGCCACAATCAGGAGCTGATCGGCCGCGCACTGAAAGATCGCCGCGATCGGGCGATCGTACATTCCAAGTTCGGGATTCGTCGGGACGCCAGCGGCAAGATGACCGGTATCGAATGCACGCCTGAGACGGCGCGCCGGGATTGCGAGGAGAGCCTGCGCCGGTTCGGCTTTGAGACGATCGACATCTTCTGTCCGTCGCGGCCGAGTCCGCCGGCGGCAATCGAGGACACGATCGGCGAACTCGCGCGTTTGAAGGAGGAAGGCAAGATCCGCTTTATCGGCGTGGCGGAATCCGGTGTGGCCTATATCCGCCGTGCCGCCGCCGTGCATCCGCTGGTCTCGCTCCAGATGGAGTATTCCTGGCTTTCGCGCGATCTCGAAGACGCGCATCTGGCGCTTTGCCGGGAACTTGACATGACCATCATGGCCTATGCGCCATTCGCGCGGGGGCTGATTACCGGCAGCTTTGAGCCGGGCAGCGGAAACGACGCGCGCCGCGACTACGAGCGCTTCAGTGCCGAAAACTACCAGCAGAACCGGCGCCTGCTCGATCCGGCCCGCGCCATCGCCGCTGACAGGAAGGTTTCGCTGGCTTGCCTCGCGGTGGCATGGGTACTCGCCAAAGGCGAGCCATTGATTCCGTTTCCCGGCTGCAAGCTTCGCCGCCATCTCGACGATTTTCTCGGCGCTCTGCATATCGAGCTGTCGATCGAGGAACTGCGCGCGCTCGACGCGGCTTTTCCGCCGGGCAGCGCCGCCGGTGGGCGTTACCCGGCAGCACAGCTTGCCGCCTGGCATTCGGGGTGACACCCCGTGATTGTCTTTACCGGCGCAGACACGCTAAATTCGGCGCGCCATGACCGCGCCCGCCCCGAAGCAACGACCTTATTCGGCACTGTTCCCCGGTGACCCGGCGCCCTGGTTCTATCAGCGCTCGCTGTCCAATCCGCGTTATGCGTTCAGCTCGGTCGGCGGGCGCTATGTCGTGCTCTGCTTCTTCGGCAGCGCCGCGGACCCGCTGGGCCGCGCCGCGCTCGATGCGGTGATCGAGCACCGCCCGGTCTTCGACGACAGCAATATCTGCTTTTTCGGCATCAGCGCCGATGCGGGCGATGAATCCGAAAACCGCATCACGGAGATGCTTCCGGGCATCCGCTATTTCCTCGACTACGATCTGGCGATTGCGCGGCAATACGGCGCAGCGCCGCGTGACATCGCCGATGGCGACGCCAACATTCCGCTGCGCCGTTTCTGGCTGGTACTCGATCCGACGCTGCGTGTCATGGCGTCGTTCCCGTTCGCGAGCGAGGGCGCCGGCGCCGCTGCCGTATTCGCATATCTCAGAACCCTGCCTTCGCCTGCGCAATTCGCCGGCTTCGAATTGCAGGCTCCGATCCTGATCCTGCCGAACGTGTTCGAGCCGGACTTCTGCGCGGAACTGATCGACCTGTACAACCAGCATGGCGGCGAGGAATCCGGCTTCATGCGCGAAGTCAACGGCAAGACCATCACCGCCCACGATCACAGCCACAAGCGCCGCAAGGATTACGTCATTGACGATGACGCGCTTATAAAGCAGACCCAGCGCCGCATCCAGCGGCGGATCGTTCCGGAAGTCCTGAAGGTCCATCAGTTCAAGGTGACGCGGATGGAGCGATACATCGTGTCGTGCTATTCCGCCGAGGATCTCGGCCATTTCCGCGCACATCGCGACAATACCACGGCCGGTACCGCGCACCGGCGGTTCGCAGTGTCCATCAACCTGAATGCCGAGTTCGAGGGCGGCGAAATCAGCTTCCCGGAATACGGACCGCGCCGCTTCAAGCCTCCGGTCGGCGGCGCCTGCGTATTTTCCTGCTCACTTTTGCATGAGGTCTCCCCGGTGACCGCCGGACGGCGCTATGCTTTCCTTCCATTCCTGTATGATGACGAAGCTGCCAAACTGCGCGAGGCCAACAATATTCATCTTGGCGAAGGCGTCGGCGCCTATCGCGCCTGACGCGTGGGGATCGTGACATGAGTACGGACCGCCGCCCCGTCGTTCTTGTCGTCGAGGATGAGCCATTGCTGCGCGAGATGATCGCGTTCGAGTTCGAATTGTCCGGTTTCGAGGTGGTCGACGCGGGCAGCGCCGAGGAAGCATTGCAGCGGCTGACGCAGATGCAGATTCTCGATCTGCTGTTTACCGATATCCGGCTTCCCGGAATGGATGGATGGTCGCTTGCAACCGAGGTGCGCGCGCTGCATGCCGATGCTCCGGTGATCTATGCGAGCGGCAATGCCGAGCGGCAGGAACTGCTGCCGCGCAGCGAATTCGTGCAGAAGCCCTATCGCCCGCAGCAGATTTTCGAGGTCGCCGCGGGGCTCGGCGTCGACCTGCCGCAAGCACCGATGGAATAACACGCCTCATTCTCATGCTGTATATCCCGCCCGCCTTCCGCGAGACCGACGCGCCGACCCTTCACGCCGAAATCCGGCGCATCGGCTTTTGCAGTCTCACCACCATTGGTGCGGACGGTCCGCTGGTCAGCCATCTGCCGGTCATTCTCGATACCGGTGTTGGACCGCTTGGACAGTTGCGCTGCCATGTGGCGCGCGCCAATCCGCAATGGCGCGACACCGATTTTTCGAAGCCTGCACTCGCCGTCTTCATGGGTCCCGACACGTATGTTTCGCCGTCCTGGTATCCGTCGAAGCAGGAGCACGGCAAGGCGGTGCCGACCTGGAATTATGTCGCGATCTGCGCCCGCGGGCGGCTTGAAGTCGTCGTGGATCGTGACGCCCTGCTCGCCCATGTCGCCGAACTGTCCAGCCTGAACGAGGCAGCCTTCCCGGAACCATGGCAGGTCAGCGATGCGCCGGCCGACTATATGGAGAGGCAGTTGCGGGCCATCATCGGCTTGCGGTTCACGATCGAGGCGCTTGAGGGCAAAATGAAACTCAGCCAGAACCGCAGCGAAGCGGATCGGGCTTCGGTGGCGGCGGCGCTGTCCGCTTCGCCCGGCAACAACGCCCGCGCTGTCGCGGCGCGCATGCAGGTTGACAAACCGCGCTGATCCGCATCCACACTCCGCTCGTCCCCGCAAAGGGGGAGCCCAGCCCTTCAGTATTCCCGCCTGCTCGGGAATGAGCGGAGCTGGGTTCAATGTCATCAATCGGAATGCACGCACGAAATGACTCCTCCCCTCGCCGACCGCATCGCTCTCGTCACCGGCGCCTCGCGCGGCATCGGCCGCGCCGTCGCGCTCGCGCTTGCCAAGTCCGGCGCGCATGTGGTCGCGGTCGCGCGCACGGTCGGCGGACTGGAGGAACTCGACGACGAGATCACGCAGGCCGGCGGGTCCGCGACGCTGGTGCCGCTCGATCTCAAGGATCACGACGGCATCGCCCGGCTCGGCGGCGCATTGTTCGACCGGTACAAGAAGCTCGATGTGCTGGTCGGCAATGCCGGCATTCTCGGCCCGCTGTCACCGCTGTCGCATGTCGAGCCGAAAGCCTGGGACGAGGTCATGGCGGTCAACGTCACCGCCAACTGGCACCTGATCCGCTGCATGGAACCGCTGCTGCGCCAGAGCGACGCCGGCCGGGCGGTGTTTCTGTCCTCCGGAGTTTCCTGGAT
>NZ_JBFWPA010000105.1:0-22598 GCF_050250235.1 Pseudorhodoplanes sp.
TCTACGCGTGGAAGATCGGATTATCACGAGGGACGGACTTTCTATTCCATCTCGGTTCTATATTCCCGCCGCCCCGAAGGGACTTCTTGTCTACTTTCACGGTGGCGGATGGGTCTTGGGCGAATTAGACGATTTCGACAGTCTGATGCGAGAACTCGTACATCGCAGCGGTTGCGCAATATTGGCAGCCGACTATCGACTGGCTCCAGAAGATCGCTTTCCAGCAGCATTGGAAGATGCCCGCGCCGTTATTCAGTGGGCGGCACATGTTGGGATTGCGGAGCTTGGTTTGCCAAAGGGGATTGCGGTTGGCGGTGACAGCGCCGGTGGCAATCTGGCGACCGTATGTGCTGCCGAGCTTTCCGAAAGTTCACAGATTCGTTTGCAACTACTGTTCTATCCCTGCGTGGACTCGAATTTCGAACGTGACAGTTACCGCGAATACGGCAACGGATATTTGCTTTCGGGGGCCGACATGCGGTGGTTCTTCGAACAATACGCTCCGAGCGATAAGTGGTCGGACCCGCGCATTTCGATACTTCGATCTCAAGATCTATCGCGAGCTGCGCCCGCTTGGATCGCGGTCGCTCGGCATGACGTCCTTGCGGACGAGATCCGAGAATACGCGCAACGACTTGTCGCTGCAGGCGTCCCCATAAAGCTGCGCGACTATCCCGATCTGATGCATGGTTTCGCCCGTTTGTACGGCGTGGTGGATAGCGCAAACGTTGCGTTGAGCGAGGCAGCGGCAGCAGTCGGTGCGGCATTCGATGAGTGAATGCCGTCCGAGTTAAGAACGCAGTCAATTTCGATGGAGAGGTCCTGGTAGTTCGCAAAGATGAAAGTACGCGAGTAGCCATGCACTCGTTTGGAGAGGAAGCCGAAAACCGGCAGGGAGGAATGGATGATAAGAACATTGATGGTAGCGTCAGCTGGCGTCCTTTTGCTTTCGGGGCCGGCCATGACCCAGGACAAGCCGATCAAGATCGGGTTTGTCTCGACCTTTACGGGGCCCACTGCGGTCATCGGCAACGATATGCGTAAAGCGTTCGACCTCGCGCTCGACCATATGGGCCGCAAGATGGGCGGCCGCCCGGTCGAGGTCATTTACGAAGACGATTCGCAGAAGCCGGATGTCGGCAAGCAGAAAACCCAGAAGTTGATCGAATCCGACAAGGTCGATTTCATCGCCGGTTTCATCTGGTCGAACGTGCTGCTCGCCTCGCTGAAGCCGATCGTGGATGCCCAGACCCTGTTTGTGTCGGCGAATGCAGGGCCTTCGCAGTATGCCGGCGAGCTGTGTTCGCAATATGCGTTCTCGACGTCTTTTCAGAACGATCAGACGCCGCAGGCAGTCGCCGAGTATATGAACCAGAAGGGCGTGAAGACCGCTTATCTGATTGGTCCGAACTACGCTGCCGGCAAGGACACGCTTTCGGGTGTGGTGTCTGCCTTCAAAGGAAAAGTGGTTGGCGAGGATCTGACCAAGTGGCCGGATCAGCTCGACTTCTCCGCCGAATTGTCGAAAGCCCGCGCTGCCAAGCCGGATGCCATTTTTGCGTTTTATCCAGGCGCTGCCGGTGTGCAGTTTCTCAACCAATATGCGCAACAAGGCTTAAAGGGCCAGATTCCCCTCTATACGGTCTTCACGATTGACCAGTTGTCGTTACCTCTACAGAAGGAACTCGCGCTCGGAGTCGCTGGTGCACAACATTGGGTAGAAGACCTCCCCTTCGACTCGAATAAGAAGTTTGTTGTCGACTTCCGGACGAAGTACAAGACGTCGCCTTCGTTTTATGCGGCCCAGTCCTATGATGCCGCGCAGCTGATCAACAGCGCGGTGGTTGCGGCCAAGGGTGACGTGACGCAGAAGGACGTGATGCGCGACGAGATGCGCAAGGCGAACTTCCCGTCGGTGCGTGGCCCGTTCAAGTACGGCAACAATCACATCCCGATCCAGAACTTCTATCTGCAGGATGTGGTCAAGAATGCCGATGGCAGCTTTGGGCTGAAGACCGTTGCGACTATCGTGGAGGACAGCCAGGACCGCTTTGCGTCCAAGTGTCCGATGAAGTGGTGATCTGAATGACGGGCCGGACGGTGGGCGTAGGAGCGTCTGCCGTCCGGCTTTATCTTTGAGGGCCGGTTTCACTACCTGTGCCGATCGACTCTTTGCCGTGAGGGGCGGCAATCAGCGCCATGTTGCTATTCATCGAGCAATTCCTGAACGGCCTGCAATTCGGCCTGCTGCTGTTTCTTCTGGCGGCGGGGCTGACGCTGGTCTTCGGGATCATGGATCTCGTCAATCTGGCGCACGGCTCGCTCTACATGCTGGGCGCCTATTTCGCCGCGACCTTTACCGGCCTCACCGATAATTTCATTCTCGGCATCCTGCTCGCGATCATAGCGACGCTGCTGGTCGGAATGCTGGTCGAAGTGGTGGCGATGCGCAGGCTCTACGGCCGTGATCACCTCGACCATGTGCTCGGCACCTTCGGCCTGATCCTGTTCTTCAACGAAATGGTGCGCCTCGTCTGGGGCCCGGCCGGCATGAATCTCACTTTGCCGGCCTGGCTCAATACCTCGATCCAGATCCTGCCGGGCGTGCAATATTCCATGTACCGGCTCTCGATCATCATCGTCGCGCTGACGGTCGCGCTCGGCCTCTATCTCGTCGTCATGCGCACGCGGATCGGCATGCTGATCCGCGCCGGCGCGTCGAACCGCGAGATGGTCAGCGCGCTCGGCATCAACATCAAGCTGCTCTACACCTTCGTGTTCGGCATCGGCGCGGCGCTCGCTGGCCTTGCGGGAATGATGCAGGCCGCCATCCTCACCGCGCAGATCGGCATGGGCGAGAACATCCTGATCCTCGCCTTCGTCGTCATCATCATCGGCGGCATCGGTTCGATCCGCGGCGCCTTCGTCGCCTCCATCATCGTCGGATTGATCGACACGGTGGGGCGCGCCTTCCTGCCGGACATCCTTAAGCTGTTCCTGTCGACATCGGCTGCCGCGACGGCGGCGCCCGCGTTGTCGTCGATGCTCATCTATCTCGTGATGGCGATCATTCTGGTGATCCGGCCGGCAGGTTTGTTCCCGGCGGCGGTGAATGAGAAATCTGTTCACCGTCCGCAACGTGCTGGTCGGCGCGCTGATCCTGTTTCTCGCGTTTGTACCGGTCTATTCGCAGATGACCGGCAACGCCTTCATCATGACGCTGTTCACGCGCATCGTGATCCTTGCCATCGCCGCGGTCAGCCTCAATCTCATCATGGGGTATGGCGGCATGGTCAGCTTCGGACACGCCGCCTATCTCGGCATCGCAGGCTATGCGGTGGGCATCCTCGCGCATGAAGGCACCTATTCCGCGTTCATCCAGTGGCCGGTCGCGATCCTGGCCTGCGGCGTATTCGCGCTCGTGACCGGCGCGCTGTCGCTTCGGACCCGCGGCGTCTACTTCATCATGATCACGCTCGCCTTCGCGCAGATGGCCTATTACGTCGCCGTCAGTCTCGATCGCTATGGCGGCGACGACGGCCTGACCATCCAGAAGCGCAGCGATTTCGGCGGCCTGATCAATCTGTCGAACAAGACCACATTCTATTACGTGTGCTTCGTCTGCCTGATCGTCACCTGCTATCTGGTCTGGCGCATCGTCAATTCGCGTTTCGGCCTCGTGATCCAGGGTGCGCGGTCGAATCTGCGCCGCATGCGCGCCATCGGCTTCCCGACCTTCCGCTATCAGCTCGCCTGTTTCGTGATCGCAGGCATGCTGTGCGGGCTTTCCGGCATCCTGCTCGCCAACCACACCGATTTCATCAGCCCCGCGATCATGCACTGGACGCGCTCGGGCGATCTGATCGTGATGGCGGTGCTGGGCGGCATGGGATCGGTGCTGGGCCCGGTGATCGGCGCGGTCGCGCTGCTGGTGCTCGAGGAATGGCTGCCGCATGCGATTTCGGTGGTGGCCCACTTCGTCACCGGAAAGCCGGTGGTGGCCGCCAAGGAATACTGGGCGCTGATCCTCGGTCCGATGCTGCTGCTCGTCGTGTTGTTCGCGCGCGGTGGCATCGACGGCTTGCTGGAGAAAATCCGCCGTGGCTGACCCGCTGCTCAAGGTCGATGGCATCACCAAGCGCTTCGGCGGCGTGCTCGCCTCCGATGCGATCGTGCTGACGGTGCCGACGGGAGAGCTTCACGCCGTGATCGGCCCGAACGGCGCCGGCAAGACCACGCTGATCGGCCAGCTTACCGGCGAGATCGTGCCCAATTCCGGCAGCATCTTCTTCGCCGGCGAGGACATCACATCGCTGCCGACCTACCAGCGTTCGATGATGGGGCTCGCGCGCTCGTTCCAGATCACCTCGCTGTTCAACGATTTCACCGCGCTCGACAATGTGGCGCTTGCAGTGCAGGCGCATGCCGGCCATTCCTTCCACTTCTGGCATCCAGCGCGGAGCGAGGAAGGCTTGCGCGCGCCCGCGCGGGCGGCGCTCGATCGCGTGGGGCTGTCGCATCGCGCCGACACCGTTGTTTCCAGCATGAGCCACGGCGAACATCGCCAGCTCGAAATCGCGATGGCGCTGGCGACCGGGCCGCGCATGCTGCTGCTCGACGAGCCGATGGCCGGGATGGGCCCGGAGGAATCGGCGCGCATGGTCAAGACGCTGCTCGAACTGAAGAAGCAATACACCATCCTTCTGATCGAGCACGACATGGAAGCGGTGTTCGCGCTGGCCGACCGCATCACGGTGCTGGTCTATGGCCGCGTCATCGCCACCGGGCTGCCCGCCGAGATCCGCGCCAACGCGGATGTGCGGCAGGCCTATCTCGGCGAGCAGGAGGCCGTGCAAGGTACGTTCGATGGCTGACACGCTGCTCGAAATATCCGGCATCGAAACCTGCTATGGCCGCAGCCAGGTGCTGTTCGGGTTGTCGCTCGCCATCGCCAAAGGCGAGATGGTAACGCTGATGGGCCGCAACGGCATGGGCAAGACCACGACCGTGCGTTCGATCATGGGGCTGACGCCGGCGCGCGCCGGCACCATCCGCTTCGGCGACAAGGACATACGCGGACTCGCTTCTTATCGCGTCGCCAAGATGGGCCTCGGCCTCGTTCCGGAAGGTCGGCAGATTTTTCCGAACCTGACCGTGCGCGAGAATCTGGTGGCGACCGCGGCCAATGCGTCGAACGCAGCGAAGCCCTGGACCTATGACAGCGTGGTGGAATTGTTTCCGCGCCTCGCCGAGCGCTCGGGCCAGATGGGTAACCTTCTGTCCGGCGGCGAGCAGCAGATGCTGGCGATCGGCCGCGCGCTGATGACCAATCCGCGCCTGCTCATTCTCGACGAGGCAACGGAAGGGCTGGCGCCGCTGATCCGTCAGGAAATCTGGCAATGCCTGACGCAGCTGAAACAGGCCGGCCAGTCGATCCTGGTGATCGACAAGAACGTCGCAGCCCTGATCGCCATCGCCGATCGACACTACCTAATCGAACGCGGTCGCACCGTATGGAGCGGTACCTCCCAACAACTCGCCAACGTCCCAGATCTTCAGCATCGGTATTTAGGAATCTGAATTTCGTCATGTCCTGACGCGAGCCGGGACTCGGGCGGGTTTTACTTTCAGAGAACTCGTTCGCACCGATATATCGATTCACAATATCCATTATTTGCAGAAGTCGCCTTCTCGACGGAAGCCATTGACCTAAAGTGTCGCCCACAAAATCGACCCATGCGGTAGATCTCGGTGCAACCATCCGAACTGCCGATGAAGGTACGAGAGGAAATGCACTGATTAGAAGGGACGACGGCGCTGGCGAGCGCAATGTTCGCCTCCGCTGCCGAGCGACAAATACGGGCCAACGAAAAATCGCCATGGCATCGAATTTTGATGCCCGCGATTGGAAGTTGACCTTGGTGCGCGGGACGGCCCGTTTGGTTCAAGATGGCCCGCCTGAGCAGCGAATACTCGGATCCCATCATTCGCGGAGGCTGCTTTGTCTAAGAATTTGGAGATGCCATTTAAGATGGTCATTGGCGGTGATTTGTATGCAGGGGTTGGCGCTTTAGAAGTCATCAACCCCGCGACGGGTCGTCCGTTTGCATCCGCGCCGCTTGCCGATGCATCCACAGTAGATCGCGCGGTCGCTGCAGCGAAGTCGGCGTTTCCTGCCTGGGCCGCACGAGGGTTCTCTGGGCGCCGGGCGCTATTGGTGCGACTAGCCGATATGTTCGAAGCCCGAGCGGACGAGGTTGCCCGATTACTCACTCAGGAACAGGGAAAGCCACTTGATCAAGCGCGATTTGAGGTTGGTGCTTCCGTGGCGGCTCTACGATATTTTGCGGAGCAGACTCTCGAAGACAGGATTCTCCGCGATACCGCAAACGAACGCATCGTAGAACAGCGTTATCCCCTCGGGACGGTCGTTTCTATTACCCCGTGGAACTTTCCGGTTCTGTTGCTGATCTTCAAAATCGCGCCGGCATTGATTGCCGGTAACGTCGTCATTGCAAAGCCGGCTCCCACAACACCGCTTACGACCTTGCTGATCGGGGAATTGGCCTCCGCTGTACTTCCTGCCGGCGTATTCCAGACGATCGTCGACCGCAACGATCTCGGATCTGTGCTGACGGAACACCCGGGCGTTGATCATGTGAGTTTTACCGGATCGGCCACTACCGGTAAGAAGGTTCTTGCCTCGACCGGTAAGTCCCTCAAGCGCGTCGCCCTAGAGCTTGGTGGAAACGATGCTGCCATCGTACTCGACGACGCTGACGTCGAGACGATCGCTCCTAGAATATTCGAAGGGGCGATGATGAATGCTGGTCAAATCTGTCTAGCAGTTAAGCGCGTTTATGCGCCGCAAGCGATGCTGGACGAACTCTGCGCTGTACTCGGACGCCTTGCTAAATCGGCCTCGGTCGGCGATGGCTTGCAACAAGGCAATACAATCGGACCGGTTCAGAATAAGGCCCAGTTCGATAAATTGCTCGGCCTTCTCGACGATGCCCGGCGCAATGGCAAGATCGTAGCGGGAGGCAATCGGATCGAAGGTAATGGATACTTTATCCAACCGACGATTGTTCGCGATGTGGCCGAGAATTCCAGGATCGTAACGGAAGAGCAGTTCGGTCCGATCCTTCCCGTTATTGGTTATGACGACCTGAACGAAGCGATCGCGAAAGCTAACGACAGCGATTACGGTCTGGGTGGGACGGTTTGGACCTCCAATCCCGATAGGGGCATTGAAGTTGCCTCCCGAATTGAAACTGGCTTGGTCTGGATCAACAAGTTTCTTGATCTTCCCTTCGACGTTCCCGTTTCTGGCGCGAAGCAATCCGGGAGCGGTCGTCAGCTTGGTATCGAGAGTATTGAGGAATTTACCCAAGCCAGAATAGTCAATGCCGCCTTGGCGTGATGCCGCAAGATGTCATTGCGCAATCAATTTCAGTTGGGCCAGCCTCGACACGGTTCAATCGTGTGACGGCAGACCCAAAGGGGAATTTTGCGCGTTTTGCCGGCACTCGCATTACGGATAGCCACCGCTAGGCGGTTCTTCCGCTACAATTAAGAGCGCGAAGCTCGAAAGCACTAGGAAGCGATAGATGAGCGATGATGTTGTCATTTATGAAGAGCGCGATCGCATTGGGATAGTGCGGCTTAATCGTCCTTCCAAACACAATGCATTCTCGGCGGCGCTCTTTGACGCGCTGCGCAAAGTCTTCGACGGATTGCCGGAAAAGGTGCGCGCTGTCGTTCTTACGACCACGAGTGAGCAGTTCTGCGCGGGACTCGATCTTTCGGAACATCAACTATCGAAGCCCTTCGAAAGTATCTTGTTTTCGCGGTCCGGTCACAAGCTATTCGAACAAATCCAGCATTGCGGAAGACCGATCATTACGGCGATGCCGGGCGCCGTTATCGGCGGCGGTCTCGAGCTGGCAGCTATGACGCATGTCAGGATCGCTGAACCCAGTACTTTCTATCAGCTTCCAGAAGGTCGACGAGCGATTTTTCTCGGCGGCGGCGGGACGGTGCATCTGGCGAAAATCATCGGTCCTGATCGGGTGCGCGAGATGATGCTGACCGGACGAAGGCTCGATGCCGAGACCGGGATGCAATGGGGACTCTCGCATTATCTCGTGGGCAAAGGCGAAGCGTCTTCGTTTGCACTTGAAGTTGCCGAGAAAGTCGCTGCCAACGCGCCGATCTCGAACTACATGATGCTGCACGCAATCGATTACATCAACGAAATGCCAATCCAAGCGGGCCTGTTTACCGAGAGTCTCGCCCAAGCGATCACATTGACGTCCGAAGATGCGATCAAAGGCATGGAAGCATTTCTCCGGCACAAGAAAGACGCGACGTTCTGAACAAGGCAGTCGCTGGATAACTATGTAACGAGGAAAAGATGGCTCTGAAGGACAACGCAATCGTTGGGTTCGCCGAAGCTCAGAATGTGACGAAGAGCGGCCGTGATGTGTTTGACTTCGCCGGCGAGGTACTCGAAGGCTTGCTGGCTCAAACGGGTATCGAGAAGAGCGAGATCGACGGGTTGATCGTCAATCCGTCGTTGACTGCAACGGCCAGCTTCTGGGCGCAATCGACGAGCGAGTATTTAGGTCTCGAGCTGAATTTCTGCGATCAAACGGACCTGGGCGGCGTGTCGGCGATCGGCGGCATTGCCCGCGCTGCCGCGGCACTTGACGCTGGATTTTGCAACATCGTGGCTCTTATCAACGCCGATACGCCGACGATGGGTGACAATCGTCGGCTGCGCGCGTTCTACGAGCAATGGTGCGATCCCTCGGGCTTGGTGGGTCCGCCGGGGAGTTTCGGTTTGCTCTCGAACCGGTACGATTACCAATACGGGCTCGACATGAAGGCGTTGGCCAAGCTCGCGGTAACTCAGCGAGATCATGCGGTCCTCAATCCCAACGCGCTGGCGAAGTTCCGCGTGCCGATTACGGAGCAGGATTATCTAAACTCTCGCATGATTTCCGAGCCGATCCGGCTGCTGGATTGTGTGATGTCATGCGATGGCGCCAACGGTTTTCTGATGATGAGCGCAGCGGAGGCCAGACGACGCGGCTTCAAGCGTTTCGTCGTTCCGCGTGGCTATGGTGAAAGCACCAACTTTGAGTTGGGTCGCAACAACACCGACATTACGACCTCGGGGCACGGCATTGCGGGGAAGAAGGCGCTGGCGATGGCCGGGATTGGGTTGAACGACATTGGGTCGTTTCATCCATACGACGACTTCATTATCGCTATCATGCTGACAATGGAGATGCTCGGCTTCTGCAAACCAGGGCAGGGCGCAGCCTTCATCCGCGAAAGAGATTTCCATTTCAACGGCGATCTGCCGCTCAATACAGGAGGCGGCCAGATTTCCGCAGGCCAGGCGGGACTGGCCGGTGGCGGGACCAACTTGGTGGAAGCGGTACGCCAACTTTTCGGCGAGTGTGGGGATCGTCAGGTCTCGAACATCAACGTCGCCCTCGTGACCGGTATCGGTTGGATACCCTTCGGGCGCAATTGGGGCAGCAGTGGCGCCCTTGTCCTCTCTCCGGATGCGTGAGGTGCTGAGATGACGAACAAACTGAACGATACGCACTCCGTCACTCGTGGGTCGATCCAACCTTACAGCTTCGATGTTCCGTTTTGGGAAGCAACCAAGGAACGGCGTCTGCTGTTGCAGTACTGTCCTTCCACAAAGCAATATCAGTATTTTCCCCGGCCTGTGAGCATCTTTACAGGTCGCCGCGACATCGAGTGGCGGCCATCGAACGGCAAGGGATCTCTGTATAGCTTCACGATCTCCAACATTGGGCCGGGACCATTTCGCGATGCAGCCCCCTATGCGATCGCGTTGGTTGAATTGGACGAGGGTGTAAGGGTTTTGGGTAACCTGGTTGGTTGCTCCCGCGACGACATCAAGATTGGAATGCGGCTGCGACTGCATTGGCACCCCCTTCCGGACGGAAGGCACCTCCCGATGTTCGAACGTGATCCGACCGCCTGAACCTCAGGCTACCTCACCATCAGTGAACATGATCTGGCAGGAAGCGGTGACATCGCGATGGGGGCGGGATCGTGCCGTCCAGCGTCCGCTTTCCAGGCCGGTTTCAGTCCTGGACGCTCATAGGGGCGAGCACTGTCTCCGCGTGCCCTCTCTTAATCAGGTAACCGCGAATGCTTAGCTACGAACCCCCGGTTAAAGAATACATGTTCCTGCGAGACTACGTGCTTCCTTTTCATGAGGTTGGTGATCTGCCGGGGTTTGAGGCCCTGGAGTCTGATTTCATGAGGGCGGTTATTGGAGAGGCGGGGCGTGTCGCCGCCGATATATATCTTCCGCTCAACGCCGTTGGGGACAAAGCGGGTTGCGTGCGCAATGAAGACGGTTCCGTGCGGACGCCTCCGGGCTACGCAGAGGCATATCGCAAGACTGTCGAAGCTGGTTGGTCCGGAATATCCGCGCCGGAGGTCTATGGCGGTCAGAACCTGCCAAAGTCAGTGAGCAGCGCGGTTGTCGAGTTCATGGGCTCGGCGAATATCGCGCTCGACATGTATATCGGGTGGGGCGACAGCATCTCGACGATCCTTTGTGCTGTTGGGACGGAGGATCAACGCAGAAAGTTTTTGCCTCCATTGATCAGAGGTGACTGGACCGCGGCCATGGCGATGACTGAGCCACATTGCGGTACCGACGTCGGCCTGATCCGCACCCGAGCCGAGCGGGCCGAAGATGGAAGTTATCGTCTGTATGGCACGAAGATCTTCATCAGCGGCGGTGAGCACGATCTGACGAGCAACATACTGCATTTCGTTCTCGCGCGCGTTAAGGGCGCCCCTTCAGGCACCGGCGGATTATCGCTGTTCGCGGTACCCAAATTCCCAATCGAGGGCGAGCGGACCGATAGCAAAGCCACTGCAAAGACAGGCGGCTTTCACTGTGGCGCCGTTGAACACAAAATGGGTCTCAATGGCAGCGCAACTTGCGAAATTCAATATGACGGGGCGAGGGGCGAGCTAGTCGGCGAAGAAGGGCGTGGCCTTGCCGGCATGTTTATGCTGGTCAATCACATCCGTCGCAAAGTTGGCATTCTTTCCGTCGGGATATCGGAACTCGCCTATCAGAACGCAGCGCGCTACGCATGCGAGCGTCGTCAGGGGCGAGCTTCGGGAGCGCGAGAATCCAAGGAGAGCGCGGACCTTTTGATAATGCATCCGGACGTAAAGCGCGTCCTGTTCTCGATTAGAAGTTTCAGCGAGAGCGCCCGTGCACTGGTTTTGTGGACTGGCCTTCTGATCGACGTCATCGAGCGCTGTCCAGACGAACAAAGGCGCAAACAAGCATCCAAGGATCTGGCTTTGCTCGTGCCGGTCGTGAAGGCATTCTTGAGCGACATAGCATTGGAAAATGTGATTTCTGCGCAGCAGCTTTTCGGCGGTCACGGATACATGGCCGAGACGGGTATGGAGCAGCTCGTGCGCGATATTCGAATGTTGCTGATCGTCGAAGGTGCGAACGGCATTCACGGTCTGGACCTTGTGCAACGTAAGATCGGTCCCGACGGTGGAGTGGCGATTATGGCAATGATTGGCCGCATGCGCCAAGATTTGCAGGATCTTACGGATGCACGAGGTGGCGCGTTTCGCGATCAGCTAGCGAACGCGTTGGACGAATGGGAGAGTGCGACACAATTTATCGCATCACTCGTTCGAGAGCATCCGACAGCCGCGGCGGAAAAGGCAAATGATTATCTCCATCTGGCCGGCACGGTGCTTTTGGGCTGCATGTGGGCTTGGATCGGCAAGGTGCTGCGGCAAGCTGAGGCCGACGGACAAATGACCCAAAAAGAAGTCGATACCAAATGGCGTCTGATGGATTTTTATCGGGTCACGATGTTGCCAAAAGTGCAAATGCTCCGAAAGCGTATCGAAGGCCCCGCTGTCCTGGAAGCGTTAAACTCGGACGTCTTCACTTATTGAAGATCGAGCGCGGCCCGAAAGCCCTGTACGCATTATGAGATGAGAATTTCGATGACGAAAGACACTGTGACGGCAACTAAGTCAGCAATCCTTGCGGGAAAGAACAATGGTGTGCCGGAAGACGGCGGAGCCGATTATACCGCTGGGCTCAATGCGATGTTCAAACCGCGATCGGTTGCGATCATCGGGATGTCGTCAAAGCCGGGCACGCTTAGTCGAGGTGTTCTGAGTAACGTGCTTGCAACCGGATTTCGAGGCCAGATTCATCTAGTCGGCCGGAGCGAGGGTACGATCGAAGGGCTTCCGGTTCTCGCTGATTTCACGGATTTGCCTCGCGACATTGACCTTGCCATTCTCTGCGTGCCGGCCGCCGCGGTACGGGAAAGCGTTGAAGCTTGTGTGTCGCGCCGAATTAAAAGCGCGGTCTGCTTCGCTTCTGGTTTTGCCGAAATGGGAGAGCGAGGGCGCAAGGAACAGGCTGAGATTGGCCGTATTGCGCGCGATGGCGGCCTTGCGCTGGTAGGTCCCAACTGCGTTGGCTATTTCAATCATGTCGATGCTCTCGCCGTATGGCTCGTCCCGATCAAAAGCATCGTGACCTATGATCCCTCCCGCGGACGAGGTATCGGCATTGTGACGCAAAGCGGAGCGATCGGTGTCCACATTGCACAAAGCTTGTCCGCCGCGGGCTGCCCCGTCACCTATACCGTGACGACGGGCAACGAGGCACATCTTGGCGTTTCGGATTTCATCGATTTCTATCTGCAAGATAAATCGACCGGTGCCATAGCTGTCTATTGCGAACAGATTCATCACCCTGCCGCTCTTCTGCGTGCGGCGCGCCGGGCGGTCGAATGCAATAAATCAATTGTCCTGTTTCATCCCGGTCGCAGCGCCAAGGCGCAGGCCAGTGCGGCCTCGCACACTGGCGCGTTGGCTGGCGACTATGCCGCGATGCGGGCAGTCGTCGAACATTCAGGCATCACGGTTGTCGAGACATTGGAAGAATTGGTCGACGTATCGCGGCTGTCGCTTCGATTTCCAAACGCACTTTCGGGAGGCGGACTTGGAGTAGTAACAACGTCAGGCGCAATCTGCAGCATTATCGAAGATTATTGCGACACGCTCGGGATCGCCATTCCGCCACTGCCGCATGATCAGTTTCAAGCTCTGCTGCCTCATTTGCCCGACTACACCCCCCCGCGCAATCCTTTAGATCTAGGTACGCTTCCGGTTCAGAGGCCTGATCTTGTGACCGTCGCATTGTCGACGATGCTTGCGGACCCCAGTACGAAAAGCCTGGTTTTTACTTCGCCCTATCTGGACCCACCTTTGAGCACTCAGCAGGCGACGGCGGTCGCCGCGGGGGCGAAAGATGCCGCAAAACCGTTTATTTACGTGATACACGAAGAAGGCGTGCCCCTCGCCGCAGAGCCTGCCCGCATTTTGGACGACAATCGCATTGTCGTAATGCGTTCGCCCGAACGGGCGCTTCGCGCTCTTGCTCGTTTTGGACAGCAGGCCGCGAGAAAAGGCCGGGTGAGATCCGAAGTTGCAGCGGCGGCGCTGCCTAAGTTGCCGAAGCTTGGGCACGGCACGCAGCCTGAATGGCTCGGCAAGCAGGTGCTGAAGGTTCTGGGCATCCCCGTTCCGCCAGGCGGACTGGTCTGCAGCGCGGATGAGGCCGTAACTCTCGCGCAAGAACTCGGCTATCCGGTCGTGCTCAAAGCCCAAGCGGCGGCACTTGCACACAAAAGTGAAGCGGGAGGCGTTCTGCTAAACATCGGAAATGAAGCGGCTTTGCGAAGCGCTTGGGAGAAGCTTGGCGCCAACATTCGTCGTGCAGCGCCAGAAATTACATTGGATGGTGCGTTGGTCGAAACAATGGGTACCCCCGGCGTCGAACTCGTCGTTGGCGCATATCGGGATTCGAGCTGGGGCCCGATCCTCCTAGTTGGGTTGGGCGGCATTTGGATCGAGGCACTTGGAGATGTCCGATTGATGCCAGCCGATCTTCCCGAAGCTCAAATTATTCTCGAATTTGAAGCTCTCAAGGGTGCGCGCTTGATGCATGGCGTTCGCGGTGCGGCGCCGGTCGACATCGCGGCGGCTGCACGCGTAGCCTCGCAAATCGGTCGGCTGATGATTGAACATTCAGAGATCGCTGAAATAGACATTAATCCCCTCATTGGTTATTCAAACAGTGTGCTTGCATTAGATGCGCTGTTTGTCACCGAGTAAATCGTCACCGATCTCTGAACTCAAATAAGGTTGGGTAGAGGGCCAGCCCAATTGTATGAAACAAGGCAGCACTGAGCAATTTTGATCAATTAAATAGCTTCTCAATTTTTGGAGCGCGGATTGTGCCAGTTGAGCGTCATTGGCAAGTCGGCCGGTGTTCAAAGAGGCCTATCCCTACAATAAGTTTTTTCCGCGTGATCGTGCTGCTTTTGGGCCCGCTTTGGACCCCACCAAATGAAAGAGTTGGCAAGGAGCGCTGACGCCAGCAGCTCCAGATCAGACCGCATGAAGAAATTTAGTATGCCGAGTTTGAAACCGTCTATTGAAGACTTCTTGTCTACGGACTGGCAAGGGGCCGGTATGGCTATATTGAGTTTTCCGCTTGCTGTTCGATTATCAGAAGCTTCCGCGCCAGTGTTGTAAGCAATTACTGTAGCGACGAGCCCTGCCAGCAACGACGAAAGAATAGACCGTTTCCCGCCAAACGGCCTTGCAATTGTAACCTTCTCTCCCTCAGAGAAGTTTCGCTCAGAAAGCAAGGTAGTGCCGCTGTTAGAAACAGTCGCAGGCGAAAGAGGCGGCTTTTGCTGAATAAGGTCAGCCGCCTTCTCTGCAATCA
This sequence comes from Pseudorhodoplanes sp., assembly GCF_050250235.1. Classification (GTDB taxonomy): domain Bacteria; phylum Pseudomonadota; class Alphaproteobacteria; order Rhizobiales; family Xanthobacteraceae; genus Pseudorhodoplanes. The sequence continues at coordinate 14,864 of NZ_JBFWPA010000105.1, forward strand.
TAAATACGGCTGCATTAATGTTGCCTCCTATAAGGTCTGGCATGACTGATGCGTCGACGACACGCAGTCCTTCCAATCCCATCACTCGAAGCTCCCCGTCGACTACGGCACCTGAGTCCGAATGCGCACCCATTTTGCAAGTACCTACCGGGTGATGGACGGAGATCCCGGTCGCGTTGATGTGTTCGTCTAATTCGTCGTCTGAGTATCCACTAGGTGCGGCCATCTTGCTCGTAAACTTTGATAGCGGTTGCTGTGAGCCGACATCACGCGCAATCCGGATGCCATCGCGTAGCAGCTCTCTGTCTCTCTGAGTGGCGAGAAAATTCTGCACAATTATGGGAGCCGCATTGGCATCTCCCGACTTTAGCCGCACATAGCCGCGGCTTTCGGGTCGCAGCACCGCAGCGCGGATCGCAAAGGCGTCGACGTAGCTCCTTCGGAAGGGTCTTAGATACGGAGCCGCGCTCATGGGGGCTGCGATTGGAATGAGTTGGATGTCGGGAAGCGTTGACGCAAACGAACTTTTCAGAAACGCCATTGGCCCTGAGGGCAAATCGGTCGCGATACCGGTTCCAAAAAAATAAGCTTTCGTGAGTTCGCGCGCGATCCGGTCGATTCGCATATTTTGATGGAGTGGACCTGGTTGCTTGCGCAAATATGTGGCGCTGGCCGAAATGTGGTCCTGCAAATTCTTTCCAACCCCCTTCAAAGCTACCAGCGTAGCGATACCGCCGGATCGCAATTCGTCTGGGTGACCGACACCCGACAGATTTAAAAGCTGAGGCGTGTTGATCGCGCCGCCGCATAGAATAACTTCGCGGGCGGCATAAGCGGTACGTCTTCGCCCGCTTTTTACGAATTCTACTCCTTGCGCGCGTATGCCCGAGAATATCACGCGCGTTACCAGCGAATTCATCGTCAGCGAAACGTTCTTCCGTTGCAGGGAAGGCCGCAGATACGCATCAGCGGCGCTCCAACGACGACCGTTGTGAATCGTGGCCTGCCACCGACCAAATCCCTCCTGCTGAGCGCCATTGTAATCCGGAGTGTAAGCATATCCGGCGCACATGCCGGCGGCTGTAAATGCTTCCGCGAGAGGGTCCGAATATTGCGAAAATTGAACCCGCACCGGTCCGCTATCGCCGCGATACGCGTCCGAGCCGCCTTCCCAAGTTTCGAGTCGTCGGAAATACGGCAGGGCGTGAGCGTAAGACCATTTATCGAGGCCAGTCGTCGACGCCCATCGGTCATAATCGCCTCGGTGACCACGAACGAACGCCATGGCATTAATAGACGACGATCCTCCGAGCACGCGGCCGCGCGCACATTCAATTTCCCGGTTCCCGAGTTCAGGTTCGGGCTCCGAGAAATACATCCAGTCGTCCATTCGGCTTTGGAGGATGCGCGGCCAGCCAAGCGGAATCGCTATCAATGGATTGAGATCGCGCCCTCCCGCCTCAATCACCAGGACTCGCGTGGATGGATGCTCGGAAAGCCGATAAGCGAGCGCGCTACCAGCTGAACCGGCTCCGACGATAATGTAATCAAATTCAGCCGTATTCAAACACTGGTCCTTCCATGACAGGAGCTTGTGCTGGGGGCGCCGTCGACGACTGGCGAATTTCTGAGCCGGAAGCCTCTATTTGCGGGGCGACAGATCCGCATGCCGAATTTGAAATTCGCTGTTGGAAATCACGGGACCGGGAATGCTCGCTTCGACGACCCGACCGACGACTTCGCCCTGGTTCAGTTTGGCCGGAGCGTCGTGGCTGGGTAGCAACCACCGGCAGCCGGACATCGCTCGCTTCATCGCGGCCCGCTCCGATCGCTCGCTACCCGCGTGGTTTCCGGAAATATGCGGCTCGCGAAGCGCGTTTTCCTCGAAGGCGTCGACTAGCTGGCTATTGAAGTTGTAAACGACATCGCCGCAGATGCGGGCAAGGCCATCAGCGGTTTCGACAAGGACATTCAACGAGCCTTCGGTGTGGCCTCCAGCAAGCTCAACCGCCAATCCCGCGCCAAGTTCGATAACGTCCCCTTGCTCGAGGTCGAGAAACTGAATCGCGTTCTTGCTCCATACGCGACCGAGCAAATGTTTCATGTCAACGGCAGGATAAGCGCCGCCGGCTGAACCGCCACACGCAACCTCAAGTTCGCGTCGATTGACGATGACGGAGGTTTGGTCGGGAAAAAGGTCGTCCTTTCCCGCATGATCGATGTGGAGATGCGTATGAAGGACAAAGCGAATGTCCTTTGGACGAAGACCGCGCTTCTCAAGCTCGGTTTCAAGACCACCGCCCTCTGGAACATAGGCCTCCATCCCAACCGAGGCCATTATGTCGGTGCCCCGGAAGCCGGTATCCACTAGCAAGGGCCCCTTATTGAAATCTTTGATCAGGAAAGCATTCGTCCGGACATAGGTAAGGGCGCCCGGCGACTGATATTGCACGAGAAACGAATTATCGAGACGGATGTTTCCGCATTGAAGCGTTTCGATGGTTAGAGCCATTTTTTATATCCTCAGAAGCCGGTTGCAATCGCGGCGCGGGAATTTGTTTCCAGCTTTTTGCAAACAAGACCTCCCACAATTTTAGCAGGCCGATCGTGTGTCGGCAGAAGCCAATCGCAAGAAGCGAGCGTGCGCTTGATAGCTTTCCGTTCATCCAACAAAGGCATTGCGGTGTTGGCGGGCAGCCAGGGCTCGCGGTAGTTCATCTGCATAAGAGGTTTCGTAAGCTGCATGTCCACGTCTTGAATCAGGTCCCCACACAGACATGCGCGGCCATCTGTCGTTTCAACCAGAATATTGATTGAGCCTTCGGTATGCGCGCCGGCGTTGACCACCGTAATGCCAGGGAGGATTTCGACTGGTTCAAAGTCGCGCAGATCGAGCAACCAGGCAGCCTGAGGTGCGTGAACGCGGTCGATTATCGGGAGCAGGTCTGACAAACGATAGTCACGAAGCATCATCCCGGAGCAAGCGAACTCCAATTCCCTGCGGTTGACGATCAAGGTCGTGGTATTGGGAAAAAGGCTGTTCTGGCCGACATGATCGGCATGAAGATGAGTGTGAATGAGGTAGCGGATATCCTTGGGCCGCAAACCGGTATCGTTCAGTGCCGTTTCAATGCCGGGTGTCGCTGCCGTTTTCTCTTTTTCGGTCGAAGTATTGCCAACCCCCGTATCAACCAAAACCGGATCTATCCCGGGACCTTCGATTACGTAACTGTAGGCGGGAACGTCGATCTGAGTTCCTGGCATCCGGTATTGGACGTAGTCCCCTGCATCGACGCTTAGTCGTCCCGTATCGAGAAGCGTAATCTTGTGAGACATAGAAACTCCGGTTCAGTTTTGTTGCGGCATGGCTGTCGCGGTTGCTTCGCTAGTGTGCGCTCAGTGTTTGGAAAGCGACCGGACTGCCATGGTCTGTGTTGCAAGGGATCGTGGAAAGGCCGCGTTGCCAGCCAATATTCTGGCGGGCAGGCTGATCACGACTGGCATGCAATTCGAATGATCCAGTTCGAGACGGTTGTGACTATCAGCAATTTGCGTGTTGCTATTATTTTCGGCCGAGACGATATCGGCGCAAGATCGTTCAATCAAATTCACAATGCGCATAGACCAAATTGAGCGCATCAATTGTAGCCGGCCGCGAGCGATCTTGACGGGAGCCTCGTCGGAACCGTTGAGCCTTGTGTCGCACAAGGAGTGCGAGCATTGTATATGGGTCAGCACAATCGGCGGTGCTGAGATGATGTAGTGTGAATCGTGTCGACCCTAGCGCTTAGTCAATTTTGGGGCATGTCCGTAACATCCTGTGACGTTACTCCTTATGCCAAGCGATCGTTTCGACAAGAAAGAGTTTCGGCTCACCTAACCAATTCGCCTATGGGAGGTGTGTGTAAAATGGACATCGGTCGCCTCGATCTCAATCTGCTTCTTCTGCTTGAGCGCCTCTATCGACTCGGCAGTCTATCCGAAGCAGCCAGTGCGCTAGGTATGCGTCAGCCGACGGCAAGCAATAAGTTGGCCGAATTGCGAAGATATTTCGGGGACGAATTATTCGTGAGAACCGGGCACGGGATGAGGCCTACGTCTTTTATGGACGGCATCATCCCGACGCTTCAGGAAGCGCTCAGACTTTTGGAAATTGGCGTTCTCAGCAAACCCGCTTTCGTGCCGCAAGATTGCAAGCGAACCTTTGTGATAGCGACCACCGACATCGGGGTGTTCGTATCCGGACCACCGCTTATCCATATGCTGCGCAGCCGCGCACCGCATGCGGGTCTGCGCTATGTCCCGGTCGTTCCGAACCGCCTGGAATCAATGCTTGAAGATGGCTCCGTCGATCTCGCGATCGGAAGCTTTCCCGATCTCATCGGGCCTAGCATTTTGAGGCAGGGGCTCTTCGAACATCCTTTCGTGTGTATCGTCCGAAGAGATCATCCGTTTATTGGCGACATTCTCAGTCTCCAGCAATTCTTGGACGCTGAACACGTCGTCGTCAGCCAGGAAAGTCAAAGTCTGGACCTATTGGAGCGTCATTTGGCCATGCTGGGTTACAAACGACGGATCCCGTTGCACTTGCCTCATTACATGACCGTACCGCAGGTCATCGCCTCCAGCGACATGATCGGCGTCGTGCCGCTTTCTTTGGCCGCGTGGTTTGTCGAGACGTCGAATATCAAGCTCGTGCGGCCTCCGATAGATTTTCCGCTTACGGAGGCTAAGCAATTCTGGCATCGTCGAACGAATGACGATCCGGCAATTAGCTGGCTTCGGCAACTTGTTGCGGAGCAACTGATGCGGCGAGACCCCACAGAGGCGGCATCGCAGCAATACGCGTGCGCTCGCGCGCCATCCACGGATCTAACAACGGCAGACTCCCGGATATCTGCAATCAGTGCGGTCTAATCGATGCAGGAGCTCAGGAGTATGTTTCAGCTCCTTTGTGCTGTCGCGACGGTAGGAACCGAATCGTGCTTCACAAATGGCGCGCGGATCGATCGCAGCTTTTCCCGCATCCAGATGTGACCTTGGTCGGCATCCTGCCGCCTGTGCCAAGCAATGAATACGGAAGTCATTTCCGTTTCGAAGGGAAGATTTGCCCAAGTGACGGCACCGCTTTTACACAAGGCTGGGATTGCTGGTTGCGGAACAGTCGCGACGATTTCCGTATCCGGAATCATGCTAGGCAAAACCGAAACGTGCGCGACGGTCAAAGCAACACGCCGAAACGGTGCATTGTCGCGAAACGCTCGAGCGATCGGGCTCTCGACCACTGCACGCGGCACCACATCGACATGCGCAGCCCGAAGATAAGGGTTGAGCGGAAATTGACCGCCTTGCTCTATTCCCAGCTTTTTAGCGTATTTCGCACACAACATGGCCACGTAGTTGCAGCGGCCGATCCGCTCGGATCGGAAGGAGTCGCTGATCTTGAAATGTCCGAAAGCCAAGTCTGCTTGGCCGCTATCCAGTAGCTTTTCGTATTCCGACCGGCAGGCTTCCATGAGCTTCAAGCTAATCGTCGGTGCTTCGCGAGAAAATAATCGCAGCCAGTGGGCTCCGTAGCAAAGTTCGACGACATCGGTAGTCAGAATCGTAAAACGGCGATCAGACCTCGCAGGATCGAAGGCCAGATTCTCGGAAAGCGCCGACCTTATCGACGCAAGCCCCCGCCGAACGGGGTCGCGCAAGGCACGCGCAACCGGCGTAGGCTCCATTCCCTGTCGGGTCCGAACGAAGAGCTCGTCGTTGAAAGCCGCGCGCAATCGATTGAGAGCGTTCGAAACGGCTGGCTGAGTGAGATGCAATTGCGCGGCCGCAAGCGATACATTTTCTTCGCGCATAATAGCTTCGAACACCCGCAGAAGGTTAAGATCGAGCATGTCGATATCACGCATGGGGGTTTCCTCTGGGTTTATTATTCGGTTTGGAAATAGTATCGGACATCTCCCCAAAAAAATAAAGCTAAGAAATCTAATGTTTTTGTAGACCATGCGACGGAATTGCCCCCACGCCCTAAAACTCGCCGCGATCGCGGTTCCCTTCCTTATTGCCGCTCGAGCATGCTGTTCCGGCGCGGGGTCTCGGGAACGACCCCTGGGGAAATTCCCAGCGTCGTTTTCAACAGCAGCACGCTGCGGGCGGTCGAGGTGTACCTGAGCTGAGGTTACGAGCGGCGGCAATATCCGGGACCTCCCGCGATCGCAGCGAGGCGGCGCTGGCTGAGGAAGCGGAAGCGCTGCGAGTCGAGCATGGCAACTCGCTGGCCGAAGTGGGGGAAGACCTAATCCGATGATAGTCCGCGTTGCCAACGGTTCGCAACAGCGCGCATGGTGGCCGCGCGAATGTCGCATGTCCACTTGTCTTCAGCACCCTCGTGCCTTTGGCGGCGAGTCAAAAAAGTTCGGTTTGAGCACCCTTCAAATTGCACACACCAAGTCCGAAACAAATACTGACCCATCTGTATGTCACGCGCATTTCCATGTAAGCGCAGACCCTTGAACAGACAAAAAACGAGCATATACTCGTAATCGGGGGTATGCCCGCCTTAATTAGATGACAACGGAATCCTTCTCATCAACGTTATCGCTAAACCCATTGCAGTGAGTTTTTGAGGAGTTGCTCCGAATGTGAGGCAGGCATGTCTCAACATCCGAACCATCGAGATGACAAAGGAAAACTGGAAGTTTCAGCAAAGCGTGCTCGAAGCCGGGGTGTCGCACACACGAGCCGCGATGGTTGCAGCTGATCATGCTGGTCAGCTCATAGCAACACTTTCGGCAGCCCTGGCACTAGAACGCGACGTCCGGCTGTTGCAGGCAGTGCGCGTTGCGGGAAAACTGAAGCCAGAAGAGCACTTCGCCATCGGACAACGTGGCGGCCCGTCACTTATTGTAAATGGCGGGAAAGTTTCTCCGCATCGCCGGAAGCCGGACGGACTGCCGTTGGTCGACACGGCCGCATTCGCTCGTGACGGCGGGCCGATTGCGCACGTTTTTCGCGCCGCTCTTATTGAGACCTCAGCCTCAACTGATGCGACGGAACTAATTAGCTCGCTCTATGCACCGCAGCTCCCGTTACGACGGCAAATTCGCAAAGTGCTCGAATGGGCGCCGATACTCGAGAAAGCCGCCTACGCGGCCGGCGCGGCACTTTGCGCCTCGCTTGACGATATACGCGCAACCGTCGTCAGTGGACGATTAGACCGTGAAAATGAGCGCGGCGATCTAATGGTGTATTGGTGGCAAGCGCTCGCCTTCGGCAATCTTACATTGATCACAACCAGTCCGCAGGCGCGGCATTGGCTAGTGGAGATGGCCGAACAGTTTGAATGGATCAACTGGACGCCAACATTTCCGCTGGTTCGCGAACGATCTCTATGGCTGGCCGCCTGCGCAGCGCGCTCTGTCGCTGCCTTTGGCGAACCGGTAATCGAAAAGTATTGGAAGGTGTTAGCCACGGCGCGGGAGGCGTTTACGGTTTTTGATGCACTGTTCGGCCTCGTGGCGATCGGACTTGCCCATCCAGGAGTTGCGCCGGCGATCTTGATTGAACTTAAGCTTCGGCGGCGCTTGCTAAATGAGCCAAAAGGTATCGTGCCGATAGCGTACGACGATGCTATCGGCACACTCGCCGGGGAAAGAAAGAGCGAACAGAAAGAGGTTCTTGACCTGGCTGGCATCGCATGGCGGCCAAAGTCGTCTCGCGGCCTCGTGACCAGGAG
>NZ_JBFWPA010000106.1:0-22414 GCF_050250235.1 Pseudorhodoplanes sp.
GTTATGAGGCATTCCTTCGTAGGAGATGAGGGTGCATTCGGGAATCGACTGCTTCATTCGGTCGTAATCACTCTGAGATCCGATCGTCTCCGCCGCCGCACACGACCAATGTCGGGCAACGTATCAAATTAAGGCTGTCCGACCATTCCAGAGTCGTCATCAGGCCGATAAACCGCGCAATGTACAGCGTATTGTTTTTCGCGGCCTCGTCGAGAAACCACCCGACGAGCTTCGGATTGGTGCCCGGTGGAAAATGATCAGCAATCGTGCGCGCAAGAAACGGCCTCAAGCCCTCTTTTTCCACCTTCTCAAGCCAGCCCGTTGCCTGCGTATGCCTCAGACCCGTGCCTGCTGCGAACAACGCCAGGCTTTTCACGCGGCCGGGCTGCGTCATGGCAAGGTGCTGAGCGACGTACCCGCCGGCCGAATTCCGGCGATGTGAACGCTTTTGCATCCCAAGTGATCCAGCAATTCGGCGACGTCTTTGACAAGCCGCTCCATGCTCAACTCGGACTGCGGGGACGGAATCTCTGAAGAGACATGGCCTCTTAGATCCAACCTTACGACGCGATAGCGCGTCGCCAGTTTGGCACCCAGGCATACAGCCTGGCGGCATGCGCCATAGCCGAGTGCAGCAGGAGCAGAGTGGGAGCTTCTTTCCAGGGGGCGGTGAAATCGTCGATGTAGTAGGCAAGCTTCACGTTGTCGGACGTGGTGAATTGAAGCACGTCAAGACCCTATTTTTGACCGTCGATCAACTGAGGTTGTTGTACAAACGTTTTTCTCCAGAATAATATGCATCGATTGCAATCCGATACAACAGGAGCGGACGAGTGGATCCGAAAGACCTTTCCTTCGATGTCGACGAGACGCTTGCCGGCATTAAGTCCTGGGTTGAATGCGAAAGCCCAACCTATGACGCATCGGCCGTCAATCGCATGATGGACATCGCCGCGCGTCATCTCGTTCTGTTGGGCGCCGACGTATCGCGCGCGCCCGGCGGCAAACAGATGGGCGACTGCGTGAGAGGCCGTTTCAATACGAAAGATCAGAACACACCAGGCGTTCTGATTCTCGGGCATCTAGACACGGTTCATCCTGTAGGGACGCTAAAGAAGCTTCCTTGGCGGCGCGAGGGCGACAAATGCTATGGACCCGGCGCGCTTGACATGAAAGGTGGCAACTACCTTGCGTTGCAAGCGATACACCATCTTCAAGCGGCCAAAGCTCCAACGCCACTTCCCGTGACCGTTCTGTTCACGAGCGACGAAGAGATCGGCAGTCCGAGCACCCGGGAGCTCATTGAGGCGGAAGCCTCGCGTAACAAATACGTTCTCATACCCGAACCGGGGCGCAGAAATGGCGGCGTTGTGACCGGCCGCTATGCCGTTGCGCGCTACCGGTTGACCGTCACCGGCAAGCCAAGTCACGCGGGCCTGCTGTTGAACGAAGGTATCTCCGCAATCGAGGAAATGGCGCGGCAAATTGTTTCGGTCAACGGCAAGGGAGACGACGAGACAACCTTCAGCGTCGGCGTGGTCCGCGGCGGCCAATGGGTAAACTGCGTGGCAACGACATGCGAGGCCGAAATCCTAAGCGTCGCGAAAAGCCCCGCCGCCCTTGAACGTTCCAGCGCGACGATCCGCTCGCTCGCGCCAACGCACGCCAACGTCACGTTGGAGACCGAGCAAACGCTCATGCGCCCAATTTGGACCACAAGCCCAAGTGATCACGCGCTTTACTCGCATGCCCAATCGATCGCGAAGCACATCGGCTTCGATATCCCTCCGCAAAATTCGGGCGGCGGTTCCGATGGAAACTTCACCGGCGCTTTGGGCGTTCCGACGCTCGATGGGTTGGGTGTTTGCGGCGACTTTCCGCACACGCTGGATGAGCATCTCATCGTCAGCAACATCGCGGATCGCGGACGCTTGCTGGCAGGGCTACTCTCGACGCTGAGCTAATGGCTAAAGCCCTTAGCCGTCGCTGAGCGCGCGGGCCGCAGCAATCGCTAACGGATGCATCTTCTGTCGAAAATCGGGGACCGACCATTCCGAAAGCGAGCCCGCAACGTGAATGGCGGCGATGGGCCTCCCCTGGCGATTACAAATGGCCGCGGCCAGAACGATCTCGCCCAGAAGACCCTCCTCTCGCGCGAAGGCATAGCCATCACGACGAGCCTCTTCGACTTTGCCCAAAATCTTTGGGATCGAGGTGATTGTTTTCGACGTGATTGGCTTGCGGTCCGATCGGCGCAATATCGATTGCACCTCATCGTCAGGAAGACAGGCGAGCATTGCACGTCCGCCGGAAGACATGAAGGTCGGCATCCGGCGACCAACCAAAGTGGCGGAGAATGTCTGACGCTTACTTTGCATGCGGATAGCGTAAACGATCGTCAAATCATCGAACAGGCTGAGATCAACACGCTCGCCCGTATCGCGCCGCAGCTCACCGATGATTGGCATGGCATGCTGGACCAATGGATTGTAGCGTAGATAATCGAACGACCGATCCAAAACGCGCTTGCCAGGAATCCAGCCTCTTTCCTCCGGATCCCGCTCCAAATAGCCGAGAGCATGGAGCGTATGGCAGACGCGTTGCGCTCCGCTCCGATCGACGTTTGCGGCAAGAGCAATTTTGGCCAGCGACAGAGGCATGCTCTCATGCCCAAAGCACTCCAGGACCATGAAGGTCTTTTCCACCGACTTCAGGAACAATCGATCGTCGACATCCGAGCGCCGTCGATCAGCGGCTCGCTTCGGCTTTGCGGGTCGAGGGGCCGAGCTGCGTTGCCGCATCATACGCCAACGCTCAGCCCAGGTATTCGATCAGCCACAGTGGACAACCTTTCAACGACGGTTCACAATTTGATTGAGTTGTAGTGCATAACAATATGTAATGTTCGATAAACCCTCAACATCTTTCGGAGGAGCGGTTGAACGTAAATGGAAGAGGACGAGTCAGCGGCAAAGTCGCGCTCGTAACGGGCGCAGCCGGGGGTCTTGGACGCGCGACCGCGGTGCGCCTTGCTGAAGAAGGAGCGTCGCTCGTCATAGTCGACACGGACGCAGATGGTTCGGCGGAAACCGAACGATTGATACGCGACCTTCGGCGCCCGGTGACGTCCGTTCTCGCCGATGTGACGGACGAAGTCGCCGTGAAGAAGCTGTTCGCGACAGCGCTCGATACGCACGATCGCATCGATATCCTTATCAATAATGTGGGGGGCGGAACGTCCGGCCATATCTGGGAGGCGAAAGCCGAGGATTGGGATTTCATCATTCGATTGAATCTGCGCTCGGCGTTCTTATGCACCCGTGAAGCCTCAGGCCATATGCGGTCAAGAAAGGCTGGCCGAATCGTAAACCTTTCTTCCGGAGCGCGCGAAGGCACGCCATGGACGGCCTACTATACTGGCAACGCCGCCTATGCCGCATCAAAAGCCGCTATTCATGGATTCACGCGGCACGTCGCGCTGGAGCTCGCGGAGTACAACATTGCGGTGAATGCCGTCGCGCCGGGCCCGATCGAGACAGAAAAAAACAGCAAGCGTATGCGCGCGATGGAGGCACTTGAATACGGGCCGGTACGTGCCACGCCGCTTCGCCGCCTTGGTGAGCCAATCGATATAGCGAATGCAGTTCTGTATCTCGCGTCCGACGAAGCAAAGTACATCACCGGCACAACTCTCGCCGTCGCCGGGGGGCGGTAAACAGATGACCGGTCCAGCGGATATCGATCAAGAGGTCGCGAACCTTCGAACGGCTGCGGCCGCTTACAACGCCGAACATGACGTCATTGATCGTGTCGACTGGCCGGACGGCGCCCGCATTACCGTGAATTTCACGGCTGACTTCGATGCGATGCTTTTGCGGCGGCTGCTCAACGAGCCGCCGATGCAATTGGCGAAAGGCGAATTTGGTGGTCGCGTTGGAATATGGCGACTGCTAGACCTTTTTGACTTTCACAATATCAAGCGACGATCTTTGCGCCGGGCGCATCTGCGAGCTTTATCCGCAGGCCGTGAAAGCTGCGGCGCTGCGCGGTCATGAGGTTGCGGATCATATGTGGGAACATCGCGTCCCCGCAGAGCCTGACGTTGAGCGTGCGCATCTTTCGAAGTCGATCAACGCCATCGAACGTTAACGGGCCGGCGGCCGGTCGGCACACGGAGCTGGCATACACGCAAGCTGCTCATCATCGACGAGGGATTTCTCTACAACTCGCACGAGACGCCTGATTATCGCCCTCACTTTCTCCTCAATGGTGGTGAATCGCGCAGACTCCTCAACTTGCCTTTTCACTTCGCAATCGATGACGCGATGTTTTTCAGTTTTGCCTGGATGAACACCGAAAATGCATCCCAACGAATGATGGATCCAGATCACGTCTTCGAAATTTGGTGGGCCGCCTTTCTGCAGCAGTACAGACAAGGGGGCGAGTATCTCAATATTTGCCTGCATCCATTTGTATCGGGACGCGCCCTTCGCATCGCCATGCTCGATCGCTTGATTTTGCGGATGAAAACACTGCCGCTCGTCTGGTTTCCCACTTGCGAGTCGGTAGCGCGCCACTGCCTACGTTTGCCCGCGAACTCTTTGTGACGCTAGAGTAGCAGGACCCGTTCGATGCCCTGGAAGGACCGTTACACCATCAGTGACGAGGTGAGCATTTCAGACCGGGCCGTGAAGTGGCCAGGCTCTCATCGCTGCTACTTTCGCGTCGTCGTAGACCTAAGCCCTCCCTGTGACAGTGAGGGAATCAAGAAAAACGACTTAAAGACGCCGGATGCCTATTTCGGAATGCACGGCGGACTGGACGCGTTAGTTTCAGCCCTCAAGCGCCGCAATGTACGAGCAACCTTTGCTGTTCCTGCGGTCTTGGCCCTGCTCTATTCGGAGAAAATTCGCAGGCTGCAGAACGAGGGCCATGAGATTGCGGCTCACGGATTCAAACATGAAGACGTCAGTCTTCTTGAACCCGAAGAGGAATCTTGCCGCCTGAAAAAGAGAGGAATCTTGCCGCCTAAAAAAGACGACCGAAATTCTGCAGGAAATCACAGGTGTTCGGCCCTTGGGGATGGTTCTCCCTGCCGCACCCGGGGGACAAATTCGCCGGCGGAAGCATCAGCGGCGACACCATGTCGTTCCTGCTAGATCATGGCTACGCCTATATGGGCAACAGTCTCGCGGACGATGTTCCTCACTATTGGGTCAAGAATTTCGAGGAACGTCGTGCCATTCTCACGATGCCACACTACTACCACTTCGACGATCAGTTTTTCTTGATGTTTCCGCAAAAAGGAACGGGATTGGAAAACCCTGGCGCATTCTTCGAAATTGCGAGAGGGAATTCGAGGCGCAGTTCAAGCGCGGCCGGCAGTTTTGCCTGACGCTTCATCCTCACGCGATTTCATGGCCTCACAGGTTACTGATGCTTGAGAAGTTTTTGGATTACGCCTTGGGACATCCTCTCGTGTGGAATCCAACAAGCGCGGAATGTGCGGATCACTGGACGTCGCAATTTCCTCCAGAAGCCAACTTGAGGCTTAAGAAACCGATTTGGCAGGAACACCCAAATAGTTTGAGCTAGAACTCGCGCGTCGAATTGGTCTGCTTCGTAGGGCGCGGCCGGAGCCCCCTGTCTGGAACACCACCGTCGCTGAGTTGGCACACTGGCACCACCACAGCCTACAGCTGTGCGGCACCAATATCGTGCTCCGATCAGCTACGCTGCGAAGTGAGGTCCCTGATTTGCGGCCGCCGCAGCAACTCGTCGAGGCACGTTACAGAAACCTTCATTGCGCCCTCGGGGAGAGTGGCGATGCCGCTCGATGCTCACCGCCTTCGAGACTGCTATCGCACGCCCCCAGCCTAGGTTGTTTGCATTGCGCGCGTCTTCGGCGGTACGCTGCCGCCCGGCAGGAAGATCGCGGCGGCTGCTAAACCCCCGCGTATCGCCAACGGCACATCTCACGGCATTCAACTTACACGCCAAATGGCCTCGACACAGGCTTGATGCGCCGAATGTTTCTGGAAGACGGCCATCTCAGTGCTCAGAATATCTTCCTTCGACGAACTTTCTTCGGGCGCTCGCTTGGAAGCATCAGGCCGCTGGCATCAACGCCGAGATTGACCAATAGCTTCGCCATCTCGATCGCCGATCGCGTCCCCTCCAGCACCGGGACTTCCCAGCCCGCACTCTGCAATCGCCGTTGAAGAGGCGGCTGCATCCAAAACGCCGCCGAACAACCGAGAATAATCACCTCCGCGCCATCGTCCTCAATTGCGGCGACCGCCTCCGTTAAAGAGGCTTCCAGCATTTCGGAGCGCTCCCCGTTAAGAGCCTTCTTCTGCTCGTCCTGGATTGATGGTTCGTTCGAGTAGGCAGGGCGAGGCAGCGGAAAGTTGATATTGCGGATCGAGGCGCATTCATGAATGAAACCGTACTGCATGACCAGATTGTACATGCGCATATTATGAGTCTCGGAGATGTCGACGATACTGAATCGTCGCCCCAACATGCGCGCGACGTTCATTTGCGCATGGGCACATGACGTGACCGGAACGCCGAAATTCCGACCGATCTCCCGCGCGGCGAGGTAGGACGGATCGCCACCCCCAAGCAGGACAATTGCGTTGTATTTTCCACTCGCGCAGGATTCACGCACGATCGGCAGTCGGTTGACCCCGACGATGTCAAATTCTTCCAACTTCTCGACTGGCCAGTCCCCGTGGGTCGCGAGCGCCCCCGGATGCACGTCCCATGTGACGTCAGAGAGCGAAGGCGCGACATCCTGGTAATTATAGATCAACGTCTCCTTAGGGCCGCTCCAAGCACGCAAAGTGAAGCCTGCCTCTTCAGATAGACGAAACGCGTTGATCAATTGAAAGCGGTACTTTCCTTCGGACATCTGATTCCCCTGTAGGAAGAAAGACGAAAAACGCCTTACTCGATGGCACCGCGTTCTGGTTGGCCCCCCGGGCGCAATCGGCGCCATGTTCTCTCATGGCCGCGAGCTTGACACATGTCAGATACCGTCTGGTATGACTAGATGGCCTAGCTGCACAAGATGACGTGAACGGCGCACCCTCGCCGGCTATGTTGATGCAGGTGCCCAAATTCTGCGGCGCAGCGCTGCCGAAGTGGCTCGATAGCTCGCCATAGGACGAAGATTCGCCGGTCGTCGCTCACCCCTACCAGCCGGAGTCGATTAACTTGCCGAAGAAACCGAAATCACTTCCTCGCCCAACCAGGGCAAGAAACGGTGAATATACGCGCGACGACATCGTGCGCACGTTAGAGCGTGAAATTTTAGAAGGTATTTTGCGCCCCGGGGAGCGGTTGGACGAGCGCGCGCTTGCGACTCGCTTCGGAGTTTCGCGCGCTCCCGTTCGCGACGCCGTCGGCCGTCTTGCTTCCGTGGCATTGATTCGTGTGAAGCCGCGGTCAGGAAGTTACGTCGTCTCGTTAACCGCGGCAGAAGTGTTCGAGCTATTCGAGACGATGGCCGGCCTCGAAGGCCTGTGCGCCTACTATGCCGCACAGAGGCTCGAAACGCGCGGCCAAGACGAGCTGCGAAGCCTAGCCAAGCGGTGCAGCACGGCGGCAAAAAAGTCCGTCGAGGAATATTTCGTCGCCAATGCTGCCTTCCACGATCGAATTTATCGCAGCACGAGGAACAGTTATCTGGAGCGGCTCACTCGCCAGGCCCGCCAGCGCGTCAACGCCTATCGTAATTACACCCTACGACTCCCCGGCCGGCTGAAGCGGTCGGTCGAAGAGCACCTTGAGATCACGGAAGCCATTTGTGTCGGTGATGCCCTCAAGGCTCAGCAGTTGATGAGCGTCCACGCGGACGTCAAACGAAGTGACTTCGCGCCTTTCATAACCATGATCGACGCGAGATCATCCGCCGATCCCAACGAACGCTGACGGGTTACGAGCGGTTCGAGCGCTCCGCCCTCAGCCGGCGCTTTCAAAGATGTCCTCGCGAACAAGACCGTACCATTTGGTCGCGATGTCGGGCCGAACGTTCGTCAACTTTACTTTGCTGCTCGTCGCAGCGTCATAAAGACGCTTCTTGGTTTCGCCGGGATCCTGCGCCCATTCCACAGCCGCGCACCAACGTGGCTCTTTCGGCGGAAATAATGGATGTGCGGCGCGCTGCTCCCATAGCCTGAACGTGCGGACACCGTTTGTATTGCGGTGGCTTTTGACGACGTCGTCCTCAAACCAAGATCGAATTTTGTCTTCGGATTCCTCGGTATCGAAGTTCAGCATCACGAGCACCGGACCACGAACGCTCGGTACGTTCTCAAGTGGATTGCCCTGCGCATCCTCTACGCTGACTTGTGTATAGATCGCAGCCGATATGTACTCAAAAGTCTTCATGACCGTGGGACTGAAGGTGTCAGCCTTGCGCATATTCATATATGCGTCGCTTGAGAGGATATCCGCGCTGGGGAGCTCATAGATATTGAAATTACGCGGCTTGGTCTGGCAGCGATAGCCACGCGCACTCCAAAAACCGACGCCAACAACATCGGTCGAATGCTTCGCTTTATACCATTCGCGCCGCTTCACTTCGAACTCGTCGGGCATCTCGCCGCGTGTAACGTAGATAACTGGATTGACCACCGTCATACTCCCTTTGCGATAGGGCGCTTTCGTCGCGCCGCCCCTGATTGATCGATAATGTCGTCTATCTTCGCACTTCGCTGCTCATAAGATCGCGGAGGCCATCACCGAGAAGACTGACGGCAAGGATCAAGACGAACAACGCCGTCCCGGGGATCATGATCACCCAGGGCTTGAACATCATCAGCGCCTTACCCTCGGCGATCATCAGCCCCCACGAGGGGGTCGGCGGCTGAATGCCCAAACCGAGAAACGACAACGCCGCCTCGATGATGATAGCGTGCGCCATTTCGATAGCCGCTACGACGACAATGAAGTGAAATAGGTTGGGAAGCAGCTCCCGCAACAAGATGCGCGAAGTCGATGCTCCGATCGCTCGCGCAGCTTTCACGTAGTCCAACTGCCGGATTTGCAGCGTGGCGCTCCGCACCACGACGGCGAAGCGGTCCCAGATTAAGCAACCGATGACGATCGTGACGCTTAGGAAAGAGCCGCTCAAATGCGACGATACGGCGGTGGCAATGAGAACCACCGGCATGCTCAAGCGCGTCATGATGACGAAATTGACGACCGCATCGACGCGTCCACCGAAATAGCCCGCAACGAGCCCCAACGCCGTGCCGATAACGCCCGATAGGATCGTGGATATAATACCGACCGCCAGCGAGATCCTCGCGCCATAAATGAGCCGGGCGAGGTAGTCCCGACCAAACCCATCGGTGCCGAGCGGATGCTGCCAAGTTCCATTCGGATGCCAGATCGGATTGATCAGTCGCTTCGACAGGTCGGAAAAATAAGGGTCGGTGGTGATGAGCCATGGCCCGACGAGAGCCGCGAAGACAATAATTATGAGAAGCGTCGCGCCGACGGTAATGCTTGCACGGCGAAGCCCGCGCCGCCATAGCGGCTCGCCTCTGACATCCGCTTCGAAGTCGATCCCTGCATCCAACGCCGCCATTCGCGTCAGCTCATTCGAATTCGCGGATCGAGGTAGGCGTTCAGCAAATCGGCCGCCAGCATCAGACCGATGTATATTAAGGCCACGACCAGCACGATAGCCTGCATGACGTCGAAGTCCGATCGCTTGATCGATTCCCACGCCAGGCGGCCTATTCCATTGAGGGAGAAAACCGTCTCGATGACGATGGAGCCGCCAAGCATCAGACCGAGCTGAACGGCTGACAGCGAAACGACGGGAACCATAGCGTTCCCGAACGCATGCTTAAGAATCGTAGTGCGCTCGAGCAGGCCTTTTGCTCGCGCCGTGCGAATGTAGTCCGATGAGAGCGCCTCGACCATGCCGGCTCGTGTCAAGCGCATGACGCTGGGTGCAGAGTAGAAGCCGAGCGCAGACGCCGGCAATATGTAGTGCGCCCACGTCGTGTCGCCGCTGATCGGCAATAGGCGCCAATAAACGCCGAAATACAGAATTAGAATGAGGCCGAACCAAAAGGTCGGCATGGATTGGCCCAGGACTGAAATCGCCATGGCGACGCGGTCTGCAAGCGAATTGGGATATGTCCCGGCAGCAACTCCGAGTGGAAGCGCCAAGGCCAGTGCGAAAATGAGAGCAAGTCCGCCTAACTTGAAGGTCACGGGCAAGCGCTCCTGAAGCAGCTTCGACACACTGGTCGAGAGCGCATGCGACCGCCCGAGGTCGCCATGGAGCGCGCGGCTAGCCCACTCGCCGTAGAGAACAAGCAGCGGGCGGTCCAAGCCGTAATCAACGCGAACTCGTTCGATGTCCGCGGCCGACGCCCCCTCTCCCGCTAGCGCGATCGCCGGATCCGTGGACATGCGCAGCAACACGAATGTCAGCAAAGACACCGTGACGGCAACGCACAGCGCAGTGACCACGCGGCGGAAGAGGAAGCGAATCATTTTTAACGCCTATTTCCACTTCGCGCGGAAGAAGCGAGGCGTCTCATCGAAATCCGGCTTGAAATCGAGGTCCTTATTCAGCCCATAGACGAGCGTATAGGTGAACAACGGAACCCAATAGGATTGTTCCGCGATGCGGATGAGCGCTTTCTTGTAGTTTTCCTTCCGCACCTCAGGGTCCATCGACGAATCGGCTTTTTGCAGCCACGCGATAATTTCCGGATCACGGTTGATATCGTCAGGGCCGCCGCTGAAGAAGTAGCTGGTGAACGCCGATGCGTCCGGAATGCCGAAAGAGCCCCACGGCTGGTCAGCAATTTTCGCCTCCCCGCTGCGCAGAGCCTGTCGGGTTGCTGCGTATTGCATATAGCGCAGGCTGGCCTTGATTCCGACCTTGCTTAGATCGTTGATCACCGCCTCCGTCCACGGCCTTTCGCGGAAGGAGAATATCTCCGTCGAGAATCCGTTCGGATAGCCGGCCTCAGCCAGGAGGCTACGGGCCTTGGCTGGATCGAACTTGTAGAAGGGGACATCGGTGTAGCATCCGAATTGCCGCGGATGGCAGACGGAGTGAACGATCTCCGATTTTTCGCTTACGAGGTTTTTAGCAATCGCGGCCGCATTGACGGCATGCGCCACGGCTCGGCGCACGCGAATGTCTTTGAATGGGTTGTCGGCCGATTTATCGACGGAATTCATCATGATGTAGCGCACACGCATGGCCGGGCCGTCGATGATCTGCACCTGATCCATGCCACGCAAGGCGTCTGCCTTGTCCTTGGCGATGTTCCAGACCCAATCGACGCCGCCGGTGACGAGTTCAGCGATGGCCGCGTCGACATCGGAGATGGTGCGAAACACGATCTTGCCGATGCTCGGCTTGCCTTTCGGGCCATCGAAGTAGTTCTTGTTGACGACGAACGTCGCCGATTGGCCGGGCACCGACGACTGAACCTTGTAAGGGCCCGTGCAGTTCATCTTCACGGCGCCATAATTCTTTTTGCCCTGTTGGACGGGCGCGTTGTCGTAGTGCCCCTTCGGAAACACCGGCATCAGGTTCGCCAGGTTGAGAAGCGCGATCGGCGACGGCTTCTTCGCCGTGATGCGGACCTTGTAGGGGCCGAGCACTTCGGTCGACTGGAGCCAGTCGTAGTAGCTGCCGCCAAGAACGCCGATCCCAGGGGTGGTTATCGTATCATACGTGTATTTCACGTCGTCGGCGGTGAACTTCTGGCCGTCATGAAACGACACGTCGTCGCGCAGATCGAATTCCAAGGTGCGATCGTCGACCTGCTTGTAGCTTTTCGCTAAGAGCGGCAAAAATCCGCCGGTGTCCGGATCCCAGTAAACCAACGTGTCGCATGTCATCAGCGACATCACGAGTGTCTCTTTCACAAACCCGAAATAGGGGTCGATCGTCGCGAGCTCCTTCTCGCTGGTCCATGTGAGCGTATCGTCCGCCTTCCCGGCATGAGCAAAGCGTAGCGGCGTCATGACGAGTAGAGCTACGAAGACCGCGATAAAGGATATACAGCGTGCTCTCTTCATCTTGTTCCCCTCAAGAAATCTACGTGCTGATCACGGAAAGCGGAGGCGTCGTCGGCGCAAAATCTTGCCTCTCGGCGTGCCAGCGCGCCGACAAGCTCTCTCCCGTCCGATTTGGATCGTTTGCTCGATCCGGCGTCAAAATCGAGCTGAGTAAGGTCCGCGTATAGGGATGGTTCGGCTCTCGGAAAATGGATTCGGTCGCGCCTTCCTCGACGATGTGCCCCCCATGCATCACACAAACTCGACTCGCGACATGCTCAACGACGGCAAGGTTGTGACTAATAACAACGTATGTGAGATTGAATTCCGCATGCAAATCCATCAGCAGGTTCAGAACCTGCGCCTGCACGGAAACATCCAACGCGGATGTCGGCTCGTCGCAGATCAGGATTTGCGGTTTCATGATAAGCGCGCGCGCGATGGCGACGCGCTGGCGCTGTCCACCCGAAAGCTGTGCCGGGTAGGCCTTGCGTAGACGAAGCGGCAACCCGACGGCATCGAGGATTTCGAGCACGCGTCTTTCGCGCTCGGCCGACGAGCCAATTCGCTGTACATGCAACGGTTCGGCGACAATAGCCTCAATCGAACGCCGAGGATTGAGCGACGCATAAGGGTCTTGAAAGACCGGTTGCATCTGTCGCGGCCCCTCATGACGCTTCAACGTTGAAAGCGGCCGGCCCATCAGGCGCACCTCTCCGCTCGTCGGCGGCAGAAGCCCAAGCAGCATCATTGCCAACGTCGACTTGCCGCAGCCGGATTCGCCGACAATGGCGACGATTTCGCCTGCATGAATTGCAAGCGAAACGTCGTTCACGGCAAGAACGGAGCGGGATTTTCCGAAGAAACTACTAGATGCGTGATAGGTCTGAGTGACGTTTCTCGCTTCGAGAACGATATCCGACTGTGAACGAAGCGGCGCGTGATCAATTGGCGCTTCACGCGATGCATCGATCACTATTGTGGGAGGAGCAAACGGCGGCAAAATACAGCGATACTGGTGAGAAGGCACGGTCGCGCTCTTCGGCAGAATGGGATTGGCGCAGTCCGGCACTGCAAAAGAGCATCGGTTACGGAAGCCGCAACCTCGGAGATCATGGAGGAGATTTGGCACCTGGCCTGGGATCGACCCAAGCTTTGTACCGCGTGCGTGAGACGACACGCCCGGCACACAGGCGAGGAGGCCTCGCGTATAAGGATGAGAGGGACGTCCGAAAATATCTTCGGCGGTCCCCGCCTCGACCACCTGACCCGCGTACATCACGCCGACACGATGCGCGATGTGCGACACGACGCCGAGATCGTGCGTAATCAATAGAAGCGCTAGTCCGAACTCTTCTTGCAGATCCTGAAGCAGCTTAAGAATCTGTGCTTGTATCGTGACATCAAGTGCGGTTGTCGGCTCGTCCGCGATGATAAGGCGCGGATTGCACATCAATGCCATCGCAATCATGACACGCTGTCGCATGCCCCCAGAGAATTCATGAGGGTATTGCGAGAGCCGCTCGGTCGGCCGCGATATTCCAACCTTGTCGAGCAGAAAAAGCGCGCGTTCGCGCGCTTCGGCTCGCCCCTCTCCTCTGCGATGCCGATGGAAAACCTCCATCAACTGCTCACCGATGGTCAGGCAGGCGTTGAGACATGTCATCGGTTCCTGGAAAATCATGGACATGTCGCGGCCACGCATGTCGCGAAGAGTGCCGGGTGAGGCAGCGCGGATGTCGGTGCCGTCGAACGAAAGCCGGCTGGCCGTACGCACGGCCGATGACGGCAAAAGCCCCATGATTGCCAACGACGTGAGCGACTTGCCGCAACCAGACTCACCGACGAGACACAACGTTTCTCCACTTCCGACCGACAATGACACATCGCGCACGGCGTGCAGCGTCCCGGACGGAACGGAAATATCGACGCTCAGGTTCTCGACCTCAAGAAGTGGCAAATCTTCCTCGCGCGATTCTGCAGCGCCGAGCTTCCTCGAGTCTAACGCCAATCTCATTCCTTGCTGTGAAAATCATCCTGCTTATCGCGCCATCGGTGGAATATGACGTGTCCAGCCTGTTTCCTTTTCGATCAGCAGGCCGAGCGCCATGAGGCGCGCCTCGTGCCCAAGCGGTGCAATGATCTGGAGCCCGATCGGTTCGCCGGTTTTCGCAAAACCGCACGGGATCACCAGGCACGGCCAGCCAAGCATGGTAATCGCGTAGGTGTTCATGCAGCTAAAGAGCGGCTCACTGAACTCGACGCCGTCGACTTTTGTCGGGGCCGCAATGTCCTTGTCGAAGCCCACCATCTGGCTCGCGGGAATGACGAGGATGTCAAAGTCGTCGAAGAAGGTGGCTGCGCTCTCCCAGGCCCTTTGCCGTGCAATCTCGGCTTTTGCCACGTCGAGAGCCGCCGTTGTCTTCGCGCGTTCGATGGAGTGCGCCAACAGGCGATTACTCAGCTTATCGGTATCGTCCAGGCGCGAAGCATGCAGGATCAATGTTCGCAAGGATCGCAGCGGGACGATACTCTCCTCGACGCCATGCAATCTTGGCGCCGCGTCAGAAATCGAGAACCCAATTCCCGCCAAGGCGCTTCTCGCCTCCCGCATTACGCGGCGCACCTCCTGTTCGACGGGGAAGAGCTCATGGAGATCCTCGCTCCAAGCGATGCGCAAGTTCTTGGCGTCTATCTTTCCCGGTCCACTGTAGGCAGGAAGGGGCGGCAGCGGCGAGTGCCGATCTGGCCCACTCATCACACGCAACATCAAATCGGTGTCGGCCACGGTGCGGCACATGGGCCCGGGAACAGCGAACGTATCCCAGGCCCAAAGGCTGGGGTAAGGCGGAATAAGGCCGGGGGTTCCACGCAAGCCGACTGTGCCGGTTAAACCGGCGGGAAAGCGGACAGACCCTCCGAAGTCCGTGCCGACGCCGAGCGCGGCCATGCCTGTGGCGATCGCGACCGCGGTGCCGCCGCTAGAGCCGCCGCTGGAGAGCTGCAAATTCCACGGATTGACGGTCGTGCCGACGATCTTGTTGCGCGTGTTGACGTACGCCGCGAACTCCGGCGTGCTGGTCTTGCCGATAATAAGAGCGCCAGCCTGCTTCAACTTTGCAACGTAGCCGGCGTCGACAGAAGGAACGTTGTCCATAAAGTCGGGAACACCGAAAGTCGTGCGTATGCCGGCGGTCGCGATAACGTCCTTAACGGCAAGCGGTAGTCCGTGCAGGGGCAGACGCTCGCCGCGCGCGTAGCGCTCGTCCATTTCACTAGCTTCGCGCAGGACGTCTTCTGCTCGGACCGTGATGAAGCCGTGCAACGTCGAATCAAGCTTTTCAATCTGGTCTAGGGCAGCCTGAATAACCTGACGCGTCGACAATTCACCGGCAAGGATCTTTGAGAGCGCCATATGAGCGGGAAGAAAAGCGACTTCGTCCATTGTTCTTCCCTTCATTCACCTACCCCTCACCAACTCTGAGCGCCGCCCTGGTCTCGACTTTCATTTGTTGATGCAGGTAAAATCTGTTGACCAGTCAGCACATCTAATCATACCAATTTTAGAGAGGCAACAAGCCTGCGAGGCGCGCTCGCGATTTTGGCCAGGTCTACGCGGCAAGCAATTTACCTCTAGTGAATGTGAGCGTGATTGATGGCTTGTCTCTCACTCGCAATAATCGGCTGCGGCAGAATTGCTCAAACCGCCCACGCCCGCGCTCTTGCCGACCTTTCGAATCGTGTTCGGCTCACCGCCACAGCCGACATCGAACTCGATGCGGCAAAGCGCGTCGCGCAACCCTGGGGTGCCGATGCTTATTCTGATTATCGCCGCGTGCTGGACCGTCCGGACGTCGATGCTGTCATCGTTTCCACGCCGGAGTTCATGCACCATGAACAGGTTGTTGCGGCGGCCGCGGCGGGCAAGCATGTATTGTGCGAAAAGCCGATGGCGAATTCACTGCGCGAAGCAGATGCCATGATCGCCGCATGCGAGCGAGCAAATGTACGCCTTCTCGTCGGGCATAGTCGCCGCTTTACCCGCCGTTACCTCGAAGTTGAAAGAGTGCTGCGTAGCGGGGAGATCGGTGACGTCCGCCTCGTTCGCGAGAATGAGCGGCGAAATCGCTCGTTCGGCGGGCTCTCGAAAGTACTTTGGCGGCCAGGCCATTGGAGCGGAGATCCGAAGACAAGCCATGGCGTCGCCTTGATGGCCGGCGTGCACGAGGCGGATATCTTACGCTGGTTCGTCGGTGCCGAGGCAGTCTCGGTTTATGCGCAACATGACGTCACCGGCGAAGGAAATGTCGGCATTCCCGATTTCATAAGCTTTACAGTCAAATTTTCAAACGGGGGCATTGGCTCCAGTGAAATCTCACGCTTGCCCCCGGGCAGCTATCCTGCCTTTCACCAGCTTGAAGTTTATGGGCAAAGAGGTTTGCTTCGCGCAAAGGATAGCGATTCAGTCAGTGTTTCTCTTTTTCACGAGCAAGGCGCAAGCTTCCCAGCTTACGAAGAAATACTTATGGCAACGAGATATAGTTACACGCGACAATTGCTTGAGTTCGTCGCAGCAATTGACGAAAAGCGAACGCCACGAGTTTCGCCTTACGACGCTCGCGCCGCATTGTCCATAGCGCTAGCAGCCGTCGAGTCAGCGAAGACGGGCCTGCCTGTTGCGCCGGAGTAGCGACCGTGAAAAGCAAATCGGCAGTCAACATCATCGGCACGGATTCACACGGATGTTGGATTGTTAGCAACGCCGCGCTGTTTCCTGGCATGGTCTTCCGCCACTGGGCGCCGAGCCCTGACGGCCAAGATCGTGCGGTCGTGGCGCAACAGGCCGGCGCGGCTCGAATTCCGTTCTCATCGTCATGGACCGCGCTGCTGTCCGATCCAGCACCGGTCATCCTTGTCCTCTCAAATAGCAATCGACGCCAGATTCTCGAGGAAGGCCTTCAGAGCGGGAAGACGCTCGTACTGTCCCCCTCCACGATTTGCGACGATGCCGAGATCGACATAATCCGCAGCGCTGCGGCGAAAGGCCGAGGTCGCATTTTACACGGAGGCTGGATCGGCTACACTCAAGCTGGCCTCCAGGCCAAAAGGCTGATCCGCGAAGAAGCCTTCGGCAAGTTGCATTCGATATATCTAGCCCTCCGCACAAAGCGTAACGCGACAACTGATGTCGACATCGTTCGCGAAGCTGGCTGGCCCGTTTTCGACTTTATTTGTTCCTGCGTTCCGGGATCGATCCAAAGCGTATATGTAAGCGGAAGTGCGCTGTTCAATGAGATGCTTATTGATACTGCGGTCTGCTTGATTCGATTCCAAGCTGGCGCGATCGTAACGGTCGAATTATCCCGATGTCTGCCGGCCAACTTCGCGGCCGCCGATAGCGGAGAGGTGGAGTTCGAAATCATCGGCGCGAATAAGACTTTGCGATCGGAGCCGAACAAATCCGCTGTCATTCTTCACGGCGAAGCGGCAGCGGCAGCGTTGCCATGGAACGAGAGTCCGCTGCTCGAGATGCTGACAGACGCCTGCCGGGCTCCGGAACAGGCCACGATCGGATTGCCCCATTTAGAAAAGGTGATCGAGCTCATGGCCATAGCCGGACGTTCTCTCAACGATGGATTGCCGGTGAGACGCTCATCGTCTCCCCGCAACCCAACCGGGAGCTATTGCGAGCGCAGGCTATAGGCGAGCAGTACAAAGACATCGTCGACGCGATTGGGATCGATCGTCGTCGCAACGGTCCATGCTCCAGGCGCTCCCTGACCGCTCCAGGCGCCGGCCGTCGCATCGGCTGCGTCTCCTGGCGCGATACCCGTCTGCCCCGGGCCGGCCGCACTTCTGACGATCGGCTCCGCGTTGCTGACGACGATCGTCCTGCCTTGCGTGAAATAGGGGAAGCGCGCCGCCGACAGATCGACGGTGATGCTGCTCGCGCCCGCTGCGGACGCGCGCGCGAAACGCGCCCATTCCGACGGGAATTCGTGTCGCAAGCTGAACAGCCTGACCAGCACGCCGGACGCGGCGTTGGAGAGCGTCGCCGAGACCGCCGCAGCGGCGGCCGCACGCAGCGCCTCCCCGCCATCGCGCGCGGTATAGCGCAGGTGCAGGATCACGTCCGAGATCGTGTTGTAGTCGAACGTCTTGAACTGCATCGGCAGTTCGAGCCACCAACGGCTGACCGCGCCGGCGCCTTCGAAGGGAAGATAACGCTCATCGCGCCCCTGCGCCTCGAACAATCCCGTATCGCTCTGGCCCGAGCTTGTTACGATCGATTCGAGAATCTTGCGGTCGTCGACGAAGCGTCCGTCCGGCCCGCCCGGATCGTCAGGCGGGCGCCGATTGTATCCCGTCGCGATGTCGGCCGTGCGCCGATAGGCGCTCTTGAGCAACGTCGCCTTGCAGTGGATCGTCGTGTAGGGGCCGGTGACGCACGGGATGGTGACGCTCACGGCCTTGAGCCGCCGCATGAAATGCCCGGGCGTGTCGAGGTCGAACAGCCATTCGGGAATCTCGAACTCGCAAGCGCCGGTCTCCTTGAGCGCAATCAGTTGCCCGGCCGCGAGGGCCAGCAGCGAGACGTGCTTGGTCATTTCGTATTCGCGGATATTACCGTCGAGATAGGCGACCTCCAGGCGCTTGAGGTCGTGCGCCAGATGGTCGCCCGCCATCAATCCCTTCTTAAGAGAATCCCAATAGCCGAAGCGGATGATCGACGTCTCGCCATACGTCATGCCGAGTTCGTGCTGCATGCACATCTCGGCGCGCTTCGCGAGATCATAGGCGAGCTGATAGCTCTGGAAGTAGAGGCCGGATACCTTGCCTATCGTCCAGTCGTATAGGTCCTGGCCGCTGAACTTGCTGCGCAGGAAATCGTCGGTGTCCCGCGCGTCTTCGATCTGGCGGTCATGGTTGCGAAGCTCGGCTTCGGCCATCGCCTGCCGGATCTGCGCCGCCGCCAACTGCTGGTCGATCTGCTTGAGCTCGATCGTCGCGAGTTCCGCCTGCAAATCCCATTCTTCCTTGCGGCGACCATGGTCGGCGGTACGGCCGATCACCTGCGACGAGATGTTGAGAATGCTCGCCGCCGCATCGAGCGCGATCGCCGCCTCCTCGACACCGACGCCGATGAAGTAGCCGCCGATTTCGACGCCGGCCGTGGTGGGGGATCCGAGCTTGACGTTGCCGAGCCTCTGCACGAGCCCCGCGAGGACGCGCAGATGCGCCGAAATCTCGATCGGCACGGCCGAGGCGCCGAGCAGAACCAATGAGGTCAGCTCCAGCGCGTTGAGCGTTTCCCGGCTTTCGTAGAAGGTCTTGCGCGCCTGCGCGAGATCGCGGCTACGCTCCAGCGCGGCGATATTGGCCTTGGCTTCGTCGACTTGGGCGACGCGGACGTCGCGCACCGCTTGCGACATTCGCAGCTCCTGGCCGGAGCGCAATGTCGACAGCGCTTCCGCATCGCGCTTCTCCAAGGCGGCCATCAGCGCCGCGCCAAGGTTTCTCACCTCCGCGGTCATTTCGTTGGCCTTTTGCGCGATCGCCTCGAAGCGCTGGTTCGGCAGCGACACGGAGATGTCGCTGAGAACCTCGCCGATGCTGAGCCCGGCGGCGCGCGCGCGAACCAGCAGAGCGGGGTCGATGGGCGGCTCGAACAGCGGGAGCTGGCGCGCCTGCCCTTCGATATTCATGCAGTGCCGGATATTGAACAGCCGCGCGCCGATCGTGTCCCAATAGCCCAGCAGCTTGTCGTTCGCCGGGACGGGAAAATAGGGCGCCATATCCGGCAGATCGGGCGATGGCGGCGAAGGCGAGGCCGGCGGCTCGTCGTCGCTGCCGACAAGCAACTCGATATCCTGAAGGGCGTTGCCGAGCGCGCCGAGCCGCGGCTCCAGGCTGTTGAAGGTCTCGGGCACGCGATTGAGATTGCGCGCGATGATCTCGGGCCGGCGGCCGAGGATCTCTGCCGCCAGAACGTAAAGCTGCGCGGCCTCGTTGATCGTCTCGATCGTATCGGCCCGGAAGAGCTGATCGGCCCATGCGACCAGATTGTCGACATATTTCATGACGACCGTCTTTTGATAGGCCGTCGTGCGCAGGCGCGCGATCGCGTGCGGATTGAAGGGATCGTTGCGCCAGACCTCGACCGCGGCTTTCAGCGCATCGGGCGGGCCTTGCGCGATCAGCTCTTCGATCGCCTTCACGGACTCGGCTTCGTAGTCGCTGCTCAGCCGGTCGAAGAACGGCTTGGTGCGCCAATAGCGCTGCGGCACGCTTCCGCCGGAGGCACCCGTCGGATCGAAGATGAAATGGAACCAGCGTTGCGCGTCTTCGAAGCGCTGATTGCTGCTGAGTCGCGCCGCGATGAGCAGCGGGATATGAAAGAAAAGCTCCCAATTGTAGATTTCGTAGGCCCCGCCCGCGGCGAACTCCACCTCGTCGATCGGATAGGCCTTCATGACGCGCGGCTGCGGCTGGTACGCATCGAACGATGCGGGGTCGGCCGCCTCCTGGCTGTCGAGCGACAATAGCGCAGGCAGGCCCTGCCGTCGCAGCGCCATCACGAACGCGCACACATAGGGGTGATGGAAGTTTGCGAATTGATACCGACGCGTCGTCCAGAAAACCGGCAATAGCGTTTTCTGCGGCGCGCTCGGTTTCAGGTCGATCGGCACCATCTCGCGCGCGACACGGCGGCCGTCGCGCGTGCGCGCCAACATCGTGAGCGGACGCGGCGGCGCCGCGGCCGGCGCAGGCGCCGGATCGTCGCCGTCGGCCGGCGGCGATGCGGTCGCAGCCGGAAAGTAGTCGGCCCGCCACACGGTCGCGAGGTTTGCATTGACCCAGTCGGTCAACGGGAGGCGCTTGCCGGACGCGCCCGTCGAACGGCCGATGAAGGTCCGCCTGTCGTCCATGAAGAAAAACGGCCGGTCCCCGACAAACTGCAAATCCTGGTGCGGCGCCATCAGACGATACGTCCAGGGCGTGCGGTCCAAGACGGGAATGTCGAGCTTGTTCACAAGCGTCAGCGCGGGATTGCCGACGATCGAGGACGGCTCATTAACGCTCGATAATACGGTCGGCAAGATCTGGTTCGGGAATGTCGGAAACGTTCCGTCAAACAGGATCAGCGACGACGCGGTTTCGGTAAACCACATCCGGTCGAACTTCGTTCCGCTCGGAGCGAGCGCGAAATTGCGGCGCGCGACCTGCGCATTCGGTACTGCGGTGACGATCTTGCGACAACCGGAGAACCGGAACTCGCCGAATGGATAGGCGATCTGAGCATCGCCAGATGCCGGCGCGCTGCGATAGTCGCGACGCAGATAACCACGCACGGCGAGCGTATCGCCGGCGACAAGCGCCTTGAAGGAAAGCAGTTCCGGCCGCACGACGGGCTTGGGATCGCCCGACGGCGAAGTCGGCGGAGGCGGAAGCGAGCCTCCCGGCTGGCCGCCTCCCCCTCCTCCGCCGCCGCCCGTGGGAACGTCGCCGCCCACGCCGCCATCGTTGCGGATGCGCGCCGCCGCATTCTGCGGCGCCGCGACACGGTCGCCGAACAACACCTTGTCGTCGCCTTGATAGGCCATGAAAGTGACCGGGTCCGACACCACCTTCCCGCTCCAGCTTCCGCGCTGGTATTCGCTCCACGCAAGTTGGATTTCGAGATAGCGCGTGCCCGCGTTCACCTTGCTGCCGGGCGCCGGCATGACGACCTGCTGATCCTGCTGCTTCTCGGCAAAGATCGGCCAGATCAGCATCAGCTTGCCGTTCCACAGCACCGGAATGATGTGGTCGCCCTCGATATCGAGTTCGACCTTCTCCCACGGTGTCCAGACCTTGGTGCCGCCGTCGCGGCGCCGGTAGAAATAGGTACGAGGCGCATGGAACGTGCGACCGAAGACGTGCAGTATCTCGTCGTCGTCTTCGTAGATACCCGCGATCTCCAGCCGTGCCACTTGATCGAGCTTCTCCAGATAGTGCGTGAATGCCTGCTCGGCGGCATCGTCATCGAGCTCGGCTTGCATCAGTTCGTTTTCGAGGTCTTTGAAGAACGGCGTCTTGTCGTCCCGAAGCTCGGGTTCGATCCAATTTTCGGGATAGAGCCAGATCTTGCGGCTCGCCTCCCAGACGCGGAAGGTCTTCATCCAGCTCCATTGGCTCCACTTCGGATCGTCGACCCGAACGTCCGCCTCCAACCCCAAAAGGCAGCGCTGGGCAAAGAGCTGCGCCGAGGCCATTGCCTGCTGAATGCGCGACGTGAGCTGGCACGCGCTCATCTCGACATCGATCAGAAAATGCGCGAACAGGTCGCTGCTGTCCGCCGGCCCCGCGGCCGCGCCCCACA
>NZ_JBFWPA010000107.1:0-22380 GCF_050250235.1 Pseudorhodoplanes sp.
GCAAGCCTCTCCTGCCCGGCGTGACCGATCGGCTCGACCTTGTTCTCGGGGGCGCCGGCATCCGCGGCATCGGAATTCCCGGGCTCCGCAGCGCCGGAGGCTGGGTCCTGGCCGGATTCTGGCAATGAACTCATGGCGAACTCTCCGGAAGGTGACACTTCACCAACCGGTAACCAACGCCGCTTACGAAACGATTAAAACCTTAGCGGTCTCGCGCCGACGTGATCGCGCCACGCTCAGACCTTCGGCTCCGGCAAGCCCGCCGATGCGCAGGCCGCGCGCAGCGTATTGAGGATCACGCAGGCGATGGTCATCGGCCCGACCCCGCCCGGCACCGGCGTCACCGCGCCCGCGACCTCGAGCGCTTCCTTGTAATTCACGTCGCCGACCAGACGCGACTTGCCACCCTCGCCCGGCACCCGGTTGATGCCGACATCGATCACGGTAGCGCCTGGCTTGATCCAGTCGCCGCGCACCATTTCCGGCCGCCCGACCGCAGCGAACAAAAGGTCTGCGCGGCGGCAGACATCCTTCAGGTCCTTCGTCTTCGAATGCGCGATCGTGACGGTGCAATTCTCGGCCAGCAGCAATTGCGCCAGCGGCTTGCCGACGATGTTGGAGCGCCCGATCACCACCGCGTCCATGCCGGCCAGCGACGGATTGATTTTCTTCGCCAGGATCACGCTGCCGACCGGCGTGCACGGCACCAGCGCGCGCTGGCCGGTCGCCAGCCGCCCGGCATTAACCGGATGGAAACCGTCGACGTCCTTGCCTGGATCGATGGTGTTCAAAATAAGCGTGGAGTCGATCTGCGACGGCAGCGGTAATTGCACCAGAATGCCGTGCACGGCCTCGTCGGCGTTCAATTGCTGGATCAGCTTCAGCAGATCGGCCTGCGAGGTGTCGGCCGGCAGCCTGTGATCGAAGGACTTCATCCCGGCTTCGGTCACAGCCTTCGATTTGGACTTCACATAGACTTCGCTCGCCGGATCGCTCCCGACCAGCACCACCGCGAGCCCCGGTACGATACCGTTCTCTTTGGTCAGCTTCGCCGCAGCGATCGCGATATTGCCGCGCAATTCCTGCGCGATGGCCTTTCCGTCGATGATGGTCGCAGTCATTTCAATTCCGCCAACAGAAGTTGAAGCCGCGCCGCGAGTGCAGCGCCGTCGCCTTCAATCTCGATCCGCTTGAGCCGCGAGATATCCCCGGTCGCCAATTTCACGGCGCGGCGCGGCACGTCAAGCGTCTTTGCCATCAGGGAAAGCAGCGCGGCATTCGCCGCCCCCTCGGTGGGCGCCGCCCGCACCCGCGCCTTCAGCACCGGCCGCCCATCGGAGAGCGTTTCGATCCCGTCGATCGCATCGCGCCCACCCCTGGGTGTCAGACGGATGGTGACGGAAAGACCTCTGGCGGTGGCGATCCACGGCCGCGCCAATGCCGTTGCCCAACGGCCCGGTCAGAACACGTTGGGATAGATATAGCGGGTAATCACCCTCTGGATGAAGATGATGATCAGGATCAGGATTACCGGAGAGATGTCGATGCCGCCGAGATTGGGCATGATCGAGCGGATCGGCCGCAGCACCGGCTCGGTGATGCGCCACAGAAAATCGCCCACCATGGCCACGAACTGGTTGCGGGTATTGACCACGTTGAATGCGATCAGCCAGGACAGGATCGCCGCGGCGATCAGCAGCCAGATATAGAGCTGCAGAACGATCAGGATGACGTCGAGGAGCGCGCGCATCGGGCTTCTGTCTTTTCTCGGGCGGGTGGTTGCCTTTGATGTATCGGCTCAGCCGATTCCGGGCAAGCCGCCGCGCGGCGGCCGAAAGCCGCGTAACGCCCGCGCGACCGCTGTCCATCGGCTGCGTTCCCGTTTCAGCCACCGCTCCAGGGCCGCTCTCGTCCTTGACTTGCGGAAAGCCGGAGCCTAAATGGCCGCTTCTTCGCCCATTATCGCATCCGGACAGCTTTCGCCGGTTGCGGCTGGCGGGGGCCGTAGCTCAGCTGGGAGAGCGCCTCGTTCGCAATGAGGAGGTCAGCGGTTCGATCCCGCTCGGCTCCACCATTCCTGCCGCAAGAAGCTCATTCGAAAGCAATTCCACCATGCTTCGGCTTGCCAAGGCAGGCCGGGGCGGGCCGCGGGCAAACCTCGCCTGCCCTACTTGAATCGATATCCGGCGTGGCACGCCACGCACGCATTCATCACCTCGCTCAGCACGGCAAGCGCGGGCTTGAGATCGCCAGTCACATCGGAGTTCTGGGCTTCGATCGCAAACCGGCTGGCGGCACGATGCATCGCCGTTCCGGCCTGCTGCATCCCTTCCGGCATATATTTCGCGACCTCGTGAGCTCCATGCAGCCGAAGCGAGGTCATTCCGAGTCTCTGTTCCGCGGTCGCCGCCGCCTTGTCATTCTTCCCGCGCGCGAGTGCTTCATTGATCTCCTGAAGCGTGAGCAGATGGTCCCGCATATTGGCAAGGGTATGGTCCACCAGTTCCGGTGGCATGTTCACCAGAACCCGCGTGTCGGCCGTCGCGGCTCCGTGGCCCTTGTGACCGTGATGTCCCTGATGCTGGGCGACAGCCATGCCGGCGGCCGAAAGGATGGCCGCAGAGGCGGCGGCGATAAGCGGGTAGCGCATGTCGGGTCCATCGGGTTGCCGTGACGCATCAACCTAGACCGGACGAAACCCGCCACATATGATCCCGGTCATACGGTGACGATATCCCGGATGATCGGATTCCGATGCCCTACCCCTCAAACTGGTGCTCCCTTGTCGGGGAATCGCCGCTGCTCGCGGCCATTCCGGCGCGCGTCCGTCGGGCAGCCCATGCCCGGGCCGTTTCGAAGTCTGCCCATCTGTTTTCCCGCGGCGACCGGCCCCAAGCCATGTACTTCGTCTCCTCCGGCGAAGTTCACCTGGTCCGTTCATCGCCGGGCGGAGACCAGGTTGTGCTGCAGCGCGCACGGCGAGGATTTCTGGCCGAGGCAAGCCTGGATCAGGCCCGGTACCATTGTGACGCGATCGCAGCCCGGCCCTCCGAGCTCCTCGTCATCCCTCGCAAGGCCTTTCGCGAGGCTCTGGCTGACGAAACCTTTGCCAGGGTCTGGATGACCCACCTGGCCGGTGAGTTGCGTCGGGTCCGCGCCCAGGCCGAACGGATGACATTGAAGTCTGCGGAGGCCCGCGTGGTTCACTACGTCGAGACCGAGGGCAGCGACGGCTCGGCTGTTCTGAGCGGCTCAAAGAAGGATTGGGCGAACGAACTTGGGCTCACCCACGAGGCGCTCTATCGCACGCTCGCACGCATGGAGCAGCGTGGCTGCATTCGCGTGCACGACAGCACCGTAACGATTGTGCCTTGATCGAGACGATGACAAAAGCCTGTCCGTGCCACACTGGAACACCTAGGACCCCTTCGCCTTCAGCTTCTGCTCCACCCGCGCAATCGCCGCGGGACCATCGGTATCCTTCGGTGACAGCTCCGCGAATTTCCTGAAATCCGCCAGCGCCTCCATGAGCGAACCCTTCAGTTCGAGCGCGTTGCCGCGATTGAAATAGGCGCTGGGATCCTTCGGGTTCAGCTTGATCGATTCGTTGAGATCGGCAATCGCCTTGTCGAATTCGCGCTTGCGGATCAGCGCCACGCCGCGGTTGTTATAGGCCTTGGCATAGCGCTTGTTGATCCGGATTGCCTCGGTCGAATCGACGATGGCCTTGTCGGGGTCGCCCTTGCGATTCCAGGCAACACCGCGATTGCTGAGCGCGCGCGCATGCTTCGGATTGAGTTTCAGCGCCTCGTTGAAATCGGCGATGGCCTTGTCCTGATCTCCCTTGAGGCTCCAGGTGAAGCCCCTGTTGCTGAACGAATCCGCATCCTTTGGATTGGCCGCAATCGCCTTGTCGCAGGCCGCGATGGCCGCGTCGCCGGTCTCCTTGGCGCAGAGCTCGCGATCGCTTTGCGCGGATGCCCCACCGGCCGGCAACACGGCGGCGATCACCATCAACAGAAACTGCAATGTCCGGGGCCGTCGCATGTTTCCACCCCCATCTGCGGCAAGCTCTTTGCGGCTTTGCCGCAAGCTTAGCGAAATTGCGGGACACGGAAACTTCAATAATACAAATGGCTGTGCGACATTTTTGAGGTAGCCTCCGTGCCGTTCCCATCCCACGCCGCCATTCTCTGCCGCGGGCATTTCGCCTGCATCGGGCGCAAAGACCCGGGCCAGGCCTGACCCATGACCGTCGAACCCGATACCATCGCGCCGCTGGGCCGGTTCCAGTCCTTCCGCCTGTTCTGGCTGGCCCGTGTCTCGGCAAGCCTCGCCCTGCAGATGATGGTCGTTGCGGTGGGCTGGCAGGTCTACGAAATGACCGGCCGCGCGCTCGATCTCGGTCTCGTCGGCCTCGCCCAATTCATCCCGGCCTTTCTGCTGGTGCTGGTAGCCGGCGCGGTTGCCGACCGCTACGACCGCGGCAGGGTGGTGCGGCTTGCGCAGCTCACCGAAGGTTCAGCCGCGCTGGTGCTCGCAATCGGAACCTGGCAGGGCTTCCTGACGCGCGACCTCATTCTGGCGCTGGTCTTCGTGCTCGGAGCCGGCCGCGCCTTCGAAGCCCCGACACTGCTGGCGCTGTTGCCGCGGCTGGTGCCGCTGCCGGTGCTGCCGCGCGCGGTGGCGGGCTCGGCATCGGCGAACCAGGCTGCAACGATTGGTGGCCCCGCGTTGGGTGGGCTGCTTTATGTCGTGAGCCCGACGCTGGTCTATGCGCTGTGTGCGGCCTTGTTCGTCGGCGCCAGCATTCTGGTGGCCCTGATACGGATCGAGCAGGTGGCGCCGAAGCGCGAGAAGATCGACTTCTCCACCCTGTTCGCCGGCATCGCCTTCATCCGCAGGAGCCCGCTGATCCTCGGCGCGACCTCCCTCGACATGTTCGCGGTGCTGTTCGCTGGCGCGACCGCGCTGATGCCGGTCTATGCGAAGGACATTTTCCATGTCGGGCCCTGGGGGCTTGGCATCATGCGTGCGATGCCAGCAATCGGAGCGCTGCTGATGGCGCTCGCGCTGGCGCGCTGGCCGCTCGTTCGCAACGCCGGGCGAAAGATGTATGTCGGGGTGGCGCTGTTCGGGGCAGCGACCATCGTGTTCGCATTGTCGACATCGTTCCCGCTGTCGCTTGCGGCCCTGTTCGCGCTCGGCATGGGCGACATGGTGAGCGTGGTGGTGCGCCAGACGCTGGTGCAGGTGCAGACGCCGGACGACATGCTCGGCCGCGTGATCTCGGTCAATGCGCTGTTCGTCGGTACCTCGAACCAGCTCGGCGAGTTTCGCGCCGGCGTGTTCGCGCATTTTGCCGGCACGGTTCCGGCGGTGGTGTTCGGAGGGGTCGCGACCTTGCTCATCGTCGGGCTGTGGACCCGGCTGTTTCCGGAACTTCTCAATGTGCAAAGCCTGCAAAAGGAGACGCGATGACCGACACCCCGGACAGCAAAAGCCCCGACGTCGAAGTGCTGCGCTCGAACGCGGTCAACCCGCCCGGGCTGCCGTTTCCGGACGGCGTGCAGATCGGCGATTTCGTGATCCTGTCCGGGCAGATCGGCAACCGGCCCGGCACGCTCGAACTGCCGCCCGGCGGCATCGAGCCGGAAGCGCGCCAGCTGTTCGAAAATCTGCGCGTCACGCTCGATACCCACGGCATGAAGCTCGGCGACATCGTGCGCGTCCAGGTGATGCTCGCCGACATGGCGGAATGGCAGCGCTTCAATGCGGTCTATCTGGAATTCTTTCCCGATGCATCGCCCGCGCGCTGCGCATTCGGCACCAGCGGGCTCGCGCTCGGGGCACGGGTCGAGGTGGAGGCGTTCGCCGTCAGGCGATGACACCGGCCGGCGCCGGCTGCGTCAGCCAGCGGTCGAGGAAATGCGCCAGCCAGTTCTGCATCGCGTAGTCGAACACGAAACGGTCCTCGAAATGCGCGGCGCGCTGCTTGGCGCCCGGCAATTCCATGCGGTGCTGCCCGCGAATGGTCCAGCGGCACATCATCGCGTGCGTCACTTCCGGGTGAAACTGGATCGCATAGGCATGGTCGCCCTGCCGGAACGCCTGCACCGGAAAGGTATCGCCCTCGGCAAGCAGGGTCGCACCCGCGGGCAGGTCGAACCCCTCGCGGTGCCATTGATAAACGTGATCCGGCCACACCTCGCACAGTTCGCGGCCTGCCAGCGTCGGCCGGATCGGGTAATAACCGACCTCGACCTGCCCTTCCCCGTGGAAATCCACGCGTCCGCCGAGGTGACGCGCCAGCATCTGGCCGCCGAGGCAGATACCTAGGAACGGCTTGTTCTCCTTCAGCGGCACCCCGATCCAGTCGATCTCGCGCTTGACGAAGTCGATATCGTCATTGGCGCTTTGCGGCCCGCCGAAAATGACCGCGCCGGCATGCCGCTCGAGCGTTTCGGGCAGGGGATCGCCGAGGCTGGGCCGACGGATGTCGAGCGGGATGCCGCGCTTGCGCAAATACTGCCCGACCCGGCCGGGGGTGGAGTTTTCCTGATGGACCACGATAAGGACGGGCAACGACATCGCTTTGCTGACGGGGCTCCGGAAGGATTCCCCTGAAAGCTACCTCCTCCCTGCGCCGAAACAAGCGCCCCTGCGGAACAACCGCTATGACGAAAGGACTTATCTGCCCTTCCGGCGCTGCCGTTGGGCAACGATAGGCAGCAGCAGCCTGTGGGGAACGAACCCGATTCCGTACACCACGAGCTTGTTGAGGAAGCCAGGCACCACGAGTCGTTTTCCGGCCATCAGCCCGCGATAGCCCTCCTCGGCGACCCGATCGGCATAGGTGGTCATGAGGGTG
Source organism: Pseudorhodoplanes sp. (assembly GCF_050250235.1). Taxonomy (GTDB): domain Bacteria; phylum Pseudomonadota; class Alphaproteobacteria; order Rhizobiales; family Xanthobacteraceae; genus Pseudorhodoplanes. Next base: position 6,872 of record NZ_JBFWPA010000107.1, read on the forward strand.
GTTTCTTCGCCGTCCGGCGTGTCGGCGATTGCCTGGAATTCCGTCGGCACCGGACCGGGGCACAACGCGGTCACCCGCACCTGGCGCCGTCGCCATTCGTAATGCAGCGCCTCGGTGAAGGACACCACAAACGCCTTGCTGGCGTAGTAGACCGCATGCTTTGGCCCCGGCAGAAAGCCCGCCACCGACGCGACATTCATCAAGCCGCCCTGCTGGCGCTCCATTGCATCGGCAAAGCGCAACGACAGATCGGTCAGCGCACGCACATTGAGATCGACCATCTGGAGCAACCGCTCGCGCGGCCGCGAAGCGGCCGGTCCGGCAAGGCCGAAGCCCGCGTTGTTGACGACGAATTGCGTCTCCAGGCCCTCACGAGCGAGCGCCGCCTCGATGGCGTCGCACCCATCCGTCCGCAGAAGATCGACGGTAAGGATCAGCGGGCGCGGCCCCCCATTCGCCGCGAGTTCTCCCGCAAGCGCCTCCAGCCGGTCGGTCCGGCGTGCCGCCAGCACCAGCCGATGCCCGTTGCGCGCGAAGACCCGCGCCAGTTCGGCGCCGATACCGGACGATGCACCGGTGATCAGCGTGACCGGATCAGGCATCGTCGCGCGACTTGGCGAGTTGCGCGACCTCGCGCTTCAACTCGACGCGATCCCGCTGCGAGATACCGAGCAGATCGGACGCGCGCCACACGATGTTGTCCTCGAATTCGTTCATGCGGCCGTCGGCATAGACCATTTCCCACAGCATCTTCACGATGCGGCGGCGCCCCTGCTCATCGAGCGAACGATTGATCAGACTTGTGAAGCTATAGAGATCGACCGCCTCGCGATCGGCTGCAGTCGCGGCCGCGATCAGCTCCGCCGCCGCCTCGTCATCGAGATCGAACTGGCGCTGAAGCAGTTCATGCAGCTTGTCCCGTTCCGCTCCGGTTTCCTGACCATCGATCGACATGACGTGGATCAGCAGCGCGGCCGCCGCGAGCCGGTAATCGCCGTCGCTGAATCGACTCGCCGGTTTCTCGCCGATGCCGACATCGTTCAGGAATTCCTTCAGAAGCTGGAGCATGAAACCTCGTCGTGATGTCCGGGGAATGTGGTTGCCGGATCGGCGCTTGTAAAGCGATCTGGAAGGACGCATGACCAAATTGTCACGTCCGCGCTCGTCGCCGCGAGCCGCGAATATCAGACCCGCGACCCCGAGATATCGACGCAGCCGCCCTCGAAATCGCCACGCGGTTGCGTTGCGCGAACCAGTGTGATCAGCCGGGAAATCCGCTTCAATCTTGCAGCAGGCTCTTCAGGCGGATTTTCGAACCAACCACATTATGCCGGCACGGCCGGCTTCGCTGCGGCCGCTTGCGCACGCTCTTCCTTCGCCTGCTTGCTCAAGGTCAGGAGGTCCACCTTGCCGGAACCCAGCATGGGGAGCTTCTCCATGAAGATCACTTCGCCCGGGATCATCAATTCGGAAGCGTGTCGCGCACGGGCGAAAGCAATGAAATCCGAGCGCGTCGCATCCTTGTCGTTGATGTAGAGCAGAAGCCGCTCGCCCTTGCGCGCATCCGGCACCGATACCACCGCGAGCGTCGCTTCCGGCCAGAGATTGCCGGCCAGCGCCTCGACCGCCGCGAACGACACCATCTCGCCGCCGACCTTGGCGAAACGCTTGGCGCGGCCCATGATCTTGATGAAGCCCTGCGCGTCGATGGTGACGATGTCGCCGGTGTCGTGCCAGCCCTCGGAAGGCCGCTCCAGCACGCCCGGATTCTCCACGCGAAGGTAACCGAGCATCACGTTCGGCCCCTTGACGAACAGTCGGCCGCCCTCGTCCACGCCCTCGACCTTCTGCAGCCTGGCTTCCATGCCCGGCAACAGGCGGCCGACGGTCCCAAACTTGTTGAACATCGGCGTATTGAGTGCGAGCGCAGGCGCGGTCTCGGTGACGCCGTAGCCTTCCAGAATGCGCAGACCGAACTTCTCCAGATAGGTCTGGCGCGTGGCGTCGCGCACCGGCTCGGCGCCGGCGAGCAAGTAGCGGATCGAGCGGAAGTCGTATGGATTGGCCGCGCGCGCATAGCCGTTCAGGAAGGTGTCGGTGCCGAACATGATGGTCGCGTTGGTGACGTAGACGAGTTCCGGCACGGTCCGGTAATGCAGCGGCGACGGATACAGGAAGATCGGCACGCCCGACACGATCGGCAGGATCACGCCGACCGTCAGCCCGAAGGAATGAAACACGGGCAGGATGTTGAACACCTTGTCCATGCGGTTGAAGTCGATTCGGGCGCGCGCCTGCGCGGCGTTGGTCAGGATGTTGCGGTAGGACAACACCACGCCTTTCGGCACGCCTTCCGATCCCGACGTGAACAGGATCGCCGCCCAGTCATCCGGATTTCGCGCAACCAGCGGCTTCTTGTAGCTCAGCATGCCGGCGATCTTGTCGAACGTCCCGACGGTGGCGCGGACATCCTCCAGGTAGACGAACTTGACTTCGGCCGACATCTTTTCGACCAGCGGCTCAAGCTTGCCGCGTTCGATGAAGGCACGGGAGGTGACAACCGTGTCGATTCCGGCAGCACGGCAACCGGCAAGGATATTGGTGGCACCGGCGGTGAAATTGATCATCGCCGGGACGCGTCCCGCCGACATCAGGCCAAAAATCGTGACCACCGCCCCGTTGGCATTGGGCAGCATAACGCCGAGCGGCTTGCCCTCTGCCGCGAGCGGCATCAGCTTCTTGCCAAGGATACGCGTGCCCAGCAGCAGACGCTTGTAGGTGAGCGTGCCGGTGACCAGGTCCTCGGTCGCCACCGTCTTCATGCCATGCTCGTGCGCGGCCTCGATCAGCGCCTGCACGATGGTGCGATCGGTCGGGGTGGTCTCGTAGATCATGTTCGACATGACGTCGTACAGCGCAGCGCCCGCCGCCCGCCGCCGCGCCTTGCCGCGCAGCGCCGGGTCGAGATTGAGCTTGGTCGGCTCGAGCACGGTGACGCGAACCTTGGGAAACAGCTGCTTGCGGATCTGGTAGCCCTTGAGCCGCGTCAGATACGAGCGCTCCAGTCCCTCGATTCGAATCGGGACGATCACCGCATCCGACTTGTCGGCGATCAGGCCGGCGCCGTCATAGACCTTCATCAGCGAGCCGGTCATGGTGAGCCGGCCCTCGGGGAAAATGATCAGGGTCTCGCCGCTCGCGACCGCGTGGATCAGGGTGCGCGTCGCCATCGGCTTGAGCGGATCGATCGGCAGCGAGCGGGTCATGCGCGCGAACGGCTTGACCCACCATTTCTGCGCCATCGTGGTGTCGATGGCGAAAAGCGGGTCGCGCCCAAGCAGCGACAGCGCGATGCCGGCATCGAGAAAACTCACATGATTGAGCGCGAGGATGACGTTGGGCTGCTTCACCTTCTGTAGATTCTCGAGGCCATGCACCTCGGCGCGGAAAAAGGCGCGGTAGATGATGGACAGCGCATCCGCGAATGGCCGGGTCGGCATGGTGAAGGCAATCAGTCCGGCCACGATCAGGTTGGCGACGCCGAGCCCGATGAACAGAGTCGGCGTCGTCGCGCCCGCGAAGCCCTGCAGCATCGCCACGACCAGCGTCGCCACTGTCATGAACAGCGCGTTGAGAATGTTGACGGCCGCGACCACGCGCGCGCGGCGGTCGGCACCGGCCCAGGCTTGCACCGCGGCAAAGGCAGGCACGATGAACAGCCCGCCGCCGATCGCAAGACCGGTCAGCGCGATGGCGACATTGATCCCGCGCGAGGTGCCGAAGACTTCGAAGGGGCCCATCAGTTGGGCCGGGGGGGGGGCGCCATAGAGCGACCAGCCCATGAACAAAGCAAAGGCTGCCAGAAATACGGCACCGAGCAGCGTCGGCAGAAGGATGATGCGCCCGCTCGCCAGAAAGGCCGCGAGGCCCGAACCGACCGCAACCGCGATCGAGAAGACGGCAAGAAAAGCGGTCACGGCATATTCATCACCGCCGACGATGTTCTTGACCGCGGGCGGCAGCAGCGACAGCACGACCACGCCGGCGAGCCAGAACCAGCTCGTCACCAGCGCGCCCCACCACAGCCGCTCGTCGCTGCGCAAATCCCTGATCAGCTCCCACGTCGAACTCGCGATATTCCAGTTGATGATCAGGTTGGGGGCACCCTCCCCGGTCCGCGGGATCAGCAGCGCCGAGACCCAGCACAGCAGGGCAAACACCATCACCAGCACGGAGAACGCGGCGGGGCTGCCGCCGCCCTTTGCGGCGATGCCGCCGACAATCGTTCCGAGCAGGATGGCGATGAAGGTCGCGCCTTCTACCAGCGCATTGCCTGCGGGCAGTTCGCGCCGCTCCAGGTGGTCCGGCAGGATGCCGTATTTGATCGGGCCGAACAGCGAGCCGATCACGCCGAAGCCGAACAGGGCGACGAACAGAATGGTCAGGGACGCCACGGGTGGCTGACCGGGATCTTCGCCCGCATGAACCACAAAGCCGATGACCGCAATCGCGGCGACGCCGATCTCGACGAGCTTGAGCCGCTGCGCCACCACCGCCTTGTCAAAACGGTCGGCCACCTGACCGCCAAGCGCCGAAAGGAAGAAATAGGGAGCGATGAAGACGGCGCCGGCGAGGGTGATCAGCGCCTCGCCTTGCGATCCCATGTGGAACAGGATCAGAAAGACGATCGCGTTCTTCAGGAAATTATCGTTGAAGGCGGAAAAGAACTGGCACCAGAACAGCGGCGCGAAGCGCCAGGACAGCATCAGCGGCTTCGACGGTTCGGCCATTCGCGTCAATCACCCGATGTTATGGATACAACCGGATTTTAGCAGATACCGGCGCAGGCCGGTATGGCGGAAAATTGCTGCTCAGACGGCGCGCGCCAGAACCGTCGCGGGCTTCGTGCAATCCTCGTCGACGCCGTTATGCAGCTTGTACTGGCTGAAGCCGACGTGGCTTGCCGGCGACCCGGATACCACCACCAGATAGGCGAATTCCGTGCGGTGGCGCTTGGAGTCACCCACGGCCTCGTCATATTCCGCCCACCCCCAGATCAGGAGCTTGCCCTGCAGATCACGGACCTGACGCAGGACCGCGGGTTCCATGCTGATGATGGGCGACAGGGCGGTTGCGCGCGGACCGACGATCAGCGGCTTGTAGGCGTCATAAGACAGGATCCGGTTTCCGAGCTCGTCGAAATCCGCGAAGTCGAAGTCCGCCGGCACCGAACGGTCGAAATATTTCCAGTTTACATGGCCGCGACCATTCCGGGTCGGGGTGGTGCCGGTATTCTCCCAGATCGGCTGGATGGTGCAGGTCTGGATTTCGTCGTTCAGCGGATTCTTGGTCAGTGCCACCTGAAACTCGCGCAGGAAGACGTATGCGCGCTGTGCCGAGATCAGCCCTTCATTGACGAGACCCGCCGTGTGTTCCGACGCGCGCACGGCGCGCAGCATCCACAGGCCCTGAAACAGGGTCGCGAGCAGCAGGAACAGCGCGAAAGCCGCCAGCGCGATATCGGTGACACGGATGTCGCAGATGAAGCGTTTCTGCCAGGCCATGGAGGAAACGGTGACCGGCGCCGGCTCTGCCTGCGCCTGCCAGAGCAGGGCATCAAGGCCCTCGCGCGTCAGGACCGCACGCTCCACAATCGCGTCAGGCGCCCTGCTTTCGAACTGGATCGGCAACCGCGACGGTGTACGTGTCGGCGCAGCGGGCGGCTCGATGGCACAATAGGCTGACAGAAACACGACCGAGCCCGCGACCGCGACAAGCGCGACAAGCGCCGAAAAAAGAAATGCACTGATGGTCTTCATTTGCAGAGAATGCCTGGCGGTGCCGCTCGATCCGTCATAGCGCCGCGAGGCCCCCCGCGACCGGAAGACGTTAGAGAGCGGGCCGGGATCAGTCAAACCATACCGCGGCCGGGCATGGCACACGCATGCCATGCGATTCTTCCGGCCTCACATGCCTGCCCGTCTCCGGCCGCCATGGTCAGAACAGCGCCGGGCGTATATCGGGACACCGACCGGACCGGACACCGCTTTGCCAGACCATCCATTTCGCCACGGACTCTCGGCGACCGCCATCGGGGTGTCGTGCGGCATCGCGGCCTCGATCTGCTGGGCCATCGGTTTCGTAGCGGCGAAGCACGGCATCGCGGTCGGCTTTGCGCCCGCCGATCTGGCATTCCATCGCTTTGTCTGGTCCGGCGTGCTGATGCTGCCGCTGCTGGCGCGGGTCGGATTATCCGACCTCGGCGGCCTCGGCTGGGTCCGCGGCCTGGTGATTCTGGTTCTGGCCGGACCTTTACAGGCGTTGCTGAACTACACGGGGCTGACACTTGCGCCGCTCGGCCATGGCGCGGTGATCCAGCCGGGCTCCGCCGCGCTCGGCGGGCTGCTGCTTGCCTTCCTTGTGCTTGGCGAGCCGCTGAGCCGGGCCCGCCTGATCGGCGTCGGCTCCATCATCCTCGGCCTGACCGTGCTTGCGGGTGAGGCGGTTCTGACGATCCGCGGCGGCGCGCTGGCCGGCGACCTGCTGTTTGCCGCCGCGGGCTTCGCCTGGGCGGCATTCACGCTCTGCCTGCGCGGCTGGCGGACCAGCGGGATGCTGGCGGCACAGGTGGTCGGAGTGCTGTCGCTCCTGATCTATGCGCCGCTTTACGCGGGCCTGGTCGACTTCGAACGGCTGAGCGCAACCGGCCTGTCGGAAAACCTGATCCAGGTCGTGGCGCAGGGTGTCTTCGCCGGATTGCTGGCCCTTTATCTGTTCGCCCGTGCGGTCACCGCGCTCGGCGCCGGACGCGCCTCGATGTTTCCGGCGCTCGTACCGGCGATGACAATCCTGATCGGATTTCTTGTTCTCGGTGAGATACCGACGCTGCCGCAACTGGCCGGGCTTCTGATCGTAGGCTTCGGCTTCCGGTTCGCGCTCAAGCCATAGCTGCCACCGGCGTCAAGTCGTCCATTCGCAAAAATTGCAGGCTCGGCACATTTCAATCCCTCTTCCGCAACGGAAGGCGACCGGATATCGTTACCATCTGGGGATTGGCGGCTGAGGAAAACGTCCATGGGCATCGTGTCTTCTGGCGCGGCTGCGCGCGCCTGCTGGCGAACGCTGTTGTCCGGCTTCGGTGCGATTGCATTCCTGACCCTTTCGTCGTTATCTCCTGCCGGGGCGCAGGATCGCATCGCGCTCGTCATCGGCAATGGCTCCTACGCCCATGCGCCGCGCATCCCGACTCTCACCAACCCGACCAACGATGCCGCGGATATCGCCGCAACGCTGGAGCGGATGGGCTTCGCGGTCATCTCCGGAATCAATCTGGACAAGCGCGCGATGGAAACCCGCATCCGCCAGTTCAGTGACAAGCTGAAACAGGGCACGGCTCGCATCGCGCTTTTCTACTATGCCGGGCACGGCATGCAGATCAACGACAAGAATTATCTGCTGCCTACCGACGCGCAGGTGAACGACGTCGCTCAACTCGAACTCGACGTGATCAAGCTCGACACCGTCTTGCAGCAGATGGAAAATTTCGACCGCACGAACCTTGTGTTTCTGGACGCATGCCGAAACAACCCCTTCGCGGCAGAACTGACGCGCAGCGCGGCGGCGCGTTCGATCAAGATCCTGCCTTCGGGCCTGGCCAATGTCGATGGCGGTGCAGGCTTGTTCATCTCCTTCGCCGCGGGGCCGAACAAGGAAGCGCTCGACGGCAAGGGTCAGCGCAACAGTCCATTTACCTCCGCCCTGCTCAAGCACCTTGCGACCCCCGGCTTGAACCTTCTGAACATCCAGACCCGCGTGGTGGACCAGGTCTTCGTTGCGACCAATCGATTCCAGGTGCCGTGGAGTCACTCCTCGCTGCGCAATGACGTGATCCTGGTTGCCGCGCCACCGCCATCGCAGGTCGGGGGTGCCCAATTGCCGGAAGGGCCGCCGAAATCATCCGTCGTCACACGGCCCGACTACGCGGCCGAATGCGACGAGGAGGCAGGCTACCGGTATGATCCCGACCGGCCCGCCTCCAACAAGTACCGTGCCTTCAGACATATCGATGCCGCCAAGGCCCTGCGGGTCTGCGGCCTCGCACGTGACAACAGCAGTTCAACCGTCGAGGAGCGCCGCATGAGGCTGCTGTTCGGACGCGCGCTCGCTGCCCGCGGCCGCGACGAAGCCCAGCGCGGCGACCATACCGCAGCGCACAGCACCTATGCTCAGGCCGTCAGCGAATGGCAGCGTGCGGCCGCGATGAACAGCGGTCATGCCTACAACGTCCTTGCGGCCTATCTGCAGGGCGAGTTTACGGAGAACGAGACCCCGGCGGGGCGCTTCGTGCCGGCGACGCCGGACTACAACGAAGCCTTCAGGAATTACCGGCGCGCCGCCGATCTCGGCAACCCGAACGGTTTGGTCAATGCCGGCGTCGCCCTGATCGGACTGGACAACCGGTTCCGCGATCAGATCGACGAACGCAAGGCCCGCATCTATCTGGAGCGCGGCCGGCAGATCGGGTTTCCGCGCGCCTATTACGCGATCGGGCATTCGATGATTCTCGGCCTCGGCTATGAGAAGAACGAACGTGAGGGACTGCGCCATATCGGCGTCGCATATTGCAAGGGGGAGAACCAGGCGAAGAAGTTCTTCGCTGAAAACAGCGGTTACGCTCAGCCGCAATGCCGCGGAGACGTTTATGTCGACCCGGTCGCGACATCGGCAGCAGCGGCGAAACCCGCGGCCACGCCGACGAATCCCGCCGGCGACCGCTGCGACCAGCTCGCAGCCAATCCGACCGACCGCCGGAAGCCGGTCGCGATCGAAGGCGCCGCCTATGCAACGCTGCGCGAGCAATCGGAGGATGCAATTCGCTTCTGCGAGCAGGCGGTCAAACGGGCACCTGGCGAGTTGCGCTACCGCTATCAGCTCGGCCGCGCCTTGCAGTTCAAGGACCGCGGACGGGCATTCGATATCCACAGAGACCTCGCGCAACGCGGCTATGCGGCGGCCTTCGACAATCTCGGATGGATCTATTTCTCAGACCGAAACAACCCGCCGGAAGCGGTCCGTCAGTTTATCGCGGGTTCGCGGGCCGGCGACCCGGACGCGATGGTCAGTCTCGGGGAGATGATCGGCCGCGGCCATTACTCGCCGCCAAACCCGGTTGATGCAAAGCTGTTTCTGTTTCGACGGGCCGCTGAACTTGGCCATCCGAACGGCGCGCGCGCCTATGAGCTGGAACTGTCTCTGATGAGCGACGGTCAGGCCCGTTTCTCGGACAAGACCAGGCTGCAGCGGCAGGTATCGCAATTCTTCCAGTCCGTGCTCGGCGTCAAGATCCAGTAGCGTCCTTACAGCGCCCGGCAGGTCGTCGTCTTGCGCTTCGGTCGCTTGAGCGTCGCGTCCTGCCCCTTGATCCAGAACGAGACGCCCGCTTTGGCATAGCGTGCGCCCGACGCAGCAAGGCGTTGCGGCAAAGTCAGGGCCCTGCCATCCATCTGGATGCGCATGTTGCGTTCGCCCTTGAAGAAAGCCCCCGAGATCGAGGTTCCGTCGGCGCAGGAATAGCTGACGAATGTCTGCGCCCGGGCAAGCGGTGCCGGCAGCATCGTCAGCAGCAGGACCGCGCCGATCCGCACCATGGTCATGGCGTCACGCCACCTTTCGGGTTGTCAGGAAATCGCCCATGCGGCCGAGCGCCCTGAGAATATTTTCGGTCGAATTGGCGTAGGAGAGGCGGACATAGCCCTCGCCCAGAACCCCGAAATCCGGCCCGCCGATGATGGCGACGCCCGCGTCTTCGAGGAGCGCAGAGGCCAGCGGCTTTGCCTGCCAGCCGGTGCGCTTGATATTCGGAAACGCATAAAACGCGCCTTTCGGTATCGCGCAGGAAATGCCGGGAAGCTTGTTCAGCCCCTCGACCACGACCTTGCGGCGCCGGTCGAATGCCGCGACCATTTCGGTAACCTCGTCCTGCGGACCGGTCAGCGCGGCCAGTCCGGCATATTGCGCCGACGCATTCACGCAGGAATGAAGATTCACCGCGAGCTTGCGCGCGTAGTCATAGAGCTTGCCAGGCCACACCGCGTAACCGAGCCGCCACCCGGTCATCGCATAGGTCTTGGACCAGCCATTCAGCAAGATCAGGCGGTCGCGAATTGAGGGATACGAAAGCAGGCAGACATGCGTCTCGCCATCATAAACCATGTGATCGTAAATCTCGTCCGACATGATCGCGACGTCGGGGAAGCGATCGATGCCGGCCACCAGCTTGTCGATCTCGGATTTCGGCGTGACACCTCCGGTCGGATTGGCCGGCGAGTTCACAATGAGAAGCCGCGTCTTCGGAGTCATCAGCGCCAGGGTTTCCTCGGCGGAAAACGCAAAACCATTCTCCTCCCGGATCGGCACCGGCACCGGGTTGGCGCCGGTAAACTCGATCATCGAGCGGTAGATCGGAAAGCCGGGGTCGGGATAGAGGATGTCCACGCCCGGTTCGCCGAACATCATGATCGCCATGAACATGGTCGGCTTGCCACCGGGCATGATCATGACGTCATCCGGCGACACGTCCACGGCAAAGCGCTTGTGCAGATCGGCCGCGACGGCTTCGCGCAAGGCAGGAATGCCGGTCGCGGGTGTGTAGCCGTGATGCCCGTCGCGCAAGGCCTTGATCGCAGCCTCGACGATGAAATCCGGGGTGCGAAAATCCGGCTGACCGATGCCGAGATTGATGACGTCACGACCCTGGGCAATCAGCGCGTTGGCGCGTGCCAGAACGGCGAAGGCATTTTCCTCGCCGATGCGGTCGAAGGCGGCGACGGTGCGAAGCATGGAGGTATCCTCCTGTCGGCATTAGGCCGGTTCGGCCGGCCTCCGGTCAACTGGTTCGATCAACCCGCCCGATCTGGATTTCAGCCATCCGCATCACATCGAACAGGATGAAAACCGACCAGCCGATCAGCAACAGGCCGTTCAGCGCAGCCATCGGACCGAACAGCCTGACCCCCGGTGGCGGCACCACATCGCCATAGCCAAGAGCGGTGTAGTTCTCGAACGCGATTTCGAACACCGATATCCCATTGGGCGGATCGATTCCAACGAGGCTGAAGAGGCCGGTCCACATCAATATCTCTGTGAGATGCGCCAGGCTGAGCAGCGCGACCGTCACCACCAGGAGTGCAATCAAGCGAACGACGAAATGCCGCTCATCCGTTGCAACCGCGGTGTGCCGGGTCCCTACCATGATCAGCGCCGACAGGACGCCATGAATGACGAAATTGAGAAGGCTGATTGCCCCACCCGCTGCCAGTTGCCAAACCATCCTCGTATCTCCGCCGCTCCCGCTTCGAATATCCTAAGTTTTGGACGTTGCCGAGCCGGAAGCGGCATGCCACATAGGTCGGATCATGACGGTCTGGCTCGAACTTGCCATTGTCGTCGGGCTCACCCTGCTCAACGGCTTTTTCGCAATGGCGGAGCTGGCGATTGTGTCCTCGCGGCGCATCCGCCTGCAGCAGATGGCGGAGGCAGGCAACAAAGGCGCGGCACGCGCCATGGCGCTCGCCGAGAATCCGGGACGCTTCCTGTCCGGTGTGCAGGTCGGCATCACGCTGATCGGCATCATGTCGGGCGCCTATGGCGGGGCGACCCTGGGTGCGCGTCTTGGCGCGGTCTTGAATCAGTATCCGGTCTTTGCGCCGCGCGGTGACGAGATCGCCTTCATCCTCGTCGTCATTGCGATCACCGCATTGTCTGTTGTGGTCGGCGAGCTTGTGCCCAAGCGCATTGCGCTGCTGCAGCCGGAGCGTATCGCGGCCGTCGTTGCAGGCCCGCTCCAGCTTCTGGTGCTGATCGCGCGTCCCCTGGTCTGGCTGCTGGAGACATCGACCGCACTCCTTCTCAGGCTGTTGCGCATCCCGGAAAAAAAGAACGAGACCGTCACCGAGGAGGAGGTCAGGATCGCGATCGCGGAGGGCACCGAGGCCGGCGTCATCGACGAAGTCGAGGAGAAGATGATTCACGGCGTCCTGGCGCTTGCGGATTCCTCGGTCGCTTCGATCATGGTGCCGCGGCCCGACGTTTACTGGATCGACTTGTCGGACCAGAAGGAAACCGTCGAGCGCGAAATCGCCGACTGCCCCTATTCGCGCATCGTCGTCGCGCGCGAAGGCGATCTCGGCCGCCCGCTTGGGGTCATCCAGAAAAAGGATCTCGTGGGCGACCTTGTTTCCGGAAGCGGCATTCGCGTCGAGGAACGTCTGATCCAGCCGGCCTTCGTGCCCGAGACCATGCCGGTGCTGCGGCTGCTGGAAACCTTCAAGGCATCTCCCGTCCATATCGCGTTCATCGTCGACGAGTATGGCGACTTTCTCGGCATCGCGACCCTGAACGACGTGCTGGAAGGCATCGCCGGCGACCTCGGCGAGGAACACGAGCAGCCCTCCGAGAACATCGTGCGACGACCGGACGGCTCGTGGCTGGTCGACGGGCGGGCGTCGGCCGCCGAACTGATCGAAAAGCTCAGGCTGCCGGACTCCGAGGGTGAGTTTCACACCGCAGCGGGATTCGCACTGGAGCGGCTCGCCCATATCCCGGTCGAATGCGAGATTTTCGAGATTCCCGGCTGGCGCATCGAGATTCTCGACATGGACGGAAAACGGATCGACAAACTGCTGTTCACCCCGATGCCCGCGACCGCGGACGGATAGCGGGAACGCAATCGCTGCCGTATCCGTTGTCTCCGGTTCTCCTGCACGGACGATTCAATGGCGAAAGCGAAAAAAACGAGACTGCGCTCGCAGCTCTGGTTCGACAATCCGGACAATCCCGGCATGACTGCGCTCTATCTGGAGCGCTACCTGAATTACGGTCTGACGCTGGACGAACTCATCGCGGGCAAGCCCATCATCGGGATCGCGCAGACCGGCAGCGACCTGTCCCCCTGCAACCGGCATCATCTCGAACTGGCGCAGCGCGTGCGCGAGGGCATTCGGGACGCCGGCGGCATCGCCTTCGAATTTCCCTGCCATCCGATCCAGGAAACCGGCAAGCGCCCGACCGCGGCGCTCGACCGCAACCTGTCTTATCTGAGCCTCGTCGAGGTGCTGTATGGCTATCCGCTCGACGGCGTGGTGCTGACGACAGGCTGCGACAAGACGACGCCGGCCGGCCTGATGGCCGCCGCAACCGTCAACATCCCCGCCATCGTGCTTTCGGGCGGACCGATGCTGAACGGCTGGTGGAAGGGTCAGCGCTCCGGTTCCGGCACCGTGGTCTGGCAGGCCCGCAAGGACCTGGCGGCGGGCAAGATCGACTATCGCGAATTTCTTGCCATCGTCGCGTCGTCCGCACCCTCCATCGGCCATTGCAACACCATGGGCACGGCATCGACCATGAACGCGCTCGCGGAAGCGCTCGGGATGTCGTTGCCGGGTTGCGCGGCCATCCCCGCTCCCTATCGGGAGCGTGCGCAGATCGCCTACGACACCGGCCGGCGTGCCGTCGCGATCGTGCAGGAAGACCTCAAGCCCTCGGACATCCTGACGCGGCAGGCGTTCGAGAATGCGATCGTCGCGTGCTCGGCGATCGGCGGCTCGACTAATGCGCCGATCCACATCAATGCAATCGCGCGGCATGTGGGGATCGAGGTCACGATCGATGACTGGGAACGGCTCGGGTTCGAGGTGCCGCTGCTGGTCGACATGCAGCCCGCGGGACAATATCTCGGCGAGGATTATTACCGTGCCGGCGGGCTGCCTGCCGTGCTCCATGAGCTGATGCAGGCCAGACGGATCCATGCCGATGCGCTCACGATCAACGGCCGGACCCTCGGCGAAAATGTCGGGAGCGCGAAGGCTGAAAATCCCGACGTGATCCGCCCCTACGGTCAGCCCCTGAAACGCGAGGCGGGGTTTCGCGTCCTGCGCGGCAACCTGTTCGATTCAGCGATCATGAAGACGAGCGTGATCTCGGACGACTTCCGCGCGCGCTACCTGTCGAGACCGGATGATCCGGACGCCCTGGAGGGACGGGTTGTGGTGTTCGAAGGGCCCGAGGACTATCACGCCCGGATTGACGACCCGTCGCTTGCCATCGACGAGGGCACGATCCTGGTCATGCGCGGCGTCGGGCCGATCGGTTATCCCGGATCTGCGGAGGTCGTGAACATGCAGCCGCCCTCAGCCCTGATCCGGCGCGGCATCGAGTCGCTGCCCTGCATCGGCGACGGCCGCCAATCCGGCACCTCGGGCTCGCCCTCGATCCTCAACGCTTCGCCGGAGGCCGCGGCCGGCGGTGGCCTCGCCCTGCTTGCCACCGAAGATCGCGTGCGCATCGACCTGGGCAAGGGACGCGCCGACATGCTGGTGCCGGAGGAAGAAATCATGCGCCGCCGCGCAGCACTTGCAAAGGCGGGGGGCTTTGCGGTGCCGAAAAGCCAAACTCCGTGGCAGGAGATATACCGCAACACCGTGACGCAGATGGCCGACGGACAAGTCATCCGGGGCGCCGACAGCTATCAGCGCGTCGCGCAAACACGCGTTCCGCGCGACAATCATTAGCTGCTTTCAGACTGCGAAAACCGCCTGCTCAAACCATCAGCGTGGCGTGCCGCCGATATCGTTTGACTTCGCCCCCACCCCGGCCCGATGCTTGCGGAACAACACAACAAGCCGCGTCGTGCGGCACGGGAGGAAATCATGAACCTGCGAATGCTTGTGGGCTCGCTTGCGGTAGCCGCGATCGTGACGACGACCGGCGCGGCATCGGCACAGGAAACCATCCGGCTGCGGATTGCGTCGGGCCATCCGCCGGTCAACACCTACGTCAACCTGATGCAGAACTTCTTCGTGCCGGAAGTCACGAAACGCGTGGCCGCCAAGACCAAGCACAAGGTCGAATTCGTCGAAGGCTATGGCGGCGCGATGGTGAAGGTCGCGGACACGCTCGAAGGCGTGCAATCCGGCATCATCGACATCGGCGGCTATTGCTTCTGCTTCGAACCGTCAAACCTGCCGCTGCATGCCTTTCAGGTGATGCTGCCGTTCGGAACCATGGATCCGGTCGCGAGCGTCAAGATCGCGCGCGAAGTCTATGACCAGGTGCCGTTCATGTCGAAGGTGTTCGAGGACAAGTACCGGCAGAAGCTGATCGCGCTGATCGCCGACAACGGCTACAACCTCGGCACCAATTTCGAATGGAATACCGTGTCGGACCTCAAGGGCCAGAAGCTCGCGGGCGCGGGCCTCAACCTCAAATGGCTGGAATTTGCCGGCGCGACTCCGGTGCAGTCGTCGCTGCCGGAGGCCTACACCGCGATGCAGACCGGCGTCTATAACGGCTGGATCATGTTCCCGTCGGGCTGGGTCAACTTCAAGCTGTTCGAGGTTGGCAAGTTTTATACCGAGATCGGGTTTGGAGCGATCACCTGGCACGGACTGACCATCAACAAGGCGCGCTGGGACAAGCTTCCCAAGGATGTGCAGGACATCATCCTTGAAGTC
>NZ_JBFWPA010000108.1:0-22247 GCF_050250235.1 Pseudorhodoplanes sp.
CGCAATCGTCATCGGCGGCGATGTTTACCGCCGTGCTCAAGAACGCGCTGGCCGCGGCGTCCTATGCTTAGGCTTCGCAAGGGCCGGCCGGCCGTTCGGGAGGTGCCGCTCGGCGGCGGTGCCTCCATTCGCGTGCGGCCCGCGCAGCAGGCCGATGTCGACGAATGCTCGGCGCGCGCGCAACGCGACATGATGGGGCTGGTGTCCGGCAGTGAATCGGGCGCGCTGTTGTCTTCGATTTTCGGCGACGGTTTCAGCATCGAGGCGCTGAGCGATCCCGCCAGGGTATCGGCGGCGGCCGAGCGGCTCGCCGAAATGCACCTGGTGATGACCTGCAACGATGGCTGGTCCGGGATCGGCACCGAGGACGGCGCGCCGCTCGATGCGCCGTCGCCGGAATATGTGCTGCTGCTCATGAACGATCCGCGATGCCGCCGCGCCGTGATGGATGTCATCAACGCGGTCGTGCATGGGGAGTCCGAGGAAAAAAAAGAATCGCCCGCCTTGCGGCATGGCGGGGCGGGCGACCCGGCTATTGCGACCAGTGCCGAAGGCTCGGCGAGCCCTGTGCGGATGGGCGGCGTATCGTAAGTGATCTTTCGTCCGACATCGAACGCTGTCCGGAAATCGAGCATGCGCCGCATACAGCGGAGGGCCGTGCCGTGCTGGCGGTTCTCGACCGGCCGGGCGCATGGCGGTGGGCAGGCATGTCGGGTGTGCTGGCGGGGCTTGATCTGGCACAGGCCCTCGCATCGCTGCCGGCCGGCTGTGATCTCGATTTTGCGTGCCGGCTTCTGATCGAGGCCGAGGTTCATTTCGTCGCTGCCTGGTGGCAGGCGAACGCTCCCGAAAAAGAGGACAGGACCGATGGCAAGCCGCAATAGCGCCGGGGATGTGACCCTCCGATTCTCGGTCGAGAATGCCGAGGTCGTGCGCCAGGCGCTCGGGATGATCGGCAAGGATGGCGACAAGGCGCTGCGGCAATTCGATGCGTCGGCCAGGCCGGTGCCGCGCAATCTTGCGGTCCTGTCGGAAGCCATGGCGCAGGCGCGCATCCAGGGCATGGCGTGGTCGTCATCCATGGGTCCGGCTGGCGCCGTGCTGGCGGCGATCGGGCCGTCCGGCCTGGTTGCCGCCGCCGGCATCGGCGGCCTGATCCTGGCGCTGAAGGGCGGCATGGATGCGGCCGCGCGCTTTGCCGATGACCTGGTGA
This sequence comes from Pseudorhodoplanes sp., assembly GCF_050250235.1. Classification (GTDB taxonomy): domain Bacteria; phylum Pseudomonadota; class Alphaproteobacteria; order Rhizobiales; family Xanthobacteraceae; genus Pseudorhodoplanes. The sequence goes on from NZ_JBFWPA010000108.1 coordinate 1,214, forward strand.
AGCTTCGCAATGCTGCGCAGACGCTCGATTTTTCCACCATGCAATTGCAGGCCCTGCAGGATGCCGGATCGGAATTCGCGGTCTCCGAAGACAAGATGCAGGCGGCGCTGCAGCGGCTGGTCGCGCAACTGGACGAGTTTCGCCGGGCGCAGGGACCGCTGTTCGAGTTTCTCGATCGCACCAGCCCGGCGCTGGCGCGGCAGATGCTGGCGGCGCAAAGCACGGCGCAGGCGATCGATCTGCTGTCAAAAGCCTATCAGGGCCTGACCGCGCAGCAGCAGGCGGCGCTGAGCCGCACCGCATTCGGCCGCACCGGCTTTGATGTCGGGCTGGTGATTCAGGGGCTGGCCGACAAGGGCGGAATGGAGGGTTTGGAGGCTGCGTTTCGCAAGTCCGGGGATGCGATCGAGACGCATGTTATCGACCGGTTGACGCGGTTGCGCACTGAGATTGCCGATATGGTCGGCGATGCCCGCAACAATTTTGCGATGCTGTTCAGTGAGCGCGCGCTGACGGCGCAGCACTGGATGACCGAAAAGCTGCTGGAGCTATCGCGCTGGGCGCGGGAGTTCAGTTTTTCGGATGATCTCAGGCGATGGCTCAACCTGGATGGTGGCGCGCCGTCGACGCGCCCGCGCGTGGTGGTCCGGTCGGGAGGTCCGTTGAATGCGCCGGAGTCAGGTGATGTCGGTCTCTGGGCTGCTGGCGGCACGAACGAGCCTGACAAGGTCAAGGTCAGTGCTGAGGCGCTCTACAATATTGAAAAGAAGCGCCTGGAGTTTCTCGGCAGTGCCATCATGCCGATGGAGACCTATCGGCTCAAGCAATTGGAACTGGCGGCGGCCAATGGCGGGCTTGGCGTTTCGGCCGATGTCGCGACACGCGCATTGGCGGCGCTGGCCCTGACCCAGGGGCAGGCCGCGGTGGCGGCGCGGCAGCGGCTGGGGCTTCTGTCCGAAGCGGAGGCGCTGGAGGTGGGGCTGGCGAAACTCCGCGCCGATGCCGCCAATGGCTACATTGTCGGCGAAGCGGAAATGGCGAAGGCCGAACAAAACCTGCGGCGCGAGGTCAGGGAAACGACCGAAGCGATGCGGGTGCAGATATCGCAATACCCGCAACTGACCCGCGCCATCATCGATGCCGCCGATCAGGCCCGGCAGACCGATGGACAGATCGTGCGCGGCATCGATGCGGTTTCCGACGGGCTGACCGATGCGGCGATGAAAACCCAGACGCTGGCGCAGGCCTTCACCGCCATGGCGTCATCGATCCTGCGCGACATGATCCGCATCCAGATTCGCAACACGCTGCTGGCCGGTGCTGGCGCGTTGATGGGCGGCAATTCGGTGTCGGCTGGCGGCGGTGTTATCGGTTCGCTGTTCGGCGGCGGCACCGGCTATCTGCACAATCCCGGCGGCTATTCCGGCGCGTTTCCGCGGCCGTTTGCGAAGGGCGGTGTGTTCACCAACAGCATTTTCGATCGACGGACGCTGTTTTCGTTTGCCGATGGCGGCCGCTTCGGGCTCGGCCAGATGGCCGAAGCCGGTCCCGAGGCGGTCATGCCGTTGCGCCGCGGCCCCGGCGGCCGGCTCGGCATCGATGCGAGCGGCATGGCATCGGGCGGCAATGTGCAGATCACCGTGATCAACCAGACCGGTACGCCGGCACAGGCAAGCGTACGCCGGCTGCCGTCGCGCCGCGGCGGCGGACAAAACTATCAGGTGATCCTGAAAGAAGCCGTGCGCGACGTGTTGCGCGAAGACCTTCGTGGCAACGGCGATATCGCCCGCGACATGGCCGATCGCTTCGGCCTTGATCCGACGCGGGGCATGTGAGCGATGACGCTGCCTGTCTGGCCGGAAGACGTGCCCTATCGGGTACGGCGCGGCGATTGGGCAATGCCCGAGGCCTATGCGCTGCCGGAAGAAACCCAGATGGAGGGCAACAATATCCGCGCGCGCGCGCGCCCCGGCTCGAATGTCGCCGTCATCGAGCAGACGCTGCGACTGACCCCGGCCGAGCATGACGATTTCTTCGCCTGGTTGCGCGAGGACCTGACCTTCGGCACCAGCCGTTTCACCGCGCAGGTATGGCTCGGCACCGCCTATGCGGAAAAGACCTGCCAGTTCGTGTCGCCGCATCCGGTGCCTTCGGCCGACCGGTCGCTGAAAATTCCGGTGCGCATGCGCATCCGCGTCTATGGCGTTTGACCGCGCATGACCGATCCGTGGAATGCGGCCTGGGAAGAGGCCAATGCGTCGGTGCCGCCCGATGTGCTGCTGTATCTTACGCTCGAATTGCAGCATCCCGAGTTCGTCGACGATGAAGATGCGCCGCTGGCGATCCGTTGCGTGACCGATGTCTATGATGATGTTGACCTGACAATCGAGGACGGTGCGGTGATGAATGGCGGCGAGACCGTCACCTTCAGGGCGATCCCGTTCTCGGCAGACATGCCCGAGGTCGCGGAAAAGCGCGTTCCGGAATGCGCGATCACGGTCGACAATGTCGCGCGCGAACTGATCCCGCATCTGGAGGCCGCGGTCGAGGCGCAGGCCGACCTGATCTGCATCTATCGCGAATATCGTTCCGATGACGTGAGCGAACCCTGTTTCGGCCCGGTGCAATTCGTGATGCGCAATGTCGAGGTGACCGGCACCCGCGTGCGCGGCATGGCCGGCATCGACGATCTTTCCAACAGCAAGTTTCCGCGGCGCGTCTATGCCGTCGATGCCTTCGCGGCGCTGCAGCCATGACCGATCGCGCCGCCATTCTCAACGCCGTGCTCGGCAAGCCGTGGGCGGCCGGCGCCCGTGGTCCGGAGGCGTTCGATTGCTGGCATCTGGCCGTGCATGTGCAACTGGTGCTGGCGGGCCGGGTGCTGCCGCAGGTCGTGATGCCGGCGCAGCCGTCCTGGGCCTGGATGATCGATGCGATCGAGCGTCATCCCGAGCGCGCGCGCTGGCGCCTGGTGTCGCCCGATCCGATGGGGCTCATTCGTGCCGGCGACCTGGCGCTGGCCTTGATGGCGCGTGTCGACCGGCCGGCCCATGTCGGCATCCATCTGAAGCGCGAGCGCGCGATCCTGCATTGCGACCAGGCCTATGGCGTCGTTGCCGATGGCGTCGCCGACCTGCGCCGCAAGGGCTGGACCCGTTTGCGCTTTTACGAGCCGCTCTGACTGAAATCATGAACGCGCCGAACCGTCTGTTCATCGCGGCGCCGCACCGGGCGGCGGCGCGTCCGCATGCGCGCCGCCGCGCATCGGATGCCGCGCGCCTGGCGGTCCGCCATCTGGTGATGCCGGGCCACGAGATTGCCCGCATCGAGGCCGGAGAAGGCGAGCGCATCGGCGATATCCTGCTTCGCGCCGGTTGGGCAGAGCGGCGCAGGATCGGCGCGCGCCGTGCCTGGAGCTTCCGGCTGCCGACCATCTGTGTGGTCAATGGGGCGCCGCTGTTGCAGCGGCACTGGACGCGAAGGCGGCTGCGGCCGGGTGACGAGGTGGTGTTCGTGTCGCGGCCGCTCGGCGGGGCGTTGCGCGGCTCCAGTGGCAAGGCGGTGATGGGCATCGTCGCCACCATCGCGCTTGCGGCGTTTGCGCCCTATGCCGCTGGCGCGATCGCCGGCGCCTTCGGCGCCGCCACCGCGCCGGCATGGCTCACGTCTGCCGTCCTGCTTGGCGGGTCGCTGCTGATCGCGGGTCTGACGGTGCCGAAGCCCGGCGCGCAGAATGCGCCGGATGCGACGGCCGGCCAGGTGCAGCAATTCTACAATGTGCAGGCGCAGGGCAATGCCGCGCGGCTCGGCCAGCCGATCCCGGTGCGCTATGGCCGGCTGAAAATCCTGCCGGATTGGGCAGCCTTGCCGTGGTCGGAATATGCCGGCAAGGATCAATATCTCAACGTGCTGCTGTCGCGCGGCGAGGGGCGCTATCACGTCCATCAATTGCTGACCGATGATACCGTCATCTGGGATGAGACGGCCGGGCTCAATGCCGCCTTCGAGGACGTGACGTTCCAGCATTGCGATCCCGGCGATCCGGTGACGCTGTTTCCGGTCAATGTCGCGACCGCGATCGAGGTCAACGGCCAGTCGCTGCCCAATCCCAATGACGGCAATGACGGCTGGATCGGCGGCTTTGTCGTCAACGCCGCGGGCACAGAGACCAATCGCATCGCCTGCGATTTCGTGCTGCCGTCCGGCCTGTTCCGGGTCGACGAGGACGGCAACATGTTCAACCAGGACGTGGCCGTCGAGATCGAGGGCCGCCGCGTCGACGATGCCGGCGCGCCGCTCACCTCCTATGCGGTGCTGCGCACCAAGACCTTCGAGGCCAAGAAGCGTTCGCCGCTGCGCTTTACCGAGTCCGTCGACGTGACCGCGGGGCGCTGGCAAATCCGGGTGCGTCGCACCGATGGGCCGCATAACGGCCCGCTGCAATATGACGAGATCGTCTGGCAGGGCTTGCGCGCCTTCATTCTCGGCGCCGGCAATGTGTTCGATATTTCGGTTACGGCGTTGCGCATCAAGGCGACCGCCTTCACCGCGCAAAGCGCGCGCCGCTTCGGCATCGTGCAGACCCGCATTCTGCCGGTCTGGAATGCCGTCGAGGAGGAATGGCAACAGGTCGCGACCCGCAATCCGTTCTGGGCCGCCTATGACATGGCGACCAACGCGCTCTATGGCGCGCGGCGGCCGCTGTCGAAGATCGATTTCCAGGCGCTGGTCGATCACGCCGCGGCCGCCGCCGATCGCGGCGACTGTTTCGATTACGATTGTTCGGCCGCGGTTGCGCTGCCGGACGCGCTCGATACCGCGTTGCGGGTATCGCGCGCGCGGCACCGATGGTCCGGCGATGTGCTGACCTTCGTGCGCGACGAATGGCGCGAGGTGCCGCGCATGCTGCTGACCGATCGCGAGATCGTGCGCGACTCGGTGCAGATCAAGTATGTGCTCAATGCCGAGGATGGCGCCGATGCGGTGATCGTCGAATATGTCGACGAGAACACCTGGCAGCCGGCCGACATTCAATATCCGCCGAATTCGGAAAGCTTCACTGCGCAGCGACCGTCGCGCATCCAGATTCCGGGCATCTGCAAGCGCGACAAGGCGCAGGACGAGGCGGCGTTCTACTGGTTGAGCAACGTCTACCGGCGGCGGCACCTGCGGCTTGCGACCGAACGCGACGGCCGCATGCTGGGCTTCGGCGACACCGTGCGGGTGCAGACCGGTCTGCCGGAGGCGTGGGGGGCATCGGGCGCGATCCTTTTTGCCGATGGCCTGGTGCTGACCGCCGATCGCGCCATGCCATGGGCCGCGTCCGGTCAGCACTACATTGCGTTCCGCACCAGGACCGGCCGGCAATTCGGCCCGGTCCAGTGCCAGAGCGCCGATGCGGAAGACCTGGCGCTGATCGAACTGGACGAGACCGATCTCGCGCTGGTCGAAGCGCAGGCCGGCATGGCGCTTGCGGAGGCGCTGGGGCGCGCCGATGGCGCCGAGGACCCCTCGTTTGATTTCGGCGTGGGCGACAACCGCGCGCGGACCTGCCAGGTGGTGTCCGGCACGCCGCGCGGCAACCGCGTGGAACTGGCGCTGATCGTCAATGACGAGCGCTGCTATCCCGACGATCTATCCGCGCCGCCGGCGCTTCCGGCCGGGCCGTCGCTCAAGGATGCGATCGCGCCGCAGGTCACCGGGCTTTATGCGCGGTTCGGCCAGGGCGTTGCCGAGCCGCTGCTGTCGGCGTCCTGGACGCCGGCGCCCGGTGCATTCTTCTATGTCGCGCAGGTCTCCTATGACGGTGGCATCAATTACGAGCACGCCTATGAGGGCACCGATGCGTCCTTTGCGGTGACCGTCGATCGCGCCGCGCTCCGGCTTCGCGTCCAGGCGGTCGGATTGCGCCGCGGCGCATGGGCGGTCGTCGATCTGGAGGCGCCGGAAATCATGGTGGCGCCCGGCGCGGTGGGGCTGCCGTCTTTCGAGCCCGGTGCGCGCGACCTCATCACGGCGCACTACCTGGCCGAGATCGACCGGCTCAAGGATCGTGCGCATCAGCTTGCGTCCCTGATCGGCAAGCAGGCCGAAGTCAATTGGGCCGACAAGCAGGAGCAGCGCCGCCAGCTCATCATCACCAACGGCAAGCTGACCGCCGAGATCGAAGAAGTCTGGACCGTTGCGGTGTCCAACGAGGCGGCTTTGGCCAGCCTCACCACCACGGTCACCGCACATACCGAGACGCTGGACGATCACGGCGAGACGCTCGATACGCACGATGCGGCGATCGCGACCAACGCCACAGCGCTTGCCACGCAGGGCGATGCCATCGCCTCCCTGACGACTACGGTTTCCGCGCATACGACGTCGATCGGTGCGCTGGAAAGCGACGTATCCGGCCTTGAGACTGATCTGACCGCGCTCAATGGTGTGGTTACCGATAACACGGCAGATATCTCGACCAACGCGACTGCGATCACGACCCTCGATACGGCGCTCGGCACCCTGACGACCACGGTGTCGGCGCATACAACGGCGATCGCGGGTGCCGAAGGCGATATCGACGATCTGGAGTCCGACCTCTCGGCGCTCGATGGTGTGGTCGCGGACAACACCGCCGACATCACCACGAACGGCACGGCGATCACCACGCTGGATACCGCGCTCGGTTCGCTCACCACCACGGTCTCCGCGCACACGACCGCGATCGATGCGATCGAAGATGACGTGGCGGACAACGCCGCGGATATCGTCACCAACGCGGACGCGATCTCGACCGTATCGGGGGCGCTGGCCAGCCTCACAACAACGGTCTCTGCGCAGTCGACCGCGATCGCCAATATCGAGGATGACGTCGACGACCTCGGCGACGAAATCGACACGGTCGCGGCTTCGGTCACGACCGAAGCGACCGCGCGCGCCGATGGCGATACCGCGCTGGCGTCTTCTATTTCATCGCTGTCGTCGACCGTGGGCGGCCACACCGCGACGCTCACGACCCATGCCGCATCGATCGACGGGATGGAGGCCGCCTATACGCTGAAGCTTACCGTCGATGACTACGTGTCCGGCTTCACTTCGGTGAACGACGGCGACGTAGCTGATTTCATCTTCGTGGCGGACAATCTCAAGGCCGCCGCGCCTGGCAGCGTTTCGCCAAAGACCTTTCTGGAGGTGGGATCGAATGCGGCCGGCGCAACGACGCTGGTTCTGAAAGCGGATTCCATCAAGGTCGATTCGGTGGATGTGAACAACGTCAAGGAAGGCGCCGTCATCGGCATTGCCACCTATTACGCCGCGAGCCTCGACAATCTCGATACCAACAGCGCGGTCGGGTTTGCGACCATCGTCTCGAAGACCGGGAAACTCGATATCAACTACGATTCCTATCACGAGGCCGACGATTCCAACGCCGGCGGCGGCGGCAATGAGTTCGAGCTCGAATTGTGGATCAACGGCCCCTGCACCATCTCGCAGGCGTCGCCGGCGGTCATCACCTATCCCAAGCACGGACTCGTCGCCGATCAGAAGATCGGCTTCACCACGTCCGGTGCGCTGCCGACCGGGCTGTCGGCCTGGCCGACCAAGTATTGGGTGAAGGATGTCCTGGGTGTCGACACCTTCACGGTGTCGGCCACGGCCGGCGGCGCCGCGATCAATACCAGCGGTGCCGGCAGCGGCAATCATTTCGCGCGGGCGCGCTACGGCGAACCGAAAAAGCGCGTGGTCAACCACAACACCAACGACTATCGCGGCGACGTCACCTTTTCGCGGTTCCACCAGGTGTCGCCCGGCGTCTCGCACCAGGTCGCGATCTTTGTCGGCGGCACGACATTCTCCGGCTCCGGCAAGAACCACGAGGCGTTCGAGGTCTATCTCAAGGTGCTTGAACACAAGCATTACGTGGCATGAGGATCGCAATGAAGGATTACGTGACCTTTGATCCGGTGGCGCGAAAGGTGCTCGGCACCGGGATTTGTCAGGACGATGCGGTGGCGCTGCAGGTCATCGAGCCGGGCCATGTCGCGCGCGAACTGGTGCGGCCGTTGCGGCCGCAGGACCTGACGATCGACGAGGCCGGCGTGGTGCGCGACGCCACAGGCGCGCGTGCGACGGTCGAATGAGGTCATAGATCATGCCGCTTCCGGTTCCGACCTCACTCGCCGAACTCATCTATCAGACCGGCACCATCACGCTCACCAATGGCTTGGCGGCCTTCACCGGGTCCGGCACCACATGGCTGGGCTCGGCCGATGCGCCGGTGATCCGGCCGGGCGACTGGCTGGTGATCGCGGGTTTCCCCGCGATCCCGATCGACGAAATCACCGGCAATGGCGCAGGCGACCTGGTGCACGCCTGGCCGCACGCCTCGCAGGCGGGCGTCCCCTACATCATCATCAAGTCCAGCTTCTATCGCGTTGCCGGCTATGACTTCGCGGTGGCGATCACCCGCGCGGTGCAGTCGCTGGCCGCGGCCTCGATCGTGCACTGGTTCGAGACCGCACCGCCCGATCCGAATGTCGGCGAGCTCGGTCAATATGGCATCGTCGCGGCGGATGGCGCGATCGACCTCTATTACAAGGAAGACGCCACGACGTGGGTGGCCGCCACGCAAAATCTCGGCACCCGGCTGACCGGCGGCATTCCCTTCAATTTCCTGACCACCACCACGGACGCCGATCAGGCTGCTGGTTCGGTGTGGCTCAACCACGCGTCCTTCATGAGCGCGTCAAAGCTGTTCGTCGACAACGCTGCGATCGGCGGCGGGGCCGTTACCGCATGGCTGGACACCTTCGACGATGGCGGGAGCTCCGGTAATCGAGGGCACGTCAAGATCGTCAACGCTGCCGACGAGTCGAACTGGATGTTCGCGAAGGTCACAGGTTCTATAGTCGACAAGACCGGCTATCGCGAAATCCCGATCACACCGCAATTCATTGTCGGCAGCGCGTTTGCCAACGGTACCGCGGCCGAACTGTTCTTTCAGCCGAAGGGCGACACCGGATCGGCGTCGTCATCGGCCGATGTCGCATGGACCGGAGATATCTCCCCGTCGTCTCTGTCCGCGGATCAGAACGACTACAACCCCTCGGGCCTGAGTGGCGCGGCCGTGATCCGGCATGCCGCGTCCGCCGAGGTGGCGATCACCGGACTGCAAGGTGGCGCCGACGGCAGGTTGATGGTGCACGCCAACGTCTCGGCTCATGTTCTCAAGAAGCCCGCGCTTCGCCTGTCGTCGTCGGCCGCCAATCGCTTCGCCGGGTCCGATATCGAGATTGACCCCGGCATGGCCGGACTCGATATCTATGACGGGACGTCCAATCTGTGGCGGCCCTTCGCGCCGCGTCTCAAGCCGCTGCATCTTCACTCGCACCCGTTCACCATCCCGCACCAGCCAGTGGTCTATGGTGACTGGTCGCGTTTCCCATGGATGGACCCTTATTGGTCTTTCACGAATGCCTCGGGGAACCGCACCTTCTATGACCGAAACGGCGTAATGCGCTATGCGCCAGCAGGCGTGCTGCGCTTCGACACCGATTGGGCGACCGGATATCGAGGGGTCAGGACCGAGGGAAGCAAACAAAACCTGCTCCTGCGGTCCAACGAATTTGACAATGCCTATTGGACAAAGACCGGTATTACGCCGACAGCCGATGGGGCGACCGGGCCGGATGAGACGGTCACGGCCGATGTTCTCACGGAAGATGGCGGCAATTCGGTGCATGGCATTGACCGCGCGGTTTCGGTCACGGCGGGAAGCTCCTATACAGGCTCCATCCATGTGGAGCGGCTTGTTGGCACGCGATGGTTTGTCATCCAGCACGCTGGGGCCTCCGGTAGCGCGATTGCCTACTTCGATCCGGCAACCGGAGCGGTTGGCTTTGTAGGTACGACGGGCGCCTACACCAATGCCACTGCCGGTGTTAGGCCGCTGCCGGACGGCAGATGGCGATTTTGGCTTCGGTGCACCATTGTTACCGACACCACTGTTTTCGTTCGCTACCGATATGCGCAGGCTGACGCTGGCTCCACGACCTATACAGGCGACGGCGCGTCCGCAATGGCGTGGTTCGGCGCGCAATTCGAACTCGGCGCGCTGACGTCTTACATTCCAACCACGACCGCGACCGTGACGCGTGCGGCCGATATTTTTCAACGGTCGAATGCGGACGGTGCGCTGAGCCTGAGCAAGTACACGCTGCTTGCCGAAGGTATGGTGGATCACTTCGACGCGACCGTTGTCCTCGCATCACTCGGCACGAACGACCTGACAGACCGTGCGTCTCTCTACATATCGTCGCTCGCCGTGCCTGGGATTTTCGTCAGTGATGGCGGCGTCACGCAAGCCAACTTCGCCTTGAACGCATATACGCCGTCAACAATGATCCGAATGGCGATGGCGCAGAGGTTGAACAGTGTTCGTGGCGCCGCGAACGGCACCCTTCAAGGGACGCCGGACCCGTCGAACACCGTGCCGACCATCTTCCCGCTCACGATCGGTGCGACCAGCACTGCCGGTGGCACCGGGTCGTTGCTGATCAAGCGTGTCGCGCTCTGGCCACGCGACCTTCCTGACACACAATTCGCGGCGGTGACGGCATGAGCCTGCATCCTTCCTTCGTTCCGTTCGTGGTCGACAAGCCGCGGGCCGACTGGCCGTGTTTCAGCGACCCCGATTCGCCGCTTCTCAAGGTGCTGTGCTTTGCGGATGAAGCTGAAATGGGAACGGTGTTCGCATCGGCGGGCATCGTGGCGCCCGCGGGTGACACACTAGAAGGTGAAGAGTCGTTGCAGGCACGTTTTTCGTGGCCGGGCATCGGCGACGTCGAGGTCATCGGACCCGCCGTGGATACCGAAGCCGAACTGCAGGTCATTGACGACGAAGTGCAGGAAGTCACCCCGGCGACCTTCCTCCCCGGCTGGTACGTCAACGTGCTGGTACCGGAGCCGCAGCCCGAGCCGGCCGCGCCGGCAACCTTGACGCCCGAGCAATTCCAGCGCGCGATCGAGCGCCATGTGGATTCGGTAGCGGCGCAGCGCGGCTATTCCAGCGCCGTATCGCTGGCGAGCTATGTCGCGAGTTCGGTCCCTCAATGGGCTGCGGAGGCGGAAGTCTTCGTCGCCTGGCGCGACGCGGTGTGGGTCTATGCGCTCGCCGAACTCGCCAAGGTGATGGCGGCCGAGCGTTCCGCGCCGGAGACGGCAGAGGCCTTCATCACCGAATTGCCGTCCATCGCATGGCCCTAAAGGAGAACCCATCATGTCCAACACCGGAAAAGACGCGCTCATTGCCGCGCTGAAAACCCAGATCGCGACGCACGGCGTGGCGATCGCGGATTACGAACGGCGCCTCAGGGACAAGGACCGCCGGCACGAGCGCGAGGTGTCGCGCCTCAACGATCAGATCGCGGCCCTGACCGCGCAGGTCGCCGAACTGCAGGCGGCACAGCCGGTAGCGGGCGACTAGGCCGTCTTGCCCGGCGCGCCTTGGCGCGCTTTTCCTTTTCCTTCCACACAACAAAGGGTCACAACCATGCTGCGCCCTGTCGCGGCCGCGCTCCTGCTGTGCGCGGCGTTGCTTGCCGCCTTGCCTGCCATCATCGGCGATCGCCCCTGGGGCGAGGCGTTCTCCGCATCGCTCGGCCCGCGGCCGGCCGCCTGGTGCGGCTGGGAAATGCGCCGGATCACCGGCCGTCTCGATCCGGCGCTCAATCGCGCGCTGGCGTGGCTTCGCTTTCCGCGCGCGGCACCGGCGCCGGGGCGCATCGTGGTCTGGAATTGGGGCCGCGGCCGCGGCCATGTGGGGCGCATCGTCAGGGTCACCGGCCGGTGTACGGCGCTGGTCTATTCCGGCAATGACGGCGGCCGTGCCCGCACCCGCGAACACAATATCTGCAATGCCGTCGCCATCGTGCGGGTGTGAGCGCCATGGTCCAAGCCACACCTGTCAATGATATCGATGCGCCTGGCGTGCCGCCGGGCGCCTTCGAATTCTATTCATCGGGCGGCCGCTTTCCTGGCGGCATGTTCTATCTTTGCCCGTGCGGATGCGGGCGCCTTGGGGCGCTTACTTTCAAGCCGGCGCCGTCGCCGTCCTGGCATTTCGACGGCAACCGCGCGCGTCCGACGCTGTCGCCATCCGTCCATCATATCATCGAGGGTCACACGCATTGGCATGGCCATCTGCGTGCCGGCCGATGGGAATCGTGCTGATGCATACGCTGTCCACTCTTGTGTCTGACGACACGCTCAACCGCATCGTGCAGATCGAAAGCGGCGGCGATCCGGACGCGAAGGCCGCGACCTCGAGCGCGACCGGACTCGGACAGTTCCTCAACGCCACCTGGCTTGCATGCGTGCGGCGGCATGAGCCGGAATTGATGGCGGGGCGCAACCGCGCGCAGGTCCTCGCACTGCGCAAGGCCCCGGCGATCGCGCTGCGCATGCTGGCGCGCCACACCGAGGACAATCTGGGGGTGATGGGGCGGGCCGCCGCTGATGGCGATCTGTATCTGGCGCATTTTCTCGGCGCCGGCACCGCGCGTGCGCTGTTGCGGGCGGCGCCGCAGACGCCGGTGGCGCAGGTGGTGCGCCCGGCGGCGATCAAGGCAAACCGTTCGATCCTGTCGGGGAGGACCTGCGGCCAGGTGCGGGCCTGGGCGGCGCGCAAGATGGCGGCGCCGCCGGCGCGGGACTGGATCGCGCTGTATGCGCGTCCTGCGATCGCGGCGGTGCCTGATCCCCGTCCCGATCCCCGTCTCGACATGATCCAGCGCCGGCTCAAGGCGCTGGGCTATCACGAAGTCGGGTTTGTCGACGGCCGTCCCGGCTCGCGCATGGCGGCGGCGATCGCGGCCTTCAAGGTCGATCGCGGTTTGCAGGGCGATCCGGTTGCCGATGCCGCCCTGGTCGCGGCGATCGATGCCGCGGAGGCCGAGGGCTTCGTGCGGCCGATCGCGGCCGCGCGCAAAGGCGTCACCGAAAGACGGGTCGCGGCCGAGGTGGCGCCGGTCGCCGAATCGCGCTGGTCGCGCTTCCTGGCCAAGCTCGGCATCGGCGGCGCCGGCGGGGCGATCGGCTTCGAATGGATATCGGAGAAGGTCGAAGGCGTGCGCGAGCTTGCAGAGCCGGTGCTTCGCATCGCCGCGAAAATGCCCTGGCAGCTCTGGGTCGCGGGCTTCGCGATCGTGCTGCTGCTGATCTGGAAAAGCCAGCGCAAGGCCGTCACCGAGGGGGTCAGGCTGGTGCGTGACGGGAGGCTGATGTCATGATCCGCGGGTTTGTCGCCACGCTGTGGTCGGCTGCGATCGGGCACAAGGTCGCCATCGCTTTCTATGCCGGCCTGGTCGCCTGTATCGCGATCGGCGCCACCGGTCTTTATCAATGGGGCCGCGCGGTCGCCGAAGGCGAATGCAAGGCGGCCGCCAAGCAGGCCGAGATCGACGCGCTGATCCTCGATCGCGATGCCGCCAATGACCGCGCCGATCGCGCGGGGCGCATCGTCGCCGCGCTCAACGAGCGCCGCTATGTCACCGAGCAGGAAATCGCCCGCCTGCAGCGCGATCTCGAACGCGCCAAGCTGCAATCCACGCAACCCGGAGCCAAACATGATCCGTCCGCGCTTCTTGACGACCAGTGCCATTATACTGATCGCGGCCTGCAGCAGCGCCGGCTGCGCCGGTGATGCGGCGATCCGGTCGCCGCTGTCGCGCGATCCCGGTCCGGCGCCGGCCTATCTGACGCCGGAACAGGTGGCGTCGCCGGCGGCGCGCCATCCGGCGGTCGATGCCGCGCGCCATGATGCCGGCCGCCGTATCGCCAATGCCAAGATCGAGTGCGGCCGCGAGGATTGGGAGCGGATGCGCGCGGCGATGGTGAAGGGCGAGGCGCTGCCGGCATCCGCCGACCTTTCCTGCGCCAAAGCCGATGCGCTGCGGACCACCCGCTCGAAGCCCGCTCCGAAGCGCCGCTGGTTCGGAGGCTGACCGTCATGCGCGAATTCCTGCGGCTGCATTGCCGCGACCGGTTTTTCGAATGGGTGATGACGCTCGCGATGCTGGCGCTGGCGCTGCATCTCACGGTCTGGCCGCAGGCGATCGCGGCGTCGGCGTTCCGCTATCTGCTTCTGGTATTCACGCCCGCGCAGATCGCGCTGCTGTTCTTTGCGGCGGGCGCGGCGCGCGCGGCTGCGCTCGTTCTCAACGGCCGCTGGCGGTGGGGCGCCCATTGCCGCGCCGGAAGTGCCTTTCTCGCGATGATGTTGTGGGCGCAGATGGACCTGGCGCTGGTGATGCTGATTCCGAAGGCTGGCACGCCGCCGTCGCCGGGCATCCCGGTCTATTTCGCGCTCGCCTTCGGCGAACTGGTGTCCTGCTATCGGGTGCTGGCGCATGCTCGATATCAAGGCGCTTGAGGCGTTTCCGGTGCTCCAATTCGCGGTCGCCGTGGTGCTGGCGGCGGCCGGCATTTTCGCGATCTATCGCGGCACCCGCGATGGCCGCAAGGCACCGTCTTCGCCGGACCCGACGCTGGTTTTCATGGATGGCCCGATCGGGGAGGGCATCAAGGCGCTGCATCGCATCGGCATGGCGCTGGAACATGCGCCGATCCTGCAGACCGAAATGCGCGAACGGCTGGACGAGATCGGGGCGCGGGTCAGCGACGGCAAGCGTGCCTTGTTCGAGCGCATCGAAGAGACCGAGCGGCGGGAGGAGGCCGCCCGCCGCGACCTCGACAGCCGGCTGCGGGCGGTGGAACAGGAATGCGCCCGGCTCGGCGCGCGGCGCGGGCGTTAACTCGCCAGCCGGATCGTAAAGAGGGGGTAGTGCGGGCAACGCTCCCCCGCTACCAAATCCTAAAATGTCCAGCCCGGACACATAAGTAACGGATCGTACCTAAGACATGCGTGACAACCTCGTGCCGAACGGGTTGGCGATGGGCTGCAAGGTTTTCTGCTCCAGGTCGAAATATCCGAGATCGTAGCGCATGAAGCTTGCGAGCCAAATGCCGTCGTCAACCTCCCTGATTCCAAGGCGCTGACCGGCCAGCACGGTCGAGACGTTGATTTTCTTGCGGTGCAGGCAGATGCGGCCGCAGGACATCCGTCCAGGCCAGCGCGTGGCCGCAATTCCGTAGATCTTATTCCTGCAGTCTCTCACTTGCCGTTGCAGGCCAGTCGGCGAAATAGTTTGACGGGTCCTCGGTGATGATTGCCGGCTTGTAGATCGTCACGTCGGCTCCGACCAGTTTGCCCTCGTCGAGCAGGAATTGACTGGGTGTGGCCCCGGCAGCCAACTGCAGTGGGTATTTCGCACGCAACTCGGCCTGACGCCTGGCGACGGGTCCGTTGATGCGATCATAATCGAGCGCGTGCTTCTGGAGTTCGGCTAGAAGTGAGGGCGGTGCGGTGTCGATCAGGTTCTCGCTTTCATACAAGTCCGTGGAGAGATCGAACAACAGGCCGTCGTGGTCACGGAAGGCGACATATTTCCAATTGCCCAATCGGATCGACCGGAACTCGCTCCCCGGGCCCCACCTGACGTTAAGATGGTCGCAGAAAATCGGCCGGTCCGGCACCTCGGCGCTTCCGACGATTGCCGGGGAGAGGTCGATGCCCGTGACCGGCGACAACGGTGTGCCGCCGCCGAGCGCCGCAAGAGTGGGCGCAAGATCGACCAACGAGACCGCCGTGGCGATGTTGCGACGCGGCTGTTGGCTGCGACGCTGCTCGGGTGTCGAAACCAGCAACGGCACGCGGCAGCAGCCCTCGTACCAGCCGCTTTTCCACCATGTCCCCAGTTCTCCCGCCATCTCGCCGTGATCGCTCGCGTACACGATGATCGTGTTATCCAGGAGATCGCTGGCCTCCAAGCGGGCCAGCATGTCACCGATAATCTCATCGAGATAGCTGATGCAGGCAAAATAGCCGGCACGTCCATTCATCATCTCGTCATAGTCAATGCGGCCGGTTTCGAAGCCCTGCCGAATGAGCCTGCTGACAGGATGATCGTAGGAAGCGCCGCTCTTGGGGACAAACGGTTCGGTAATGTTGGTCGCCCGAAACCTGTCAGCAAAGCGGGGCGGGGCTGTCATCGGAAAGTGTGGCCGGCTGAAGGATGCACAGAGAAACCAAGGTCTTTCCGACCCGCTGGCCTTGTAATTGCGCAGGAAGGCAACCGATTCCTCTGCGACCATCCGGTCACAGATCAGGGATTCGGGAATGCGGGTTCGCCCCGCCTTCGCTGTCCTCTCTGCAAGATTGTCAGATATGCCATAAGAATTGGCCTTGTGCATCGCAGGGCTTCCTGCGGCGGAAGGCCAGGCGCGGTCCTCCCACTGGTGGATTCCACTCCCTACGAGATCGCCGTACGGCCGATGTTGAAAACCGTGGAATTGATTTGAGCCCCTGAAGTGCATTTTGCCGACCAGTGCGGTCTCATAACCAGCGCGCGCAAGCATTTTCGGCATGGTGTCAAGCGCAGGGTCGAGCACCGATCCATTGTCGATGGCGCCACATTCCTGCGCTTCAAGACCGGTCATCAGGCACATCCGCGATGGAACGCACAATGGCACCGCGCAATAGGTTTGCTCGAACACCGTCGCCTGGCTCGCCAATTTGTCAAACGTTGGCGTAAGGACCCGCTCGCCCCCTTTCTCGCGCGGCAGATAATTTGCAAACCGAAAGCTGTGCTCATCGCTGAGCAGGAACAGAATATTCCGCTCTTGGTGCACGCAGAATTTCTCCTCAGGTCGCTCGCGGAGTGAACGTGGCCGCTCGATAGCTTGTCAGAGTGGGGTCACGGTTGTAAAGTTCGTGCGTTTTCCCGATGGTGGAGCTAAAATTGGCAATCGGGCTGAAATGATATCAATCCAAAACAAATTTATCTTTCTTCACATCCCCAAGACCGGAGGCAACTCCCTTCAGGAGGCATTCCTTCCGTTTTCTGACGACAAGAAAATACTGGGTGAGCACCGCGACGGCGTGGATCGATATGAGTTAAAGGGACCGATCACGCCCTTCAAGCATGCGAAGCTGTCCGACTATAAGAGGTTGATGGGCGATACCTCGGGTTTGTCGATCATCGTCAGCGTGCGCCACCCAGTGGCACGTGCTGTATCGTTCTACTTTTCACCCCATCGATGGATGCGACAGCAGCCCGATGGGTCATGGCTGCTCACCGAAGCGACCTGGGATCGCGAGGAATTCCTAGCCCTCCTGCCGCGAATTGATTCCATGGCGAGCTTCCTGATGGAAGATGGGCGGTTTCGGAAGCCAGACCACATGATCAGATTTGAGAGCCTCCTGTCGGACTACAGAAAAATCATCGATAACTTCAACTTTCCAGCTCCGGTTGATCTTCACGTTCGCAACCAGTCATTGCGAGATGGCGATGCCAAGCGTTCGGCAGTTGCCGACCCTGTTGTGGCCGAGGCCGTACGCCGTCATCACGCCGACGATATCAAGTTTTTTGGTTACTGAACGAAGCGCTGCGCATGGCTGATTGCGCCAAGCAGATCGCAATGGCTCGAGCAACGCAGCCCCGCCGCCCAAATCCTAAAAAAATCGCGAACCATTTCATCGGCGCTCAGCGCCGGGCTTTTGCGGCAGGCGAACAGCATACCGCCACTTCGGCCGTTGGCCGCAATATCGGCCGCATCGCACTGATCTGTCGTGCCTGAGGCGCCTCTCTGACGAATCTCTCGAGCGAGCGAAGCGCATCGCGGACGATCTCACGCGGCGTCGGGGTTTCGATTGTGTTCATGACACGTCACAACTCTCCGCAGCGAGTGTTGTCGCGTTATGTCCGAAGAATTTGCAGAACACAAATAATCAAGCGTTATCGCCTGTAGCGCGCGGTTCTGGCACCCGCCGCGGCAGCATGTGGCGCGATGATCTGCAGCCGCGAGTAATCTGCAACCGGCGCGAGCCCTCAGGTTCCGTCCGGCGCGTGAACGGAATCACACTGCCGTGAGACGCGAAACATGTCGCTGCCTTGAACCGAAACTGGTCCTGAAGCGACAGACCGGCCAGAAGCCAAAAATTCACCTATTCAGGGGACCGATCATGACCCGCACCACCGCTTTCCAATCCGCATCGTTCGCGGCGATCGTCGCCGGCGCGTTCCTCGTTCGCAATGCGGTTGCGATGATCGGGCTTGCGTCGGTGACGCTATTTGCTCTGTTCAGCGTGTGAGTTGTTTCCAACGTCCCACAGGCCGGAGCGTCCGGTGTGGCGCGAGCCTGCATTCCCGCACCTTTTCCGCTCGCTTCCGCCGCGATGATCTGCGATTGCCATTTGGCTGAACCACAACAGCCAAAGGCGCGAACTCACCGATGTCCCATGACGTGATTGTTGTCGGTGCCGGCGCCGCCGGCATCGCTGCGGCCCGCACGCTGCGTGATGCGGGAAGGCGTGTCACGGTGCTGGAAGCGCGTCCGCGGCTTGGAGGTCGTGCGTTCACGGCGGCCAAGGCCGGTTTTCCGCTCGATCTGGGATGCGGATGGCTGCATTCGGCGGATCGCAATCCCTGGACCGCGTTTGCGCGCGATCTTGGGCTCACGATCGACCGGACCCCGCCGCCCTGGACTCGACCCTCCGTGCCAGTCGGATTTTCGCTCGCTGATCAGAAAGCGTTCCGCGCGGCGCTCGACACGTTCTACGAACGCGTGGCGGAAGTCGCAGAAACGGGCGAGGACGTTCCGGCCTCCGAATGCCTTCCTCCCGGTGGTCGCTGGAACGGCTTGATCGGCACGGTCGCGACCTTCATCGCCGGTGCTGAATGGGACAAGGTGTCGGCGATCGACCTGCATCGCTATGCCGATACCGGCGTCAACTGGCGCGTCGCGGAAGGCTACGGGCATCTCGTCGCGCAAAGCGCGGCCGGCCTCGACATCGTGCTCGGTTGTCCGGTGCGCCGCATCGATCACAGCGGTCGGCTGTTGCGCCTTGACACCGACCGTGGCGCGATCACCGCGGACGCCGTCATCGTCACGATCCCAACCGCGCTGATCGCGCGCGAAGCGATGGTCTTCGCGCCGACGTTGCCCGACAAGATTGCTGCGGCGGCAGCTTTGCCGCTGGGTTTCGATGACAAGCTGTTCCTGTCGCTTGCGGGAGCGGATGAATTCGACAAGGACAGCCGGCTGTTCGGCCGCACCGACAGGACGGGGACCGGCGCCTATCACCTGCGTCCGTTCGGCCGCCCGCTGATTGAATGCTATTTCGGCGGCAGTTTGGCCGAGCAGCTCGAACCCGGCGGGGCGGAGTCGTTCTTCGATTTTGCGAAAGGCGAACTCGTCAGCCTGCTGGGCAGCGACTTCGCTTCGCGGATCGCACCCATCGCACATCATTCATGGGGCACCGATCCGTTCGCGGGCGGCGCCTATTCCTACGCGAAGCCCGGCGGTGCCGATTGCCGGGATGTGCTGGCGGCACCGGTGGAGGGGAGGCTGTTCTTTGCTGGCGAGGCCTGCTCGACGGACGACTTCTCGACCGCGCATGGTGCGTACCGGACCGGAGTGGCGGCCGCCGGCGCATTGCTCGCAGGCGGCCGCTCCGAAATCGCCGGTTGACGTCGGCGCGGCTACGCGATCCGTCCCTGCGGAGTATATTGATCGACGGCCTGCGGCAGCGTCCGCGACAGGCGGTCCAGCAATTCCTGCTCGCTCAGGCCGGTCGCGCGCGACAGCGAGTTCAGAACATCCGGGCCCAGTGCGGTTTTCAGATCGGTGGGGGCGACGTCCTTGTTCGGGCCGGTGCCGACCCAGGAATCGACCTTGTCCTTCTGTCCGGCCTGATTGAACTTGTCCATCAACTCGCCAAGGCCGCCATTGAGAAGGCCTCCGACGCTGGTGCCGGCCAAAAGGCCGCCGAGCCCGCCCGGCAACGCCGCGCCCGTGCCCGGCGATGCGCCCTGGCTCGCGTCGCCCTGGTTCGTGCTGCCCTTGGTCAGATTGCCGAGCATTTCCGAAATCTTGTCGCGGTTCTGATAGCCTGCGATTGCGAGCAGACCGAGCAGGGCCGTCATCGAGGGAAATGCGCTGTCGCGTGCCATCTGTCAGACTCCGTTTTGGTGGGTGAGGCCGCAAAGCCACGGCTAGGCATAATGCGCCTCAACCGGCCGATCAACCGGAGGTTCCATGCCGCTCATGACAATGTGAAGTCGCCGCCGCGTCACAATACCGTCGCCCGCCGCGGTCCGGAGGCGTGCGCGAGATTGACCCGAATTCGTTTCCCCATCACGCTGGGTTCGTCCCGCCCGACGCAAGCTCCATGCATGATGCTGCTCCGCTGATCATCCCGCATTTGGCAGGCTTTTACGCCATTGCCGGTCCGCTCGCGGAAGCCTTGCTTCGCGTGGTCGTCGGCCTGTCGCTCGTGCCACACGGCCTGCGCATGGCGATGGGTTTCTTCCCGAATTCTGGCGGACCGGTCAGTAACGTGCGGGACTTTGCGGTGCTGCTGGACAATGGCGGCTACCGGCCGGGCAAGCTCTGGGCCTGGGTCATCGTTGCAACCGAGCTTCTGGGCGGACCGATGCTGGCACTTGGATTGTTCACGCGCCCGGTGGCAATCCCGATCGTGATCCTGCTGGCGCTGAGCATCTGGGAGCACCGCCGCGGGTTTTTCTGGAATCAGGCCGGATTCGAATATCCGCTGTTGTGGACGGCTGCCGCGCTGTACTTTCTTGCCAATGGGGCCGGGCCATATTCTCTCGATGCATGGATCGGGAAGGTGTTCTGAAATGATGCAGTGGCCTGGGATCGATGCGAACCGCACCGTCGCGGCATCGCTCGCGAAGGCGAGACGGATGGCGTCCGCATGCGTGGCGCTGGCGCTGCTTGCGCCGGCCGTTACCCGGGCCGCCGAGCTGGGCGAGTGCGGAGAACTGAACCGCATCGAAAATCTGGTCGATCCGGTCAAGTCATATGCCGATGGACGGATCCGGCTGGCGCATGTCAGCACCGGCGGCGAGCCGGTTTGCTGTTCGTCGCACCTGCTTGTTCTGATCGATGCCGAAGACCGTTCGCA